>NZ_JACDUT010000007.1 GCF_013761245.1 Thermaerobacillus caldiproteolyticus | reverse complement strand
TAGGTTTTTCGTATTTTCCCCATAGAAAAATCCCCTCCATAGTAGACAGATTAATTGGCTTTCTTTTTTCTGTCTACTATAAGGGGATCATATCAAATTCGCTGGGTTTTGTTTTTGTGAAAAAGGGTGTCCAAGTTGTCACTGTGGATAGTAAATGGTATCATTAATATTGGATAATTGTTTTTACTTTTGTGATAAACCGATGAAATAAGGAGCGTTCCATATATGCTTGGAGTATTGAAAAAGGTGTTTGATCCAAACAAACGCCAAATTAGCCGTTTAGAGAAAATTGCTGACCAAGTTGATGCGCTTGGTCCAGAGATGGAAAAGCTTTCTGATAGCGAGTTGCGTCAAAAGACGGAGGAATTTAAAGCACGATATCAGAAAGGCGAATCGCTCGATGATTTGTTAGTCGAAGCGTTCGCGGTTGTGCGCGAAGGAGCAAAGCGCGTCCTTGGGATGTATCCATATAAGGTGCAAATTATGGGCGGTATTGTGCTTCATGAGGGCAATATTGCCGAGATGAAAACAGGGGAAGGGAAAACGTTAACGGCGACGATGCCGGTGTATTTAAATGCGTTAACGGGAAAAGGTGTACATGTCGTAACAGTGAACGAGTATCTTGCAAGCCGTGACGCTACAGAGATGGGAAAATTATATGAATTTTTAGGGCTAACGGTCGGATTAAACTTAACCGGCATGTCCCGCGAGGAAAAACAAGCGGCGTATAATGCCGATATTACGTATGGAACAAACAATGAGTTCGGCTTTGACTATTTGCGCGACAACATGGTGTTGTACAAAGAGCATATGGTGCAGCGTCCGCTTCATTTTGCCGTTATTGACGAAGTGGACTCGATTTTGATTGATGAGGCGCGCACGCCGCTCATCATCTCAGGAACGGCGCAAAAATCAACGAAGCTTTATATTCAAGCGAATGCGTTCGTTCGCACGCTACAAAAGGACGTCGATTATACGTACGATGAAAAAACAAAAAGCGTTCAATTAACTGAGGAAGGGATTACAAAAGCCGAGCGTGCGTTTGGCATTGACAACTTGTTTGATCTTAAGCACGTGACGCTGAACCATCATATTAACCAAGCGTTAAAAGCGCATGTGACGATGCATCGTGATGTCGATTACGTTGTGGAAGATGGAAAAGTCGTTATTGTCGACCCATTTACCGGTCGTTTGATGAGAGGACGCCGCTATAGCGATGGATTGCATCAAGCGATCGAGGCAAAAGAAGGATTAGAAATCCAAAACGAATCAATGACGCTGGCAACTATTACGTTCCAAAACTATTTCCGCATGTACGAAAAACTGGCAGGAATGACGGGGACGGCAAAAACGGAAGAAGAAGAGTTTCGTAACATTTACAATATGCAAGTTGTTGTTATCCCGACGAATAAGCCGGTCATTCGTGAGGACCGTCCTGATTTAATTTTTAAAACAATGGAAGGGAAATTCCGTGCCGTTGTCGAGGATATTGCTGAACGGCATGCGAAAGGACAACCTGTACTTGTCGGTACAGTCGCGATTGAAACGTCAGAGCTGATTTCGCGCATGTTAACGAAGCGCGGCATTCCTCATAACGTTTTAAACGCTAAAAACCATGCGAAAGAAGCGGAAATTATCGCCCAAGCAGGTCAAAAAGGCGCGGTGACGATTGCGACAAACATGGCCGGACGTGGTACCGACATTAAACTTGGTGAAGGTGTGCGGGAGCTTGGCGGATTAGCTGTCATTGGTACAGAACGCCACGAAAGCCGCCGCATTGACAATCAGTTGCGCGGTCGTTCTGGACGCCAAGGGGATCCTGGCATATCGCAATTTTATTTATCATTAGAAGATGAACTCATGCGCCGCTTCGGTTCAGAAAACTTAATGGCGATGATGGACCGGTTAGGTATGGATGATTCGCAGCCGATTCAAAGCAAAATGGTCACAAGAGCAGTTGAGTCCGCGCAAAAACGAGTTGAAGGCAACAACTTCGATGCGCGCAAACAGCTTTTACAATACGATGATGTATTGCGCGAACAGCGCGAGATTATTTATCGCCAACGCTTTGAAGTGCTCGATACGGAAAATCTTCGTGACATTGTAGAAAAAATGATTCAATCTGTCATTGAGCGTGTCGTTAACGCGCATACGCCGCGTGAAGAATTGCCGGAAGAGTGGGATTTAAAAGGTATTATCGACTATGCGAATGCGAACCTTTTGCCTGAAGGTGATGTGACGATCAACGATTTGCGCGGCAAAGAGCCTGAGGAAATGATTGAGCTCATTTGGGAAAAAGTAAAAGCGCGCTACGACGAAAAAGAACAGCAAATTCCGTCAGAGCAAATGCGCGAATTTGAGCGTGTCATCGTTCTTCGGGCGGTCGACATGAAGTGGATGGATCATATCGACGCGATGGAACAACTGCGTCAAGGTATTCATTTGCGTGCCTATGGGCAAATCGACCCGCTTCGCGAATATCAAATGGAAGGGTATGCGATGTTTGAAAATATGATCGCGTCCATTGAAGAAGAAGTGGCGAAATATATTATGAAAGCGGAAATTCACAGCAATCTTGAACGCCAAGAAGTGGCTAAAGGGGAAGCTGTTCATCCTAAGGAAGAAGAAGGAGAAGTCAAACGTAAGCCGGTGAGAAAAGCTATCGATATTGGCCGCAATGATCCATGCATTTGCGGCAGCGGCAAAAAATATAAAAACTGTTGCGGAAGAAATGCATAACATTATATCATTCAATAGAAAGTGCCACTTGTTTTGTCATCTGGCAAAGGGATTGACGGCATGATAAAGCTAAGTAAGAGCAGTCATAAAGTGAGGGGGTGAACCTCTCACTTTGTTTTTGAGCAATAAAAAGTATGAATGTTAACTAACTTTTTTGTGCCAAACTAGCCTCGCTCCGAAGGGACAAGCACTTTTTACGCGTAAAGAACATTTGGCTTCGAGAGCGATTTGCGCCTCCTCCTCTTTCTTACGAAAAGCACCCATTGATTCTTGCTTGTTTTATCAAGTAAAATGAGTAAAGAGGTGAAGATATGATGATTGATTTAGTGGAAATTAAGCAAGACCTTGAGAAAATGGCTAAGAGATTAGCGGATATTAGGGGGTCTCTTTGACCTCGATGTGAAAGAAGCGCGCATTCGCGAATTAGAAGAGCAAATGGCAGCGCCTGACTTTTGGGATGACCAAAAAGCAGCGCAGACGGTCATTGCTGAAGCGAATGCACTCAAAGACTTAGTCGGGGAATTTAAGTCGCTAGAAGAGCGATATGAAAATTTAGAAGTCACATACGAATTGGTGAAAGAAGAACCAGATGAAGACTTGCACAGCGAGTTAGTGGCAGAAGCAAAAAAACTTGCCAAAGATTTTAGCGAGTTTGAGCTTCAGCTTCTTCTCAATGAGCCATATGATAAAAACAATGCGATTTTAGAGCTTCACCCTGGTGCAGGGGGAACGGAGTCGCAAGACTGGGGCTCAATGCTTCTTCGTATGTATACGAGATGGGCAGAGAAAAAAGGGTTCAAAGTCGAAACGCTCGACTATTTGCCGGGGGAAGAAGCGGGGATTAAAAGCGTTACCCTTTTAATTAAAGGTCACAATGCATATGGCTACCTAAAGGCGGAAAAGGGCGTTCATCGTTTAGTGCGTATTTCGCCGTTCGATGCTTCCGGCCGTCGCCATACGTCGTTCGTTTCTTGCGAAGTGATGCCGGAGTTTAACGATGACATTGAAATTGAGATTCGCCCGGACGAAATTAAAGTCGACACATACCGTTCAAGCGGTGCTGGCGGACAGCACGTCAACACGACGGACTCAGCGGTTCGTATTACCCATATCCCGACTGGTATTGTGGTGACATGTCAATCAGAGCGTTCACAAATTAAAAACCGTGAAAAAGCAATGAACATGTTAAAAGCGAAACTTTATCAAAAGAAATTGGAAGAACAACAAGCCGAGCTCGCGGAAATTCGTGGAGAGCAAAAAGAAATTGGTTGGGGAAACCAAATTCGTTCGTACGTGTTCCATCCGTATTCACTTGTGAAAGATCATCGTACAAACGTTGAAGTTGGGAACGTGCAAGCGGTGATGGACGGCGAAATTGACGTCTTTATCGATGCTTACTTACGTTCAAAATTGAAATAAACTAAGTAAAGTAATCGAGCATCTAATATCGTTTTTGGATATTAGATGCTTTTTTATGTATAAACTATCTTTAACGCTTTACTACGTTATTTGGCTGTCATTTACTTGCTCAAACGCGCGTGCTATACTCTCATGGGGGGTTCGAGAATGAGAA
This sequence comes from Thermaerobacillus caldiproteolyticus, assembly GCF_013761245.1. Taxonomy (GTDB): domain Bacteria; phylum Bacillota; class Bacilli; order Bacillales; family Anoxybacillaceae; genus Thermaerobacillus; species Thermaerobacillus caldiproteolyticus. The sequence continues at coordinate 220,826 of NZ_JACDUT010000007.1, read as the reverse complement.
AAAGAAACCAAGGATTACATCCAAAAATAGAAATGATCATGGAATATGTATACATACTGATCGGTTCAGCGATCGTTGCCGTAGCATTTAATGTCTTTTTATTGCCGAACCGTGTCGCTTCCGGTGGAGTGAGCGGCATTAGCACCATTTTGCACGCGACGCTTGGATGGCAGCCAGCATATGTGCAATGGGCGTTAAACATTCCGCTTTTTATCGCCGGTGTCGTATTGCTCGGTAAACAATTTGGCTTAAAAACGTTAGTGGGTACGCTGTTTTTGCCATTCATTGTTTACTTGACAAAAGATTTTGACCCAGCCACCCATGATCCACTTCTTGGTTCCCTTTTTGGGGGGATTGGGGTTGGCATTGGTTTAGGAATCGTGTTTCGCGGCAAGGCCTCGACCGGTGGAACAGATTTAGCTGCGCAAATTATTCATAAGTACACGGGATTGTCACTAGGGAAGTGCGTCATTCTCATTGACGGCTTAATCGTGTTAACGGCAGCGCTTGTATTCGATATTGAACAAGCGTTATATGCGCTCATCGGTCTTTTTGTTACAAGCAAAACGATTGACTTAGTACAAGTTGGCTTCGGCTATTCAAAAATGGCCATGATTATTACAAATAAGGAAAAGGAAGTACGGGAAGCAATTTTACACAAAATTGACCGCGGGGTAACAAAGCTATCTGGCTACGGCGGTTATACGGAGCATGAGCGTCCAGTACTGATGTGCGTCGTTGAACAAACAGAGTTCACGAAATTGAAACAATTAGTGAAAAGCATTGATCCATCAGCGTTTGTCGTGGTAATGGATGCCGCAGAAGTGCTCGGTGAAGGATTTAAGCGCGCGTAAATCGTCGAAACATCGGTTATAATAACGATATATGCAATTTTTTACTGGGGGGAGTTCGTTCATGAAAAAGAAACTGTTTGGTCTATTCATCGGTACAGCACTTCTATTAGCTGCCTGTGGCGGGGGAGACGAGGCTGCTGATAACAATAATAAAGATAGCGGTGGTTCGACGGCTTCAACAGCAGAACAGATCTTCCAGCAAAATTGTGCAAGCTGTCACGGTCAAGATTTAGAGGGAAAAATAGGACCAAGTTTGCAAAAAGTCGGAAGCAAATATTCGAAAGACGAAATTAAACAAATTATTGAAAAAGGTCGCGGTGGCATGCCTGGTGGCCTCATTCAAGGAGAAAACGTAGATAAAGTGGCCGAGTGGTTAGCGTCGAAAAAATAAAAGCGCAACAAAGTATCTGGTGTCCGCTATGGATACCAGATACTTTGTTATAAGAAAGTTATAAATGTTAAAAGAGAACAGTATAGCTCGGCAGCTAGCTGTCTTGCGCCAAATCAGCTCGATCCAAAGCGACAAGCACGTTTGCAAGTAAATTCGCGCCGTTGTGTATTTCGGCTCGCAGCCAGTTTAAGCATCCATGCAATACTTGCTTAAAGCATGATTTGAAAAGGATGCTCGATGCCATTCCTCTTGAGGATCACAATCACTTCTGCGGGTGAAGATCGTTCTTAACGGCCCTCTTTCGCGTGTTCAATAGGAATATTTGCCTATGTTGGCTATCTGCTTTTCGGTTCGTGTAATGATTTTGAAATATAAATGTAAAAATAAATGGGCGCAAATAATGTTATAATGACTGTTGTGGAATTTTGTATAAATTGCACGACATAGCTCGAATGATGTCAGCAAAGATGAAAAAGCAAAATTAGGTGATATATATGATTGAAATGCAAGATGTATATAAGACATATTCCAATGGCGTCGTTGCGCTGAATGGCGTGAGTGTTCGCATTAAGCAAGGGGAATTTGTATATGTCGTTGGTCCTAGTGGCGCGGGAAAATCAACATTTGTTAAAATGATGTACCGCGAAGAAAAGCCGACGAGCGGATCAATTATGATTAACGGTGTAAACCTTGCGAAATTAAAAGATAGCAAAGTACCATTATTGCGCCGACATATCGGTGTTGTTTTCCAAGATTTTAAATTACTTCCTAAGCTAACGGTATATGAAAATGTAGCGTTCGCTTTGGAAGTAATTGAAGAATCTCCAAAGACGATTAAAAAGAAAGTAATGGAAGTATTAGACTTAGTTGGTTTGAAGCATAAGGTGCGTTCGTATCCGAATGAGCTATCGGGTGGAGAACAGCAGCGCGTTTCCATCGCTCGCTCAATTGTCAATTCGCCGAAAATTGTGATTGCAGACGAACCGACTGGGAACTTAGACCCAGAAACATCGTGGGGAATTATGGAGCTGTTTGAACAAATTAATGATCGTGGTACAACAATTGTCATGGCAACACATAACCGCGAGATCGTCAATACGATTAAGCGCCGTGTGATTGCGATTGAAAATGGGAAAATTGTCCGCGATGAGGCGAGGGGGGAATACGGCTATGACGATTAACACCCTCAAACGTCATATGCGGGAAAGTGTAAAAAGCCTTGGTAGAAATGGCTGGATGACATTTGCTTCGATTAGTGCAGTGACTGTAACGCTGTTACTCGTCGGCGTGTTCCTTGTGATCATGTTCAATATGAACCATTTTGCCAAAAACATTGAGGACGATGTCGAAATTCGAGTCTATATTGATTTAACAGCGACAGAAAAAGATAAACAAGCATTGCGGGCAAAAATTGACGCGATTCCTGAAGTAAAAGAAATTCAATATTCATCCAAAGAAAACGAATTGAAAAATTTAATTAAAAGTTTTGGTGAAGAAGGTTCATCGTTCCGATTGTTTGAGCAAGATAATCCACTCAGCGATGTCTATGTCGTCAAAACGGTAAAGCCGACGGATACGATGAAAGTAGCTAAACAGATCGAAACATTTAAGTTTGCGCATAAGGTCAAATATGGACAAGGTGAAGTCGAAAAACTCTTTAAAACGTTAAAAATTGCAAGAAATATTGGGTTAGGTTTAATTATTGGTTTGTTGTTTACTGCGATGTTTCTCATTTCTAATACTATTAAAATCACCATTTTTGCGCGTCGTCGCGAAATCGAGATTATGAGATTAGTAGGAGCGACAAACGGATTTATTCGTTGGCCGTTTTTTCTGGAAGGATTATGGCTTGGTGTCATTGGTGCTGTCGTTCCGGTTGTCTCTCTCTCGTTTGTATACTATAACATTTATGAATTTGTAAAGCCGAGATTAGCCGTTCCATTTATGCAATTGCTGCCGTTCAATCCGTTTATGTGGCAAATTAGCGCAGTCTTATTATTGCTCGGTGCATGCATCGGTGTATGGGGAAGTATGATGTCCGTTCGTAAATTTTTGAAAGTGTAATAGATGAAAAATAAGAAAGGGGAAACGAGGCCGTGAAGAGGAGAATGATGACATTAGCGGTCGCAACTGTGGTTGGTGCGACAAGCTTTTCGCCTCACTGGGCAGGTGCTGTAAGCAATCAAGACATTCAAGAAAAGCGGAATGAAATTAATCACATTCAATCAAAACAGTCTTCCGTGCAAAATCAAATGAACAAAGCAGATCAAGAGATTGAACGTCTGCAAACGCAACAAGCAAAACTGGCAGAAGAAATTAAAAAGTTAGATATGGCAGTGGAAGAAACGAGCGGAAAAATTCGCAGTTTATCGCAAGACGTCAATCAAACGAAACAGGATATTGAAGCGTTAAAACGGGAAATTGCGGAAGTACAGGAGCGAATCGAAAAACGAAATGAATTGTTGAAAGAGCGTGTTCGTTCATTACAACAAAGCGGTGGAGTTATTAGCTACCTTGAAGTGTTATTAGGATCACAAAGTTTCAGTGACTTTATTGATCGTGTAAGTGCCGTAACAACAATTTTTGAAGCGGACAAGCAAATTATTGAAGAACAAAAAGCCGATAAAGCACTTAAAGAAAAGAAAGAGAACGAGCTAGCGACGAAGCTTGACAATCTTCAAAAGGATTTAAAAGAGCTTGAACAGTTAAAGCAAACACTCAATAGTCAAATCGCGCAAAAAGATAAGCTTATGGCCAGCTTGAAACAAGAAGAACAAGAAAACCATGAAAAGAAAATGGCGCTTGCTGAAGAAAAAGAATTGTTAGCGAAACAAGAAGCGGCCATGAAAGCACAGCTTCAGCAAATGCTTGCGAAAAAGCAGGCAGAAGAGGCAGAAGCAAAACGTCGCGCAGCGGCTTTATCTAGTAGCTCTGGAGGCCATTCATCTTCGTATAGCAGCTCTAACAGCCATTCAACTTCATCAGCTGGCACAAACTTTTCAGCGAATACTCCGCCAGTGACAAGCGGCGTATTTATGAGACCGGCAAACGGCCCAATTACATCAGGATTTGGTCCACGCGGCGGTGAGTTCCATTACGGAGTCGATATTGGTAAGCGTGCACCAGAAGTTCCAGTCGTTGCAGCAGCAGATGGTTACGTGTTCCGTTCTTACTACTCTACAAGTTACGGAAACGTTGTGTTTATTACTCACCTCATTAATGGACAAGTCTACACGACGGTCTATGCACACTTAGAGGCGCGTCTCGTGAGCGAAGGACAGACTGTTAAAAAAGGACAAATCATTGGATACATGGGCAATACGGGGCAGTCTGAAGGTGCACACCTTCATTTCGAGCTGCACCGCGGTCCGTGGAACCCAGCAAAATCAAATGCAGTAAATCCGCTTAATTATGTTAACTTTTAATAATTGATTAGCGGAAAAAAGAGTTTAAAAAATAGAAGTCAGTTTCAACACGAAGGAAAGGTCATTACCATTTCTTTCGTAGTCAAAATCTCATAAAAACAAAAAATCCTCCAACAATGGAGGATTTTTTGTTTTTAAAGGGCATATTTTATAAGTTTGGCAGATATAAAAGTAAAGACAACTTAGTACAAGGGGGGATGATGGATGAACTCACTTTGGCTTTTAGGTTTTTCTGCTTCTGCTATTGGAATGTTATCTGGTGGAGTGATTGCTTGGCTGTTTAAAGGTTTGCAAAAAGGAATGCCGACCATTTTTTCCATATGTAGTGGAATGATATTTGGACTGGTCACAATGGAAATTTTGCCTGAAAGCATAGAAATTGGAGGCTGGTTTGTCCCCATTGCCGGATTGATTTTTGGTTATTTTATATACAAGCATCTAGAAAAGGTTTCTCATCATGTGATCATTATTACAAATGACGCTAAAAAAGACTTATTCGTACATTCTGGTCTATTTTTAACATTCAGTATTGCCCTACACAATTTTCCAACAGGCATCGCACTTGGAGCAAATACTCACGATTCATTGACTAAACCAATGATGACTGCGATCATGCTTCACAATATTCCAGAAGGTATTGCTGTTTTTACTCCCTTGCTGATGGCTGGGTTTGGAATTCTCAGCATCATACTTGGGGCAACCATAGCCTCCGCTCCCGTAGGAGTTGGAGCTTTCATAGGAAGCAATTATGGAATGGGGATTCCTTGGTTAGTAGCAATGATTATCGCATTGGCGATGGGGGTAATGCTTTCCGTGACGGGAAAAGAAATTTTTGGAACAGCTTTACGCACATCTACAAAAATATATTGCGTTATCATGGCTATAATCGGTTTTGTATTGGTTTCATTTTACTTGTTTTTTCTATAAAAGACTTTACTAAAAAGGTACAAGTTAAGTTTAACGGGGGCACTTGCAGGAGAGAAAACACAACATAGCTATTAGCAGACCAATTCGCATATGTATTGGTCTCTTTATTTTTATTGGAACAAAAATTGGGAATTTAAGACAAGGAATTCACTTTAAATGATATAATTTATTTAAATACAAATAAGGGGAAACAATGGAATGAAAAAAATAATCTGTTTTATGTTAATTATGCTCCTATTATCTAGTTGTGGGGAATACGAACCATCAAAAGACGATATTGTTAATAAACACGGGGATATAACCAATCTTGGTAAGTTTATGCAATTTGTAGAAAATGTTAATCGAGGTAAAGAGGATAAGATTAGAATAGTTGCTTATACAGTTGAAGGTGATCCAATAATACAAGACCTTGAATATGATGGAGAAAGTATTACTTTAATAACAGATACCACAAGAGATAAGTTTGGAAGTGGAAGTATAAATACTTCAACTTGTAAATCAATCAAAATAGAGAAAACCCAAGAGAGAACAGATTATTTATTGGATGGTTGTGATCAAGAAAGCACCGAGAATATTGTTTTAGTCATTTGGAATAAGTAAAAGGGCATATCATTACGATAATGCCCTTTTTTGTTGCGGATTGGGATGCGATTTATATTGTTATTTTTGTGTTAAATCCAACGAAGTACATTACAATCCCTGCTACGATTGCCCCAACTACACCTAATGCATCAGAAATAATATGCAAATAGGCGCTTCGTACATTTACATTTTCTTTGGTATCACTTTTTTGTCAAAATAAATGCGCTGGTGATTTTTCCAACAACCCAATGGTAGCAATGAGCATCATTGTACCACTTGCGACTGTTGAAGGTTCAAAAAAACGTTTATAAGCTTCGTAAGAAATAAATCCTGCAATGACGAATAAGAGAAGTCCATTCAACAGAGCTGCTAGTATTTCAAATCGGTAAAAACCGTATGTTTTTCGTGGAGAAGGTGGTCTTGCGGTGAACCACATAGCGACTAAACTCAAAGCTAGAGAGCCAATATCGCTTAACATATGCCCTGCGTCTGATAGTAATGCTAGGCTATTCGTAAACAGTCACCGAAGAACTCCAAAACCGTTATCCCCGAAGTAATAAGAAGAGCGATCATTAATCCCTTTTTTGTATCTGGTACGTGAAAATGATTATGATTGTCTACCATATCATCATCCCCTCCCATTCATTAAGAGCTAAATCACCCATTTTCATTAAAAAATTTCCTAAACTTGACAAAAAAATGAATGTAAAATATTATACATACATATGAACATATGCTCATATATAATAAATAAAGTGAGGGACATCATCATGAAGATGGAAGACCATTCTTTCTTAAAATCTGAAACCATTGAAAATGTATCGCGAATATTTAAGGTATTAGCCGATCCAACACGAATCAAAATTCTTTATTTGTTATCGCAAGAAGAGTGCAATGTAAATCACATTGCAGAAGTGTTGGAAATGTCTCAATCAGCCGTTTCCCACCAACTTAGTATATTGCGAAATCTGAGACTGGTTAAGTATCGCCGCGAAGGAAAAACACTGTTTTACTCCTGCGATGACGAACACGTTATTTCATTATTAAAACAAGCCATTGACCATGCTGAACATCATTAAGGAGGCGTTTTATCATGCATCATCATCACCACCATCATTCTCACGACCACCATGGTCATCACCATCTCCACGGACACCATCACGATCACGGCAGAGAAGGTAATAAAAAAGGGCTTACGATTGCCCTTCTCATTACCGCTGGAATTATGTTGTTAGAGTTTTTCGGAGGTTTAATCACAAATAGCTTAGCCCTTCTTTCTGACTCTGGTCATATGCTTAGTGATGCCAGTTCACTTGTTCTTAGTTTAGTTGCTATTTGGTTTGCCACCAAACCAGCTTCCCCCAATAAAACGTATGGCTTTTATCGTTTTGAAATCTTAGCCGCTTTGTTTAATGGAGTTACCTTGTTTGTTATCGCTGGGTTTATCGTATGGGAAGCCATTGAGCGTTTTTACAACCCACCAACCGTAGCTAGCGGCTCTATGATGCTAATTGCGTCCATTGGTCTTTTTGCCAATCTTTTAAGTGCTTGGGCGTTAATGAGAAAAGGGGATGTGAAAAATAATGTCAATCTTCGCAGCGCCTATCTTCATGTGATCGGTGACGCCTTGGGTTCCGTAGGTGCTATCATCGCTGGGCTTGTCATGTGGATCTTTGGTTGGTATGTAGCTGACCCTATTATTTCTGTTCTGGTTGCCTTATTAATCTTGAAAGGAGCTTGGGGAGTTATTAAACATACAGTTCATATTTTGATGGAAGGGACGCCCATTACCATTGATCAAAATGAAGTGAAAAAAGCCTTAGAAAGTATTGAAGGAGTTATTAACGTTCACGATCTCCATATTTGGACGATTACATCAGGGTTGGACTCATTAAGTTGCCATATTTTGATTGAAGATCATCAAGACAGCCAAAAGGTTTTACAAGATGCCATTCACATTGTTGAAGAAAAATTTAAGATTCTGCATACAACCATTCAAATTGAAACCTCTCAAATCCATCACGGGGAAATGAAGGTTTAACGAAAAATATGACCAATATAGAGCAAGTATGGTACCTTGTTCAATATTTTTGGAGAGCTCAAACTAATAAACGATAAAAGTTTCCCTTGACTAAAATATTTTCTGATGTACAATTCATTTAGGTAACATTTTCATTGCTCTTACATATATCTAGTTTCTAAGTGTAGGAGCAAATTTTTTTATTCTAAAAGTTTCCTTGACACAAAATATTTAGTGTAAACCAATGATGAGGTGATCATCGTGAGTGAAAATATAAAAAAACCGCCGTTAGCTGTTGAGAAAGGTTGGAGAAAGAAACGGACACAACCCACTTTACCCGAAGTATATAGAAGTTTGCGTATACCAAAGACGGGGTCTTGGATGAAAAAGTTTCTAGCGTTTGCTGGACCAGGATACTTAGTTGCCGTGGGGTATATGGATCCGGGAAACTGGGCGACTGATATTGCAGGAGGTTCCCAGTTCGGGTATACGTTACTTTTCGTGATTTTGCTTTCAAATTTAATGGCAATATTGCTTCAAGCCTTAGCTAGCAAGTTGGGAATTGTAACGGGAAGAGATTTGGCACAAGCTTGTCGCGATCATTACAGCAAGCCTGTAGCAATAGCTTTATGGGTTTTATGCGAGTTAGCCATCGCGGCTTGTGATCTGGCGGAAGTGATCGGTTCGGCAATCGCGTTGAATTTGTTGTTTGGAATTCCATTAATATACGGAGTTATTATTACAGCTGTGGATGTACTGGTTGTATTGTTATTGCAGAATAAAGGGTTTCGTTATATTGAAGCGTTGGTAATTATTTTAATTCTAACTATTAGTGCTTGCTTTGCGACTGAAATTTTTCTTTCTAAACCAGATGTCGGCGGCATATTGGAGGGATTTGTTCCAAGCAAAGAGATTCTTGACAATCCAGCAATGCTCTATATCGCCATCGGTATTTTAGGTGCAACCGTAATGCCTCATAATCTTTATCTGCATTCTTCCATTGTGCAGACACGGCAATACGAACAAACTAGTGTAGGGAAACGACAAGCGATCAAATATGCCGCTTGGGATTCAACTATTGCACTCTTCTTTGCTTTATTAATTAATGCATCTATCCTTATTGTTTCTGCTGCTACATTCCATAAAGCAGGAATGAAGGATGTCGCGGAGATTGGAGATGCTTATCACTTGCTTGCTCCACTGCTTGGGACCACACTTGGAAGTATTTTATTTGGAGTTGCTTTGTTGGCCTCTGGTCAAAACTCAACATTAACAGGGACCTTGGCCGGTCAGATTGTGATGGAAGGGTTTCTAAACATTCGCCTTCCTGCTTGGTTAAGAAGGCTTATCACTCGATTGATTGCCATTGTTCCGGCTGTCATCGTAACTGCTCTTTATGGCGAAAGCGGAACGGCTCAATTGCTTATTTTGAGCCAAGTAATTCTTTCTTTACAGCTCTCTTTTGCGGTTGTTCCTCTTGTCCAATTTACAAGCGATAAAAAGAAGATGGGAGAGTTCGTAAATCCATTATGGTTGAGCGTTCTTGCGTGGATGGTAGCTATTGTGATTATCAGCTTAAACGCATATTTATTGATTCAGACTTTCTTTGGCTAATGAACTGCTGGTTTCAATTACCTATTATAAATATCGTCATTAAGTCCAGCTGAATTAGGCGGTGGAGTTCGCCATAACCATTTTTATGCCCAATGACTCCTGCTAGAGATTTCTCTGGCAGGAGTCGGTTTATTATGTTGAAAAGATTGTGATAAATGTATAGTGACTGACGTTATTTAACTATCGTCCTCGTTAGTCAATTAAGTTAAGCAAGTGTAATTTATCTTTTATACGGCGACAGTTAGTATACGTAACGTTTGACTGTTTATCGTCAATTCAAATGCCGACAGGACGAATGACTGAGTTTTACTACAATGAAAACGGTCAATCGATTCGCATGAACGTGAAAAATAATGTCAATTCTTCTTTCTTCAGCGTGTATCAATCGTATGATGACGCAGGAAGATGAACGGGTCAGCATATTGTCTGTGCCGCTCGCTGTGCTTGATTTCAACTATACGTACGATGCGGCGGAGAACTCACAAAATTTTTAAGGGAAGACTCTCATTTTTAACACTGCGAATGAAGACGAAGGTTTCATCTGGACACCTGCTTTAAGATGACAAATGCCAATACGCACGGGATGGAGAGGCAACCGACTGAATCAGGTTGTTTCTCACTTTTGTACATAGAAGTCAAGCCACTTAAGAAAAGAAAAAAATGTAAATCTAAAATAGTGATTTGAATAAAATAGCGTCCACTGCTTTACTTAATGTTGTCTTATTTTAAATATAATATTACGAAATTATCGAATAAATAATGTTTATACCGTAAATGTGTAGATTGAACGGATTGCTGATGTTAGAACAGAATTACAATATTAAAATATTTATGCATTTTTTGATTTCAAGCAAATAATCTGTTTTTAAAAGAAAAAACTTGAAAAATCAAGATGGTTACAATGTCTTTTTTAAAACTATTTTTGTCTCTATGCAATAATGGATTGCATGAAACCGCCTCCTAATGACTAAGAGGCGGTTTTTCTTTAGGCAAAAACGATCAAAAAGTCAGTTGATAAAAGAGTGACTATCATGTTTCAAATGATACATTAACTGAAGTCGGAAAAGATACAGCCATAAAGGTGCTGCAAAGGGTTAATCGCTGAAGATGAAAAAACTGTTCAAAAATGAGCAGTTTTTTATTATTTTCTATTTACAAATTATTCCTTAAAAATAAATTAATTTTTTAAGTAACTAAAAGATAATAGTTGATAAAGAACGATAATGGGCAAAAGACGTAAGAGGGGAAAATAGAAGATATATATGTAATATGTAAATGAGTTATTGCTTTTTAGGTAAAAAAGACATATGTGTTCGAAATGATTAGTAATTTTAAATTAAGTACAAATGACATTTATTTTACTTATACACCTAGACGAAAAAGTATAATTTTTGTAAAATTATATTAATTAAGAACAATTTTATTATTCATAAAAATGTATAGGGGGGATTTCGATAAGTGTAAAAGATAGCTGTAGCCAATCAAGGATTTTACCAAATTTTTTATTATGGGGGTAAATTATGAGGAAGAAAAAATTAGTTAGTGTTTTTTTGTCACTTATGATAACTAGCAGCCTGATGGTAGGGTGTAATGGTGGATCCCAAAATAATGGAACCAGTTCGTCAGGCAATAATGGCGGAGGAGACGATATCATTAAAATCGGTGCTGATCTCGAACTGTCTGGTGGAGTAGCTTCATTTGGACAGTCTATTGCTGAAGGTTTGGAACTTGCGCTCGAGGAAATTAATAAAGAAGGCATTAATGGAAAAGAGTTGAAACTAGTCAAAGTAGACAATAAATCTGATGCAGCAGAAGCTACTAATGGTGCAATTAAACTGATTAGTCAGGATCAAGTTAAAGCAATTATTGGGTCAGCAACAAGCACAAATACGCTTGCTCAAGTCCAAGTGGCGCAGGATAACAAAATTCCGTTAATTACACCTACAGGAACGAATCCTACTATTACAAATAAAGGCGGCAAAGTAAATGACTTCGTATTCCGAACTTGCTTCATCGATCCTTTCCAAGGTACGGTAGCAGCTAAATTTGCGATCAATGATTTGAAGGTAAAAAATGCAGCTATACTCATTGATAGTTCTAGTGATTATTCAAAAGGGCTTGCTGCTTCTTTTAAAAAATCATTTGAGAAAGACGGCGGAAAGATTGTAGCGGAAGAAGCCTATGTGGCAAAAGACACCGATTTCCGTGCTACTCTTACACGTATTAAATCTGCTAATCCAGAATTTGTATTCTTGCCTGGTTATTATGAAGAAGTAGGTCTTATTGTGAAACAAGCACGTGAACTTGGGCTTAAAGTTCCTTTCATGGGCGGTGACGGCTGGGATTCTCCAAAGCTTGTTGAAATTGCTGGAAAAGAAGCTCTAAACAATACATTTATCACAAATCACTATTCTTCTAATGATCCAGATCCTAAAATTCAGGAGTTCGTAAAAGCGTTCAAGGCAAAATACAACAAATCTCCAGATGCGTTTAACGCACTTGGATATGATACGGCGTATTTCCTTGCTGATGCAATCAAACGCGCAGGAAGTGCAGATCCGGTAAAAATCAAGGAGGCTCTTGCTAAAACGAAGGACCTCTCCCTCGTATCAGGAACATTGACTCTTGATAAGAATCATGATCCAGTTAAATCTGCAACAATTCTTGAATATAAAGATGGTGAGCAACAGTTTAAAACAAAAGTGAATCCATAATACCATCTAATGGTATGAGTCGAATAGGGGGCATGTCCCCCTATTCGGGGTTTTAATAGCTTAATAGCTTTAATCCTTCGAAATGAAAACAGTACTTCCTAAGGAGAGTGCAAATATGGAACTCATTCAACAGCTAGTTAACGGGATATCTCTTGGCAGCATATATGCGCTGATCGCTCTCGGATATACGATGGTGTACGGAATTGTTAGGCTGATTAATTTTGCTCATGGCGATGTGTTTATGGTTGGTGCGTTTGTCGGATTTTATGCGATTACAAGTTTAAATCTAGGGTTCTTCCCAGCGCTTCTATTGGCTATGGTTGTATGTGCCTTATTGGGCGTAATTATTGAAAGAATTGCTTATAAGCCTTTAAGAAACGCCACAAGAATTGCAGCTTTAATCACTGCAATCGGGGTTTCGCTTTTTATTGAATACGGGACGATATATGTACGAGGTGCTCAGCCAGAAGCATATCCAAGTACACTGCTCCCTGATAAAAGCATTGAAGTATTTGGCGTGACCATTAGCAGTCAGTCATTATTGATTCTTTGTACTTCCATTGTATTGATGATTTTACTTCAGTTAATCGTTCATAAAACGAAAATAGGAAAAGCCATGCGTGCTGTTTCTTATGATTCAGAAGCAGCGCGACTAATGGGGATTAACGTAGATAATACAATATCCGCAACCTTTGCAATAGGATCCGCGCTGGCAGGCGCTGCGGGTGTCATCTTCGGTATTTACTATATTAAAATTGAGCCACTTATGGGCATTATTCCAGGTTTAAAAGCCTTCGTAGCGGCAGTATTAGGAGGTATCGGTATTATTCCGGGTGCTATGGTCGGCGGTCTTGCCCTTGGTGTGATTGAAGCACTAGTAAGCGGACTTGGTTATTCTCTCTGGCGTGACGGAGTGGCTTTTATCGTTCTTATACTTATTCTTATTTTCCGACCATCAGGCCTATTTGGCAAAAATGTAAGAGAAAAAGTATAAGGAGGATAGAAGTTGATGACTACTTTAAAACGGATCAATGGATTTTGGATTTCTTTTGTGTTAGCACTTGTGTTTTTTATCGTGGTTCAGTTATTAATATCAGGAGGAATGTTAAATACTTTTTATATTAATACACTGTTTTTTATGGCTATTAATATCATATTGGCAGTCAGTCTTCATCTCATCATTGGTATTACAGGCCAGTTTTCAATTGGGCATGCAGGGTTTCTTGCAGTGGGCGCCTATGCCTCTGCTATTATGACAATGAAACTGCAAATGCCGTTTGCACTTTCTTTACTGGTCGGCGGTATTGTAGCAGCGGCAGCGGGGCTTCTAATTGGCATTCCTAGCCTTCGGCTAAAGGGGGATTATCTGGCGATCGCTACGCTTGGTTTCGGAGAAATCGTACGAATCATCTTACTAAACGTTGATTATGTTGGCGGCGCCAGCGGTATGACAGTAACCCATCTAACAAGTTGGCCGTGGGTATTTGCCTGCCTGCTTATTACCATTATTGTCATTGCAAACTTTACAAACTCCACTCATGGCCGTGCTTGCATTTCTATTCGAGAGGATGAAATTGCTGCGGATTCAATGGGGATTAATACAACGTACTATAAAGTCGCCGCGTTTGTGATAGGTTCTTTTTTTGCTGGTATTGCCGGAGGTCTTTACGCCCATAACTTTTATATTATTCAGCCGACGAATTTTGGTTTTTTGAAGTCATTTGATATTTTGATTTTCGTCGTGCTTGGGGGATTAGGAAGCATGTCTGGAGCGGTGATAGCTGCTATTTTGTTGACAATTGTTTCTACGTTCCTTCAGGATTATCCAGAGACTCGGATGATCATATATAGTTTAGTACTTATATTGGTCATGATCTATCGTCCAAAAGGGTTGTTAGGTACCCGAGAATTGACTTCATTCTTCAGGTTAGGCAAAGCGGTTGAAGGGGGAAAACAGGGTGAAAACAAACAAACCGTTGCTTAAAGCCAATAATGTTGGAATTCATTTTGGCGGCTTGAAAGCATTGTCTGGTATAAATGTTGAATTAAATGCGGGAGAATTGGTTGGGCTGATTGGACCGAACGGTGCAGGTAAAACGACATTTTTCAACCTGCTGACAGGTGTATATGAACCGACAGAAGGAAGTATTGTACTTGATAATGAAAAGTTAAACGGTCTGGCACCTTACAAAATTACACGAAAAGGGATTAGTCGTACGTTTCAGAACATTCGACTGTTCGGTGAACTTTCCGTACTTGATAATGTAAAGGTTGCCTACCATTCTCTTGCTCGTCATTCCATTTTTAGCTCCATTTTTCGCTTGCCTTCTCATTTTTCTGGCGAGAAAGAAATAGAAGAAAAGGCTATTGAGTTTTTGAAAATTTTCAATCTTGAGAGTTTTATGTATGAAAAAGCAAAAAATTTACCATACGGACAACAACGTCGTTTAGAAATTGCAAGAGCTCTTGCGGCACATCCAAAATTGTTGTTGCTCGATGAGCCGGCAGCCGGAATGAATCCGCAGGAAACCCGAGAACTGATGAATTTGATCGCTTTTATAAGAGAAAAGTTCCAATTAACGATTTTGCTTATTGAGCATGATATGTCTCTTGTTATGGGAGTATGTGAACGAATTTACGTGCTTGATCACGGACAGCTCATCGCACATGGGACACCTGAAGAGATCAGAAATAATCCTAAAGTGATTGAAGCATATCTGGGAGAGGAGGTTTCGTAATGCTAAAGGTAGAAAGTATCGATGTATTTTACGGAAATATTCAAGCGTTAAAAGGTGTTTCACTTGAAGTACAAGAAGGAGAAATCGTCACATTAATTGGAGCAAATGGCGCTGGCAAGAGTACGCTGCTAAAGACGATTTCCGGATTGTTAAAGCCGAAACATGGAGACATTTTATATGAGGGGCAATCTATTGCAGGCAAAGCAGCACAGATGATTGTAAAACAAGGAATTTCTCATGTTCCAGAAGGTCGTCGTATTTTCGCCAATATGACCGTAGAAGAAAACTTAGAATTGGGTGCTTTTTTAAGGAAGGATAAAGATGGGATTCGACAGGATTTCGAGAAAGTGTATCAACTATTCCCACGACTCCACGAACGTAGAAAGCAACTTGCCGGAACCTTGTCGGGAGGAGAGCAACAAATGCTGGCCATGGGCCGCGCATTAATGGCACGTCCGCGTCTCCTTCTGTTAGACGAGCCATCTATGGGACTAGCTCCTTTGCTGGTCAAAACGATCTTTCGGATCATTGAAGAGATTAATTCATTTGGAACTACCATATTGCTAGTTGAACAAAACGCGAATATGGCACTTTCTGTGGCGGATCGGGCGTATGTCATTGAATCTGGCCGTGTTGTTTTGTCCGGTTCAGCAGAAGAGTTAAACGCTAGTGAACAAGTAAAGATGGCGTACCTTGGAGGACATTGATAACAAACAAAAGCAAGTTTTTTATGATTTCGTCTTACTAATTTCTTAAAACAGTGTTTCGATTTTGGAGGAAAAGCCTGCAGATCACGGATATGAAGTGATACAGGAATGAGAATTGAACAAATACTAATTTTCCAAGAATTAAAACTAATAGAACAAGACAACTGAATAGCAAGAGAAGGAGTAAAATAATCAAATATCGCTGTTGTTTTTGAAATATTTCTTCTACTCAAAATATAGTTTTAGTTCTTATCTTTTGGTTCTAATGCCAATACGGCATTCATAAAGATTTTTAACGGAATCGAGGTTTACGCAGTAATTCCAAAATAATTGATGGATTTCACTGAATTTTGGACAGACTTGTCCAGTAAAGCAACTTTCCTTGTTTTAACAAAAAATATGGGCTTTGCTGTACGAAAGGATCCCAATCCTGGCATAGAACGAACAATAAAAAATGGATGATTTTGTTTCACTATGTTATCGAGATATTTCATTTGCCTTATTTGGATGCCTGCTGGCATCTTTTTTCTTTTTTCAACTCTTCTATTGGTACAGGGTAAGCTGGGCTTTTATCGACTGTAATGACACGAGGTGTAGAGACATGAGAAGACCGCAAAGCAGTCTTTAAGAAGCGCCTTGCAGCTTTTTGGTCTCTTGTTTTGCTTGGGTGAAAATCAACGGAGTTTTCTTGGGAACCCGCTGCACACGATACAAGTGCTTTCATTTCCCTTTTACCGTGATATAGGTTCACAAGTCATTCGCTTGCTGGAGATGACGATGGATTCTCTTATTCAATTGGGGTCCGTATGGATGAACCCAACTCATAATGGATGTATACTCGATTGACCAACCTCGTTCTTCCATCATTTCCACAGGAGCACGAAAGCTCCGATTGTGCCGTAAGTACTATCCCATCACCTTTAACAAAGTCATATCAGGTTGATCATGCTTCCACTTGCACGAATTTGTCACCCCCTTTTTTTAGATTAGTAGTATCAGTATGTCCGAGTTTCGGAGATTTTTTGCATAACTGTACTTTCTGGCTGAATAAGATGACAGTAAGGCATCTTTTTGTCAGTTTACGGTTTGACGAGCATTGTAAAGGGGGGGAAGTATGTCAAGTTACATATATCCTAAGTTATCATCCGATCAGATGATTGCTATCATCAGAAATGGACTTCAAAAAACAAAAATTTCCAAGAAGATCATCGTTGTTGGCGCAGGGATGGCAGGACTGGTCGCAGCCTCTTTGCTTAAACAAGCTGGACACAATGTGACGATTCTTGAAGCTTCTGAAAGGGTGGGAGGACGGATCTATACGTTGCGATCCGATTTTAGAGATGATCAGTATCTTGAAGCGGGTGCGATGCGTATTCCTCATACTCATTTTTTGACTTTGGAATATATAAGAAAATTCCGTCTTCCGATTAATAAGTTTATCAACAGCACTCCTAACGACATTATCTATGTTAGAGGAATCAAAACTCGTTTGAAGATGTATGAAAGAAACCCTGACATTTTGGGCTTTCCGGTAGCACCGCATGAAAGGGGGAGAACTGCTACGGAGCTGCTTCAATTAGCAATTAAGCCCGTGACAGATTTTATTAACCAAAATCCGCGAAAGAATTGGCCTTTAGTCGTAAAAGAATTGGATAAATACTCGATGGACGCTTATTTGAGATATAACCCGTTTGGAACCACGTTATCTCCGGCTGCTATCGAGATGATCAAAGTACTTCTTTCACTGGAAGGATTTCCGGAACTTTCTTTCCTAGAAGCGTTACGCGAACTGATGATCTTGTTTACCCCTAATATTGTCTTTTATGAGATCACAGGCGGTAACGACCAACTTCCTAAAGCATTTGTTCCTCAATTGAAAGATAATATCATGTTCGGACAAAAGGTGAGGAAAATTGTGCAGCACAACAATCAAGTAACCATTCATTCTGTCCATACAAGAATCTTGGAGCCATTTCAAATCACCGGTGATCTTGCAATTGTGACCATTCCTTTTTCAATCTTACAATTTGTAGAGGTTGAACCACGTGATTCTTTTTCTCACAACAAATGGAAGGCGATTCGGGAACTTCATTATGTGGGCTCTACGAAGACCGGCATTCAGTTTAAAAGCAGGTTCTGGGAAAAGGAAGGCATGTATGGCGGGAAAACTGTTTCTGATCTTCCTATTACGTATACTCAATATCCGAGTCATGGCCTTGGTACAACAGAAGCGGGGGTTATTTTGGCTAGTTATACATGGGAGGATGATACTATACCGTGGGATAGTTTGAGCGATGAAAATCGTTTGGAATATTCATTAAAAAACTTGGCCATCATCCATGGTAAAGAGGTATATCGTGAGTTTGAAACAGGAACGAGCCACAGCTGGGTCCGGTATCCGTACTCTGGTGGAGCTTTCACGATGTTTAAACCAGAACAGGCGACAGAACTATCTCCCTATATTTCCTCTCCCGAAGGAAGAGTTCATTTTGCTGGCGAACATGCCTCATCTACCCACGGTTGGATCCAAGGTGCAATCGAGTCCGGAATACATGTTGCCTATGAAGTTAATGACTTACCAAGAACTTTCTTTCAGTCCTGATTAAATAATAAAGAGGGGAATTGGTGTAGGAAACATTACTGCGTATAATTATACTTTTATGCGGTTTGCACAGAACAAAAACTTACAACGATTCACATAGCATAATTCTCGTTATCGATCGTCATCTTATTGCGAATTCCCATTTACGTTAAAAGAGTGACAAGTTTTTATTTTGCTGAATAGTGAGAAAGGGAGAATGCTATGCTAACAAACGATTTAGATTTTCGATTAGAATCACGTTTAAAAGAACTTTATGAACAACATAAAGAGCGAGCAAAGAAAATCGATTGGAGCTATCATGAATTTTTACCATGGGATAAGGGAATGGATTTTAAAAGAGTTCCTTGGGATGAAAGTCAAGTTACTCTGCCTTCTGGTGTGATTACTGCTATCGAAACAGCTTTATTAACAGAAGTAAACTTACCATGGTTTACTACCTATCTATCCGAAACCTTTAAAGGATCCCTTTCTGTTATTACAGATTTTATCCATACTTGGACTTCGGAAGAAGATCAACATTCTGATTTATTGGAGACTTATTTGCTGCTCACTCGAAATGTTGATCCTAAACGGTTGCATGAATTAAGAAAATCAGTCGTTGAGAATGGATTTACGGCTAATTTTCATACACCCATTGAAGCGATGACGTATACGACGTTACAAGAGCTTGCAACGATGGTGTTTTACAATAATGTAGCCAAGGTTGCAAGTAAGCATGATCCGGAACTTGCTACGTTATTGCGCCGTCTTGCCAAAGATGAGACACTCCATTATGCGTTTTATCGGGATGTCATTCGAGAGCATTTGAAATTGGAACCTAATTATTGCTATCACATTGCCAATGTGATTATGAATTTTAAAATGCCAGGTGCTGTTATGCCTGACTTTGAAAATCGAATGGCTGTCATTGCAAAAGAAGCGAATTATGGTCCGCTTCAATATTTTGATCAAGTGCTTGATGTCATTGTTGATTATTGGAGATTAAAAGACTTACGACCAATTGCACCTCTAGCTGAAAAAGCAAGAATCGAAATCTTAGAGTATCATGCAAGACTGAAAAAAATACGCGATAGGTTTTCAAGGGGCAACTAATTCATATTCTGAAACATGCAGATGTGCAACATGGTTTCGGTACGAAGATCATTTACTAGAAATATAGGACATGATTACAGATTATGATACGATGCTAAAACGTTAATAGATTCCTTTCGATTTTGGACAGACTTCACCTCTTGTGGAAGTTGTCCTTTTTTCAGCATATGCATCATTTCCATCCCGTTCAGGATTTTGAGTAGCTGTTTGAACATAGCACAGACTCGTTGTCTTGTTCTATGATATGTTTAGATATCGAATTTTCCTTATTTGGACATCTGCTGGCAGCTTAGCTTGCCGCCTTTGTCGATAAGCTGAGAGTGTAGACAAATGGGGTTCAGACAACGAGTTTGAATCCTATTTTAATGTGCTCTAATGTTTTCTTCGAAAGGGCACCTTTCAAGGAAGAGAAAATAAATAATTCTCTTGCTTCTTAGTTGAGAAAATAAACATAAACGTGTAAACTGATATTGCATGGATGATTTATTTTATACATAATATGTACAAGCAATCCATATGATGATAATAAAAGGCATCGCACGGCACGTTGTGTGGTGCCTTTCCTGTATGGTGTAGGGTGAGGAGGAGAAGAGAGTGAACAAGAAAATGACAGCAATGTTAATGGCTTTATCCATGTTGGTTGGGGCAGGCGGGACGTATGCCGGCATGCAGCTAGTTGACCGGGATGCGGGTGATCACATGTCGCTTATCCAACCGAAACAGGATGCAAACAAAGCAACAAAAAGCGAGGAGGAAGAGTTAAAGAAAGTTGAACAAGCGTACGAGTTAATTAAAAATCGCTATGTCCAAAAAGTCGATGATCAAAAATTAATTGAAGGCGCGATTCAAGGGATGATTGAAACGCTCAATGACCCTTATTCTGTGTATATGGATGAGGAAACGGCACATCAATTCACCGAATCATTAGATTCTTCCTTTGAAGGCATTGGTGCCGAGGTGAGCATGATTGACGGAAAAGTGACGATTGTCGCTCCGTTTAAGAATTCACCAGCAGAAAAGGCTGGACTGAAACCAAACGACCAAATTATTAAAGTGAATGGAGAAAGTATTGAAGGACTCGATTTATATGAAGCGGTAATGAAGATTCGCGGTAAAAAAGGGACGACCGTTCACTTGGATGTTCTTCGTCCAGGTGTGAAGGAAGTATTAAAAGTAAATGTTGTCCGTGATGAAATCCCAATCGAAACAGTATATGACTCCATGAAAACGTACAAAGGGAAAAAGGTTGGGTATTTGGAAGTAACGTCATTCTCAGAAAATACGGCACAAGATTTTAAAAAGAAATTAAAAAAATTAGAAGATGAAAAAATTGAAGGATTAGTCATTGACGTGCGTGGTAATCCAGGAGGATATTTACAAAGCGTCGAGGAAATTTTAAAACAGTTTATTCCGAAAGATAAGCCATATGTACAAATTGAAGAGCGCGATGGTGATAAACAGCGCTTCTACTCTGATTTAGCAACGAAAAAACCGTATCCGGTTGTCGTGTTAATTGACAAAGGAAGTGCTTCCGCTTCGGAAATTCTCGCAGGGGCTATGAAGGAAGCAGGAGGCTATAAGCTTGTTGGAGAGACGACATTTGGAAAAGGAACCGTTCAACAAGCGATTCCAATGGGCGATGGCAGCAATATCAAACTGACACTTTATAAATGGTTGACTCCTGATGGGCATTGGATTCATAAAAAAGGAATCAAACCGGACGTAGTGGTGCAACAACCGGAATACTTCTATGCAAGCCCAATCCATATTGAAAAAGAACTTGTTTACGATATGAATAACGAACAAGTAAAAAGTGCTCAGCAAATGTTAAAAGGTCTTGGTTTTGATCCGGGACGTGAGGATGGTTATTTCAGCCAAAAAACAGTAGAAGCTGTTAAACAATTCCAAAAAGCAAACAACCTTCCGGTCACCGGAAAGATTGATAAGGCAACAGCGGAATTGCTGCAAACGAAAGTGCTTGAAGCAATTCGTGATGACAAAAATGATGAACAATTAAAGACAGCAATGAAAGTACTTTTCCAATAATCCAAACAAAATGGGCTGATCCGTATGCGGATGCAGCCCATTTTTATTTTACGAACACAAATCGTTTTTGACCAAGATAGTTGAGAACGGTATAGAGAGCTGTGCCAAATAAAATGGCAATATCGTTCGTATAATGCGGAGGTACAATGGAAATGGTTGTCATTGTCCAATCTGCGATTTGTTTCGCGAGGCGATAGGAAACAAAATAGCACGTCATGATGACGATAAGAAAGCGAACGGCGCTATCGGCAATCGGAGCGTTGCTTTGAAAGGTGAAGACACGATTTAAAATGTAACTTACAATAGCGCCGATCGTATTGCCGATCAATGTTGCCCACCAATAGGAAAAATGGGCAAGATGGAGAAGCATATACATCGAAGACAGTCCAACCGCCGTATTCATCAGCCCGACAAGTAAAAAACGAAAGAAGGGGTGATTCATGATTTCACCCTTTCTTTTTCATGGAATGAAGGAAGGGATAACTCGTGTTCCATTTGTCGAGAGTATAAATTTTCTTCAATCGTAAACCGCGGTCGTCTCTTTACCTCTTGATAAATTTTTCCGATATATTCTCCAATTAAGCCAATACTCATTAATAGGAGTCCTCCTATAAACCAAATCGAAATCATTAACGATGTCCATCCGGATTCCGCATGTCCTAATAATTTGACGATCAGGGCGTAAATGCCGGCTGCACTGCTGAGGAGAAACGAAAGAAAGCCGATGAATGTAATAAACCGAATCGGTGCAACGCTAAATGATGTCATTCCGTCAAAGGCAAATGCCAGCATTTTTTTGAGCGGGTATTTCGATTCTCCAGCGAATCGCCCTTTTCGGTCGTATAGCACCTCGGTCGAGCGGAATCCAAGCAAGGGAACAATTCCGCGTAAAAATACATTTGCTTCACTGTAACGGCTTAATTCTTCCAACGCCCGTTTGCTCATTAAGCGAAAATCCGCATGGTTATAAACAAGATGAATACCCATTTTTCGCATAAAACGATAAAAGCCTTGAGCGGTCGCTCGCTTGAAAAAGGTGTCTGTTTTGCGGCTGCGGCGCACTCCGTATACAATGTCGAACCCTTCCCAATATTTCACCACAAACTCACGAATAACAGAGACATCATCTTGTAAATCCGCATCAATCGAAATGACGCAATCAGAATAGTTTTTTGCTGTTTCAAGTCCGGCCAGAAGCGCTTTTTGGTGTCCGAAATTACGCGATAGTTTTAAGCCTGTTACAAACGGATTAGTTTCGCTTTCTTTTTCAATGAGCGACCATGTTCGGTCACGACTACCATCGTCTACAAACAAAATTTTGCTTTCGGCTGCGATGAGATGTTCGTCCAATAAGTCTTCCAATACGGCGGTTAATTGTTTGGCGGTTTCTAGGAACACTTCTTCTTCGTTATAACATGGTACAACAATCGTTAATACCGGTTTTTTCACGATAGTTTCCCCCTTTACTCCACTTTATATAAGTAAATCTTCCAGACGGATTCTGAGTCTTCAAATGATTTCATCAAGCGAAGATGGTTTTCTTTCGCATTCATAATCGGAACAGAAGAAAAGATATAGCGTCCTCCCATTTTTTTAAAGACGTCTGTGTTGATGTCAAGATGGCGAATCTTTTTATGAGACGTTTTTCGAAAATCGTAATGCTTGCCTAGTTCTGCTGAGAAAATATACACCCGATTGCCCCAATGATCGAAGTAATCTTTGAGTTCCGGACTTTTATCGAGCTCTTTCGCAATAATTTTTCGGAACTCGTGCTTGTAAGAAAGCGGGTAAAAATTGTTGTACGTGTCGAGCGTGTAAAACCCATTATATTGCGCAATCGCCGGATGAAGCCCGATGCTGGCGACCCGGTAGGAGCTTTGTGGTTGTCCGATATAGTCTTTAATCTCTTGGAACAAATGCTCTGCGTAAAACTCCTTAAATGATGGAGTGCCAATGATTCGATAACGAATTTCTTCGTTAAAGCCACAGAGCAAGAGAATTTGCAGGACAAGGGAGACAACGACAAACCGTCTCCATTTTTCTCCTCTTTGCCAGAGAATCCATAACGCAATCGCAAAATCCAGATAGATGACAAGCGGGCGTAAAAAGTGAAAGCGAGCGAAATTAAAAGTGTTCAGCAACGAAAATCTTTCCTTGAGCGGCTGCCACCCTTTGTAAAACCAGAACGCATACCAGACGGATAAGACGAAATTTAAGACAAATAGAAATAAAAACTGTTTTTCTATTTTCTTGTTTTGTTTGGCGATGACAAAGGCAAATGCAATGAAAAGCACAGGTAAGATAATGAAGGTATGCAATGTCATCACATGGGTATGTCCAAGTAAATAATTTTTAAAGACAAGGCGAACCGTGTGCCAAAAACCAAGTTTGGAAGATACAAACTCGTTTCGGCTCGTCGGTTCTTCTCCGAACAGCAGTGAGTAAACGAGACGATATTCAATGGCTAGAAACAGTCCCGTCATAAAGGCGATACTCCCAAGGAACGGGAGATTCCATTGTTTTTTGACGATGACATCGCGCAACCAAAGTAATGCCATCGCCGTTAAAAAGAAGAAAAAGCCAAGGACAAAACTTGCATAAAACGGAAGAAGGGCAAGAACGAGCCACTCTTTCCATGACGCTTGTCGATTTCGAATGGTTAAAAACGCCCAAAGCGCAAGCGGCATCCCGAGTGTACTTAACATACCTGATGGCCAAAAAGGGGTAAGGGCAAACGCGAGAGCTGCCCCGACGCGAATGAGATAGGCCTCTTGTTCTGTCAAAAAGTGTCGTTTTAGTAACAAATACATCCCAAGAAAGGCGAACACTCGTGTAATCGTCTGGCTAAGGGCATACGCAACCATTGAAGGAAACAGGGCATGGAGCCAGACGATGCCGCTAAACTCCGTGCCAAAAGCGTTGCGAGGCAGACCATTAATGACTTGTGGAATCGTGGCATTGAGCGGTCCAAACAACTCTCCGCTTTTTGTCAGCACCTTATACCACGCAATATTGGAATCTAAGTTATCATGAACGCGAATATGAGCGTTTTCTCCTAACAGATAAAGCGGAGAGAGATAAAGAGCTAAAAGGAGGACTGCGATCCATATGGCTATTTGTTCTTTGTTTTTGACTTGTTTGTTACACGGTATCATTGTTCTCCGCTCCTTCTTGTTTAAACTTAGTCAAAACGGCATTTATTATAAGACAAAATGATTAAAAAACAATAAAAAATTTATTAAGAAAAGTAAAAGGTAGCGCGATGAATTCTAGTGGAAAAAAGAACTCCCTTCCCGCTGTGCGCTAGCAAGCGGAAAGGGAGAACGAAACGATTTTATGCAAATAAACTCATAATGCGGCTAAGACCGCGTCGTTTTGGTTTTTTTCTGCTATTTTCTTCATCGAGGGAGCGGTCGTGATTGACTTTTTCGAGAAGAGCCAGCCGTTGTTCTAATTCGTGAATGTAAGTAGTGAGCTCATCAATTTCTTGACGGTGTTGCAATAGTTGAAATGAAACGACTTCATCGGCTTTTTGATCAAGTTGGCGCTCCATGCGCTGGAGGCGTGAGGTGAATTTGTCGAGTTGCGGTTGGACGTAAGTGGTGAAAAACGCTTCGGCAGAGAAGGCATCTTTTTCTTCTATATCGATGATATCGCTGTCTTCTAGAGCGGCTCCATGTTCAAACTTAATTTGTTCTAACAATGCCAGTGTTTCAGCATCAAATACATAATGACCAGCTTCGTTTTTTGAGCACGGAATGTTATATTTTTTCACCCAACGTTGAACCGTTTTCGGCGATACCCCAAGGCGTTTGGCGACGTTACTTGTTTTTAGCTCCATAGTTTCCTCCTCCTTTTTCTTCTTGCTTATATCATTTTTCCATCGAGTGCTGATTTCCTTTCGGCTTGACAAAACTAGTGCGGATTCGGCAAAGAAAGTGGTCATCTCGAACGGTTCGTCAATTGTTGGCAAGAGGCGTTGAAAAAAATTCCTAACAGTCATAGGATTTACGACAGCGATTTGATAGAATACAAGTAGATTGGCAGAATCGTGAACATAGCGAGGTGATAGGGAATGTCCGCGTGGGTGTTAGAAATAATCAAAGGAATTGGTCGGTTATGGATACAACCTCTTTTCTATTATGGAATTTTGTTGGTGCTTTTTGTTGGATGGCGCCGGGTAAAAAAAGAGCGAAGTCATTTTCATATTCGTGTGTATGATTGGTTTCATGAAAGCAAATTTTTTTGGCGTAGCGGTCTTGGAATCGGCGTTGTTATTTCGTTTGTGACCGTTGTTGTCGGTGTGGCGTTTCCGCGGGATGCGGTGATGTTGCTCGCTTGGGTAACGATATTGCTTGGGCTGACGTTACAAATGAGGTTGTTATCGCCTGCTTACACGATCGGATTGACTTTTTTTGTTGTTAGTTTTTTAGCTAGATATGAAGGAACAAAATCATTTTTTACAGCCAATTTTCCTGGACTTAATGAAACGAATTTGCCAGCGTTAGCGATATTGCTAGCGTTGCTTTTAATGGCGGAAGCGTGGTTGATTTTACGAAATGGGGCTGTAGGGACATCTCCGCAATTGACGAAAAGTAAGCGTGGGTTCATCGTCGGGGAACATTGGGCACAACGGCTTTGGTTTGTGCCGATACTGCTTCCGGTGACGGGGGATGCGCTTGTTCCTCCATTTTCGTGGTGGCCGCTGTTTCCGGGAGGGAATGACACGTATTCCCTCATGCTTGTCCCGTTTTTCATTGGCTTTTCCCAGCATGTTCAAGGAATGAATCCGCATCGATCGATTCACTTTACGGGGAAACGTGTCATGCTGTTGTCACTTGTGACCAGCATTCTGGCCGTGGTAAGCTACTGGTATGTGACGTTAGCGATTGCCGCGGCAGCTGTAGCGTTTATTGTGAGAGAATGGTTTGCGTTTTCCCAGCATGTTCAAGACCGTTCCCAGCCGCCTTACTTTTCGCAGCGCGCGAACGGGCTGGTAATCGTAGGGATCCTTCCGAAATCGAAAGCGGAGAAGATGGCACTTCAAATTGGTGAAGTGATTGTGAAGGTAAATGGAATGCCAGTGAAAACGGAAGAAGAGTTTTACAGAGCATTGCAGCGGAATCGCGCGTTTTGCAAGTTAGAAGTGTTGGGAGAAAATGGAGAAGTTCGCTTTGTGCAAGGAGCATTATATGAAGATGAACACCATGAACTTGGTTTATTGTTTGTGCAACAACGAAAAAAATGGGCCTCTGAAGCCGTCTAAATAAGGAGTTTTGGCGATGTGGTTTATCATTGCGTTAATTGTGCCATGCTTGCTAGTTCTTTTATTCACACGTGTGACGTATAACCATTATGTCGGTACGCTGTTAACGGTCGCTTTATTAGTGGCTTCTTATGTGAAAGGGTATACGGATGAATTACATGAAATTTTAGCTGATATTGTATCCACGACCGTCGGATTTTTGTATGCAGAAAAGATGGTCAAAAGGCTAAAAAAATGAAATGAGAACGTGCCTTCGAATACGGAAGGCACGTTTTTTTGTAACGATTGGATTTTTTGGAACGAATATAAGTTCGCTTTTTTTGTGCATCTTTTCTTTCAATATGCTACAATGAGAGTTAGGATGAATGAGAATAGGAGGCTTTGCATGTGGGAGAGCGTTTTGAGTTAGTCTCAACCTATCAGCCGCAAGGCGATCAACCAAAGGCGATTGCCAAATTAGTAGAAGGAATTCGAAATGGTGTGAAGCATCAAACGTTGTTAGGGGCCACAGGAACGGGAAAGACGTTTACCATTTCCAATGTCATTAAAGAAGTCAATAAGCCGACGCTTGTGATTGCCCATAATAAAACATTAGCGGGGCAATTATATAGCGAATTTAAGGAGTTTTTTCCGAACAATGCGGTGGAGTATTTTGTTAGTTACTATGATTATTATCAGCCGGAAGCATACGTGCCGCAAACGGATACGTACATTGAAAAAGACGCAAGCATTAATGATGAAATCGATAAATTACGACATTCGGCGACATCGGCGCTGTTTGAGCGGCGCGATGTCATTATTGTCGCGAGCGTATCGTGCATTTACGGTTTAGGTTCGCCGGAAGAATATCGCGAGCTCGTCGTGTCATTGCGTGTAGGCATGGAAATAGAACGGAATGAACTGTTGCGTCGCCTTGTCGATGTGCAATATGAACGGAACGATATTGACTTTCAGCGCGGAACGTTCCGCGTGCGCGGCGACGTTGTTGAAATTTTTCCAGCTTCGCGCGATGAACATTGCATTCGCGTTGAATTTTTTGGTGATGAAATTGATCGCATTCGCGAAGTGGATGCGTTAACAGGAGAGATTATCGGTGAACGGGAACATGTTGCCATTTTCCCAGCATCCCACTTCGTTACGCGCGATGAAAAAATGCAACTGGCGATTCAAAATATTGAAAAAGAGCTAGAGGAACGGTTGAAAGAATTGCGTGAGCAAGGAAAACTGCTAGAAGCGCAGCGTTTGGAACAGCGGACGCGCTATGACCTTGAGATGATGCGGGAAATGGGCTTTTGCTCAGGTATCGAAAACTATTCCCGCCATTTAACATTGCGTCCGCCGGGGTCGACGCCATATACGTTGCTTGATTATTTCCCTGATGACTTTCTTATTGTGATCGACGAATCACATGTGACATTGCCGCAAATTCGCGGAATGTATAATGGGGACCGGGCGCGCAAGCAAGTATTGGTGGATCATGGATTTCGTTTGCCATCAGCACTTGATAACCGCCCGTTAACGTTTGAGGAATTTGAACAAAAAATTAATCAAATTATTTATGTATCGGCAACACCGGGACCATATGAATTAGAGCATAGTCCTGAGGTCGTTGAACAAATTATCCGCCCGACGGGACTGTTAGATCCGACGATTGATGTTCGTCCAATTCAAGGGCAAATTGACGATTTAATCGGGGAAATTCACGAGCGCGTCAAACGAAATGAGCGTACGCTTGTGACGACGTTAACGAAAAAAATGGCGGAAGATTTGACGGATTACTTAAAAGAGATTGGCATTAAAGTGGCGTACTTGCATTCGGAAATTAAAACGCTTGAGCGAATTGAAATCATTCGTGATTTGCGTATGGGCAAATACGATGTGTTGGTCGGCATTAACTTGCTCAGGGAGGGGTTAGATATCCCGGAAGTATCTCTTGTGGCAATTCTTGATGCCGATAAAGAAGGATTTTTGCGTTCCGAGCGCTCGCTGATTCAGACGATTGGTCGTGCTGCCCGTAACGCGAATGGGCATGTCATTATGTATGCTGATACGATTACCCAGTCCATGGAAATCGCAATTAATGAGACAAAGCGGCGTCGTGCCATCCAAGAAGCGTACAATCGCGAGCATGGCATTGTGCCGCAGACGATTAAAAAGGACATTCGCGATGTAATTCGTGCGACGTATGCTGCGGAAGAACAGGAAACGTACGACACAAAGCCGAATTACAGCAATCTCACCAAAAAAGAGCGAGACAAGCTCATTGCCAACTTAGAAAAGGAAATGAAAGAAGCGGCCAAAGCGCTTGATTTTGAGCGAGCAGCCGAGTTGCGTGATTTAATTTTTGAGCTAAAAGCGGAAGGATGATCGCAATATATGGCTAAGGATAAGATTATTATTAAAGGAGCAAGAGCTCATAATTTAAAAAACATTGATGTAGAAATCCCACGCGATAAGCTTGTCGTGTTGACAGGTTTATCCGGATCGGGAAAGTCGTCGCTTGCCTTTGACACAATTTATGCGGAAGGACAGCGGCGCTATGTTGAATCGCTGTCCGCTTATGCGCGTCAATTTTTAGGGCAAATGGACAAGCCGGATGTTGATGCGATTGAAGGGTTGTCACCGGCGATTTCCATTGACCAAAAAACGACGAGCCGTAACCCGCGCTCAACGGTCGGAACAGTAACGGAAATTTATGACTATTTGCGCCTGTTGTTTGCCCGCATCGGGCGCCCGATTTGTCCGGAGCACGGGATTGAAATTACGTCGCAAACGATCGAGCAAATGGTGGATCGTATTTTAGCGTATCCGGAGAGGACGAAAATTCAAATTCTCGCACCGGTCATATCAGGGCGAAAAGGGACACATGTGAAAACGCTCGAAGAGATTAAAAAGCAAGGCTATGTGCGCGTTCGCGTTGATGGAGAAATGCGTGAGTTGACCGAAGACATCGAGCTTGAGAAAAACAAAAAACATTCCATCGAAGTAGTTGTGGACCGAATTGTGGTCAAAGAAGGAATCGCTTCACGCTTGGCGGATTCGCTTGAGACGGCATTGAAGCTTGCAGATGGTAAAGTGATTATTGATGTCATTGGCGAGGAAGAATTGTTGTTCAGCGAGCACCATGCGTGCCCCTATTGCGGTTTTTCCATCGGCGAGCTAGAGCCGCGCATGTTCTCGTTTAACAGCCCGTACGGAGCTTGTCCGGATTGTGATGGGCTAGGAGCTAAGTTAGAAGTCGATCCAGATTTAGTCATTCCAAACGATGAATTAACATTGCGTGAGCATGCGATTGCCCCTTGGGAACCGCAAAGCTCGCAATATTATCCGCAATTGCTAGAAGCGGTCTGCCGTCATTACGGCATTGACATGGATGTGCCAGTGAAAGAGCTGCCAAAGCATCAGCTTGATAAAATTTTATACGGAAGCAATGGAGAGAAAATTTATTTCCGTTATGAAAACGATTTTGGACAAGTTCGCGAGCAGTACATTGAATTTGAAGGGGTCATTCCGAACGTTGAACGCCGTTATCGTGAGACAAGCTCCGATTATATTCGCGAGCAAATGGAAAAGTACATGGCGGATCAGCCATGTCCGACATGTAAAGGAAACCGGTTGAAAAAGGAAAGCCTAGCCGTATTTGTTGGCGGCAAACATATTGGAGAAGTGACAGCACTTTCGGTTACTGAAGCGCTCGACTTTTTCCGAAATTTACAATTGAGCGAAAAAGAAATGAAAATCGCCAATATGATTTTGCGTGAAATTATTGAACGCCTTGGCTTTTTA
Source organism: Thermaerobacillus caldiproteolyticus (assembly GCF_013761245.1). Lineage (GTDB taxonomy): Bacteria > Bacillota > Bacilli > Bacillales > Anoxybacillaceae > Thermaerobacillus > Thermaerobacillus caldiproteolyticus. The sequence goes on along the minus strand of NZ_JACDUT010000007.1, from coordinate 190,062 downwards.
AACAACGTTGGTCTCGACTACTTAACGTTAAGTCGTTCGGCGGGAACGCTTTCGGGCGGCGAGGCGCAGCGTATTCGCTTAGCGACCCAAATCGGTTCTCGTTTGACAGGTGTGCTCTATATTTTAGATGAACCATCCATCGGTCTTCATCAGCGCGATAACGATCGCTTAATTGCGACGTTAAAAAGTATGCGTGATATCGGCAATACGCTTATTGTCGTTGAACATGACGAAGATACAATGCTTGCGGCCGACTATTTAATTGACATTGGCCCGGGGGCCGGCATTCATGGTGGGCAAGTTGTGTCCGCAGGGACGCCGGAAGAAGTGATGAACGATCCGAACTCGCTTACCGGACAATATTTGTCAGGGAAAAAATTTATTCCGCTTCCAGTTGAGCGACGCAAGCCTGACGGACGTTGGTTAGAAATTGTCGGCGCGCGGGAAAATAACTTAAAAAATGTATCGGTGAAAATTCCGCTCGGCACGTTTATTGCGGTAACAGGTGTGTCAGGCTCTGGAAAAAGTACGCTTGTCAATGAAATTTTGCATAAAGCATTGGCGCAAAAGCTGCATCACGCTAAAGCGAAGCCGGGTGAACATAAAGCGATCAAAGGTATTGAGCATTTAGATAAAGTGATTGACATTGACCAGTCGCCAATCGGTCGAACGCCGCGTTCCAATCCTGCCACATACACAGGAGTATTTGATGATATTCGTGAGGTGTTCGCCGCAACGAACGAAGCGAAGGTGCGCGGGTATAAAAAAGGCCGGTTTAGCTTTAATGTCAAAGGTGGAAGATGTGAAGCGTGCCGCGGCGACGGAATTATTAAAATCGAAATGCACTTTTTGCCGGATGTGTATGTACCTTGTGAAGTGTGTCACGGCAAACGTTACAATCGCGAAACGTTAGAAGTGAAATATAAAGGAAAAAATATTGCTGAAGTGTTAGAGATGACAGTTGAAGATGCGCTCCAATTTTTTGAAAATATCCCGAAAATCAAACGGAAGCTGCAAACGATTTATGACGTTGGCTTAGGATATATTCAGCTTGGTCAACCAGCAACGACGCTCTCTGGCGGAGAAGCTCAGCGTGTGAAATTAGCGTCGGAATTGCATCGCCGTTCTACAGGGCGCACGCTCTATATTTTAGATGAGCCAACAACCGGATTGCATGTCGATGACATTTCTCGTTTGTTAAAAGTGTTGCAGCGATTAGTCGATAACGGCGATACCGTTCTTGTCATCGAGCATAACCTTGATGTTATTAAAGCAGCTGATTACATTATTGACCTTGGTCCGGAAGGCGGCGATAAAGGTGGACAAATCGTCGCTACGGGAACACCGGAAGAGGTTGCTGAAGTGGAAGGTTCTTATACAGGAAAGTATTTAAAACCGATTCTTGAGCGGGATCGCAAGCGAATGAGAGCCATGTATGACACGGCGGGGGTGTAATACCCGCCGTGCTTTTTTTTAGAAACTTTTTGCCACCCATGTCGTATATAAAAAGCAAAGGGGGAAACGACGATGAATTCAAATAAAGTGCTTGCTTCGTTATGTTATTTTAGTGTCTTTTTTGCCGGGTTTATTTTTCCGATTATTGTGTATTTCGTCAGCGATCGTGTTGAAGTAAAAACGCATGCGAAAAAAGCGTTTCTTTCTCATCTTATCCCGTTTGCCACGATTGTGCTCTTTGTGATTATGGGCATCTCTATTGGAATTTTTCATCAAAGTGGCGCGGTTGACTCAATGCCAGGTCTTGTATTAATAGGGATCATTATTGCGGGGATTGTTAATATGATTGTTGTAGTTTGGAACATTATTAAAGGGATTCAAGTCTTAAAATAACGGTGATGGAGGGATACGCGCATGGAGGAAAAAAAGCGCATATTAAAAATGGTGAAGGAAGGAATGCTAACGGTAGAAGAGGCGCTTACATTGCTTGAACAATTAGAGGAAGGAAAAAAAAGTGGAGATGCTGCGTTTTTAACAACAGATGTTCAGTTTACCGATACAAAGCAAGATTCTGTCAAGTCGTCATCGTTAAAAGAAAAGCTATTCGACTTCTTGGATACAACGGTGAAAAAGATCAAAGACTTAGATCTTCATTTCGGTACTGCTTTTGAAGTAAGACATATTTTTCAGCAAAGCGATGCCTCTTTTGGAGCCATTGATGTTCATATCGCCAATGGCAATGTAAAGGTAGTGCCATGGGATCAAAGGGATGTTCGTATCGAGTGTGAGGCAAAAGTATATCGGGCTGAGTCATTGGAAGCAGCGCGGCAGTCCTTTTTGCGGGAGGTATTTTTTTCAATCGAAAACGGATATTGCCGATTTTCCGTTCCGAAGCCATTCATGAAAACAAAGGCCACTGTTTACATTCCAGAGACTTATTATGATCATGTAAAAGTGCGTTTATTTAACGGTGATATTCACGCGGATCGTTTGCAAGCAAGACAGCTGCGTGCGAAAACGGTCAATGGTTCGATTGCGCTTCATCACCTCATTGTTGAAGAAGCGGAGTTGGAAACGGCAAACGGCTCCATCTCTCTTTTGCAAAGCACAGTGCAAGATATTGAGGCTGAAAATGTTCATGGCCTTATCGAAATAAACGGAACATACAAAAACGTGCACTTGCGCACATTTAGTGGTACGATGATATGTAAGAATGAAGGGAAAGAAGGGACGATATATACTAAAACCGTAACAGGAAATACGAAATTATTCGTTCCAGCAGACGCTCGTCTAGAAGGGGAGATAAAGACGAATCTCGGCAGTTTATCGTATAACCATACCAATCTCGTCATTGTTGAAGAAAAGCATGAAGCAGCACAAAAGGGGCTGCAGTTTGTAAGCAAGCAAACGGAACAACCACTGTTACGCGTTTATGCCGATTCCAAAACAGGTTCGATTTCATTACAATCCATTGGAGATGATAGTATATGAAGCAACGAGTGACAGTCATAAGAAGGAAACATTACTTTTCCGTGATTTTTTCATGATGAACTGGCTGATTAGCATTCTTGTGAACACAGTTTTATTGATGGCAATTGATGGGTATTTTGCCTCGATCCACTTTAGCGGAGTGGGGGCTGCGTTCATTGCGAGCCTCATTCTTTCCATTCTCAATATATTTGTACGGCCGATTTTAATCCTTTTGACATTGCCGGTTACGATTCTTACGCTTGGATTATTTTTCTTTGTGATTAATGCAATAACGTTGATGATGACTGCCGCTATTATGGGCGATGCATTTGAAATTGGTGGATTTGGAACGGCACTGCTTGCTTCCATCGTTCTTTCCTTTTTCCATTTGCTCATCCAAAAAGCAATTATCGAACCATTGCAGCGCAGATCGTAGTACAAAGGTGAGACACCTGAATCGGTGCTCACCTTTTTCATCATTATATCTTTTTTCCTTTCTTGAGAAGGGGTGTCTAATTAGAAACATATCTGCTGGTTAAACCAACTTCTTCGCTGACATGTGACGAGTGATCGCAGGTGCAGAGTCTGGAAAATAGTCTTCCTTCGGCTGCCTCTCTTGTGTCAAATAGTCTTCGCACTCGAAGTGCAAGCACTTTTGTGGACGAAGAACGTTTGACCATCGCGGAGCTAGGATGGTGATGTTTCTCTGTTTGCACACAGGACGTGGGCAAGTTTTAGGAGAACTTGGGACGCTTATTCTTTTCTTATTGTCTCCCATTCAATGAAGGGAGGAAAAGTGCTAAAATGGAAAAAGACGAGGAAAGGAGAGGGCCGACATGCCGAAAGTACGTACAAAAGATATTATTGACCAATTTCAATTGGAATTGATCAGCGGCGCTGAAGGAATTCACCGCCCGATTACGACGAGTGATTTGTCGCGTCCAGGGATAGAAATCGCTGGATACTTTGCTTATTATCCTGCTGAACGCATTCAATTATTAGGAAAAACAGAGCTTTCTTTTTTTGAAACGTTAAGTCCGAAAGAGAGAAAAGTGCGTATGGAACGACTTTGTACCGATATTACTCCCGGCATTATCGTGTCGCGTGGGTTAGAGATACCACAAGAGCTTATTGAGGCTTCTGAACGTCAATCTGTTCCTGTTATGCGTTCCACGATGAAAACGACACGCCTTTCAAGCCGTTTGACGAACTATTTGGAAAGTAAACTAGCCCCAACGACAGCAGTGCATGGTGTATTAGTGGATGTCTATGGGGTTGGTGTTTTGATCACTGGAAAAAGCGGCGTTGGAAAAAGTGAGACGGCGCTTGAACTTGTTAAAAGAGGGCACCGGTTAGTGGCGGATGACTGTGTGGAAATTCGCCAAGAAGATGAAGGTGTACTTGTGGGAAGCGCTCCTGAATTAATTGAACATCTTTTGGAAATTCGCGGTTTAGGCATTATTAATATGATGACATTATTTGGAGCTGGAGCCGTTCGGACGCATAAGCGCATTTCGTTAGTGATTGATTTGGAACTTTGGGACCCAAACAAACAATATGATCGCCTCGGACTTGAGGAAGAGAAAGTCAAAATTATTGATACAGAATTGACGAAGCTGACGATTCCTGTAAGACCAGGGCGAAATCTTGCGGTCATTATTGAAGTAGCAGCGATGAATTTCCGCTTAAAACGGATGGGCATGAATGCAGCAGAAGAGTTTTCAGCGCGTCTAACAGATGCGATTGAGGATGGAGACCATGATTATGAATAAAAGATAGGAGGGAACATCAATGGAGACAACGATTCAACCGTTAGACCGCGTGTTTTTGCATCTAGGCCCGATCACCATTTATTGGTACGGTGTCATTATCGGAACGGGAGTGCTTCTTGGATTATGGTTAGCGACGCGGGAAGCAGTGCGGCGAGGGTTACCAAAGGAGACGTTTGTCGATCTTGTCCTATTTGCTGTACCAATCGCGATTATATGTGCGCGTACATATTACGTTATTTTCGAGTGGGACTATTATTCAAAGCATCTTTCTGAAATTCCAAAAATTTGGGAAGGGGGGCTGGCGATTCACGGTGGGTTGATTGGAGCGATTGCCACAGGAATCGTTTTTGCCAAAGTGCGTGGTTTATCGTTTTGGAAGCTGGCGGATATCGCGGCACCAAGCATTATTTTAGGGCAAGCGATCGGCCGTTGGGGGAATTTTATGAATCAAGAGGCACACGGTGGTCCGGTGACGCGACAGTTTCTTGAAAGCCTGCATTTGCCGGATTTTATTATTAATCAAATGTATATTAACGGTCAGTACTATCACCCGACGTTTTTATACGAGTCGGTTTGGGATTTCATCGGTTTTTTACTTTTACTAGCGCTTCGAAACATCAATTTGCGACGTGGTGAGTTATTCCTTAGTTATCTTATTTGGTATTCGATCGGCCGCTTTTTTATTGAAGGAATGCGAACGGACAGTTTAATGCTAACTGCTCATCTTCGCATGGCACAAGTGATGTCGATTGTGCTTATTCTCATTGCCGTCAGTCTATGGATTTTTAGAAGAGTGAGAGGGCTAGCCAAGGAGCGTTATACAGATTAGAAAAGGGGAGAAGAGCTATGCTTGGAACGCTAAAGCGGGGTCTCATCGTCGGGTTGAAAACGACATGGACGCTTGGAAAAGTCATTTTTCCGATTACCTTGATCGTATCAATGTTACAGCATACTCCGATTTTACAATGGGTGATTGAATTCGTCACCCCACTAATGAAATGGATTGGTTTGCCCGGCGATGCGGCGATTCCCCTTGTGTTAGGGAATTTGTTAAGTTTGTATGCGGGGATCGGAGCGATTTTAACGTTAGACTTGACGGTAAAAGAAGTGTTTATTTTAGCTGTGATGCTTTCGTTTTCTCATAATTTGCTTGTTGAATCGACCGTAGCGGCAAAAACCGGAATGAATATTGCTTTAACGGTATTGGTGCGCCTTGCATTAGCGATCGTTTCTGCTTTTTTTATCCATCTTTTTTGGCAAGGCGGAAACGAGATGGCTCAGTACGGTTTTATCTCCAATTCTCCTGAACAACTCACGAGTTGGAGCGCAATCATCATCGCTGGTGTCAAAAAAGCGTTTCTTGGCATCGTTCAATTAACAATGATTGTCATCCCGTTAATGATCGGTATTCAATTATTAAAAGATTTAAAATGGCTTGACGTGTTTTCACGTTGGATGGCTCCGGTGACAAGAGCGCTGGGAATGAAGGAAAATACATCGATGACGCTTGCTGCGGGGCTTTTATTTGGGCTTGCGTACGGAGCGGGTGTAATGATTCAAGCGGTAAAAGAAGATGGAGTGTCAAAACGAGATTTAACGCTAGTGTTTCTTTTTCTTGTTGCGTGTCATGCGGTGGTGGAAGATACATTGCTGTTTGTTCCGCTTGGAATTCCAGTATGGTCACTTTTATTGATTCGCTTAATCACCGCGATTATATTGACGATGATAGCTAGTTTTACTTGGAATCGTATCGCACAAACTCGAAGGAAGGAAGCTGCTTTATGAATATTCGTACCGTGTTATTTGATTTAGATGGAACGTTAATTGATACGAATGAACTGATTATTCAATCTTTTTTGCACACGTTAGAAATGTACTATCCGGGGAAATATAAGCGTGAGGACGTATTACCGTTTATTGGTCCACCGCTTTACGATACATTTGTAGCGTTGGATGAGGAACGGGTACAAGAAATGATTGATACATATCGGGCGTTCAATCATGCGCAACACGATGCCCTTATCAAAGAATATGAAACCGTCTATGAAACAATTCAAACGCTTCATGCAAAGGGATTTAAATTAGGAGTGGTAACAACTAAAATACACTCGACCGCTTTGATGGGACTAAAGCGAACGAAACTAGATTCGTTTTTTCATTGCGTCGTCGGGCTTGACGATGTGAAAAAGGCAAAGCCAGACCCAGAACCGATTTTTAAGGCGCTTTCGGTGCTGCAATCAACACCAGAAGAAACGTTGATGGTCGGCGACAATTATCATGATATTTTAGCGGGAAAACATGCAGGAACAAAGACGGCAGGAGTTGCATGGACAATTAAAGGACGAGAATACTTGGAGCAGTATGAACCGGATTTTATGTTAGAAAAAATGAGTGATTTATTGAACATTTTAGGAGTGGAATAGGGCGTGAGGCGGACGACGAAGTATCCGGTGTCAGGAGCGAATTCGCTTTGGCAGATTTATAAGACTGTATCATTTTGGAAAGTCATCAAAAATTTCATCGTTATTCAAATCGGGCGCTATACGCCGTTTTTGCCGCTAAAAAATTGGCTGTACCGTACGTTTTTACACATGGAAATTGGCGAAAAAACAGCGTTAGCGTTAATGGTGATGCCGGATATTATGTTTCCGGAAAAAATTAAAGTCGGCCGTAACTCGGTCATTGGGTATAATACGACTCTTTTAGCACATGAATATTTAATTGATGAATATCGGCTCGGTGATGTTGTCATCGGCAATGAGGTGATGATTGGCGCCAATTCGACCATACTCCCCGGCGTTGTTATTGGTGACCGCGCTGTAGTGGCAGCGGGAACGGTCGTGCATAAGGATGTGCCGGCTGGCTCCTTTGTCGCCGGTAATCCGATGAGAATTATTTATACGAAAGAAGAGATGGAGAAAAGAAAAGGTCATTCCAATAAATAGCTTGGGTCTCCCGCCTGCATTCGTGTAGAGGCGGGAGACCAGTTTCTTATTTACTGAGCGATCTCCACAGTTCCTTCGGTTAAGTAGGGGGATTTTAATATCGAATTCCTTCTCAAAATCAATTCCTTTCCCGCTTTTGTTCGACTTTGTCAGGGAGCTTTCTAGATAAAGGACTCACCTCTTTATTTTGGAGATGGATTGTGAGCTTTAGCTTTCTCTGTTTAATGCCGGCCTTCATACGTTGTTCGAAAATCGAGCGATGTTTGACATGATATTAGGGATTAAAAATTGGTTTATTTAGAGAGAAAAACACAGATCAAAGATGAGACTTACTCGAGTTTGGCCATAATTCGAACGAGCTTGGTGATTGCATAGTCCAAGTCGATCAAGTCATCCTCACTGAGTTTCCCTATCTTGTCACAAAATAGACGATAAATTTCCTCCCAGCGTTTCTGTACGATTTGTTTCCCTTTTTCGGTCAGTGTGAGTATAACAAACCGTCTATCAGTAGAACTTTGCACTTTTACCACATAGTCCTTTTCCTCCAATTTTCGAATCAGAGGGGTCAACTGCTGCTTGGAAATTCTTAAGTTTTGGGCCAATTGGGTCATCGAGATCCCTGTCTTTGCATGGAATAAAGCTTCCAAAATGTGAAACTGCAAATGAGTCAAATCCGATTGTTTTTTCGGAATGGGGGTAGCTTGGATAATCGGTTTAAAAACTTTGTTATCAAACAGAGGAAGAAGTTGAGCAAAGCTTTCGGCGATTTTTTGAACTCGTGTCATTGAATACATCCTTTCTCTTTTTTAACGCATTGATATTAGGGAATAATTATTTACTATTTATTTGAGTTTTAAGTAAAAAATATGAATTTAATGGCTTTTTTAATTAACAATATAGAGGTGTAAAAAGTAAATATTTATTAAATATTTTTTGTTTATAGAAAATATTTATTGACTAAATTTAGTTTATCGTGATGGGAATCATAATTCAATTTCATTAGTTGCCAAGGCAAGCAGCAAAGCGATACTAACTTATCGTAGTGAAACTGCGCTTATGATGTGTAACTGATTGCTTGCATAGTTTCTCAATACTATGGGGAGAGGTTCTCTCATGAGTTCATCCGGTTTGATTTTTGGTGTTTATGTTCAGCGTGGCGGGGACGCCAGCAGGTTTAGCTGTAGGACCGAAGGATAATGATGAAAAATTTATTGGGCATTAAAAGAGCTTCAAGGAACAGAAAAAACATTATTACATTTATATAGTGGATCTGAATCAGCCAATAAAACCTTATCCTACGTTGAACGTTAGTGAAATGGGAGTTCAAGCGGGATGTAGCACTAGGCTTTCAAGATTCAGGGATGGAGCTAGCTGGCTGGCTCGAGCTGATTCGTACCATCATCAGACAATATAGTTTTGGTCTCGATTCCTTGCGAATTACGGTCGAAGCGCTAATCGAATGTGCAAAACGCTTTGGTCCAAGGGATTATCGCGGCTAAAGAGGAAACGGAAGCGACTGGCGTTCAGGGGAATATCGGGTTCAGTGCAGTTCCAGATCATTTCGGTCCGGTTGTTCCTGATTTCTGGGAGCGTATTTTTCAGCTTGGCGGGCGAGTTTTTGTGGAGTCATTGGATTATGTCGGATATAAGTTCTATACGGAGGTATTCGAAGAAACAATTGATCTGAAAGATATACTGGCTTCAATAGAATATGTGCTGCGTTGTTTTCGGGGAAAAAATCTTAAAGACTGCCCACATACTCGAATCGGTTCCTATACGGATTCCTGAGAACGGTTGACCTACTGGAGGGCACCCTTTTACCGGCAAAGACAGATCTTATGAACATCAGGATAAAGTCCTGAAGGCGATCATCCGGATCATTTTATGCTTTACGCCAAGAACTTCACATTGCCCATTATGAGCTTGTTGGTTTGCGAGATGCGGACGGTTCTATCGACGATCTGTTCCGTCAATTTGGTATTATTGCGAGATAATTATATACTCCAGAACTGGCATTTTATACTTTTCATCGTTTAATACTAGAGCTGGGTATTGACGATATGGATTAAGAAAGTATTAACGAGCAGGATGGCACTTCATCCTGCTCGTTTTGTTGTTTTTCTCAATGGAACAGCACAGGGGTTAAAATTCTTTTGCCCTCCTTATTGAGCGGATCTATTTGTTTTTATTGTCCATCTCTTTTATGTAAAATGAATATTTTATAGTTGACGCATGGGTTTATGAGGAGTAAACTACAAATAACTTCACTTCTCTACCATATTAGCAAACTAAAGTATTTGGGGATAAAGGACGTGTGAACATGTCAAAATTATTTATGTTCGAAAAACCGTTGGGCATGCGTGATACATTGCCGTTTCTATATGAGATAAAAAAATCTGTTCGTCAAGCAATGACGAGTGAAATTGAAAAATGGGGATACGAATTTATCGAAACGCCGACTTTAGAATATTACGAGACGGTGGGCTCAGCGTCAGCGATTGCGGACCATCAATTGTTTAAATTGCTCGATCAGCAAGGCCATACGCTTGTGCTTCGCCCGGATATGACCGCACCGATCGCACGTTTGGCGGCCTCCCGCCTTTACCAGCAAGGCAATCCATTACGTCTTGCCTATAATGCAAGTGTATTTCGCGCTCAGCAGCGTGAAGGCGGCCGACCAGCGGAATTTGAACAAATGGGTGTTGAGTGCATTGGCGATGGTACGGTCGCCGCGGATGCGGAAGTGATTAGTTTAATGATTGCGACATTACAACAGGCCGGATTACAGCATTTTACTGTAGCTGTCGGTCATATAGGCTACGTGAATGCATTATTTTTGGAGATTCTAGGGAACGAAGAGCGTGCCAACGTTTTACGCCGATTTTTATATGAAAAAAATTACGTCGGTTATCGTGAGCATGTTAAATCGTTGCCTCTTTCATCGATCGACCAGCAACGCCTTCTTCATCTTCTTGATTTACGTGGTGACGAAACGGCGATTCACGAAGCGCGAGAGCTTGTTCATACGGAAGAAGGGGTAAACGCGATCGAAGAGCTTCATGAGCTGTGGAATGCACTCCAACTGTATGAGGTTGCTGATTTTGTCAAAATGGATATGACACTTGTGAGCCATATGAGCTACTATACAGGCATTTTATTTGAAGTGTATGCGGAAAATATCGGATTTCCGCTTGGAAATGGCGGACGTTATGACGAATTGCTTGAAAAGTTTGCGCGCAAAGCCCCGGCGACTGGCTTTGGCATTCGCCTCGACCGTTTAATCGAAGCACTCGGAGAAATGGAAACAGAAGCAAAAATCGAATGCATTATTTTTAGTCAAGAACGGTTTGGCGAAGCGATTCAATTAGCGAATGAAAAGCGCCGAGAAGGAAAGCGGGTCGTATTGCAACACATTTCTGGCATTCAGGATATTGATGCGTACAGCAAACGGTATCAACATATTACGTATTTGCTTGGTCATACGGGGAAGGGGGAGTAAGTGGTGTTGACGATTGCGATGCCGAAAGGGCGGATTTTTGAAGAAGCGCTGGAATTGTTGCGAACAGCGGGTTATACGCTTCCGCCGGAATTTGCTGAATCACGCAAATTAATTATTGAAGTTCCGGAGGAAAAGATGCGATTTATTCTCGCGAAGCCAATGGATGTCGTGACGTATGTAGAACATGGAGTAGCTGATTTAGGGATTGCTGGAAAAGACGTTATGTTAGAAGAAGAACGGGATGTCTATGAATTGCTAGATTTAAAAATTAGCAAATGTCATTTAGCGGTCGCCGGGCTTCCTCACGGCCAAGTTCATCATATCGCTCCGCGCGTCGCCACGAAATACCCGAATATCGCGTCGAGCTATTTTCGTGAGCAAGGGGAGCAAGTTGAAATCATTCGGTTAAACGGCTCGATTGAGCTTGCTCCGTTAATAGGGCTTGCGGATCGCATCGTTGACATTGTGTCTACCGGAAGGACGCTCAAAGAAAATGGTCTTGTCGAATTCGAGAAAATTGCCGATGTCACATCACGTCTCATTGTTAACCCGGTCAGCTATCGGATGAAAGATGTGCAAATTAATCAAATGGTAGAACGGCTATCGGTCGTGATTCCAGATGAATGAGGGGGGGAACGAGATGAGAATCGAACGAGTAACGGGGCAGTTATCGTTGCGACGGACGATTGAAACAGGAACGGAAGAGCAAAGACGGGCAGTTCGGCAAATTATTGATGACGTGCGTAAGCATGGTGATGCAGCGTTAAAAACGTATACGGAAAAATTCGATCAAGTAACATTGGATTCATTGCGTGTAACGGAAGCAGAAATGAAAGCAGCTTATGAAGCAATGGCAGAAGACTTACTTTGCTTTATTCGCGAAGCAGCGGCAAACATCCGCGATTACCATGCGCGGCAAAAGCGCGAATCATGGATGATGACCAAAGAAGACGGAACGATTCTTGGGCAAAAATTGACACCGCTTGATGCCGTCGGTTTGTACGTTCCGGGGGGGACAGCTGCCTATCCATCGTCTGTACTCATGAATGTTATCCCTGCGCAAGTAGCGGGAGTGAAGCGCATTGTCATCGTCTCTCCGCCAAACAAGCACGGCACGTTGCCAGCAGGGGTATTAGTGGCCGCCAATGAGCTAGGAGTCAAAGAAATTTATAAAGTTGGCGGAGCCCAAGCGATTGCTGCTCTTGCCTATGGAACCGAAACGATTCAGCCGGTCGATAAAATTTTCGGCCCGGGGAACATTTACGTGGCGCTAGCAAAACGAGAAGTGTTCGGTCAAGTCGCAATCGATATGATTGCCGGACCGAGCGAAATTGTCGTGTTAGCCGATGAAACAGCGAAAGCCAATGAAGTCGCAGCTGATCTTTTATCACAGGCAGAACACGATGAGCGCGCGTCAAGCATTCTTGTCACGCCTTCCATGAAGTTCGCGTTAGAAGTAGCGAGCGAAGTGGAGAAACAATTAGAAACATTGCCACGAAAAGAGATTGCTGCTGCGTCGCTCGAACAATATGGAGCGATTTATGTGACGGAAACGTTAGAAGAGGCGGTAGAGGTCGTCAACGAATTGGCGCCGGAACATCTAGAAGTCATCACGGCGGAGCCAACGAGTCTTCTTGGACAAATTCGACATGCCGGAGCGATTTTTTTAGGCCGCTTCAGTTCTGAGCCTGTTGGTGATTATTTCGCTGGACCGAATCACGTTTTACCAACGAACGGAACGGCACGATTTTCAAGCGGGTTAAGCGTCGATGAGTTTGTGAAAAAATCAAGCATCATTTTATATAGCGAACAAGCGCTACAAGAGCATGGAACAAAAATCACGGCATTGGCGAGATTAGAGGGACTAGAAGCGCATGCGCGTGCGGTTGAAGAACGGTTAAAAAGCCGCACTTGACAAGCAAATGAACAGAAGGGAGCAACGGGAATGGTACGGAAATCGTCGATTTCAAGGACGACAAAAGAAACTGATATTCAGCTGCAATTTGCTATTGATGGAGAAGGAAAAGCGGAGTTAGATACAGGGGTACCGTTTTTAACCCATATGCTCGATTTGTTTACAAAGCATGGACAGTTCGATTTACAGGTCAAAGCCAAAGGCGATATTGACATTGATGACCACCATACAACAGAAGATATCGGCATTTGTTTAGGGCAGGCGCTTCGGGAAGCGCTCGGTGACAAAAAAGGGATTAAACGTTACGGCAATGCGTTTGTGCCGATGGATGAGGCGCTTGCACAAGTCGTTATCGATTTGAGCAACCGTCCGCATTTCGAGTTTCGCGGTGAGTTTCCAAGCCAAAAAGTAGGGACGTTTGATGTGGAATTAGTTCACGAATTTTTATGGAAGCTAGCCCTTGAAGCACGCATGAATCTGCACGTTATCGTCCATTATGGACGCAATACGCACCATATGATTGAAGCGGTATTTAAAGCATTAGGGCGCGCATTGGATGAGGCAACAATGATTGACCCGCGTATTAAAGGAGTTCCATCAACGAAGGGAATGTTATAAATGATCGGCATTATTGATTACGGTATGGGCAATTTATATAGCGTCAGCAAGGCGTTAGAGCGCCTAGACTATGAATATTTTATTTCTGATGATCTCAACAAATTAAAAGAAGCCAAGGGTCTGATTTTGCCGGGTGTCGGTTCCTTCAAGGATGCAATGCGCATTTTAAATGAGACGGGGCTGTCGGAATTTATTCGTACAGCTGCCAATGAGGGAATCCCTTTACTTGGCATCTGTCTTGGCATGCAGCTTTTATTTGAAGAAAGCGAAGAAAACGGATTAACAGAAGGATTACGATTATTGAAAGGTCGCGTCGTCCGGTTTCCGGGCGTAACCGCAAGCGGTGAAACGTATAAAGTGCCGCATATGGGATGGAATCGCCTTATCTTTCGCCATCCGTCCCCGCTACTAACGAATGTCGAAGAAGGACACGTTTATTTTGTGCATTCGTACTATGTCGATACGAAGGATAAAGACGTTGTGTTAGCGAGCAGCTCCTATGATGTCGATGTTCCTGCTGTTGTTGGTAGAGGAAACGTGTTTGGCACACAGTTTCACCCGGAAAAAAGTAGCTACATCGGCATGAGCATTTTACAAAACTATGCAAACATCGTGGAAGGGAAGGGGAATGAGTGATGGCGGCGTTTACGATTTATCCGGCGATTGATATGCGCGGAGGCAAATGTGTTCGTCTTCTGCAAGGTGATTATAATAAAGAGACCGTATATGGAGATTCGCCGGTTGACATGGCCGCATTGTTTGCCGAACAGGGAGCAACATGGATTCATATGGTTGATTTAGACGGTGCGAAAGAAGGAAAGCGCGTTAACGATCGTTTTGTACTGGAAGTGGTGAAACAGCTCAATGTCAATGTGCAAATTGGCGGCGGCATTCGTACGGAAGAAGATATCGTGTATTATTTGGAAAATGGGGTTGCCCGCGTGATTTTAGGAAGTGCTGCTATCGCCAATCCACCGTTTGTCAAAGAGATGCTAAAAAAATATGGTGAACGCATTGCAGTTGGGATAGATGCAAAAAACGGCTTTGTCGCCACAGAAGGGTGGTTAAACACTTCGAATGTTAAAGCGACAGAGCTCGGAAAAGAGCTAGCGGAAGCTGGAGCACAGACGTTTATTTTTACGGACATTGCCACAGATGGAATGTTGTCGGGGCCGAATATACAAGCCGTTGCCGAAATGGCGCGTGTGACCGGAAAAAACGTCATTGCCTCCGGTGGAGTAAGTTCGCTTGCTGATATAAAAGCATTGAAGGAATTTACGAAAGATGGCGTTGTTGGAGCTATTGTAGGAAAAGCACTATATACGAAGCAGTTTACTGTTGCTGAGGCGCTGAAGGTGGTGCAAGACGAATGATTACAAAGCGCATTATTCCTTGCTTAGATGTCAAAGATGGACGAGTCGTTAAAGGAGTGCAATTTGTTCAGTTACGTGACGCTGGCGATCCGGTGGAACTAGCGAAGTTTTATGATGAACAAGGAGCGGATGAGCTTGTGTTTTTAGATATTTCCGCTTCCCACGAAGGACGGAAAACAATGATTGAAGTCGTTGAGAAAGTTGCTGCACAACTGGCGATTCCTTTTACGGTCGGCGGCGGGATTCATTCGTTAGAGGATATGAAAAGGATTTTGCGCGCAGGTGCGGACAAAGTTTCCTTAAATACGGCAGCCGTTAAAAATCCGCAACTTATTAACGAGGGAGCCGATTTTTTCGGTTCGCAATGCATCGTTGTCGCCATTGACGCGAAATATGATGATGAGCTTGGCTCTTGGCGCGTGTATACACATGGGGGGCGTAATGCAGCAGACTGGGAAGTGGTCGAATGGGCGAAGGAAGCCGTTAAGCGCGGTGCGGGAGAAATTTTATTAACGAGCATGAATTGTGATGGCGGCAAAAACGGTTTTGATTTAGCGTTAACTAAAAAGGTGAGCGAAGCGGTTTCTGTTCCTGTCATTGCTTCAGGAGGTGCGGGCAAGGCAGAACATTTTCTTGAGGCGTTTTGCGAAGGAAAAGCAGATGCGGCATTGGCAGCGTCGATTTTTCACTATAAAGAGACATCGGTGAAAGAAGTGAAAGCATATTTGAAAGAGAGAGGAGTGAATGTGCGGTGAACGTCTCTCACATTCGATTTGACGAAAAAGGACTTGTTCCAGCGATCGTGCAAGATGCACAAAGTAAAGAAGTGTTGACGCTTGCATACATGAATGAAGAATCGCTCAAAAAGTCGCTAGAAACGGGTGAAACTTGGTTTTACAGCCGCTCGCGCGGGGAGCTTTGGCATAAAGGAGCGACTTCCGGCAACACGCAACGCATTGTCGAAATGCGTTATGACTGCGATAAAGATGCGCTCCTTGTGCTTGTCGAACCAGCTGGGCCTGCTTGTCATACGGGGAGCTATTCTTGCTTTTCTGAACGTGTTGATGGAGAAAGCTTTCGTCCATTGACTGATCGGTTCGCGATTATTGATCAGCTTGAAAAAGTTATCGCTGAGCGTGAAGCAGAACGACCAGAAGGAGCGTACACCACGTATTTGTTTGAAAAAGGGATTGATAAAATTTTAAAGAAGGTCGGCGAAGAAGCTGCAGAAGTGATTATTGCTGCAAAAAATCGCAATCCGGAAGAATTGAAATGGGAAGTAGCGGATTTGTTGTATCACTTGCTTGTGCTTTTACGGGAACAAAAACTTCCGCTTGATGCCGTTTTGAACGTATTAAGCGAGCGTCATGCAGCGAAACAATAGCGAGAGGCTGACTCATGTCGTCTAGCTTCCCCTGATGATGGCAGGATGTATTGTATCGGAAGGGCTTGACGACTTTTGAGTCAGCTTTTGTTATTTTTTCTGGAAACCTTACTGTTCGGCGCAAGAATATGCTATACTTCTGTTCGGTGAATTCAACGGAATATGGAGGACTAGATGGGAAAACAATTGAAACCGAATCGATCGACAGCAAAAATCATTCCGTTCGTTCAGAGCGGTGAATATTATTTTGAAAAAGGAATAAACGCTTACCGACGTCGTGATCTATATAAGGCGAAAAAGTATTTGGAACGAGCGGTGCAGCTAAATGCACGTGAAGCGATGTTTGTCTCCCAGCTCGCTGTTGTTTTAGCAGAGTTAGGCGAATATCAAGCATCGAATCAGTTGTTTTTCAAAGTAATTCACGAACTTGACCGCGAGATGAATGAATGTTTTTATTTTCTAGCTAATAATTATGCGCATCTCGGCTTATTTCGTGAAGCCATGAAATATGCAGAAACATATCTCGAGCGCGATCCTAACGGCGATTTTGCAGATGAGACGGAAGATTTAATCGAATTATTAAGCATTGAAAACGAAGATTATGATGAGATCGGCAATCAAGATGATTTAATTGTGAAGCAAGAGAAAGCGCGCACACTGCTCGAAAAAGGGGATTTTCGCGATGCGATCAACGTGCTAGAAAGCATTATTGCTGATTATCCGGAATTTTGGTCTGCTTATAATAACTTGGCGTTAGCGCATTTTTACATGGGAAATGCAAAAAGAGCACAAGAAATTATTCACGAAGTGCTCGAACGAAATCCGGGTAATTTGCACGCTCTTTGTAATCGGCTTGTGTTTTACTACTATTTACGCGATGATAAGCAAGTCGACCGCCTTGTTCAGCAATTAGCGCGTGTTCATCCTTTTTTAGTCGAACATCGTTACAAGCTTGGGGCAACGTTTGCGCTTGTCGGTCGTTTTGACCTTGCATTTAAATGGTTGCGGCACTTATATAAAATTCGTTTTGACGGTGATTATTCTTTTTATTATTGGCTTTCCTATGCTGCTTATTATACAGGACATGACCAACTGGCAAAAACCGCTTGGGAAAAAGTCATCAACTTAAGCCCGGACAAGCAAGGCCAAGAACCTTGGAACGACTCTCCCCTCTTCATACAGAAGGAAATAGAAAAAATTACACAATGGCTCAACGGTACGAAAACAGAGGAAATTTTGTACGGGTTATATTTAATGAGCAAATCCCTCTATAAGAACGAATTAGTGGCTTATAGCAATGTAAAACGCCATATGGCTAACCATCCGTTAATTAAACAATTTGCTGACTATGTTCTCTTTGAAACGAATCCGCTTATTCCTGTTTATATAGCTGATAGCCACTTAGTCATTAATCGATTATGGGAAAAAAATCATTTTGACGATGAAAAAATGTACATCACTTGGTTTTATATATTTGTAAAAGCGCTAGAAACAACCGAGCACTTTTCTAATCATTCTGCATGGGCTGCGGCAACCGAGTATGTATGGAGGCAGCAACAAGGACAGTATATTACCCAAAAATTCATCGCAGAGAAATATAATGTTTCTTTATCAACGGTGAAAAAATATGTGAAGAAAGTAAAAGAACTTTTGTCTTGAGCAAATTAATAGACGTTTGTATGCCAATTATATACGATAAGGATAAGGAAATAATAAACAGACAAGTAGGATCAAAAAGGAGTGGAATATCGTGGCGGAAGAAAAAATTTATGATGTCATTATCGCGGGAGCCGGACCAGCTGGGATGACTGCCGCTGTCTATACATCTCGCGCCAATTTATCGACGTTAATGATTGAACGCGGCGTGCCAGGCGGGCAAATGGCAAACACAGAAGATGTTGAAAACTACCCGGGCTATGAGCATATTTTAGGTCCGGAATTGGCAACAAAAATGTTTGAACATGCGAAAAAGTTCGGAGCCGAATACGCTTACGGTGATGTAAAAGAAGTTATTGATGGAGAAGAATATAAAACCGTTGTCGTCGGCGACAAACAATATAAAGCGCGTGCTGTTATTATCGCTACAGGAGCAGAGTATAAAAAGTTAGGAGTTCCAGGCGAAGCGGAATTAGGCGGTCGCGGTGTCTCATACTGTGCCGTATGTGACGGGGCGTTTTTTAAAGGGAAAAACCTTGTCGTTGTCGGTGGCGGCGACTCTGCAGTCGAAGAAGGCGTGTATTTAACTCGTTTTGCGAATAAAGTAACAATTGTGCATCGCCGCGATAAGTTGCGGGCGCAAAAAATTTTACAAGACCGTGCGTTTGCTAATGAAAAAATTGATTTTATTTGGAATCATACAGTGAAACAAATTAATAATAAAGATGGAAAAGTAGGGAGCGTCACACTCGTTAGTACAATAACAGGGGAAGAGCGCGAATTTCCTTGCGATGGTGTATTTATTTATATTGGTATGGTTCCTCTTTCCAAACCGTTTGAGAGTCTTGGCATTACAAACGAAAATGGATATATTGAAACAAATGAGCATATGGAAACAAAAGTGCCGGGCATTTTTGCTGCCGGAGATGTTCGTGAAAAATCATTGCGTCAAATTGTGACAGCAACAGGCGATGGAAGTATTGCAGCGCAAAGCGCGCAACACTATGTAGAGGAACTAAAAGAAAGATTAAACGTAAAGTAATGAAATCGTAATACATGTTTAACTCGATTGTAACACGTATGAAATAATTTTTCTGTATTCTAAAGATAAGTAATTGACCCCCTTTTATATAGATCTTTTTGTTAAGCACGGGTACCCTTTCCCGTGCTTCTTTTTTATGATTTAGTCTCGAGGAAGCTTAGGATGACAACATTTCGTCTTGCCCACAGGACGCGGACAGTTTTTAGGCGAAATTGGGGCGCTTCTGCTTTTCTTGATGTCTAGCTTTGATGCCCCTCTTTGCGGCGATTCAGTTCTGCTTCGGCAGGAGGGACACGATGTTCGATGTTCGGCTGTCATCTCCGCTTTTCTTGATTGTAGCTCTTTGTCAGAAATAGTATAATAAAACAAATAGGAGTTTTGGAATTTGTATTGAATGATGTTGAGGTGAGCGTGTTGCAACGCGTGACAAATTGTGTGCTTGTCAAAGATGGAAAAGTGTTATTGCTGCAAAAACCAAGGCGCGGCTGGTGGGTCGCTCCGGGAGGGAAAATGGAGCAAGGAGAATCCATTCGCGAAGCTTGTATACGAGAATATCGTGAAGAAACAGGAATCTATTTAAAAAACCCGGAGCTAAAAGGGGTTTTTACTATTCTTATCAAAGAACAAGAACAAGTGGTATCAGAATGGATGATGTTTACATTTTTTGCCCACCAGTTTGAAGGGGAACATGTACCTTATTGTGAAGAAGGAAATTTAGAATGGCATCCGATTGAGACGGTTCATGAGCTTCCCATGGCACCAGGAGATTATCATATTTTAGATTATGTATTGAAAGGCTCTGGCATTATATACGGAACGTTTACGTATACCGAAGATTTTCAACTGCTTTCTTACCGCTTAGACCCAAGTTAAGAGAGAGGAGGGGAGATAGAGATGAGCACAGGTTCCACAAGTAACATTCAAATGGTCATTATTACGGGAATGTCAGGAGCAGGAAAGACGGTAGCAATTCAAAGTTTTGAGGATTTAGGCTTTTTTTGCGTCGATAACTTACCACCAACATTGCTTCCAAAATTTTTGGAGTTAATGAAAGAGTCGGGGAATAAAATGAATAAAGTAGCACTGGTCATGGACTTGCGTAGCCGCGACTTTTTCGAAAGCTTGTTTACCGCATTAGATGATTTAGCGGAACAGTCATGGGTAACGCCACAAATTTTATTCCTTGATGCAAAAGATTCGACGCTCGTTGCGCGCTATAAAGAAACGCGCCGCACGCATCCGCTTGCGCCAAACGGATTACCGCTTGAAGGAATCCGTCTTGAGCGACAATTGCTTGAGGAGCTAAAGGGAAGAGCGCAAATCATTTACGATACATCAGATTTAAAACCAAGAGAATTACGGGAGAAAATTTTACAGCAATTTTCGTCCCATGCGCATCAAACGTTTACGGTAAACGTGGTTTCGTTCGGTTTTAAATATGGTCTTCCAATTGATGCAGATTTAGTATTTGATGTGCGTTTTTTGCCGAACCCGCATTACATTGAACATATGAGACCGAAAACGGGACTGGATGAAGAAGTTTCTACTTACGTATTAAAATGGAATGAAACACAAAAGTTTTTGGAAAAAGTGATTGATTTATTGACTTTTATGCTTCCTCATTATAAGCGGGAAGGAAAAAGCCAGCTTGTCATCGCAATCGGTTGCACTGGAGGACAGCATCGGTCTGTTGCCCTTGCTGAATATATTGCCAACCATTTTGCGAAAGACTACAAAACCCATGTTTCGCACCGTGACATGGAGAGGAGAAAGGAAAAATATAAATGAGTAAAAAAAGACATCCTAAGATTGTCATCATTGGTGGAGGAACGGGACTGCCGGTATTGTTACGTGGGTTAAAACAATATGCCGTTGACATCACAGCAATTGTCACAGTTGCAGATGATGGAGGCAGTTCGGGAAGACTGAGGGATGAACTCGATATGCCACCACCGGGAGATATTCGAAACGTACTAGCGGCGCTTTCAGATGTGGAACCGCTCATTGTCGAGTTATTTCAGCATCGTTTTGCAAATGGTAATGGACTATCCGGACATTCGTTGGGAAATTTAATTTTAGCAGCAATGACATCGATCACAGGGGATTTCGTTCGGGCGATTCGGGAGATGAGCAAGGTGCTCAATGTGCGCGGCAAAGTGTTGCCAGCTGCCAATAAGAGCGTTATCCTTCATGCTGAAATGGAAGACGGAACGATTGTTTCTGGGGAGTCGAAAATTCCTTATTCGGGAAAAAAAATTAAAAAAGTATTTTTAACGCCGGAGAACATTGAACCGCTTTCCGAAACGATCGATGAAATTCGTGCTGCTGATTTAATTGTGATTGGCCCAGGTAGTTTATATACAAGTATTTTACCTAATTTATTAGTTCCAAAAATCGGTCGAGAAGTTTGTCGAGCAAAAGCGAAAAAAATTTATATATGCAATGTCATGACCCAAGCTGGTGAAACATTACATTATACTGCAAGCGATCATGTGAAAGCGCTATATGCTCATATGGGTTGCGCTTTTTTAGATATGATTGTTGTGAACAGCGGACATATTCCAGAGGAGATTCAACAGCGTTACGCCGAAGAGTTAGCAGAACCGGTCAAGGATGATAGTGAAAAATTAACGGAATTAGGGCTGACGGTCATTCGTGACCATATCGTTAGCTACGAAGATCAAGTCATTCGTCATGACACAAAAAAAGTTGCGTCATTGCTTGTTTCACTGTTACCAACATAATCCTTCCAGCTCTATCGAATCCTTTTAGCACCTCCTTCTTCCTCTTTGCAAACAATGAATACGGAGGTGGCAACGATGTCGTTTGCGTCGGAAACGAAAAAAGAATTAACGAGCCTTGAAGTGAAACCTTGCTGTTTGAAAGCAGAATTATCCGCGCTTTTGCGCATGAATGGTTCGCTCTCTTTTTCGAATCGAAGAGTAACCGTTGATGTGCAAACGGAAAACGCGGCGATTGCCCGAAGAATTTACACGCTAATGAAAAAAGGATATTCCGTTACAGTAGAGTTATTAGTCCGCAAAAAAATGCGGTTAAAGAAAAATAATGTGTATATCGTTCGAGTAGTAGAAGGTGCTCGTGAGCTGTTAGAGGATTTGAAAATATTAGAGGAAGATTTTTCTCTTATTCGCGTCATTTCTCCCGAGCTCGTCAAAAAGAAATGCTGTAAACGCGCGTATTTGCGTGGCGCGTTTCTAGCGGGAGGCTCGGTCAATAACCCGGAAACCTCATCGTATCATCTTGAAATTTTTTCGCTATATAAGGAACATAGCGATTCATTATGTGAATTAATGAACAGTCACTTTTTTCTCAATGCCAAAACGTTAGAACGAAAAAAAGGGTTTATTACGTATTTAAAAGAGGCGGAAAAAATTGCTGAGTTCTTAAATATTATTGGCGCTCATCAAGCGCTGCTTCGATTTGAAGATGTCCGGATTGTTCGTGATATGAGAAACTCAGTAAACCGCCTTGTTAACTGTGAAACAGCGAATTTAAATAAAACAATTGGTGCAGCTCTTCGGCAAATCGAAAACATTCGCTACATTGATGAAACGATCGGTCTAAGCGCGCTTCCAGAAAAATTGCGGGAAATTGCTGAATTAAGAATTAATTATCAAGATGTTACGTTAAAAGAACTAGGTGAAATGGTATCCGGAGGAAAGATAAGCAAATCAGGAATCAATCATCGATTAAGGAAAATTGATGAGATTGCCGAAAAACTACGGGCTGGTCAACCAATTGATTTTCATAAATCACTTTAGAGTGAAGGGGAGACAGGAATATGGTGGAAAAACAAGTGGAAGTGTTGCTAAAAACGGGATTACAGGCACGTCCAGCCGCGTTATTCGTACAAGAAGCAAACCGGTTTTCGTCGGATATTTATTTAGAGAAAGACGGAAAAAAAGTCAACGCAAAAAGTATTATGGGATTAATGAGCTTGGCGATCAGTTCAGGGGCTGTCATTACACTCATTGCTGACGGTCCGGATGAAAAAGAAGCGCTTGAAGCGTTAGCTAAGTACGTACAAAACGAAGGATAATAAATCGATAAAAACGAGGCTGTTCCCACATAAAAAGAGAACAGCCTCATTCGTTAATAAAAACGTCGATTATTTTTCATCGACTCTTGTTAAGACACGGTCAATTAATCCATATTCTTTTGCTTTTTCCGCTGTCATAAAGTTATCACGGTCGGTGTCTCGTTCGATGACTTCAATTGGTTGTCCTGTGTTCTCGGAAAGGATACGATTTAATTTATCGCGTAAGAAAAGAATGCGTTTAGCAGCAATTTCGATTTCTGTCGCTTGACCTTGCACGCCTCCAAGAGGTTGGTGAATCATGATTTCGCTATTTGGTAAAGCGAATCGTTTTCCTTTTGCTCCTGCTGCAAGCAAAAATGCACCCATGGATGCAGCCATTCCAATGCAAATCGTTGATACATCAGGCTTAATAAATTGCATTGTGTCATAAATCGCCATTCCTGCTGTAATCGAACCACCTGGGCTGTTAATGTAAAGAGAGATATCCTTTTCTGGATCTTCTGCGGCTAAAAATAAAAGCTGCGAAACGATCGAGTTGGCCACATGGTCATCAATTTGGCTACCGAGAATAATAATGCGGTCTTTTAACAAACGGGAGTAAATGTCATATGCGCGTTCACCGCGACTTGTTTGCTCAATAACTGTAGGAATTAAATTCATGGAACTTCCTCCTTTACCAATCGGTTAAAATCGTATGTATTTTTATGATACATAATTGGTCAATGAAGGTCAAACAAAACCTCCTGCCCTTACTTCATTATTATTCGTTATGACTCATCTTCATCCCTTTTTTCATCATATCCGCTTTTCTATTTTTTAAACACATTTTCCTCTTGCAAAAGAGAATAATCTTCACTATAATTGAATGTGCAACTAAACGCCATGTCCTCGCAACACCATGCCCTCGTAGTGTAGTGGATAGCACGAGAGATTCCGGTTCTCTTAGCGTGGGTTCGAATCCTGCCGAGGGCGTATAACCTGAGAAAGACCTATCACCGTGAGTGATAGGTCTTTCTTTTTTGGAAAGTGTACGAATATATATATTTTATAGATAGTTGGGAACGTTCAAAGCAGTACTAATATAGATCGTTTTCTTACAATTCATTACCATATACGCCTGGTGCAGGTTGATGTACAATAAATGGAGAAGGAGGCGTGCGACTATGAGAGCGGAATTACTCCAAGAACAACGGCTAAGGCTTTCATTGACAAAAGAATTAACACAAGCGATTGAGCTATTGCAGTATTCCACTCTGGAATTGCGATCGTTTCTGTACGAACAGTCGCTGGATAATCCGTTTCTTGAAATTAACGATCATAAACCGGGGCAATCATATAAATCTTTGTCTCATCAAGAAAAGCGAAACGTGATTGAAAATATAAGCGTTCGTTCTGAAACGCTAACTTCTTATTTATTGTCTCAGCTTCATTCGATGTCGCTGTCCCCAAAAACTAGACACATTCTTCGTTATTTAATTAATTCACTTGATGATGCCGGCTATTTGCGTACGGATATGAAGGATGTTGCCGCTCATTTAGCCGTCTCTGAAGATGAAGTAGAAGAAGCGGTTCAGTTGTTACAATCGCTTGAGCCTGCCGGTGTGGGGGCACGCAGTTTGCAAGAGTGTTTATACCTCCAATTACAACGTTTACCGGAGCGGAATTTATTAGCGGAGCAAATTGTGTCACAGCATTTTTCACTGTTCGTGGAGAAAGCTTGGAAAGCATTATCTAAACAATTGCATGTGGACATTACCGATTTGCAGCAAGTCTGGGATTTAATTCGCACCCTTGAACCTCGCCCAGGCAGCCATTATACAAAAATTGAACCGCATTTTATTGTGCCGGATTTCGTCATCGAACGCTCTGAAGAAGGCTTGCGCCTTCTATTTAATGACGAGATTCTCCCAGAATTAATATGGAACCGTGAATATGAAAAGAAACTCGCTTGTCGGCAAGATGAACAAGTTGAATTATTCATCAAAGAAAAATATCGTCAATTTCTTTGGCTGACGAAAAGCTTAGAACAGCGTAAGCAAACGTTAGTGAGCGTTATGACAGAAATTTTGGAAAGGCAAAAACAATGTTTCGAAAAAGGCTTAACCGCTTTAAAGCCTTTGACTATGCGTGAAATTGCGGATGCTCTTAACATTCATGAATCGACGGTAAGCCGTGCTGTGAAAAATAAATATGTACAAACACCGTTTGGCACGGTAGAGCTCCGGTACTTTTTTACGAGTTCGCTTTCTTCTGTAAGCGCTGACGAAGAGGCCTCTGCTACCAAAACAAAAGCGTTGATTAAGCAGCTCATTGAAGCCGAAAACAAGCGAGAACCTTTATCCGACCAAAAGATTGCTGATATGTTGCATGAACAGCATGGTATTGCGATTTCACGACGAACGGTCGCGAAATATCGCGAGCAGCTCTATATCCCATCATCAGCCAAACGAAAACAGTATTAGGAAGTGAAATCATGGTAGTCAATCTTTACTCAAAAGTCGATTGTCCTTTATGCGAAAAAGCGAAAGCAGTCTTGCAAGAGTTGCAAAAAGAGTACGATTTTCAAATCAATGAAATTGATGTTTACAGCGACGATGCATTATTAGAAAAATATCAGTTAATGATTCCGGTCGTCGAAATTGATGGAGAGGAAATCGACTATGGGATGATTCAAAAAGAAATTTTAAGAAAGCGTTTACTTCGGGAGTTGAATAGTTGAAGATTTATGTTACTCCTGTTACAATAAAAACGTAGCAGGAGTAATTTTTTTCACACAAGCGGGACATAATAAGTCATAGCGGGACATTTTAGGTCCATGTATATTCTGTGCAAGGAGAAGGGAATACATGCAGTCTTTAATTGAGGCCCAGAAGAAATTATTACCTGACCTTCTTGATGTTATGCAAAAACGGTACCGTATTTTGCAATACATTCGTCTTATGCAACCGATCGGTAGAAGAGTGTTATCCAATAGTTTGGGGATCAGTGAGCGCGTGCTTCGCTCCGAAGTGCAGTTTTTAAAAGAGCAAAACCTGTTGATCATGAGTTCCGCTGGCATGAGCGTGACGTCGGAAGGAAACGAATTGTTGCATATTCTTGAAGACGTCATGAGAGAAGTTTTAGGTTTAAAAGATTTAGAAAAAAAATTAAAGCACACACTTCATATTGAAGATGTCATTGTAGTCGCTGGTGATAGTGACCTTTCTCCTTGGGTGAAAAAAGAAATGGGAAGAGCTTGTGTGGCCTGTATGAAAGAAAGATTGACAGACAAAAACATTGTCGCTGTTACAGGGGGAACGACGCTCGCTGCTGTAGCGGAGATGATGACTCCCGATTCCAAACAAAGCGATGTTTTATTCGTTCCAGCACGAGGCGGCTTAGGAGAAGATGTAAAAAACCAGGCGAACACCATTTGTGCCAAAATGGCAGAAAAAACGATGGGAAATTATCGGCTTCTTCATGTTCCTGATCATCTCAGCAATGAAGCGTATCAGTCACTCATTGAAGAGCCGACGGTAAAAGAAGTGCTTCAGCTCATTAAATCATCGAGTATGGTTATTCATGGAATCGGGGATGCTATAACAATGGCAGAACGTCGAAAAACTCCTGAAGAGGATATGGAAAAAATCAAAGCACGTTATGCTGTGGCCGAAGCATTTGGTTATTACTTTAACCAAGAAGGCGAAGTTGTGCATAAAGTCAAAACAGTTGGCATTCAGCTTGAGGACCTAGAGCATGTCCAACATGTCATTGCTGTTGCTGGCGGTGCTTCAAAGGCAAAAGCGATTAAGGCGTATATGAAACAAGCTCCTCATTCCATTTTAATTACCGATGAAGGAGCAGCCCGAGCGTTAATAAGGGAGTAACATCCCTGAAAATATAACATTTTTATCATTAAAGGAGGAACTAAACATGGCAGTGAAAATTGGTATTAACGGTTTCGGTCGTATCGGTCGTAACGTTTTCCGCGCTGCGTTAAAAAATCCTAACGTCGAAGTTGTTGCTGTCAACGACTTAACAGACGCAAAAACATTAGCACATCTTTTAAAATATGACTCTGTTCATGGCACATTAGATGCCGAAGTGTCTGTAAACGGCAATAATCTTGTCGTCAACGGAAAAGAAATCGTTGTAAAAGCAGAGCGTGACCCAGCTCAATTAGCTTGGGGCGAATTAGGCGTTGAAATCGTTGTTGAATCAACTGGTCGCTTCACAAACCGTGAAGATGCTGCGAAACATTTAGAAGCAGGTGCGAAAAAAGTAATTATCTCTGCACCAGCTAAAAATGAAGACATCACAATCGTTATGGGCGTAAACCAAGATAAATACGACCCAGCAAACCATCATGTGATTTCAAACGCTTCTTGTACAACAAACTGCTTAGCACCATTTGCAAAAGTATTACATGAAAAATTTGGTATCGTTCGCGGTATGATGACAACCGTTCACTCATACACAAACGACCAACAAATTCTTGATTTACCTCACAAAGATTTACGTCGTGCTCGTGCAGCGGCTGAGTCTATCATTCCAACAACAACAGGTGCGGCAAAAGCAGTAGCTCTTGTATTACCTGAGTTAAAAGGAAAATTAAACGGTATGGCAATGCGCGTACCAACTCCAAACGTATCTGTTGTTGACCTTGTTGCAGAGCTAGAAAAAGAAGTTACAGTCGAAGAAGTAAACGCAGCATTAAAAGCAGCAGCAGAAGGCGAATTAAAAGGCATTTTAGCATATAACGAAGAGCCATTAGTATCTCGTGACTACAATGGCAACACAGCTTCTTCTACAATCGATGCACTTTCTACAATGGTCATGGAAGGAAAAATGGTGAAAGTTATTTCTTGGTACGATAACGAAACAGGTTACTCTCACCGCGTTGTTGACCTTGCTGCATATATCGCATCAAAAGGTTTATAATCATTGTCTTAGTCGCTCAATCAAGTCTATAATAGAGAAATGGAGAGGGGAGCGGGGGTCATCCCCACTCCCTTTCGTATGGCGAAGACGATATTGTCTAAAAAGGAGGCGTTTTGCCATGAACAAAAAAACTGTCCGTGACGTTGATGTCAAAGGGAAACGTGTGTTTTGCCGCGTTGACTTCAACGTGCCGATGCAAGATGGCAAAGTCACAGATGACACGCGCATTCGCGCAGCTTTACCAACGATTCAATATTTAGTCGAACAAGGGGCAAAAGTCATTTTAGCGAGCCATCTTGGTCGTCCGAAAGGAAAAGTCGTTGAAGAAATGCGTCTCAATGCTGTTGCTGAGCGCTTAAGTGAGCTTCTTGGCAAAAATGTTGTGAAAACGGATGAAGCGTATGGCGATGCGGTCAAAGCAGCGATTGCAGAAATGAACGAAGGCGACGTATTGCTTCTTGAAAACGTTCGTTTCTATCCTGGTGAAGAGAAAAATGACCCAGAATTGGCTAAAGCATTTGCAGAGTTAGCGGATATTTATGTAAACGATGCATTTGGTGCAGCTCACCGCGCTCATGCTTCTACAGAAGGAATTGCTCACTATTTACCAGCGGTTGCGGGCTTTTTAATGGAAAAAGAAATTGAAGTATTAGGAAAAGCTCTTTCTAACCCAGATCGTCCATTCACTGCAATCATCGGTGGAGCGAAAGTAAAAGACAAAATTGGCGTTATTGAAAACTTATTAGATAAAGTCGATAACTTAATTATTGGCGGCGGTCTTGCTTACACATTCGTGAAAGCACTAGGCCATGAAATTGGTAAGTCTTTGCTTGAGGAAGACAAAATTGAGCTTGCAAAATCGTTTATGGAGAAGGCAAAAGAAAAGGGCGTAAACTTCTACATGCCTGTGGACGTTGTTGTAGCTGATGACTTCTCAAACGATGCGAATAAAAAAGTCGTTGATATTGATGCAATTCCAAGCGATTGGGAAGCATTGGATATTGGTCCGAAAACGCGTGAGCTTTATCGCGATATTATTATGAAGTCAAAACTCGTTGTTTGGAACGGACCAATGGGCGTATTCGAAATGGATGCGTTTGCTGAAGGAACAAAAGCTGTCGCTCAAGCGTTAGCGGATGCGAAAGATACATATTCCGTCATCGGCGGCGGTGATTCAGCGGCTGCAGTTGAAAAGTTTGGTCTTGCTGATCGAATGGATCACATTTCAACTGGCGGAGGAGCTTCGCTTGAGTTTATGGAAGGAAAGCAACTTCCTGGGGTTGTCGCTTTAAATGATAAATAAATGACTCAATCCCCTATAGAAAGGAAGGGATCAACAGATGCGAAAACGAATTATTGCAGGAAACTGGAAAATGCATAAAACGCTGGCGGAAGCCGTGAGCTTTGTCGAGGAAGTAAAAGGGCTTGTTCCTTCTGCTGATAAAGTGGATTCCGTTATATGCGCACCAGCGTTATTTTTAGAACGTTTAGTACAAAACACACAAGGCTCTGATTTAAAAATTGGGGCGCAAAATATGCATTTCCAAGAAAGCGGTGCGTATACGGGAGAAATCAGCCCAGTGGCATTAAAAGATATCGGTGTTACTTATGTCATTATCGGGCACTCTGAACGCCGCGAAATGTTTGCAGAGACGGACGAAACGGTAAACAAAAAAACCATTTCTGCATTTAAACACGGCTTAATTCCAATTGTTTGCTGCGGTGAAACGTTAGAGGAACGAGAAAGCGGAAAAACAAATGAAGTAGTTGGTTCTCAAGTTGAAAAGGCGCTTGAAGGCTTGACCGAAGCGGATGCAAAACAAGTAGTAATCGCGTATGAGCCGATTTGGGCCATCGGTACGGGCAAATCTTCAACTGCGGAAGATGCTAACGAAGTGTGCGGGCATATTCGCTCTGTGATTGCGAAAAAATTCTCGCAGGAAGTGGCGGATGCTGTGCGTATCCAGTATGGAGGCAGCGTCAAGCCAGACAACATTAAAGAATTTTTGGCGCAAAAACACATTGACGGCGCCTTAGTGGGCGGCGCTAGCCTAGATCCAAAATCGTTTTTACAACTAGTGGAGGCAGGACGCCATGAGTAAACAACCTGTTGCATTAATTATTTTAGATGGTTTTGCCCTTCGTGAAGAAACGTATGGAAATGCTGTAGCGCAAGCGAAAAAACCGAATTTTGACCGTTACTGGAATGAATATCCTCATGCGACATTAACGGCTTGCGGAGAAGCAGTTGGTCTACCGGAAGGCCAAATGGGAAACTCTGAGGTCGGTCATTTAAATATCGGGGCAGGTCGCATCGTTTACCAAAGCCTTACACGTGTGAATATCGCCATTCGCGAAGGCGAGTTTGAACGTAATGAAACGTTTTTAGCGGCGATGAATCATGTGAAAGAAAAGGGCACAAATTTACACATTTTTGGTCTTCTTTCTGACGGCGGTGTGCATAGTCATATTAACCATCTTTATGCGTTGCTAAAATTAGCTGCAAAAGAAGGTGTGAAAAACGTTTACATTCACGGCTTCCTAGATGGTCGTGATGTCGGACCGCAAACTGCACCGAAATATATTAAAGAATTGCAAGAGAAAATCAAGGAGTACGGTGTTGGGGAAATCGCGACATTGTCCGGCCGCTATTATTCCATGGACCGTGATAAGCGTTGGGAGCGCGTCGAAAAAGCCTATCGTGCGATGGTTTATGCAGAAGGACCAACGTATCAAGATCCGCTTGAATGCATTGAAGACTCTTATAAAAACGGCATTTTTGACGAATTCGTTCTTCCGTCTGTCATCGTGCGAGAAGATGGTTCTCCAGTAGCAACCATTAAAGATGAAGACGCTGTGATTTTCTACAACTTCCGTCCAGACCGGGCGATTCAAATTTCAAATACATTTACAAACGATGATTTCCGTTCGTTTGACCGTGGACCGAAGCATCCAAAAAACTTGTTCTTTGTATGCTTAACGCATTTCAGTGAAACAGTAAAAGGGTATGTAGCGTTTAAACCAACAAATCTCGATAACACTCTTGGTGAAGTGTTATCGCAAAACGGCTTAAAGCAACTTCGTATTGCTGAAACGGAAAAATATCCGCACGTCACATTCTTTATGAGCGGCGGACGCGAAGAAAAATTTCCGGGTGAAGACCGCATTTTAATTAACTCGCCGAAAGTAGCGACATACGACTTAAAACCGGAAATGAGCGCTTACGAAGTAACGGATGCGCTATTAAAAGAAATTGAAGCTGATAAGTATGATGCGATTATTTTAAACTACGCAAACCCAGATATGGTTGGCCATTCCGGTAAATTGGAGCCAACGATTAAAGCGGTTGAAGCGGTAGACGAGTGTCTTGGAAAAGTTGTGGATGCGATCCTTGCTAAAGGCGGTATTGCGATTATTACCGCAGACCATGGAAACGCTGATGAAGTCATTACTCCAGATGGAAATCCACAAACTGCTCATACGACTAACCCGGTTCCTGTTATCGTGACAAAGAAAGGAATCGAGCTTCGTAAAGATGGAATCTTAGGTGATTTAGCGCCAACGATGCTCGATCTTCTTGGTTTAGAACAGCCAAAAGAGATGACAGGAAAAACGTTAATTGTTAAATAAAAAAGAAAAGGAGAGATTCATTATGCCAATTATCGTCGATGTATATGCACGTGAAGTATTAGATTCTCGTGGAAATCCAACAGTAGAAGTCGAAGTATATACGGAGTCTGGTGCCTTTGGCCGCGCGTTAGTACCAAGCGGTGCTTCCACAGGTGAATACGAAGCGGTAGAATTGCGCGATGGTGACAAAAGCCGCTATCTTGGCAAGGGAGTATTAAAAGCGGTTGAAAACGTGAACGAAATCATCGCTCCAGCCATTATCGGCTTTGATGTAACTGACCAAGTGGGTATCGATAAAACATTAATTGAGCTTGACGGAACAGAAAACAAAGGAAAATTAGGCGCAAACGCGATTTTAGGCGTTTCGATGGCCGTTGCTCGCGCTGCAGCTGATTACTTAGAAGTACCTTTATACCAATATCTCGGTGGATTTAACGCCAAAACACTTCCAGTTCCAATGATGAACATCTTAAACGGCGGCGCACACGCTGACAACAACGTCGACATTCAAGAATTTATGATCATGCCTGTTGGTGCTTCAACGTTCCGTGAAGCGCTTCGCATGGGTGCGGAAATTTTCCATAGCTTAAAAGCAGTATTAAAAGCAAAAGGTTACAACACAGCGGTTGGTGACGAAGGTGGATTCGCGCCAAACTTAAAATCAAACGAAGAAGCATTGCAAACCATCATCGAAGCGATTGAAAAAGCGGGTTACAAGCCAGGCGAAGAAGTCATGCTTGCAATGGACGTAGCATCTTCTGAGCTTTACAACAAAGAAGATGGCAAATATCATTTAGAAGGCGAAGGCGTTGTGAAAACGTCTGAAGAAATGGTTGCATGGTATGAAGAGCTTGTCTCTAAATATCCAATCATCTCTATTGAAGATGGTCTTGATGAAAACGACTGGGATGGACACAAACTATTAACAGAACGTCTTGGTAAAAAAGTTCAGCTTGTTGGTGACGACTTATTCGTAACAAATACGAAAAAACTTGCGGAAGGTATTGAAAAAGGCGTTGGCAACTCGATTCTAATCAAAGTCAACCAAATCGGTACGCTTACGGAAACATTTGACGCGATTGAAATGGCAAAACGTGCTGGCTATACAGCGGTGATCTCTCACCGTTCTGGTGAAACAGAAGACAGCACGATCGCTGATATTGCTGTTGCAACAAACGCTGGTCAAATCAAAACAGGTGCACCTTCTCGCACAGACCGCGTTGCTAAATACAATCAATTGCTTCGCATCGAAGATCAACTTGGCGATACAGCTATTTATAATGGCATCAAATCATTCTACAATTTGAAAAAATAATACTGCCATCTACAAAAAGGCCTAACCGGACAATCGGTTAGGCCTTTTTAACAAAATAAAAAACTCGAAAGCGCGCGCAATTATGACTCGGATGGTGTGGAAATACTTTCTTATTGCCAATAAAAAAACATATAATAAACATAGACAGTGTAAAAACACAGTCCCGGTCGGTAGTCCGTGCGCACTCGAGTGAAGAGTGTCAGTAACCTTCCCCTCCTTGGGATGTCCGCCGCTGTCGGTAATTTTTAAAGGAGCGTCCTTTCATGAAATTGACGGTTTTACGATGGGGAATTCTGGATGGATTTGGTTGAGCAACAGAAAGGAGAAGCTTTAAAAGCGGTTTGCTACGTGCTTGGTTCAGAACCGAAATCGGAAGAAGTGGTAGCGTTTGTCAATGGACCGATGCGATCATTACTGTGCAGATGACACACACCAATCTCTGTGCCGCTTGAAATGCAAAAGCACAAAAAAACAAGGAAAACATTGTGGAAGGGAATACAGCGTTGGATATCTTGCTTTCAAGACATCTGCTTTCGTATTTCCTGAAGGGAAACGCTATTGTGTAATGAGCCAATTTATGATACATTAAAATTATTGCAATGTGCGTTTTTTTAGGAGGTGGAGTGGAACATGCATACTCTGCTTGTGACGTTATTAGTGATTGTATCAATTGCGATGATTGCTGTCGTGTTATTGCAATCAGGAAAAAGTGCAGGACTTTCCGGTGCAATTACAGGCGGTGCTGAGCAATTGTTCGGAAAGCAAAAAGCACGTGGATTAGATGCGGTATTACAGCGCATTACGATTGTGTTAGCCATTTTATTTTTTGCTTTATCCATTGCCGTGACGTATTTGCAATTTTAACCTTAAAAAGGGGGCGGTCCATCGATAAAAGGGGCTGCCTTTTCTGTTTCATGAAAAAGAAAGGGGTTATACATCATGAAATTAGTTTCACCTAAGCCGTTTACATTTGAAGCAGGAGAACGAGCGGTTTTATTGCTCCATGGATTTACTGGAAACTCATCAGACGTGCGAATGTTAGGGCGCTTTCTTGAATCAAAAGGATATACATGCCATGCGCCGATTTATAAAGGACATGGTGTTCCGCCGGA
Source organism: Thermaerobacillus caldiproteolyticus (assembly GCF_013761245.1). Lineage (GTDB taxonomy): Bacteria > Bacillota > Bacilli > Bacillales > Anoxybacillaceae > Thermaerobacillus > Thermaerobacillus caldiproteolyticus. Next base: position 155,896 of record NZ_JACDUT010000007.1, on the reverse strand, counting down.
AGAACTTGTACATACCGGTCCTAATGATTGGTGGCAAGATGTGATGAACGCCTATGAATTTTTAAAAAATAAGGGCTACGAAAAAATTGCTGTTGTTGGATTATCGCTTGGTGGCGTATTTTCCCTCAAATTAGGTTACACTGTACCTGTAGTAGGGATCGTTCCGATGTGTGCACCAATGTATATTAAAAGTGAGGAAACGATGTACCAGGGAGTTTTACAATATGCGCGCGAATATAAAAAACGTGAAGGAAAAACCCCTGAGCAAATTGAAAAAGAAATGGAAGAGTTTAAACAGACGCCGATGAAAACGTTAAAAGCACTGCAACAGCTCATTGCCGAAGTCCGCGACCATATCGATTTAATCTATGCGCCGACATTTGTCGTTCAAGCGCGCCATGATGACATGATTAATACTGATAGTGCAAATATTATTTATAACGGTGTTGAATCACCGGTGAAAAAAATCAAATGGTACGAACAATCAGGGCATGTCATTACATTAGATAAGGAGAAAGATCAGCTTCACGAAGATATTTATGAGTTTTTAGAGTCATTAGATTGGTAATCCCCGAAAGGAGGGAACAGGATGGAACAATCGCTAGTCGATCGAATTTTAGCTTTTATGAGAGATGAAGCGTACAAGCCGCTAACGGTTCAAGAATTGGAAGAAGTATTCGGTATCACAGACGCAGCTGAATTTAAAGAATTCGTTAAAGCGCTTGTTGCGATGGAAGAACAAGGGCTTGTCGTACGCACGAGGAGCAATCGTTACGGCGTGCCGGAAAAAATGAATTTAGTGCGCGGAAAAGTCACTGGTCACGCTAAAGGATTTGCGTTCGTTGTTCCCGAAGACCCGACACTTGATGATATTTTTATCCCGCCTTCCGAGTTGAAAAACGCGATGCATGGAGATACGGTGTTAGTGCGCGTGAGCTCACAAGCGTCCGGTGCACGCAAGGAAGGAACGATTGTTCGTATTTTAGAACGCGGCGTGACGGAAGTCGTGGGCACATACACGGAAAGCAGACATTTTGGTTTTGTCATTCCTGACGACAAAAAAATCGTCAATGACATTTTTATTCCGAAGCATGCGGCAAATGGCGCGGTAGAAGGACATAAAGTTGTCGTAAGATTAACGACATACCCAGAAGGACGGATCAGTGCCGAAGGGGAAGTCATCAAAATCCTCGGCCATAAAAACGACCCTGGTGTCGATATTTTATCGATCATTCATAAACATGGTCTGCCGCTTCAATTTCCGGAGGATGTCCTTGCTCATGCTAACAGCATTCCGGATACGATTTCGGAAGAAGATTTACAAGGCCGCCGCGATTTGCGCGACCAAATGATTGTCACCATCGACGGAGAAGACGCAAAAGACTTAGACGATGCCGTCACTGTGACGAAGCTAGACAACGGTCACTATAAATTAGGGGTTCATATCGCCGATGTGAGCCATTATGTAAAAGAAGGCTCGCCGATTGACCGAGAAGCATATGAACGAGGTACAAGCGTCTATTTAGTCGACCGCGTTATTCCAATGATTCCTCACCGTCTATCGAACGGCATTTGTTCACTCAACCCGAAAGTGGATCGGTTGACGCTTTCATGCGAAATGGAAGTTAATGAACATGGCGAAGTCGTCAGCCATGAAATTTTTCAAAGTGTCATTCGTACAACTGAACGCATGACGTATTCGGATGTTAACAAAATTCTTGTCGATAAAGACGAAGAATTGCGCAAAAAATACGAACAGCTTGTACCAATGTTTGAACTGATGGCCGAACTTGCGGAAATTTTACGCAATAAGCGGATGAAACGCGGCGCGATCGATTTTGATTTTAAAGAAGCAAAAGTATTAGTTGACGAAGATGGAAAACCGTACGACGTTGTGTTGCGTGAACGTTCGGTGGCTGAACGCCTTATTGAGGAATTTATGCTGCTTGCGAATGAAACGGTCGCAGAGCACTTCCATTGGCTGAACGTCCCGTTTATTTACCGAGTTCATGAAGATCCAAAACCGGAAAAATTGCAGCGTTTCCTTGAATTTATTACGAATTTCGGCTATATCGTTAAAGGAACAGGAAATCAAATCCATCCGCGTGCACTGCAAGAAATTTTAGAAGCCGTACGCGGCGAACCGGAAGAAATGGTTGTATCGACCGTCATGCTTCGCTCGATGAAACAAGCGCGTTACGATGCAGAGAGTCTCGGTCACTATGGACTATCCACCGACTTTTATACACATTTTACGTCACCGATCCGCCGTTACCCGGATTTAATTGTCCACCGTCTCATTCGCACGTATTTAATTAACGGACAATTAGACGAACAGACACAACAAAAATGGGCGGAAAAGCTTCCTGATATTGCTGAACATGCTTCAAATATGGAACGCCGTGCTGTTGAGGCAGAGCGTGAAACGGATGACTTGAAGAAAACAGAATTTATGGAAGACAAAATCGGCATGGAGTTTGACGGAATCATTAGCTCAGTGACGAATTTCGGTTTATTTGTCGAGCTGCCGAATACGATTGAAGGTCTTGTCCATGTCAGCTACTTAACAGATGACTACTACCGCTATGACGAGCGCCATTACGCCATGATCGGCGAACGAACAGGAAAAGTATACCGCATCGGCGACGAAATCACTGTTCGTGTCATTAATGTCAACAAAGATGAACGTATTGTTGATTTTGAAATCGTCGGCATGAAAGGTCGTCGCCCCAAAGAAGCAAAACGAACTCCACTTGTGATTGAGGGGAAAAAAGAACGGAAAAAATCGAAGAACAAAAAATTTTACGAAGACGTTCCGCATTTGAAAGCGAAAAAGAAGAAAAAGAAGAAGAAACGATAACGAAAGCCTCTTGCATTGAGAGGCTTTCTCCTTCATTGAGTTTTTTAAGGATTTTTGTTAAAATATCATTTGTCTTTACAAGGGGAGGAAGAGCGCGATGCCAAAAGGTGAAGGGAAACTTATTGCTCAAAATAAAAAAGCGCATCACGATTATTTCATCGAAGAAACGTATGAAGCAGGAATCGTTTTACAAGGAACAGAAATTAAATCAATTCGTGCCGGAAAGGTGAACTTAAAAGATTCATTTGCCAAAGTCGAAAAAGGCGAAGTATTTGTTCACAATATGCATATTAGTCCGTATGAACAAGGAAACCGCTATAACCATGATCCATTGCGGACAAGAAAGCTTCTTCTTCACCGCCGCGAAATCAATAAACTGATTGGCTATACGAAAGAACAAGGCTATACTCTTGTTCCGTTAAAATTATATATTAAGAATGGTTTTGCGAAGTTGTTGTTAGGAGTCGGCAAAGGGAAGAAGAAATACGACAAACGCGAAGATATGAAACGGAAAGAAGCACAACGTGAAGTTGAACGCGCCTTCCGTGAACGGCAAAAAATATAACACCAAAACTTTACAATTGAAAAATAAAGCTGCTGTGCTATAATAATTAGTGTCAATGCCAGTTCATCTAGGCTTAAGCTTGTCTCATGAACGTTTCTCCAACACGGGGACGTTACGGATTCGACAGGGGTAGATCGAGCTTAAGCTGCGAGCCGAGGGGATCGTCCTCGTAAAAACGTCACCTAAAGATAACTGGCAAAGAAAATTACGCTTTAGCTGCCTAATAACCGCAGCTAGCTCCTCCCGCCATCGCCCATGTGGTGGGTCAGGGGTTCATAACAAGTGGGCTACGCCCAAGTCCGCCGTCTGAGGACGAGGGAAGAGACGAATCAGACTAGCTGCTCGGAGGCCTGTCGGTAGGCGGAAGATGCAGCGAAGATAAAATATACCGACTACGCTCGTAGATGCTTAAGTGGCGATATCTCTGGACGTGGGTTCGACTCCCACCGTCTCCACCATACATAAAAAATGGGATGTAAAGCATATTGGCTTAAACCATAAATTTGTCACTTTGACAAGTTGATATTTAAAAAACTTACGGCAAATATATACTTCAACATGTAGTGAATAAAGAGGGTGTCCCATTTCTACTTTGGGGACACCCTCTTTTTTATGATTGAAATGACTTTCTGGTAAATGTGAAATCATATATTTATCATCCAATTGTGATTTTCACAATATATTTTCCTAAACGTTACGTATATGTACGCTTACATTATAAACTAATATGTATACAACTATCTTTTTAATACCAACCATTTGGTAAATTATTCTATGATCTTGCAAAAACCCGGTTTTTGTAAACGGCAAAATCTTGTAACATTGTTCGCCTTCTTTCTAACTAACTTTATATCGTCGCATCGAGACAGGATTCACTCATATATAAATCTACATTTTAGAGCTAATTCTAAGGTCAGGAGGTTCTTTGACAAAATGTCATAAACTTTATTCACGGCAGACCAAAAGAAGTTATTTACGAGTTGACAACACAAACTGTAATCATTATTATTACATTTAGGAGGAAGGTTCATTATGAATAGCGATTTTTCGATTGCCGTTCACTGCGTTGCTTATTTAGCCAAAAAGCAAAACCAACGAGTGACCAGTGAAGACATCGCTCAAAGTGTTTCTGTCCACCCAGTAAGGTTAAGGAAAATTTTGAGCATATTAAGGAAAGAAAATATTATTACTTCCAAAGAAGGGGCAAAAGGCGGATTCTCTTTAAACGCTCAGCCTGAACATATTACGTTAGACAAAATATTTAAAGTCACTAGTGAGGAAACGCTTGTACCGAAATGTCCCGATTCCAATGAGAATTGCCCAATAGGTAAACACCTATCAGATATACTCATTCGCGTTTGTCACAATGCGGAAGAACACTTTTTAAACTATTTAAAAAGTGTCACGATCAAAGATATCATTGATGAAATCAATAATAGTTAGTTTTACAAGCACAACTAATCCTTTGTGTTAGTTGTGCACCATAAATTTTTTTGAATATAACTGTAATAAAAAATATTTCAGTTAAAGAGAGGTGAATAAGGTTGAAGAAAAAACGAGTTGTTGTCGGAATGTCTGGCGGAGTAGATTCCTCTGTGGCTGCTTACCTTCTTAAAAAAGAAGGATACGACGTCATCGGTGTATTTATGAAAAACTGGGATGATACGAATGATGATGGTGTATGTACGGCAACGGAAGATTATGAAGATGTTAAGAGAGTAGCCAATCAACTTGGGATTCCTTACTATAGTGTGAACTTTGAAAAAGAATATTGGGATCGTGTATTTACGTACTTCATGGATGAACTGAAGCGAGGGCGAACACCTAATCCAGATGTATTATGTAATACCGAAATTAAATTTAAAGCGTTCGTTGATTACGCCCTTTCACTAGATGCTGATTATATCGCGACTGGTCATTACGCAAGAATCAACAGAGAAAATGGACAAATCGCCTTACTACGTGGAAAAGACTCCAATAAAGATCAAACTTATTTTCTTAGCCAATTAACGGCGGACCATTTGTCTAAAGTTCTGTTTCCACTAGGAGAATTAACGAAGGATGAGGTGCGAAAAATCGCTCAAGAATTGAACCTTATTACCGCCAATAAAAAAGATAGTACTGGAATCTGCTTTATTGGAGAAAGAAATTTCAAAAGCTTTTTAAAGAATTTTCTACCTGCACAGCCCGGAGACATTCGTTCACTTAATGGGGAAGTGCTAGGTACTCATGATGGATTAATGTATTACACAATTGGACAACGAAAAGGACTTGGCATCGGTGGCAAAGGAACAGGTGAACCTTGGTATGTCGTCGATAAAGATTTAGAAAATAATGTTTTACTTGTCGCTCAAGGAAAAAATCATCCGGCATTGTTCTCGACCGGTCTTATTGCATCTAACCTTAACTTGATAAATGGGGATGCTCGACCGGGTACGTTTGTATGTACAGCTAAATTCCGCTACCGTCAAGAAGATCAAAAGGTACGTGTTCATATTCGTCCGGATGGATCGGTCTTTGTAGAATTTGAAAAACCAGTTAAAGCTGTGACTCCCGGACAAGTAGCGGTATTTTATGACAATGAGGTTTGTCTTGGCAGTGCCATTATTGACAACGTGATAAAAGATGAGGCAGTCATTGCCGCTGTCGCATCGTAAAAGGAATAGTTATGGAAATTCAAGGTTTTTTCTATATATATTGTTTTTTTACAAAATATAAATATTGTTCATATCAGTGTTCAACAGGACTATATGTATCGGCTGGATCTAACAGAGGTTTTCAGCTTTCAATTGTGGCATAACGAATTATTTTAAGCGGGAGTCATTCCTTTATGTATGGCTCACCTTTTCTTAAGGAGTGGTAACAATGGAAAAATTTAAAAATCATAAAGGGTATTCACGCATGTATCAAGAAAACAAACTGACTTTAGGGCTGTTCTTTCCAATTGAATCGTATATGGGTGACGTCCCTGAGATGAATATAGAAAAGCAAATGAAGTTAGCAAAGCGAGCAGAAGAACTCAACTTCGCTTCATTATTTGTCAGAGATGTACCGTTACGCGATCCAAATTTCGGTGATGTCGGGCAAATGTATGATCCGTTTGCGTATTTAGGGTATGTCGCTGCCCATACAAAAAAGATTGCCTTAGGAACGGGAAGTATTATTTTAACGTTGCGCCACCCTCTTCATGTCGCAAAAGCGGCAGCTTCTGTAGACAGACTATCTGGTGAAAGACTTATTCTCGGTGTCGCAACAGGTGACCGTCCAATCGAGTTCCCGGCATTCTCTGTGAACCCGGAAGATCGGAGCGAATTATTCCGGGAATCAGTGTCTGTCATGAGAAAAGTATGGAGTGAGCATTTTCCATCGATTGATTCTGCACGAGTGCATATGACAAGTGGAGATATGTTACCAAAACCAAAATTGTCGGACATACCATTAATGGTGACAGGTCACAGTGGACAGTCTCCAGAATGGATTGCTGAACATAGTGATGGTTGGATTTACTATCCACGTGGACTCAAATTTCAAAAAGCATTAATCGACAATTGGCGTTCGTTAACAGAGGAATTTAAGCCATTTACTCAATCGCTCTATATTGATTTAACGGAAGACCCAAACCATGTACCAATACCAATTCATCTTGGATTCCGTACGGGACGAAATTTTGTTATCGAATTTCTAGCAGCTTTACAAGATGCAGGTGTGAATCATGTCATTATCAACTTAAAATATGGACAACGCCCAGTAGAAGAAGTGATCGAAGAATTAGGTGAATATGTGCTTCCACATTTTCCAGCTTTATCATGATGAGAGACCAGCTTCAATCAATATGAAGAAAGGGAGGATATAAATGAAAGTTTTGGTCATTGGCGCCAATGGACAAGTAGGTCAACAAGTAGTAAACATGCTTCATGCGCATAAACAGCACACCGTTCGTGCGATGGTGAGAAAACAAGAGCAATTGGAGGCTTTTCAGCAAAAAGGAATTGAAGCGGTACTCGCTGATCTTGAAGGTACTGTCGATGAAATTGCCGAAGCAGCCAAAGGTTGTGACGCGATTGTATTCTCCGCTGGTTCAGGTGGACACACAGGCCCGGATAAAACATTGCTTGTCGATTTAGATGGTGCTGTAAAAGCGATGGAAGCGGCAGAAAAAATCGGAATGAAACGATTTGTCATGGTGAGCTCATTCCAAGCCCACAACCGTGAGAACTGGCCGGAAAACCTTAAGCCTTATTATGTCGCCAAACATTATGCTGACCGTATGTTAATGAATAGCGGTTTGAATTATACCATTATTCGTCCGGGTTATCTTCGTAATGAAAAAGGCACAGGATTGGTTACTGCAGCAGAGAACTTAAATGGCGGAAGCATCCCACGGGAAGATGTAGCAAGAACCATCGTTCAATCACTTGATGAACCAAATACGTATAAAAAAGCATTTGATTTAATGTCAGGGGATACAGAGATTGCTGAAGCGTTGAAATCGCTGTAATGAACCTTTCGATGGAAGGAGGAAATTAGAAATAATGGGTTACCCGTTTTATGCAATGGACTTTGCTTTTTATAACTCAATGGGCATTTATAGCTTTGAAGCGCGGTGTGAAATGTTAAAAGAGATCGGGTATGATGCGACCCATTTATCTGTCTGGCACGGAGAGCGGTGGAGAGATGTAGAAAAGCTCAAAAATGTTAAGGAGAAATATGGGCTGGATATCGCTGGTGTGTACGTGGTGTTAGACCTTTCATTAGGTGAGGACCATCCAAGAAATACGGGCATTTTAAAAATGCTGGAGATCATGGAAGGTTGCTCAACGGTCGAGCTGGCGATTCAATCGGTCGGACATCATATCCGACCTTCAGACCCTAAAGGGGACGATATCGCCGTAAAGTGGCTGGAAAAGGCACTGAAGATTGCAGAGCAAAGAAACATTAACATCTTACTTTACACTCACCTCTCATTCTGGGTTGAACGCCATGAAGATGCAGTAAGACTTTGTAAGCGGCTCAATCATCCTAATCTCGGCATTGTTTTTTGTGGCTACCATTGGTATGCAGTCGATGGAACAAACCTATCAGCTACGCTTCAAGCGGTGGCTCCTTACTTGAAACAAGTGAACATTTCTGGTAGTCGCCGCAATCCGCACGGTTTTGGCGGAGTGGCGACAATCGAGCCATTGGACGTCGGAGAGTTAGATAATTTTGCGTTACTTGGGCAGTTAAAAAAGATCGGTTATAATGGAATGGTTGGTTACCAAGGTTGGAGTGAAGGCGGCGACGCTTACAGTAAGCTAAGTCGTTCACTTAAAGCGTTCCGTGATATGGAACGCAGACTTGAGGAACACCCGCATTGGGCAGATTTAAAATTAACTCCATAATAGAAAAAAACTGTGGTACTAGCCGAACAATAAAGTTCGGCTAGTACCACGGGTATTAAGCAATGCACTCTGGTATTTACCAGAGTGTATTTTTGTACAAAATTATTAAAAACTTAAAGAGAAATTTATTCTTAGAGTTATTCTTATTTGTTTAGGAATTCTGGTTTTTATCGGATTTCCATCTGGCAGGTCAAAACGGCTGATATACGTCCGCAATTCTTTTTTATAACTAACAGTTTTCTATTGTTTTCACCTATTTCATATGCCTCCAAAAGCACGACGAAAACTTGTTTCTTTCACCATACTTTCTTACTCAATCATTCACTGATCATTATATTTCAATATAAAACTGATAAATACCTTGTTTTCTACTAAACTTCTCTTAGTGAATAAACGTTTCCTCATTACTAATCCTTCTTCAATGAATTTGTCCATTGAAAGAGAGGGAAAGTGAATTGATTCCCGTCTTGGTTCTTGATAGTTTGTTAGATTTGTCTTCATTTTGTAACATAATTACTAATTCTATGAAACATAATTGTTATATTTTATTGCTATTCTATTGTTACGAAATTAAGCAAGGGGGAGTAGTACTTTGAAAAAATTACTATTATATATTACTTCATCAGTCTTTTTAGTCTTCGGATTTTCAGGAGCTGCATCGGCGGCTGGTACATATCAGGTAAAAAGTGGCGACACTCTTTGGGGCATAGCTAAAAAGTATAAGGTGACTGTGAGCCAGCTAAAGAGCTGGAATAACCTTAAAAGCGATGTGATCAAACCAAAGCAGGTTTTAAAGATTTCAGGAACGGCAACGAAAGCGGCTGCTAAAACTACCGTAAAAAAGGTGACAGCCCAAGCAGCAGCGTACAAAACAATCACTGTTAAAGCATATGCTTATACAATTAACTGCAAAGGCTGCAGCGGAATAACGGCTACAGGCTTAAATTTAAAGAAAAACCCTTCGATTAAAGCAATTGCCGTTGATCCAAAGGTAATTCCGCTAGGTTCAAAGGTTTATGTGGACGGCTATGGCTATGCGGTTGCAGCTGATAAAGGAGGCGGAATCAGAGGCAACACAATTGACGTATTCATGCCTACAAAAGCAAAAGCTATCCAATGGGGTGTCAAAACAGTAAAAGTAAAAGTATATAAATAATCCAAAAGCCGGCAGGATGCCGGCTTTTTTTCATAATATAGCTCCTCTTCTTCCAAATGTGTCGCAAAACGCATAATACATAAAGGAAGCAAAAAATTCACCACCTTAGAAATCATATATAGTGATCAAACAAAATTGCTAAGGGGTGAACACTATCATAATTTCTAATTCTGTGTTCGAACATGCTTTAACTGTAGAAATAGCTCCTCTTTTAGAGGCATTATTTCGATACATCGACCAACTTTCTTTTCTTGAAAGAAACATCTTATGTGACCGAACGACCACCCGTGTCAAATGTTTTTCTTTTTGAAAGCATACGTTTCTATTGATTCCTTGCGACAGTTGGTGCACATTCTCCGTCAGTTTGGCTATTTTCGTCGTATTTGCGGACTTCAGGAGGTTCCTCATCTGTCCACGTTTTCATGAGCCAGTAAATGGTTCCAAGGGATGTTCTTCCTTTCATCACGGCTCTTAAACGACTTTTGGGTATTCGACTCCTAAAGAGGTTATCATCGATAGTACCGTCCTACGAAACAGTCTCTACGATTCGCAAGCAAAGTGGGATATGTCGGCACGATATCACTGGTTCAAAGGATATAAACTGCACCTGTGTACCACTTACTGAAGGGATCATTTTATCTCATGTCTTGACTACCGCCAACCGAAATGACACAGCAGTGGAACCGGAATGACTTTCGTCTTGCGGGGATGGAACATCGAGTTTGCACTTAGTGATACCGCGTACGACAGTGAAAAGATTCCTAAAGCGGTAAAACAAGTCGGAATATTTTTGTTCCTCCCATTAATCGTTGAAAGAATAAGGAACGAAAAGATGCTTGTGGTCGAGTCATTCCTATCCTTTTGAAAACCAGATTTGGAAAGTGGCTATTCGGTCTTCGAAGCTCCATCGAACGAGTATTTAATTAATTGAAGAGCGATGGGTGTGAGTAACCACGATGGTATGGATTGAATCGGTATTTATTGCATGTGCAACTTTGCATGCTTATGCATAACTTTGAGTTTGTATTTTAGTTTTGCAACATCATCTGTGTTTTTAAAGGTTTATTTATCTTAAAAAGTATAGTATTTACTTATCTTAAAAAGTATAGTAGGATAATCCTCGGGTTTATTTTATATAAAACTAGTTGATCAATGCTTAACAAAAATGAATATTTGGCAAACTATCCGAAAGGGTAGGGCGCAAAACTAAAGGGGCTACATCTATTCATTCTTGAATAGACATGCCAGCCAGTTGCTCTTTGTTAGGAAGCAAACTTTCCTTCAAAGGATATGTAAAACACCTTCCTGGAACGTTTTTGATGGAAGGTGTTTTTGGCTGCCTCTTTAGCTTTTGAAGAGGTAGTTTTTTTATTTACATTCAAAAGTGATCCTTTGAACAATAGATCTGAAACGTGAAGTCGTTCGTTTGACATTGGAGGAAGGCTGGTCATACAGGTAGCTTCGTGAGCATTTTGGAATGAAGAGCGATGTGCGGATTGCTCAATGAGGCAAGAAAGTTCAAAATGGCGAATCTTTTGAAGATCAACTAGTAGTGCGGAATCGCAGGCATTTTCCAAATTTTAGAATAGGAAAGATGCTGATTTGACAGCGCAGGAGGGATACCTAAAAAGTGCGACCCAAATCTACACGGGAAGAAGAAGGGGCCTACAATTTGAAAGGCTTCATATGATGGATGAGCTACAAAGAAAACATTCACTGACATGGCTGCTAAACATTGAAGAAGGATAGGTTTTAAAGTCTGGATACTACAAGTAGAGGAAGAATCGATCGAAAATATTAAGGCGTCTGGAAGAAGAACTTTTGTTGAAAGAACATCTTATTGATGGAGGGAACAAGCTATGAGGATTACAGTAGGGAAAAAGCTTTTTGTTGGATTTTCTGTTGTATTATCCATTTTAGCCATAATAGTAGTCATTGGTAGCTACCAAATTACAAATGTCGATAACACTTACTCCAGTTTAATCGATGATCGTGTCAAAAAAGTTATGATTATTAAAGACTTAATCATAAGACTTAAACAAGAGCAAGTGAATGCTCGTGGCTATTTGCTTACAGGTGACGATGCAGCAGAGCAAAACTTTATAACGACGCATGAAGAGTACCAGCAGCTAAGCAGAGACTTAGAGAAGCAAATTACTCAGCCAAAACCCAAGGAGATTCTGAAAGAACTCAATCAATTGGAAGATAAATATTATCAGTTGGGTAGCTATGCGTTTCAATTGAAAAAAGAAAACAAAATGGAAGTATATACAAATCAAGTAGCCGAACAAGTTAACCAGACCGTCAAACAGTTTGAAGAAAAAGCAAAAGAGCTGAGCGATTATCAGCAAAAGCACTTAGAGGAAGGAAGTAAAGCTACTTCAGCAAAAGTGGCTTCGATTAAAAATTTAACCTTATTTCTAGGAATTGCAGCTATTATAGTGGGAATTAGCTTTGCATGGTATATAAGCCGCATTATTTCCCAACCGGTCATCAAGCTTGCGGGAGCTGCTGAAAAAATTGCCGCAGGAGATCTTACCGCGGATGATATTAACATTACAAACAAAGACGAAATCGGCGATTTAGCTCATTCGTTTAATCAAATGGCCAAAAGCTTGCGCGAACTGATTGAGCAAGTAAGCATCAATGCCGAACAAGTAGCTGCTTCTTCTGAGGAATTAACGGCGAGCGCGGAACAGACAACGAAAGCGAGCGAGCAAATCGCCTCTACAATGCAGGAAGTCGCAAGCGGAGTGGAGAAGCAAGTGCGAAGCGTGGAGGAGACTTCGCAAACTGTCAATGAAATGTCAATCGGCGTTCAGCAGGTTGCCAATAATGCGCAATCTGTTTCCGCGATTGCTATAGAGGCTTCAGAAAAGGCGTCCGAAGGAGGACAGGCGATTAATACGGCAGTTGAGCAGATGAATTCAATTAATGAAACGGTTAACGGCTTGGCGGGTGCGATTAAAGGGTTAGGAGAACGCTCAAAAGAAATTGGACAAATTATTGAAGTCATTACAGGAATTGCTGAGCAAACAAATCTGTTGGCATTGAACGCGGCGATTGAAGCAGCGAGAGCGGGAGAACAGGGACGCGGCTTTGCGGTCGTCGCGGATGAAGTGCGGAAGCTGGCAGAGCAATCAGCTCAATCAGCGCAACAAATTTCTCAACTAATATCGGCCATTCAAGAAGAAACGAACAAAGCCGTGCAATCGATGGAAACAGCCACAAAAGAAGTCGCGGCCGGCATTGGAGTAGTAAATAGAGCGGGAGAATCATTCGGACAAATTCAACTTGCCATCAATGAAGTTACTTCGCAAATCCAAGAAGTTTCGTCTGCCGTTCAACAAATGGCAGCCGGAACGGAGCAGATGGTGCAATCGATGCAATTCATTACGCAAGTCGCAGAAACGACCTCATCAGGCACGCAAGAGGTATCAGCTGCGACGGAAGAGCAATTGGCATCGATGGAAGAGATCGCTTCATCTGCTACTTCGCTATCGAAAATGGCAGCGGAACTGCAATCGCTTATCAGCAAATTTAAAGTTTGACAAAAGAATATGGAGCAACAGGTTAACTAATAAAAGGCCGACCTTAAAACAAAGTCAGATCTCACCATAATATAGTACAAAACGTTAGATGAGAACAATATATATTATGGATTTCGTGTGAGGTCAGACACGTTTTGGGTCAGCCTTTTTTCGTATTTTACGATAGATGCTGTTTTTCAAGGGATCCACTTTAGCAAAAGATTTCTGAATATCTTATAACGAAGCATTCCTAATCATTTGATGACATTTCATATCTTAAAAAATAGTAATATGCATTTTTCTACCGCGTTCGTCCATTCCAATTAAAGTAGAACGTGTTACAAAACACATAATCCATACATAAATGTACGCAAAAAATTCACCGTATTGGAAATAAAATATAGTGACCAAAAAACCAATCTCCAAGGGGTGGACATTATCGATTTCCAATTTTGTTATCGAATATGCACTGTCTAGCGAAATGAATCCGCTTTTAAAAGTTTTATTTCAATACATTGGTCAACCTTTGGTTATCAGAAGCACCTTATGTGGCAGGGTGACTATCAATTTTGAAAAATCATTATTTATTAATCTTTACGTCGGGTAGTGGACACACTGAATCGTCTCGGCTACTTCCAGCGAATTTATGGACTCAAAGATATCCTACATCTTTCTACGTTTTCACGTGTGGATAAGTTATTTCGAAAACAAGGATTTTCGGCTTTTAATGCCTAACTTCTCAAAGAATTCGGTATCCGAAAGTTGTCATCATCGATAACTCCAAAGCCGTCTCTATGATTCTGAAGCTAGATGGGGAATTTCTACTCCATACAACTGGTTCAAAAGTTATAAGTTGCATCTTTGTGCAACGACTGAAGGAATCATCTTATCTTATGTCTTCACAACGTCGAATCGAATCGATGCGGCCGTTGCACTCGAATTATTTCCATCTTTAAAGGAATGAGACATTTGAGTTTGCCCTTGGAGATGCCGCCTATGACAGCGAAAAAGTCCGTCAAATAGCGGAACAAGCAGAAATCTTTTTCGTTTTACCTATTACCGCCGAAATAGTGTGGAACGAAAAGATGCTTATGGTCGCGTGGTGTCTCCGCTTTTTAAAACAGAATTTGGAAAAAGGTTGCTTCATTTCCGTAACACGATTGAATAGACATTCAATCAGTTAAAGAATGATGGATTAGAACAGCCACGCTGGTATGGGGTTCATCGTTATTTACTGCATGTACAATTGTGTATGATTATGCATAATTTTAAGTTTTCACTCTAGTTTTGCAACACCATCTATTAAATAAAGTAAGTTTTGATTTTTTATCTTCGCTGCAGAGGAAATCAAAAGAGATAAGCAGCGACCTTCCGCCTAGATGAATCGTGTACCACTCCTCAACAAACATACAGAACCAATCTCCGCGTTATTTTTCCAATTCATCAATAAGGTCTAAAGTCATAAGTCGTCTACATTCCTCTCCAAAATCGTGCTGATCTCATAGTTCATTTTACTTAAATATGGATACAATTACATTTTTTATTGAACCTTCCGTCGTCATATGATACGTATAGAGAGAATGGAGATAATTGGGAAAGGAGAGCATCCTTTGTTTAAGAGATGGAGGAACTTGTTGCTATTGACGTTGATATTGATTGGGGGGTGTGAGATGGATTCGAAAGCTCAACCGGAGAAATTGCCGAACACGGTGGCGTTTCAAGACAAGTTTACTCGTGAATCTATGGTTTCGCCAAAAGAAGTAAAGGAAGGATATTATTTGTTCCGGTCGAGAACCGGAGGTTTTACAATGTGGTTTCCGAAAGACGCAAAAATAAACAGAGGGTTGTATGAGAAACATGACAAGTATTATGAATCTTCTGTTATTGCAGGAGTGAGAGAGGAGGAGAACATTATATACTATATTGATATGGTATATGAAAACCGAAATATAACGAATGTTATTGATGTCAATCTTTCTTTGTTATCTGATTATGCCAACTATAACGGGAAATACACGAAGATAGAGGCTAATCGCAATACCATTTATTTTGCGAAAAATGAAAACGATATATCGGTTGATAACAAAAAAATACTGATTATAAATTTTTTTCCTATGTTAAATCCAATCACAGTCCTCAAGCAGTACGGTTCATATACGGGGTCAGTTGCGAGGACGCGGCCCAGGGGTGTCATATCGATGTGGCCAAAGAGGAAGAACTGGCGAAAATGTTGATGAAATCCATCGAATTTCACGATTAAGGGATAAGGAGGTGGAAGGGCCATGTCTCAGGAACTGGTTTTGGATACAGATCTCTTGCGGGCAAGAGTGATGAATTTGGAATACAAACATTTGACCGTAGAAGAAATCAAGCGCATCTACATTGAAGAAACAGGAAGTAATCCCCCTACCCAAATCCATGTTTATCATTCGGAAGACTTTAAAAGTGTAAACGTCAACGATTCCGGCTTTGACGGTACGATTATTCATTTTTATGATGAAGAAAAAGGAATCAATCAAATGTATACCATTGCACGTGGAAGCGAAATACAAGAAAAAGATACATGGAAACCGCTTGATTGGGCTTACAATGCTTTGGGAATTTTCGTCGGACAAAGTAAAAATCAATATGATGATGCATTCCGGTTTGAAGAGATTGTGGCGCAAAAAATTACCGAAGAATTAAAACAAAAGGGAGCTACAATCGAACTGAAAAAAATCGGATTGGGTCATTCGCAAGGTGGGAACCACTCTGAAATGATCCAACTCACAAAACATCGATTTGACCAAGTGTATGTCAGGTCCCCCTTTCAAAAAACCCCTCAAAGGAGTCCCCATTTGCTTTTCTCATTTCTCTGATTCATTAATAAGTCTAAAGTTATAAGTCGCTTACAATCTCGCCCGAAATTGTAGTGACCTTATAGTTCTTTTTATCCAAATTTGGATATAATTACATTTTTTGTTGCTTAAACAGTGATCATATGATACGTATAGAGAGAATGGAGATAATTGGGAAAGGAGACCGTCATTTGCGAAAGCGCTGGAGGAACTTATTACTATTGACTTTGATATTGATCGGAGGATGTGAGATGGATTCGAAGGCTCATCCGGAGAAATTGCCGGACACGATACCTTTTCAAGACGAGTTCACCCGAAAGTTTATGGTGTCTCCGAAAGAAGTGAAGAAAGGCTACTACTTATTTCGGTCAAGAACTGGCGGTTTTACGATGTTGTTTCCGAAAGACGCGAAAGTAAACAATGGGTTTTATGAAAAGCATGGCAAGTATTTTGAGTCCTCTCTTATTGCAGGGGTGAGAGAACAAGAAAATATAACATACTCTGTGGACTTGACTTACGAAAAAAGAAACATAACAAATGAAATTGATGCAAATCTTAATTTGTTATCTGGTTATGCCAACTATAACGGGAAATACACGAAGATAGAGGCTGACCGTAGTACCATTTATTTTGCGAAAAATGAAAACGATATTTCGGTTGATAACAAAAAAAATATTGATTACAAATTTTTTGCCTATATAAAATCTAATCACAGTCCCCAAGCAGTACAATTTATATACAAGGTTAAATGTGAGGATGCAGCCAGGGGATGCCATATCGATGTGAACAAAGAGGAAGAACTTGCGAAAATGTTGATGAAATCGATTGAATTTCACGATTGAGGGATATGGAGGTGGAAGGGCCATGTCTCAGAAGTTGGTTTTGGATACAGATCTCTTGCGGGCAAGAGTGATGAGCTTGGAATACAAACATTTGACCGTAGAAGAAATCAGGCGCATCTACATTGAAGAAACAGGAAGTAATCCCCCTGCCCAAATCCATGTTTATCATTCGGAAGACTTTAAAAATGTAAACGTCAACGATTCCGGCTTTGACGGGACGATTATTCATTTTTATGATGAAGAAAAAGGAATCAATCAAATGTATACCATCGCACGGGGAAGTGAAAAGCGGGAGACCAATACGTGGAAACCGCTTGATTGGGTGTACAATGCTTTTGGAATTTTCGTCGGACAAAGTAAAATTCAATATAATGATGCATTACGATTTGACGATATTATGACGAAAAAAATTACCGAAGAGTTAAAGCGGAACGGTCAAACAATCGAACTGAAAAAAATCGGACTGGGCCATTCGCAGGGCGGGAACCATGCCGAAATGATTCAGCTCACAAAACATCGATTCGACCAAGTATATGTCATTAACGATGCTCCACCCAATGTGTATCAACTGGCTTATATAGATCTTGATTTTCGTAGTAAATTAGAGGGAGAATTTGGTATTAATATTTCAACTGATTACAACATAATATACTCCATCCCCCCATCCGAACTTAAATCCTTTGCGGAAGAATACTATAAAAAGCAAATCGACGAGCATTCGATTCATCATCTTACATCTCAAGAGGATATGTTGTATGCGGTGAGTGACGTGCGGGGGTTCATCGATATCGGAAGCCGCCGGGTCATTGATACGAACAAAGATTTTACTAGTATCAAAGATTTGATTGCGAAAATATCCGATAAAGATGTAAAAGCAATTCAAATGTATTTATCGCAATATTCAGATGTTTACAATGAAAAAGGATTTGATGGGGTCGTTCAGGCGATGACGGGGGTTGATATCGCCTTTATTGAGTCGCTTCAGGGCTATGATACTATGGACTATTTGTGGAATGCAGGAGATATTGTCTCGAAAGCGAATCATATGCTCGGCGATATGAAAGTAAAAATTCCGGAGCTCATGGAGAACGTGACGATTTTGTATAAAAATTTGGATCCGATATTCAGCGTATTCGTGGAGTTGGGCTATGTTACTCCAGAAGAAAAGAAAACGGTTTTGACCGAAGTCAAAGGAATTGAAAAGGATGTCGCCTCGATTCAACAACTGCTCAGTAAAATATTGAACTGGAGAATGATCATTCCATTCCTTACCCCAAATGTAGCTGATGACATTCTTCAATGGAAAGCTAGTATTGAGATGTTATTCCAGATTCGGGATAAGGTATTGAACATCTTAAAACGCCTTCAAATCATTCAAGAAAATACGGTGAATTTTCAAAATGCCATCACCACGAGCGTAAACGCTCACACCTTGAACGAAGTCATCATGGCCCTCGCCCGTTCCAAAGGCAGAACGTATGATGAGTATGGGAATTTGATTTTAATCAAAAAAATGGGGGCACACGAAATCCGGATGAATCTTTCCTCCGCCGTAAGAGTATATCAGAAGGGACTGCAAATCTTGGAAGAAAAAGAAGCGACATTACATGAGATGAAACAGCAATATTCCTATGAATATGTAGAAGATTTTGAAATACAAAAACGAAAACTGATGAACAAAATCGAGGACATGGAACAAAATCCGTGGGCCTATCAGCGTTTATTGGGCCATTTTACCTATGATGCCGAACGAGTATATGTGTTACGCCGCATTGAGGTTCATGAGTCGATTCCGCCGATGGATCCGATGATTCCGCATATCTTTGAAACAATGTTTTCGTATTATGAACAGGAAATTTCTAAAGGAAAAGAACTCATTGCAACTATCAAAAAATCATTTGAAGAGTTTTTTGAGCAGGACCAAAATGTGGCCAAGATATTTGATTTACGATATTGATAAAGAGGGATATTCTGTATGGGACAATTGAATATGTTCTATTATTTTGATGTAGAACAGGATTTCATGTATAAAGCGAATGCTTTTATTCAGCAGTTGAATCGAATGAGTGAATTGGATGCGGAATTGGTTCATTTGATTCATCATGAAATGAAATATGGCAGGGGGCAAATCATCGACAAAACCAATGAAGCGATTGAGCAGTATCAAAAAACCAATCAATCATACAATGATATGTATAAAAACTCCATGAATACCGCCGCTCAGCGATACACAAACATGATTAATGACATGAGAGGACAAAATATCACTCTGTATTATGATATCATCATTCGGGAAAAGAAAAGGTGAGCTAGAGGGCTAATGAAAATCAGCACCGACTATTCTCCTATCCTCCATTTTCTTTTGATCCCATAAATAGTAAGAAAGTATTTCTTATAATGAGGATAATGGCACAAAAGCGTAAAGTAAACAAGTAAAAAAACGGTACTATTTCCTTATTTTAAAAGAAATGGTTATATATTGTTGACTGCTGCTTGGCATCTCTATTAAAATAAAAAGGGAAATTATGGATAAAGGGGGAGGAAATATGTCAGGAGTTATTCGTTTAACGCCAGAAGAATTACGCGCAGTGGCAAGGCAATATAATAACGAGAGTTCTAATGTGACAGAATTAATATCCCGTTTGGATAACATGAGCAGCCATTTGCAGGAAATATGGGAAGGTGCTTCTAGCCAAGCGTTTGTTCAACAGTATCATGAATTGCGTCCGTCATTTGAAAAAATGGCTGTTTTATTGAATGAAATTTCCCAACAATTGCACAATTCAGCTACTATTCTCGAAAGTACCGACCAACAAATTGCAAGCCAAATTCGTGGATAAAGAGTTACATGTTCGGAAAGAAGCGCTACAAATCTATGAAAGATTATGGCGCTTTTTTCTGTATTGGAGGGCGTAATCATGTATATCCAGATTACTGTTGATTTACAGCAGTATACAGGAGATGTGTTTGATCTCCGCTTATCGGATTTTTACTCCGTCAAAAAGGTCGTAGATATTGTTTGGCAGTTGAAAAATATATCGGTACAACCGAGAGAAGGTTATTGGGTAAGGGTGGAAAACAAAGCAGTTGTATGCCCAGGTTACCTGACATTAAAAGATAGCGGAATTACGAACGGAGACCGCATCGTTATATTGTAGCCATGGAGAAAGAGAAAAGGAGTTCTATTTTATATGGAAGAAAAAAAGACGTATTTGGAAACAAAAATCGATGCCGTCCTTACACAAGACAAGCATGATACGATTGTCTTTCAGAGAGCGAAATTGAAGGTGCAGCATCCGTTAGAATTAGAGCTATTGAAAGAAATAGATTCATTTTTGTTAAGAGAAATTGCTGTATCTGAAGATGAAGTGAAAATTACGGTAACCCCGCCTTCATCGTTCATCAGATTTCGAGATGTACGGAAGAAATCCATGTTTTCGCGGTTATCAGCGGCGCACCAACTCGTCAAAAAGGTGAAAAATCATCGTCTTAGCCGCTTTATTCTTATTATATGTCCCGAAAATATCCTTTTTGACCATGATTTGGAACCGTTTTTTCTCCACGTTGGGATAAAAGAAAGCCTGCCGCCGTATGAGGCGGATGCGGAACAGCTACTTCAAGAGGTGAAAGCGACCGTACTTGTGCTGATTGACGGACAATATCGTTTTGAAGAATACATGAAGTTTCACGAAACATTAAAGTTTTCTGCTGTAGCTGAGAAAATTTTGCAGGCAGAACATCTCGAAGCAGTGCTGTCTGTTCTGGAAAGATGTATTGATGAGGAAGAAGTAAAAGAGCGAACAATGATACATATTCCGAAACGGAAATGGAATGTTCAACGTTATATATTCTTTTCGTCGCTTCTTCTGTTGATTCCTGCTATGATTTATACTTTTTATTCGTTCTTTTTTTTACAGCCAAAACAGGAAGCGTATGTAAAAAGCGCGGAATTGTTTTTAAATGACAAGTATAGTGAAGTGATTACGACATTAGAAAATTATCCGCCGGAAAAAATGCCGTATGTGGTGCAGTACGAATTAGCTTCTTCATATGTTATGACGGAGTCGTTAACAGAGGAACAACGTCAGAACGTGCAAAATAACATTACGTTGAAAACCGATCCACAATATTTGCTGTATTGGATTTATATCGGAAGGGGAAGAAACGAAGAAGCCATTGACCTTGCGAGAGCGATGGAAGATAGAGAGCTGATCATGTACGGATTGTTAAAATATCGTGAAGAGATAAAGGCAGATGATAGTTTGACAGGAGAAGAAAGACAGAAAAAATTAGAATCGATTGAAAGAGAAATAGAAGAATATCAGAAAGAGCAAGAAGAGCAAAAGCAAGCCGAACAAACCGAACAACAAACCCAGCCTGTTCAGCAACAGACGCCGCAAGTGACTGAACCGCCTTCTGCGGGGGAAAAGCAGCAGCCAAATGCACCGAGCGACGTTCCAAACGCTTCGGACAATAAAAAGTAAACCGAGAAAGAAGTAGAGTAGTGAGCATCGTAGGAGAGGATTGTATGAGCCAATTATGGATTTTTTATGAAGATACTTGTCAACAGTTCCCTTTACAAGAACAGACGGCTTCCATTTTTATTGGAAATAAGCTAGAGCATCATGTAACCATTCCGTCCTTTTCTTTTCATAAAGGATATGTGGAATTAAGAAAGCAAAAGGAAGCGTCCGCTTTGACGGTAGTGCGAGGAAATGAAATGATGGGGGAACTGAAACCGCATATCCCCTTTACCATAGAAGAAGACGGACAAACCGTGGTAATCGTATGGCTCGATAAGCCGATCAGTGAACATATATATTATGTTGGAAATCAAACCGAACTTGTCATTGCGCCGCAACACGGAGCGGCTATTCAAGCGGGAAGCGCAAACGTATCGTTCATCAGAAAGAAAGGAGACTGGTTTCTCGTTCCTGACAAACAAGGAGCCGTTTTTCTTAACGGAAAGAAGGTAAATGAGGTTACCCGTTTACAAAATGGCGATATGATATTGTGTCCGTATATTACGCTTAGTTTTTTGGAGGACGATTTGTTATCGGTGGCAAGCGATCAAGAAGTGGTATCTTCATTGACCAAAACACTGCCACCCGCTTCGGAAATGAAAAAGAAATATCCTTTATATCATCGGACACCGAGAATGATTTACGAATTACCGAATGAAAAGATAACGATTTCGTTTCCAAGCCAAGACGGAGAAGGAGACCAACGCGGTTTTTGGCTTATGATTTTGCCGCCGCTGATGATGCTTCTTGTCATGGGAGTCGTCGCACTAATTCAGCCGCGAGGGATTTTTATTCTTATTTCCATCGTGATGTTCGCTACGACATTAGTGACATCGACCGTGCAATATTTTAAGGAAAAAAAGAATCGGAAAACGCGGCAAGAAAAGCGTCGTCACATTTACATGAATTATCTTGAACAAAAGCGGAAAGAACTTCAAGAGTTGTCGGAGAAGCAAAAAAGCGTACTTTATTATCATTTTCCGTCATTTGAAAAAATGAAATCGTTAACTTTGCAAATCAGTGACCGCATTTGGGAACGGACGATGGAAAGCGAAGATTTTCTCCATCTTCGCATCGGAAAAGCAAATGTTCCGTCCACATATGAAGTGTCTGTAAACATGAACGATTTGGCAAACCGAGAAATTGACGATTTGTTGGAACAGTCACAACAGATGGTGCAAGCGTATAAAACCGTAAAAAACGTTCCGCTGACGATTGAATTGTCGCGCGGAGCAATCGGAATGGTCGGGAAAGATTCCATCGTCAATCACGAAATTCAGCAGTTTGTTGGCCAAATGGCTTTTTTCCATAGCTATCATGATGTGCGGTTTGTCGCTATTTTTCATGAAAAAGACTACAAACATTGGGAGTGGATGAAATGGCTCCCGCATTTTCAACTGCCAAATTCTTTCGCGAAAGGATTTATTTATAACGAACAGACACGTGACCAATTGTTGTCATCCATTTACGAAATGTTGAGGGAGCGCGACTTGGACGAAGAAAAAGAGAAGAAACGGTTTTCTCCGCATTTCGTGTTTATCGTCGCCAACCGCTCTTTAATTGCGGAACATGTCATTTTGGAATATTTAGAGGAAAAAAACGAAGAAGTCGGTATTTCCGTGATTTTTGCTTCGGATACGAAAGAAAGTTTAACAGAAAACATTCATACGCTCGTGCAATATATCAACGAGCGGGATGGAGAAATTTTAATCCAGCACCGGAAAGCAGCGCATATTCCGTTTACGCTCGATGAACATACTCGGGAAGGGAACGAGCGGTTCGCACGTTTATTGCGCTCTTTAGATCATCAAAGGGGAATGCATAATTCTATTCCAGAAAAAGTCACGTTTCTCAAGTTACTTCAAGTGAAGAAAGCGGAAGAGATAAATATGAAGGAAAATTGGATGATTCATCAACCTTCGCGCTCGTTGGCCGTTCCAATTGGACTAAAAGGCAAAAAAGACATCGTAGAACTGAACTTGCATGAAAAAGCGCATGGCCCGCACGGGCTTGTCGCGGGGACGACAGGGTCGGGGAAAAGTGAACTTCTGCAAACGTACATTTTGTCATTGGCGGTGCATTTTCACCCTCATGAAGTCGCGTTTTTGCTCATTGACTATAAGGGAGGCGGAATGGCGCAACCGTTTAAAAACATTCCGCATTTATTAGGCACCATTACGAATATTCATGGCAGCAAAAACTTCAGCGCACGCGCGTTGGCATCCATTAACAGTGAACTGAAAAAACGGCAGCGCCTGTTTGATCGATATGAAGTAAACCATATCAATGATTATATGGAGTTATATAAAAAAGGGAAGGCAAAAGAGCCTCTTCCGCATCTTTTTTTAATCGCGGATGAGTTTGCAGAATTGAAAAGCGAGGAACCGGATTTTATTCGCGAATTAGTGAGTGCGGCGCGAATTGGCCGCAGCTTAGGAGTTCATCTTATTTTAGCGACGCAAAAGCCGCGAGGGGTAATTGATGAGCAAATTTGGAGCAATGCCCGCTTCCGCATTAGTTTAAAAATGCAAGATGCAAACGACAGTAAGGAAATTTTGAAAAACGGAGATGCGGCAACAATTACTGTCACGGGACGGGCGTATCTTCAAGTCGGAAATAATGAAGTATACGAATTGTTTCAATCCGCATGGAGCGGTGCGCCATATATGGAAGAGGGCTTTGAATCAGAAGATGAGATTTATATTGTCACAGACTTAGGACTTGTCCCGGTTTCAAATATTGACGCGAAAATGAAGAAAAACAAGAAAAAACAAAAAACAGAAATCGAAATGGTTGTTCAAGAAATTATCAAAACGCAGCAGCAACTCGGGATCGAAAAGCTGCCGAGTCCATGGTTGCCGCCGCTATCTTCTCGCTTGCATCGCCCTGCTTTGCTAGAACGAGACACCGTTTATTTTCCGATTGGTCTAAAAGATGAACCGGAGCTGCAGCGGCAATCGGACTACTTATATCAATGGATGGAAGACGGAAATATCGGCATTTTTGGTTCTGCGGGATATGGGAAATCGACAACGGCGATGACATTATTAATGAGCTTTGCGTCCGTCTATAGTCCAGAACAGCTTCATTATTACATTTTCGATTTCGGAAACAGCGCGTTGCTGCCGCTGCGGCAATTGCCGCATACGGCTGATTACTTTCGACTTGATGATGAAAAGAAAATTGAGAAAATTATAAAGTTAATGAAAGAAGAAATCGAACAGCGAAAACAGCGTTTTATGGAAAAAGAAGTAAGCACGATTAAATTGTATAACACGCTTTCTGAAGAACAACTTCCGATTATCTTTATCACGATTGACAACTTTGATCTTGTCAAAGAAGAAATGCCCGATTTTGAAACACAGCTCATTCAATATGCTCGAGACGGGCAATCGCTTGGAATATTTTTGATGATAACGGCAACAAGAGTTAGCGGAGTTCGCCCGCCGCTCATGAACAATTTAAAAACAAAAATCGTTCATTATTTCCTTGACAGTTCGGAACGATTTTCTATCATTGGACGAACTCCGTACGAGGTCGAGCCGATTCCGGGAAGAGCGCTGGTGAAAAAAGATCAAGCGGTTTTAACGCAAATTTATCTTCCGGCTGATGGGGAAGATGATATAGCAGTGCTTGAAAACGTGAAGGAAGAGATAGCAAGGTTGAAAGAAAAATATAAAGGCATGCGCAAGCCGCAACCGATTCCAATGCTTCCAACACAATTACCATTTGCGCTCTTTGCGAAAACGTATATAGTTCAGCCACATCCTGGCTTGATTCCGATTGGTCTTGATGAAGAGACGGTTCGTCCGGTTTCCCTTCATATACAAACCAATCCGCATTGTCTTGTAGTAGGGCAGTCGCGCAAAGGGAAGACGAATGCGATCAAAGTGATATTGGAATCATTGCTCGTCCAGCCGACGGCAGGTATCGGGTTGTTTGATGGAGTTGATCGCGGCCTTGCTTTATACGCTAATAAAGAAAACGTCACCTATATAGAAACAAAAGAGCAAATGCACCATTGGCTTGATGAGGCAAATGAAATATTGCAAACGAGAGAGGAAGAGTATTTAGCAGCAATTGGGAAAGCGGATGTTCATGTACAAGCTTTTTCACCTGTTGTTTTCATTGCAGATAGTCTTTCTAGGCTTCAGCAGTCAGCCGATGGTAAAATTCACGAGCAAATCGCGATGATGATGAAGCGGTACAGCCATCTGGGGTTTAGTGTCATTGTCGCAGGAAATGCAAATGAATTTATGAAGGGCTTTGATGCGCTGACAACTGAACTGAAACAAATTCGGCAAGCGATCCTCGTCATGAAAAAATCAGAGCAAAGCTTGTTTGCACTGCCATTTACGCGACACGAATCAGAAGTGGACCCAGGGTTTGGCTATTTTGTCGTCAATGGCAAAGAACAGAAAATACAAATCCCAAAAGTAGAATAAAGGAAATCAGGTGAATCATATGACGGAAAAATGGAAAATCGTCAAGTTGATTGCGAAGATTGTGTTTATTGTTGCTCTTCCTGTGCTGTTCTTTACGTTCATTGGCCATAACCCGATGAAGGTAACAGAGAGGACAACAAACCGAATCGCGGTAGTCAACGAAGATGTGGGAGCCGATTATGATAAGAAAACATACGACTTCGGCAAAGAAATTGTACCAGCTCTTGATGATCACTCTAGTTATCAATGGTCTGTCGTCAATCGCAGCCAAGCGGAAAAAGGGCTGGCGGACGGCCAATATGACGCTGTCGTTTATTTGCCATCCGATTTTTCCAGAAACATTTTGACCTTTAATGAAAAAAAGCCGCTTAAGGCAACTGTCCAATATAAAATCCAGCCGAATCTTGAGGCGAAAAACCGGGAGCGGGTACAGAGAGAGTTAGAAGCAGCTAAAAATACGATCAATCAAAAGATGTCTACGCTGTATTGGAGCTATGTCGGCCAAGCGGTAGAAGATATTCGCAAAAAATTTAGTGCTATTTTGGAAAAAGAAATCGCTTTTCAAAAGACGATGTACGATTTTTACACCCCTAGCTCTGCCAAATTAACAAAAGAGATCGAGAGTCAAAAAAAGATGCTTGAACAGCTGCTTTCGTCTTCGAAAAACGCCGAAAGCTCCTCCAACGATACGTTAAAAGGTTTGGAGCAGGCAGAAGCGGAAATTGCTTCGTTTATCGAGGATATTCAGGCGTATAAAGAATATCAGCAACAACAGCATGACCTTATCCAAGAAGGAATTCATCAGTATGAAACGATGGTGAGCGGAGGAATACGTTCCATCGTAGAACGGCCATGGAATGTCAAACCGGAGTTAGAATTAAATGGCCAAACATTGCTGCAATCTGTGTCTACACTGCGCAATACAGTGGCGAACAACCATACGGCATTGACGAATCTCCATGACCAGCTGGAAAATTCAAACGTTGATGAACGACTGTTGGAGTCACAAAAAGATCTCATCCGTCAATATCAACAACAAATAGGTACAAAGATATTGGACGAAGTGCAGCAAAAACTCATTCCGCTACGGCAGCAGTTGCAATCTGCCACCACTCTGTCAGCACCGAATGAACAGCCGGTGCCGGGAGAGCTGCCACAGACAACAGAAAATGGGCAATGGCTGGATGGGGTTGAGCAGCAGCTGGCGTCTTTAAAGACCGAGCTGCAAACAGTAAAGCCGAAACAGCCACAAGAGACGCAGGAAGGGCAAGGTACATCGGGAAGCTGGGGGGATATTGATAATGACATGAAGCAGCTGGAAATGGAAATACAAAAGGCAAAAGAAGCATGGCAAAAGCAGTTATCCCTCCAGCAGCAATGGCAGGAAAAATATACGCAATTGGCAAAACAATTAGCCGTGCAGGCGAGTGACAGCAATGGGCAATCGGAAGAAACAGTGGTTCAGCAAATTATCGCAAAAGAACAAGCTATTCTTCAGTCTCCGTCGTTATCTGAAGAGCGAAAGCAACAATTGTCAGCGTACTTTCAGCCGGCTATTCAAAGCAGAAACATGAATGGTCTTCTCGCCTATTTTGCTTGGTTAGCAATTTTTGAGGATACGTTAAAGCGAACGGGGAATTTTGACGAAGCACTTGTGGAGCAGCTGATTGTAAATTGGAAGGAAAAAGCGGAGATTTTTCAAACTTTATCGAAGATTCATAGCGGAATTCAGCAGTTGCAGGGCGACTCAGCCGCTTCTTTGCAAGGTGCAGAAACGGCCGAAAATAACGTTCATTCTTTTGTTGAAGCAACGCTTGAATATATACGGCAATATGATGAAAATGTGGAAAAAGTGCAAGCAGAGCTGATGGGACAATTGCAATCACTAAATGACGCCGCGAATGAAGTAACAGCACAGCTCCAGCAAACCATGGATGAAGAAGGAACCATACAATCGACGGTAGGAGCCAACGATGGTGAATTTGTTATTACCATCCAGCAAAATACGCTGCAAGACATCGCACAAATTTCTGATTTAGTCACCTCCATTGCCGAAGGGCAAGACCGGATTATCGATTACACAAATGAGATGCATGAAAAAGTGGCATCGGTCCAAGATCGGGCAGATGAGTTAAACAGCAAATGGGCAACCAATGTCAATACAACCAAACAAATTAAAAATGATGTATATCATCTGTTAAACAATACGATGGTAGACAAACAAACAAACGGATATGTGTATGATTACTTAACCAATCCGGTGCAAGTAAGCGGAGATATTCCGAAGGAGAAAACAACGTACACGCCGCCTGTCGTGATGCTTATCATTATTTTGCTGTGCGGCATGCTCATTGGGTTCTTCCTGCATTATTATTCTTCCGTTCCGTTTATGATGCAGCTGGCGTTGCTGATCATGATGAACCTGCTTGTTGGTTTCATCATCAGCACATATGGATTGCGAATTTATCCGATGCAAGACATACAGGCGCTCAAGTGGAGCATTTTTACCATTGTCTTATTATTTTTCTGTTCCGCCATTGTTCGCTTGGCCTTTTTCGTCGGACCGTTTACCGGCTGGGTGCTCGGAGTCGGCTTAATCCTGTTTTTCATTACTCCATTACTTGACTTAGTATTGCCAAACTTTAGCTTTGACCATCCGATATCAGAAACATATATGTCGATTCAATATGGAGACCAGCAAGCATTTTATCCAGCTGTCATTACGTTAGGAGTTGTCACATTGCTCATGTCCGCAGTTCCGTTTTTGAAGCAGCGTCTAGAAGCTCTGCAGAAGGAGGCGGAAACATATGAAGGGTAGAGGACGTCTTGTGATGTTCTTTTTCCTCTTCCTCTGCTCTGTATTGGCTACGATGGGAGTGACGGTTTACGCGGAGTCGGACGAGTGGCCGGAAATTGAACCAAATCAATATCAACGGCAGGACATCGAATTACGCACCGATTACCTTCATGAAGAGTCGCTGCTCGATGAAAAGGGAGATTTACCGGAAACGCAAACATCGCTGACATTTCAAGGACCGGCCTCTTCTTTCTTCGAACAAACAAAAGCACAGTTGTTTTTATCGGAAGAAAAAGAAACGAATACGATTGCTGCTAAAGCGGAGAAACTAGGATTGTTTTCTTTCGTTGAAGAGCAATCGATTCCGTCTCGTCAACCAATGGATGAGGCGGAACGGACATCATCATCGTTTCTGCCATGGCTGTTTGGCTTTTTCATTTTAGGATTTCTTATCGTCATCTTCACGGTAATCGTTCCGCGTATGAAAAAATTTGTTTCGTAAACGGATTATTTGCGGCATGTTTCACATCGCAGAATCATAGATAAGAAAAAAGTCTCTATTTGTCATCTGGAAAAATAGGAATATATCATGATTTATCCTTGTGTTGCCATTTAAATAGCGTGTATATGGGGGAGGGATCAAGGTGGAGTCTTTATTGGAATCGGCTGAAAAAGAATTGAGACGTTGGGCCTATGAGATGATGATCGATTGTTTGCAATCTTATCAGGGGCAGGTCAAAGAAGCGATGGAGGAATTTCAACATGGCGCTCGTTCATTTTATCGCGCAAATGACGAGTATGTTCCGCATTGGCAGGGAGAGGCGAGGGAAGCGTATGAATGGGTATACGGGGACTTGCGGCAAATCGAGACACGTATTTATACGACCGCAGACGAGCTTCTTCATGAAATCAGCAGGGAAATCGCCCAAATTCGTCGAAAGATAGAGGAGCTGCAATGACGACGATTCGAGTCAAGCCGGAAGAATTGGAAACGGTAGCGAAGCATGTCCCCGATGCAGAAGACGCCTGCCAGCGTGCACGAACCTCTCTTTCCTGGGAACTTCCCTCTCTAGCCATGAAGATTCCCGGCATCGGCTCTGCTGTCATCCATGAGCTTACAGACGAACTCCTTCATTGGCTCCAGCGATATGAAGAAAAGCTGAATAAAGCGGAGGAACTGCTGTGTCGGACGGCAGCGGCAATCAGACAGGCAGACCAAACGCTTGCCGATAACATGAAAGAATTTGGTCTGGAACTTAGTGGCTGGTATGACTTGCAGCGGGTGTTTGGGGAATATGACCCGGTGACAGGGGAACGTCTTTCATTTGGAGATCGCCTGTTTGCGGGAGGAATGTTATTGTTGACCGTCATTCCTCCAGCCAAAGGGGCAGGCATTGCCGGAAAAGCGGCGGTGAAAGGAGCGAAAGCGGCAGAAACAGCAGCAGATGTTTCGAAATTGATCTCGCAAACGAAAAACGTCCTCCATTATGATAAAGTCAAATCGTTCTTCCAAACGATCTATCACCAAGTCATCAAAGGACCAATCACCGAAACAATCCGGTCGTTCAAAAAGCAATGGAAGAACTTTCTTGAAAATGTTGGCTCTGTCCTGCGGGGGCCGCAGCCAGCCTTGGCAGGAGTCGGCCCCGCGCCCCGCATGTGGATGAGCGGGGCTGAGAGGGAAGCAAAAGGAACGACGATGAATATTGTCGGCAGAACAGGAGATGAGGTAGGTAAGGGTACAGGTAAAACAGTTGAAGATTTAATTAAAGATGCTAAGCCTGGAAGGGAAACAAAAGGAAGAACTACTCAGTATGAGTTATCAGGTGGATTTAATCAGGCAGTAAATGACTTTCACTCACTCAACCCTAAAATTATGAAGAATACTCCTGACCTCAAAGTCGGTGTTTTACAGGATGGGAGAAAGGTTATTGTTAGAACCAAAAGCAGTGATGGCCGTCCTACACTTGAAATTCAAGACGGCAAGAAGAAAATAAAGTTTCGTTACTAGAAAACAACCATGGAGGAAAGTTTTATGGAACAATGGGAAAGATGGGTACCGCTAGAAGATATACCTTCAACCATTTATAATGATATGTTTTTAGATGGCAAAGATGGTGTGATTTTAGAATTTAGCGATGAAAATGGCGAAAGAAAAGTGGTAGTGAAATTTGAAGAGGGAGTATTATCGTATAGAAATACTGATGAAGGTTCATTATTAGAAATGCTAAATTATTTAGATCAGCATTATGGTACAGCTTTTTATAGCGATTGGTCTTTATTTAAAGTAAAAAACTCAGAATACTTGAATTGGTTTCATAAAGAAAGTTGTGGTATATACGAGTCAGAAGAGGTAGAACACTATGTATTTTTAACACCGAATGATGTGATTGAAATCCTATCAATATCCCCTCCTAGTGTTACGGTAGAGTAATTTTGTTATAGTGAGTAAAGCAGACCTTTGATGCATTGACCAATAAACAATCCCCTTGAACAACTTGGTTCAAGGGGATTGCTGGTATTAGTCAAGGATAAAAGAAGCTGGCGATATGAGGAATATGAAGCCTCAAAGGAGATATGAACTCTCTTTTGAGGCATTTTATGATAGAATTTCCGGATTATATACCGTTGACTTGAAGATTCAGCCTCATTGATGAATGTGAAGTTCGTCATATACTTTTCTAACAATGAATTAGATAGTTCTGCTTTGAGAAAAGCGATTAGATCAGGAGAAGTTAAAAATGTGGCCATTTTATCTCCAAAGCAGATTCGGAAATTAATTGAGAGAGATAGTTCTGTTTCTGATTTTTGGAAAAATAGAGTGTTAACTTGGACCACAAGAGACAATGAATATTTGATAAGAGGAGAAATACCTAGCAAATTCATAAAAATTTCTCCTAAGGAGTGAGTATATTATGTTTTTATATTTCCAAGATGAATGTCTAGGTGAAATACAAGATATCAACACTGAAGGCATGTGGATGTATGGTAAACTTATACCTAATCAAAATATAGTAAAATTTAAAGAGTTTTTTAAGGCTCTTACGAGTGAAGAAAACGATTTTAAAGAAAGTGAATATAATGAAGAATGGTTGAAAGATGATAATTGGTTTATTGTGGATGATCATCAAAATAAAAGAGGAATTTATTTGCCGGCTGTGTATGAAGACGGGGAAATAAATTGGAGATGGAGGTAACTTGATTTAAAACAAAGACCTTGATAGGCTATATGCCTTCAAGGTTTTCTTTATTTAAAACGAATTGTTGTTTAAATAAAGGTTTTATAAAGTAAAGTGAAATTGAGACAAGCTACTCATTGAAAAATACCCATTATTATGCAAGAAAACGAACACGTTAAACAGAGAGAAAAGCCCTTGTTTATGCAGCTATTTTTTCTTGTTAGCATATATTCAGCAAACACAATCGGTTCCGTCTCGTCAACAATGGGATAAGACGGAACGAACATCATCATCGCTTTTGCCATGGCTGTTTGGCTTTTTCATTTTAGGATTTCTTATCGTCATCTTTACGGTAATCGTTCCATGCATGAAAAAGTTTGTTTAATAAACCCGCTATCTGCAAAGGAATGTTCTATATGTTTAGTATGGAAGAATGGATGAATAAGAAAAAAATCCTGTTTGTCATCTGGAAAAACAGGAACATATCGTGATTTATCCTTATTTTACTTATGTTACCATTTGAATAGTGTGTAAATGGGGGGGAGGAAATCAAGGTGTCGTCTTTATTGGAGTCGATCGAAAAAGAATTGAAACGCAGGGCCTACGAGGCGATGATTCATTGCCTGCAGTCCTATCAGGGGCAGGTCGAAGAGGCGATCGAGGAATTTCAACATGGTACTCGCGCATTTTATCGCGCAAATGACGAGTATGTTCTGCATTGGCAGGGAGAGGCGAGGGAAGCGTATGAATGGGTATACGGGGACTTGCGGCAAATTGAAGCATGTATTGATGCGACCGCAGACGAGCTTCTTCATGAAATCAGCAGGGAAATCGCCCGAATACAGCGAAAGGATAGAGGAGCTATAATGACTACGATTCGAGTCAAGCCGGAAGAATTGGAAACGGTAGCGAAGCATGTCCCCGATGCAGAAGACGCCTGCCAGCGTGCACGAACCTCTCTTTCCTGGGAACTTCCCTCTCTAGCCATGAAGATTCCCGGCATCGGCTCTGCTGTCATCCATGAGCTTACAGACGAACTCCTTCATTGGCTCCAGTGATATGAAGAAAAGCTGAATGAAGCGGAGGAACTGTTGTATCGGACGGCAGCGGCAATCAGACAGGCAGACCAAACGCTTGCCGACAACATGAAAGAATTCGGTTTAGAGCTTCTTGGCTGGTATGACTTGCAGCGATTGCTTGGAGAATATGACCCGATCACCGGAGAACGGATTTCGGCAGGAGACCGCCTGCTTGCGGGAGGAATGTTATTGTTGACCGTCATTCCTCCAGCCAAAGGGGCAGGCATTGCCGGAAAAGTGGCGGTGAAAGGAGCAAAAGCGGCAGAAACCGCAGCAGATGTTTCGAAGTTGGTCTCGCAAACGAAACATGTTCTCTGCTATGATAAAATGATGTCTGTCTTTCAAGCGGTGTACCGCCAAGTGGTAAAAGCACCGATTATTACCCAAACGCTGCAATATTTTAAGAAGCAATGGAACGATCTTCTCGCCAGTGTTCCATCTGTCCAATGGCAACCGGCATTGGACGGGATAGGGCCAAGGGATACAGAAGACAATGGAAGAAGCCGACAGCTCTGTCCGCTTTTAGTCGGAGGTGAAGCGAGGGAAAGGAACGTGTGGCTGCTGTATATAAAATAACAATGGAGAAACAGGATAATTTTGTGGGAAGAAAACAGAAAAATTTATAGCAAAAAAGTTGCTTCTACAGCGGGCTAGGCTGAAAGAGCAACTTTTTTATCTTTATTTGCCCCTCTCTGGAAATGGAGAAGCAAGTGTAAAGAGATGAGGATTACGCTTCTAATTTTTGTATTTTGCCATTATAGATACTCGAATCTAGTTCCCCAATGGCACGACTAGTGATGACACCAGCTGTCATGCTTCCGCTTACGTTCAAGGCAGTTCTTCCCATGTCAATCAGCGGCTCTACAGAGATGAGCAACCCTGCCAACGCGACTGGCAAGTTCATCGTGGATAGTACTAAGATTGACGCGAACGTAGCGCCCCCACCGACGCTTGCCACACCAAACGAGCTGATGGTGACGATGAGAATGAGTGTCAAAATAAAGGACGGTGACATTGGATTTATTCCTACTGTGGGAGCGATCATGACTGCAAGCATAGCCGGATATATGCCTGCGCAGCCATTTTGTCCGATGGATAGTCCGAAGGAGCCGGAAAAGTTGGCAATTCCTTCAGGAACACCGAGAGCAGTCGTTTGTGCCTTGATGTTCAATGGCAGCGTGCCTGCGCTTGAACGGGATGTAAACGCAAAGGATAATACCGGCAATGCTTTTTTTACGTAAGTAATCGGATTTAATCCGGCGATTGCCAAAATAATTAAATGAACAATGAACATGATAATAAGAGCAACATACGAAGCGATGACGAATTTTCCAAGTTTGACAATCGCACCGAGATCACTTGTCGCAATGGTCCGGGACATGATGGCCAAAATTCCGTAAGGTGTTAAGCGGAGCACTAGTGTAACTATGCGCATAATAATCGCGTAAATAGCATCTACTATTTTTTTGAACATCTCCGCCTGTTCAGGCTGTTTTCTTCTTACTCCTAAATAGGCAATGCCGATGAACGCGGCAAAAATAACAACGGCAATCGTAGACGCGCTGCGCTGCCCTGTCAAATCTAAAAATGGATTCGCTGGGAGTAATTCAACGATTTTTTGTGGAAAGGTTTGATCTTGAATTTGTGTATATTTTTGTTCGATTTCCTGCCCACGGGCTGTTTCTGCGCTGCCGGAATGAATTTGAACGGTCTCTAATTGAAAACCGAGTGCTGCCGCAATGCCGATGGAAGCGGCAATTGCCGTTGTTCCTAGCAATAATCCAATAATGAGCGTAGCGATTTTTCCTAAGTTATTTGAAATGGTTAATTTTGTAAACGATGTAACAATTGAAATGAATACTAACGGCATTACAATCATTTGTAATAGTTTTACATAGCCGGTTCCGATGATATCAAACCATTGTGCTGATTGCTGAACAATGGCTGAATTTGCCCTGTACGCCCATTGCAGCACGAGCCCAAATACAATCCCGATTCCAAGGGCAGCAAACACCTGTTTTGAAAACGAGATACGCTTCTTTTGCATATAAGCTAATATCCCTGTGAACAGAAGCAACACTGCAATGTTTAAAATAACTAAATAAATATTCATCAAAGATCCCCCTTAATAAATATGATGAACTTTAATAAATAAAAACCGATATGTAAAGTAAGTTTTATTTATCGTATGCCATTAATTCAGATTACTTGTTACCACTGACATAAAAAATTTCATTTTTTACAACACCTCATTCTCTGAAATAAAGAAGCGCTTTATAACTATTTCTGTAAAAATGGAACAAAAGTCTGTGAGAATAGAACTGTTATGGTGAATGATCATGAAAAAATAATTGTCTTCTATGCTTCTCATTGCCGCATGGAACAATTTAAGAAAATGAAAGGGTTTCAAACACATTTTTGATTTCTCTCAATCTTTCATCACATTTCCTAGATATACTGTCCTTGTTCGTTACTTAGTTTGAATCAAGTGAGGGGGAAAACATGGAAAATGTAGTTAGGCATTACGTGCCAAATGGGGAGCAAGAACGAAAAAAGAAAACAGGACTGTCCTTCTATCAAACAATATGGCGCTGGCATTTTTATGCGGGCATTATTTTTGCGCCTTTTCTCATTATTCTTGCCTTTAGCGGTGCAGTGTATTTGTTTAAACCGCAAATAGAATCCATATTATATAAAAATTTATATTATGTACAAGAAACCAAAGAGAAACCGCTTCCGCTTTCGAAAATGGCGGCGAACGTTCAGAAAAAGTATCCAAAGGCAGCGATGATTTCGGTAACGTTAGAAAAAGACCGTAACCGCACTGTCCAAGTGGGAATGATCGAGAACGGCAATATGTTCACCGTTTATGTCAATCCGTATACGGGGAAAATTGTCGGGAAATTAAATGCAAGCGAAGATATAATGGAGATTTTCAAAAAAATCCACAGTGAATTGCTTATTGGGGGAACCGTAGCCAATCGGATTGTAGAGCTTGCCGCTTGCTGGGCCTTGATTTTATTATTAACTGGATTGTATATTTGGTGGCCAAGAAATAAGAGTTCCATTTGGGGAACATTTTTTCCGCGCCTTCGAAAAAAAGGACGGCCATTTTGGCGTGACATGCATGCTGTCTTAGGATTTTGGCTAACCGGAGGCATTTTGCTTTTGATTCTCACCGGCCTTCCATGGACAGGAGTAATGGGTGAAGGGATTAACTGGTTAGCGACATCCACGAAGACAGGATATCCTCCTTTTTCCTTTAGCTTTGGACCAAAGCCAGAATCTGTCACAGTTACGAAAGAGGTTGCACAAGATGTGCCTTGGGCGGCAGAAAATTTACCAGTCCCAGCCTCGAAAATTAACGGTTATGTTCCGTTGTCTATTGATGACGTTGACAAGATTGCTGAGAAGGAACACATTATAAAGCCATTTACGATATCGATGCCACAAGGACCAACAGGCGTGTTTACGATCGCAACGTCAAAGACGAGCCCAAAAGATAATGCTACGTTGCATGTTGATCAATATACAGGACAAGTCCTAAGCGATGTTCGCTTTAGTGATTATGGCATCATGGCTAAAGCAATCACAATTGGAATTGCGCTGCATGAAGGCCGTTTATTCGGATTAGTGAATCAAATGATAAATCTTATTGCATGTCTCGGCTTAATTTTGATTGCAGTTAGCTCTTTTGTTATGTGGCGTAAACGCAAGCCGCAAGGTAAACTAGGTGCTCCTGCAAAGGCACAAGACAAGAAAGTGATGAGAGCGGTTACGGTGATGATGTTCGTCATGGGATGCATCATGCCGTTAGTCGGCATCTCGATTATTGCCGTCCTGTTATTAGATAAATTAGTAATTCCTCGAATTAAACCTTTGAATGAATGGTTGACAATGTAAGGAGGAATTTTAATGGGGAGAAGAGGACTAGGCTTATTGATTATGTTATTAGCAGGGCTTTTGGCGGGATGTACAGCGAACGCACAAACGATGCCAAAGCTAAACGAGCGAATAACAGTTGATATTCAAGTACCAAAAGAAATTTCTATATAATCAAGAGAGTGCATTAAAAGTCCAAGTCAAACAAGGAGATAAGCCAGTTGAAAATGCGGAAGAAGTCCGCTTAGAAATATGGAATGGCAATGATAGAGAACATAGTCAAACTATTAATGCCCATCATGGGAAAAATGGGGTATATAGCATAAAGAAAACATTTGATAAAGACGGGATTTACTATGTACAGGCTCATGTAAAAATGGGCGATGAATGGGTAATGCCTAAAAAGCGATTTGCGGTAGGAAACGTATTCAATGAACAATTGCAGCAAATCGAAGAAAACGCTTCAGAGAACGGACAACCTCATCACCCTGCGGGACATCACCATTAATTTCATAACTCCAAAAGAAGCTGTGTTCCTAAAAGGAGGAGCATAGCTTTTTCTTTTGTAATTATTCATCCTTTTACTAGCTAATGGGAAAGGGGATGTTTTTCTGAGGAAAGATTTGGACGTTTACATGTTTTGCCCCGAATTTGACCGTTTGCTTTCGCTAAATTTGGATTTGTATCTTCCATGTTCGTTCGTTTTGTCATACTTTTGTTGTCCCAGTACTGTTTACGATAAAATAGCAGCACTGGTTCCAGCTAAGATGGCATCACATCCTGAACGTGTAGAAACTACGTACAGATGCCAGAAATGTACCTTCGGTTACCGTCCAACAATCCTGCTGATTCCAAAGAAATCATCTTGTCTTTAGGAGAGTGTTTAAAAAAGGTATCCGTTATAAAAAACGGATACCTTCTCATTGCTCATTTTTTAAGA
This sequence comes from Thermaerobacillus caldiproteolyticus, assembly GCF_013761245.1. Classification (GTDB taxonomy): domain Bacteria; phylum Bacillota; class Bacilli; order Bacillales; family Anoxybacillaceae; genus Thermaerobacillus; species Thermaerobacillus caldiproteolyticus. Next base: position 117,880 of record NZ_JACDUT010000007.1, on the reverse strand, counting down.
ATTGGTTGTTAAATCTTCCGACGGAACTGTTAGACCAAGTCCTTCTGCTACACGTCTTCCATACTCCGGATCTGCTTTATAGAAATGACGAATTTGACGAAGTTTGATTTCTTCTTTTGTTACTTGTTTCATAGACTCAACGATATTTTTAATTAAACGCTCTCGCTCTTCTTCACTCATAAGACGATATAAGTCACCTGCTTGAGTATAGTGGTCATCCCGATCATATGGTACGCTTTCCGCTACACCAGATACTGGGAATGGCGTTGTTTTATGTTCAGGAACTTCTGTTGGTCCGCCGAAGCTGTTTGGTTCGTAGTATACAGAACCTCCACCGTTATTGTCAAAACGCATAAAGCCGTCACGTTGATAGTTATTCACTTCTACTCTTGGACGGTTGATTGGTAGTAGGTTATGGTTTACGCCAACACGATAGCGATGCGCATCTGCGTAGGCAAATAGACGCGCTTGCAGCATTTTATCTGGAGATGGCTCAATACCAGGCACTAGGGTTCCAGGGGAGAATGTTGCTTGTTCTACTTCAGCAAAATAGTTTTCTGGGTTTCGATTCAATACCATGCGACCTACTTCAATTAATGGATAGTCTTTATGTGACCATACTTTTGTCACATCAAACGGATCGAAACGATACGTATAAGCATCTTCTAAAGGCATGATTTGTACGTAGAGTGTCCATGATGGATAATCGCCGTTTTCAATTGCATTAAATAAATCTTCTGTATGATAGTCTGGATTTTCACCAGCAATTTTTGCCGCGAGCTCTGGGTCCATGTTTTTCACGCCTTGATCTGTTTTAAAGTGATATTTTACCCATACAGCTTCGCCTTCAGCGTTAACCCATTTGAATGTATGGCTTCCGTAGCCGTTCATATGCCGATAAGTAGCAGGGATGCCACGGTCGCCGAATAAATAGGTTACTTGGTGTAGCGATTCAGGGGATAAAGACCAGAAATCCCATACGGCCGTTGGATTTTTTAAGTGAGTCCTTGGATCTCTTTTTTGTGTATGGATAAAATCAGGGAATTTAATGGCATCGCGAATGAAGAAAATCGGCGTATTGTTCCCAACGATGTCGTAGTTTCCTTCTTCTGTATAGAATTTCACTGCAAATCCACGCGGGTCACGAACTGTATCGGCAGACCCCAATTCACCGGCTACCGTAGAGAAGCGGACAAATACCGGTGTACGCTTACCAACACCATTGAAAACTTTTGCTTTTGTATATTTGGACATGTCATTGGTTACTTCAAAATATCCGTGTGCGCCTGCTCCTTTTGCGTGTACGACGCGTTCTGGAATACGCTCTCTGTTGAAGTGTGCCAATTTTTCAAGAAGGTGAACATCTTGAATTAAAGTGGGACCAGGGGAACCGGCTGTTATCGAGTTTTGGTTATCACCAACTGGAGCACCCCAACTAGTAGTAAGTTTCTTTGTCATAACAAAACCACCTCGCCACATTTTTATAGGATTAATTAACTTAAATAATAACATTTATCAATAAAAAGTCAATACTTTTTTATAATAATTATAATTAAATAAATATATCAAATTAATAACAAAACTTAAAAAACGTAAACAGTGTAAGTCTGCCTTGATCTTTCAATATGTTGAAAACCTGAAGTGTGAAGTGATCGGAATTTGTGATCAGTTTTGTATTACGATGGGCGACATAATTACGGATAAAATCATCTTGTTTTTGGAGGATTTTACAATGGTAATTATGAATTCTTCTTTGAAGTAACCCAATCTCCTATAAAAAACTTGAGTTACACTGCCTGTTTTAGAGGTTCTATATCAGCATTTTCTTTTGTCTTTACTTAATGTAACTAATGAATTCTGATCCTTAACATGGCCAAGAAAATGGGAAGCACTTTTCGACAGATACCGATTTTTTTCAAAAATACTAGCCGCTTTGGCTTTGACTGACGAATCTTCAATTTCTAGCACAGTGATCTCGAGGATTTGAAAGATTATAACACATGCCAGAAAAAGTACTCCAGCGGGTCGTGGGTTTATATAGAACCTATGGCAGGACGAAACCCGCAAGAATCTAAAAAACTAATGGATGTTTTATTGGAGATGCAAAACAACAGCATCACCTTTTTATTTGTCAAACATGATATGGAAACCGTTATGTCTATCGCTGATAAAATTGTTATAAAAAACGCGGAAGGCAGTCCTAAAGAAATTGCAAATAATCTAGATGTCATTAAAGCTTACTTAGGGGAAGAGGAGGCTGTATAGATATTAAAAATTCATAACCTCCATACGTATCACGGTGATTTGCATGTATTAAAAGGGGAAATCTTTGCTATTGTTGGACCGAATGGTGCTGCATAGCAGGTGGATATACTCCTAAAGAAGGAGAAATCATATTGAAAATGAGTCTATTCCATATGGAAATGTTGAACAGATTGTTAAAAAAGGAATTTGCCTTGTTCCTGAGCGCCAGCCAATTTTTGATGATTTGTCTGTAAAGGATAGTATATTGCTAGGTGCGTATCATCGATACAAAAAGTATTGATAAAGATTGTAAGAAAGTATAGAGTTGCTTCCCAAGTTAAAAACAATGCTTAACAGGCCAGGAGGATTGCTAAGTGGTGGAGAACAGCAGATGTTAGCCATTGGAAAACCAAAAATGAATGATGATGGATGAATTATCTTTAGGACTTGCTCTGTTCATTGTGAAAGATATGATGAAATTATTAAAACAAATGTGTGATCAATTTGGAACGACCATTCTTTTCATTGAACAAAACGTTCGAGCAGCTCTTCAAATTGCCGATCATGCATGTGTTATTGATCGTGGCGAAATAGTCATTTACGGGAAAGCATAAGATTTGCTAAATGATGAAAGCGTCAAAAATACGTATCCCAGGTATTGGTAAAGAACAAAAAATCGTCCAATGAGTAGTCTCGGGCATTTTTTAAATCCCGTATATCAACACAGATCGATGTTTTGACATATATAAAACGTTTCTATCACTGCTTTGTCTTAGCTGGATTTATTATAGATCAAATCACCGTCCAAATACTGTTCAAACGGTGTCTTTTTTATTTGTGCCAAGTTCTGTTTTACTTAATAATGGACCGTTATGGAAAAAATCTGACCTTTTAAATATGAAGTCTTCAAAGTACTAAACATGAGAACGTTCTTAACTGAAAAGATGTCCGTTTTTAAGGCTGCCCTAAAGACCTACTCTTAGGGACAGCCTCTTTTTGATTGTTTACGATTTTAACACGTCATGGTCGACATACCGTTCGCCGTTGAGCTCGCTGATAACGTTAATCGCTACTTTCGCGCCATCGCCGGCTGTGATAATCGTATGTACACTTACGCCAGCGACTGTACCGGCTGCCCAGATTCCTTCGATATTAGTGCGTCCAGCGGCATCGACGTCGATGACCGCTTTAATGCGCGGTTCTGTACCTTGTTTTGTTTTCACGCCAATTTTTTCAGCGAGATCGGTCGCTACGCCGGTTGCTAAGATGACGTGTTTGGCTTCAAAAGATTGGTTTTCTGTTTCTACTTGAAAACCTGCTTCTGATTTTTGGATGTTAACAACTTGACCGTTCACGAGCTCTGCTCCGAATTTGGCCGCTTGTTTTTTCCCTGTTTCCACCAAATCTGGACCGGTGGCTTCTATGACCCCATAGTGGTTTTCAATCCAAGCTCGTTTTGTAATGCTTTTGTCGTTATCAATCAGCACTGTTTTCTTTCCGGCTTTTGCGGTAAAAATAGCAGCGCTTGCTCCAGCAGGACCGGCTCCAATAATCGCTACATCATACATCGTCCCATACCCCTTTCAGAAAAATTCAAAAATATTATACCATTCCCTTATGTTTACGTCATATCATATGCTTGTTATTAAATTGAAATTATTTTAATTTGATATTGATTTTAAATATAAGATATATATAATAAAAATTGCAAAGTTATTTCTTTTTTAATTGAAAAAGTTTAGCTATCGCTTTATAGCTAAAATGGGCAGCCATATGGCTATACTTGTCTGGCTATTTAAGAGATGGGTTAAAGCCTGAATAACAAAAGAGAATATTTATTTTCAAATTGAAGGGAGAATCGTATATGCGGAAACAAAACATTTGTGAGCAGTGCCAACAACCAGTGCGCCGATTAAAACATTCTATCCTTTGCCAATGCGGAACGAAAATTTTACAAGGAAGAAAACACGCTTGATGATATATCAGGCGTTTTCTTTTATCGTGTATTTTCCTAAATAACGTGTTAGGTTCATTTTATTAGTTAGCAACGAATATATATTAAACATATTTCCCTACTTCACAATTGAGGTGAGGATTCGTGAATGAATTCACTAACAACGAACGTATATTACTAGGGAATATGTTATTTAACATATATCAGTCAATGGTCGAATCGATCGAGCGAACAAGAACACAGTTTCCGCTTTTGTGTCATGAAGAAAGCCGAGATAATTTGCTGGCGTATTTATACGTAAAAGAAATAATGTCCGCCGATCTTATTCAAGCCATTGAAGATGAAGGCCTATCGTCGATCTATGGACACGAGTCCCATATCATTTCAAACCTTGAACTTTTATTAAGACATTTACAGGTTGCTGCATTTCAGGGCACAGATGCAAAAAAAATCACTCGACAACAGGCACAGCGGTTGGTAGCTGAGAGAGCACGAACTGTGTTGGGAGAAGGCCGTCACTCTCGACAAACACGCATTATGGTGACGCTGGATGAGCAACTGATCAATGAGCCTGAAACGATTGAACAATTGTTGCTGTATGGCATGGATATTGCCAGAATTAACTGCGCTCATAATTCACCAGAAATATGGGAAAAAATCATTGAAAGCGTTCGTCAAGCGGAAGGACGGCTTCAAGAAAAACAACAATGGGAAAAAAGATGTTATATTTATATGGATTTGCCGGGTCCCAAAATTCGCATTCACAACATTGTATTTAATGTCCATCCGGTAAAACTGTCAGTTCGAAAAGATGAATACGGCCAACCAATCCAGCCTGTTACGGGTTTCCTCTATCTTCATACGCCGTCGTGTCTTCCACCAGAACAGAGTGATGTGTCGTTTGTTTTAGAAGCAGCAACGAATGAGAATGTTAGGCTGGTAAGCGGGGATGAACTGTCGTTTATCGATGCTCGCGGACGAAAGAGAAGATTGAAGGTAATCGATGTCATTACTCCTTCTTGTTTCAAAGTGGAGCTTTCAAACACGGCATACATTCAAGAGGGGACTTGGTTCAAACATAAACGTTTTTCTTTGCTGTTACAATCAGTTGCACCGATTCCAATGAAAGCGTTCGTCAAAAAAGGAACGCGCCTTCAAATTTACTTCGATCAAGCTCATTTAGAAGCGGCAAAGACGGACGATGCGGTGAAGCTTACGACAACACTTCCAAAAGCGTTACGCAATGTTCGAGTTGGACATCGTCTTTATCTCGATGACGGGAAAATTTTCGCTAGGATTCAAAACGTGACGAGCAAATATATAGAGGCAAAAGTCATTTCAACAGGAAGAAAAACCAAAACGATTAAACAAGGGATCGGAATTAATCTTCCTGATTCATTGATTCATTTAACCGTTTCGTCGCTGACAGAGCGAGATTTGAAATATATTCCTTTTATTAGTAAGCACGCAGATATGATTGGCTTATCATTTGTTCATGTCCCTCATGATGTAGAGAAACTGCATCATGCTTTAACAGAGCATGGTGCGCCTCACCTGACCATCATTGCCAAAATTGAAACAAGAGCGGCACTCCACAATCTTGCTCGCATTTTACTTGAAGGATTAAAGCTTCCTTCATTTGGAGTGATGATTGCCCGCGGAGATTTGGCGATTGAGGTTGGATTTGAAAACATGTCTGTTGTACAGCATGAGATTCTCGCATTATGCCAAGCAGCACATCTTCCGGTGATTTGGGCAACGCAAGTGCTTGAAAATCTAGCGAAGAAAGGGATGCCTGCCCGCTCCGAAATATCAGACGTATCGCTAGGGCAAAAGGCGCAGTGCGTCATGCTGAACAAAGGACCGTATATTGTAGAAGCCGTAAAAATGCTAGCTAACGTGTTAGAAAGGGAAGAAGCTCATCCACAAAAACGTGCGAAAGCGATTGCCCGTTATATGGATCAACATGGAGTCTTTCGTTACTAGTGCCATCCTGAAATGATGATATCGAATATAATCGAGAAAGCCGCCGCTAGTTCAGCGAGAAAACTAGCGGTTTTTATAATATATATGTTAACTATAAATTAAAAATAGTTGACAATAAAGGTGTTGTCAGGCAGAATAAAAACAAAATATTGGGATTGGAGGGAAACAATGAAAACACGCTCGATGGTTTTAGTCGCTCTTTTTGCTGCGTTCACGGCAATTGGTGGGTTTATTAAAATTCCAGTTCCTTACGTTCCGTTTACGCTGCAAATTGTTTCCGTTTATTTAGCAGGATGTTTATTAGGTCCGAAACTGGGCATGTTTAGCCAACTTGTGTATGTGCTAATGGGGCTGGCAGGGGCACCGGTATTTGCTGAGGGAGGTGGGCCCAGCTATGTACTCAAGCCGACGTTTGGCTATTTAATTGGGTTTGTAGTAGGTGCCTATATGAACGGCTGGTTCATGAAAACATTTCAATTTAAGAAAGCAGCTTCGATTTTTCTTGCGAATTTTTCTAGCCTTCTCGTTGTCTATCTTTGTGGATGTGTATGGTTATATGCAGCGATGAAATGGATCATTGAAAAACCGTTTGCAATTGGACAAACATTATGGTTTGGCTTTGTGCTACCTGTGCCGGGCGATCTATTGTTATGTACGGTTTGCTCTGTTATCATCGCGCGCATCTTGCCACGAATCAATGTTGTTATCAGCAAACAGGAGGTGGCTTTATAATGAGAAAAGCGATTTTTATTACCGGAACGGGAACAGAAATTGGAAAAACAATGGTTACTTCTTTTCTAGCCTTGGCTTTACAAGAAATGGGGCTAAAAACAAAGATTTTTAAGCCGATACAAACAGGATTAGCTGAAGAAAGCTCCTCTTTCGCTGATCAATATTGGTATGAAACCGTGATGGGGGCAGAAAAAGGGTCGACGGGAATGTATTATATGGAACCGGCTGTTTCCCCTCATTTGGCTTCTGCGATAACGAATACTCCTATTGCTCCGCATTTAATAAAAAATAAAATCGTAGAATTAAAGAATCAGTACGATGTTGTTCTTGTAGAAGGCGCGGGTGGGCTTGCTGTGCCACTTATAGAAACAGGACATGATTTTTATATGACAAAAGATTTGATTCAAGAATGTGAGCTTCCAACTGTCATTGTGTCATTGGCTGGGTTAGGGGCAATTCATCACGTCGTTACGACCGTTTCGTATGCGGAGAAGCATGGAGTTGACGTTCTTGGATTTGTATTTAATCAATTTGATGCAAGCAATGTTATTCACGTCGATAATGTGCGGACGATTCAAAAATTGCTGGGTTTACCAATCATCGCGAAAGTTCCTGTATTCAAACATTTATCGCGAAATAACCTCGCTGCATTTGTTCAAGCATTTTTAGAGAACCACGAACAAAAGAGTTTATTCATGGAGGGATTGTCCATTGAAGTATAGCTATGAGCAGTTAGAACAATTGGATAAACAGTATGTTTGGCATCCATTTACACAAATGAAGACATATGTGGAAGAAAAGCCGTTAATTATTGAAAGAGGACAAGGGAGCTACCTGTTTGATGTCGATGGAAATAAATATTTGGATGGTTACGCCTCTTTGTGGGTAAACGTACATGGACATAACGACCCTGAATTAAACGAAGCTTTACATGAACAAATTGAGAAGATTTCTCATTCTACGTTATTAGGGTCTGCTAATGTTCCCTCCATTTTATTAGCGAAAAAATTAATTGAAATTTGGCCGGGACATCTCTCGAAAGTGTTTTACTCTGACACAGGAGCTGCGGCCGTAGAAATCGCCTTAAAGATGGCGTATCAATATTGGAAAAACATCAATCCAATTAAATATGAAAAGAAAAATAGGTTTATTTCCTTAAAGGAAGCGTATCATGGTGATACTGTCGGCGCTGTGAGTGTCGGTGGAATGGATTTATTCCATCGCATTTTTAAGCCACTATTGTTTGAACGAGTCGAAATTCCTTCTCCGTATGTCTATCGCATGGAAGAATACGGCGATGAAGAGGAGATTGTCAATTATTGTTTACAACAGCTAGAGGATGTTCTTATCCAGAAGCATGAGGAAATTGCTGGAGTGATTGTGGAGCCGCTCGTTCAAGGAGCTGCGGGTATCATTACTCATCCAAAAGGATTTTTAAAAGGCGTTGAAACACTTTGCCGCCAATATGGTGTGTTGCTTATTTGCGATGAGGTTGCCGTTGGGTTCGGCAGAACAGGAACGCTGTTTGCGTGTGAACAAGAAGAGGTTCATCCTGATATTGTTTGCTTAGGAAAAGGTATTACTGGAGGATATCTCCCTTTAGCGGCCACATTGACAACAGAAGACGTTTATGCTGCGTTTTTAGGAGACATCGATGAAAATAAGACGTTCTACCACGGGCATACATATACGGGAAACCAACTATCTTGTTCGGTAGCGCTAAAAAATATTGAATTAATCGAAAAGAGGAATGTTGTTTCAGAAGCGAAGCGCAAAGCCGCTGTATTAGCAGAGAAGCTGCCAACGCTATATGAGTTGCCTATTGTAGGAGATATTCGTCAAAAAGGATTGATGGTTGGAATTGAGATTGTGAAAGATAAAAAAACAAAACAAATCTTCCCTCGTTCTGAGAACATGGAGCATCAAATCATTTTAGAAGCAAGGAAGCGAGGGCTCATTATTCGCCCGCTTGGACCGGTGCTCACGTTCATTCCAGTATTAGCGATGACAGATGACCAGATTGAAACAGCAGTCAATATCATCTTCGATTCGATTGCGGAAATGGTCAAAGTCGTTCGATAATTGTTTCTACGGCTGCCCAGCGAGTCTAGGCGCCTATTTTTTTTGCAAAAACGGTCAATCGCCCATGCCCTTGGCGTTTGTCCTACATATGTTGAAAGGGAAGAAGCACAAAACAATCAGCAAAGGGGAGACGAACATGAGTGATGTAAGTTTACAAGATACAAGGATATGGGGATTTGGCCGTCCATGGGGATTTGGGGGATTTGGCCGCCCATTCTTTGGCGGTCCATTCTTTGGTGGTTTTGGTCGTCCATTCTTTGGAGGCCCGTTCTTTGGCCGTCCATGGGGATTTGGCTTTGGTGGTCCGTTCTTTGGCGGTCTGTTAGGTGGACTGTTGGGTGGCGCGTTAACAGCTCCGTTCTTTGGCGGATATGGTTATCCTTATGGCTACGGATACGGATTTCCTTATGGTGGAATATGGTAGTAACGTTGAAAGGGAAGAAACAAAACAATTAGCAAAGGAGAGACGAACATGAATGATGTAAATTTACAAGATACAAGAATATGGGGATTTGGTCGCCCATGGGGATTTGGGGGATTTGGCCGCCCATTCTTCGGCGGTCCATTCTTTGGCGGTCCGTTCTTTGGAGGTTTTGGTCGCCCATTCTTTGGAGGCCCGTTCTTTGGCGGTCCATTCTTTGGCGGCTTTGGCCGTCCATGGGGATTTGGTTTTGGCGGTCCGTTCTTTGGCGGAATGTGGTGGTAACAAAAATGGCTTGAGCCTGCCGGTTACTGGCAGGCTTTGATGTTTATCATCAAAATTATTTATTGTTCCATGTTCACATATCACATTGACCGAATAAAAGAATGGTTTTCATTTTTCTAAGGACGTTCTTGGTCGAAAGAAAAGCAACAAAGTTTCCGAAAATAGCCTAAAATCTGCTCAGTTAGTCAGTAAGCCTATGCTTTCCTAAATAGGGGGGATGTAGATGGTGATCTTAAGTAAAGAGGAAACAAGATGATTAGGCAGCGGCCATACTATGGTGACCGAGGCTATTTTTAGGTGGACTATTAGGGAGTGAATTAATTCTCTATATACGTATCATTGGGATGAAAAATTTGTGGGCTGCTTCCCTATTCATTTGATCCTTCATTGACATAACGTGTTGGTGTCCAGTTTTATTTTGGCGAAGGAGGTATTATGGGGAGTATCGTGTCTATTAGCTGATTTTCAGCGATGATGGAGACAACAGCTTTTATGGTCAAGAAGTTGAATCTCTTATGTTACATTATACATAAGTATTACTTACAGTGATGAAAGGTTTAACGTTTCGTTCTGCCAGTATTCTACGGTGTTCAATAATATATCTTTTGTTTGGCGAAATACGCCCATTTTACTATAATTGTAAGAAAGTTTAAAAGTATGGAGGAAAAGAACATGGATGAAACGTTTCTTGGACAGTTTGAGGCGTTAGTGGACAAATATACAGAGCTGTTGCTTGGTCACACGAATGAAGAGCTAAAAGAAAAAGTCAAAGTGTGGGCGTTATATTCTCATGTAGCAAAATCAATGCCGGCTCTCGCCAAGCATTGGAACGAACGATATCCTGAAGCGAAGGAACAGATGAAGCAGTTAGTTGCGGAAATTAAACAATTGAATGAAGAAGCGCGCGCGAATGCAAAAAAGCCATGATCTGCGTCATGGCTTTTTATACTTGTTTATTGCATCGTATTCTGATATGGAAATTGGTTTGTGTATCCTTGGAATTGTTGATACGATTGTTGCAGTTTTTGTTGATCGGCCGCTTCGATTTTGTACCACCCTTTTTTAAACATTAAATGGTAAAGTTCACGTTGACAATTTTGTGTTTCTGTAAATATGTTCAGTATGTCTTGATATAATTGTTGATGGCTTGCCTCGTGCAAAAATACGCTATAAGCCGATGTCATATATTTTTCTGTTGTTAACATATCGTTAAGAAAGTCGCGATCATTCATTTGCGGTGTTTTTGGCACTTGCGTTTCCGGATTTTGAATTTGATTTTGGTTCATCACGATTCCTCCTTTGTTACTGCAATGGTATTGTAGGCTGCTGGCTTGGATTTTGTAGGTGGTTTAGAATTTTTTGGTAGTGACGCTGGTGCATTTGCCCCGCTTTTTCAATTGCGGCAACAACTTCTTTGTCTTGACATTGAGATGCGAAAAAGTGAGCCTTTTTCATGGAGAGTAAATTCCAAGACATCATATCGGTTAAATAAAGTGCATCTTTTGTTGAAATTACTTGTGGTGGTTGCGGTATGACCGCTTGTTGCTGTTGCATGTTCATTTGTTGTTGCATACATAATGCTCCTTTCCAAAATGAATATTTCAGTTGTAGATTGTTCATTTTGTGGAAAACTATGCATAGAGCGGATTTTGTCGAAAAAGATATTCAATAATAAGAAAACATGTTACAATAAAACTATGAATGCGTTTACAGGATAAGGGGGTACAACAATGGAACAGTTGATGCGCGACTTTTTTTTGTTTTTATCGAAAAATAAGACATTAACGAAATTAGCGAAAAAATATGGATTGCGTTTCGGTGCCTCCCGATTTGTTGCAGGGGAAACGATTGAGCAGGCTGTCGAAGTGATTAAACAATTGAATAAAAAAGGTCTTGCTGTCACAGTTGATTATTTAGGCGAATTCGTAGATAACGAAAAAGAAGCGAACGAAATGGCCAATCATTGTATCGAAGCGATTCAAGCGATTGGACGAGAAAAGCTCAATTCACAATTGTCCTTAAAAATGACATCGATGGGGCTCGATATTTCCGATGACCTTGTGATGAGAAACATGCGCCGCATTTTAGAAATGGCGAAAGAACACGGTGTGTTTGTGACCATTGATATGGAAGATTATTCTCGTTGTCAAAAAACGCTTGATATTTTCAAACAATTGAAAAAAGAGTATGACAATGTCGGAACGGTGCTACAAGCCTATTTGTATCGCACCGAAGCGGACATCGAAGATTTGAAAGATTATCGTCCGAACTTACGTCTTGTTAAGGGAGCATACAAAGAATCCCCAGAAGTGGCATTTCCAGATAAAAAGGACGTCGATGACAACTTCAAAAAAATTATTAAAATGCATTTACTAAACGGAAATTACACCGCAGTAGCGACTCACGATGATGCCATTATTGAGTACACGAAACAGCTGGTAAAAGAATATAATATTCCAAATGACCAGTTTGAGTTTCAAATGCTTTACGGAATTCGTCCAGAACGTCAAGAACAGCTTGTACGCGAAGGATATACAATGCGCGTATATGTCCCATATGGAACGGACTGGTATGGCTACTTTATGCGCCGCCTTGCTGAGCGCCCCGCGAACGTCGCATTCGTTTTAAAAGGCGTGTTGCGTAAATAAAAACAGCAAAAGGATGTCTTGTTAATGGGACATCCTTTTTTATATACTGTGCTGTTCGAACTGTACAGAAGCTATAGGACCATCTACATCTTTTTATTTACTCTCCTTGCATGTTGTGCTGTTTATATTGTTGATTTTGACTCGTCTTTTTTCCGCCACCATCCATTTCTACTGTCGGACCTGCGTTTCCTTTCGCACTTGCTGCGCTGACCGCTGTTTTAGATGGATTTTTTTGTCTTTTTGCCATTTTGCTCACCTCCGCTATTAGCGTCACCGAAAAATAATTTCTTATGAATACAAAATTTGTTAAGTTTATATATTGCGAAAATTTGGAACATATTTTATATTTAAGATAGCAACAATTTGGTGCGAAATTTTTTTTCGACAAAAAATGAATGACTATTCATTCAATATAGTGAGGGGGAAATGGCATGGTCAAACGAATTAGAAGGGCCGTTGTGCTTGGCTCAGGAATAATGGGCTCCGGGATTGCCGCACATTTAGCAAATGTCGGAATTCCAACGCTATTATTGGATATTGTGCCGCACGAATTGACAAAAGAAGAAGAAGCAAAAGGGCTTACTCTCGAGCATAAGGAAGTTCGCAACCGCTTTGTCAATCAAGCACTCCAAAAGCTGCTGAAACAAAAGCCAGCACCGCTTACCTCAAAAGAAAATTTGTCTCTTATCGAAATAGGAAACTTTGAAGATGATTTTCACCGTTTAGCAGAGGCAGACTGGATTATCGAAGTCGTTGTTGAAAATTTAGAAGTGAAAAAAAGCGTCTTTGCTAAAGTCGATGAGGTAAGAAAACAAGGAAGCATCGTCAGCTCCAACACATCGGGAATTTCTGTTGAGGCTATGGCAGAAGGGCGTTCGGAAGATTTTAAAAAACATTTTTTGGGCACTCATTTTTTCAACCCGCCACGCTATTTAAAATTGCTTGAAATTATCCCAACGAAAGATACGGATCAGAACGTGTTGGCATTTATGAAAACGTTCGGTGAAGATGTTTTAGGAAAAGGGGGTGTCATCGCGAAAGATACACCAAACTTCATCGCGAATCGCATCGGAACATACGGTTTATTAGTTACGGTGCGCGAAATGATGAAAGGCGGTTACAGCGTCGGTGAAGTTGACTCGATTACAGGTCCACTGATCGGTCGACCAAAGAGTGCTACTTTCCGCACGTTGGATGTTGTCGGATTAGATACATTTATCCATGTCGCTAACAACGTATTTGAAAAAGTAGAAGGAGAAGAAAAAGAAGTGTTCCGCGTTCCGGATTTTATGAAAACGATGTTAGAAAAAGGCTGGCTCGGCAGCAAATCCGGACAAGGCTTTTTCCTCAAACAAGGAAAAGAAATCTTGGAGTTAAACTATGAAACGCTCGAATACGGGCCGCGCAAAAAGCTAAAAACCCCAGCAACGGAAATGAGCAAACAAGCAAAAGGGCTTGCAAATAAATTGAAAGCGCTTGTATATGCTGATGATCGAGCAGGAACGCTTCTTTGGAACATTTTAAGCCCTGTTTTGGTCTATTCTGCAGAGCTGTTAGGAGAAATTGCTGATGATATTGTGGCAATCGATCGCGCGATGAAGTGGGGATTTGGCTGGGAGCTTGGTCCGTTTGAAACATGGGATGCGATTGGCGTCGAGCAATCCGTTCGCAAAATGCAAGCGGAAGGGCGTGACGTTCCATCTTGGGTAACCGATATGCTTGCCGATGGCATTACCTCTTTCTATAAATCGGAGCAAGGACAGGTATCTTATTATGATTGCGGTGAGTATAAAGCAATTGAAGAAAATCCAAAAGTTATCCATATTCAACGGCTAAAAGAACAAAAAGGCGTAATTAAGAAAAATAGCGGAGCAAGCCTCATTGACCTCGGTGATGACGTTGCACTTTTAGAATTCCACTCACCAAACAACGCAATCGGCTTAGATATTGTACAGATGATTAACTACGCGCTTGAAGAAGTAGAACGTAATTATAAGGGTCTGGTTATTGGTAATCAAGGAAAAAACTTCTGTGTCGGCGCTAACCTTGCGATGATTTTAATGGAAGCACAAGATGACAACTATTTTGAGCTTGAGTTTGTCGTTCGCCAGTTTCAGCAGGCGATGATGAACATTAAATACAGTCCAAAACCAGTTGTCGCTGCTCCATTTGCGATGACGCTTGGCGGCGGAGCGGAAATTTGCCTGCCGGCTGCCCGCATTCAAGCAGCGAACGAAACATATATGGGGCTTGTCGAGGTCGGCGTCGGTCTCATTCCTGGCGGCGGCGGAAGTAAAGAATTGTATATCAAACATTTAAGCAGCATGCCAAACGGTGTCGAGTTCGACCTGCAAAAAGTAGCAAACAAAGTATTCGAAACGATCGCGATGGCGAAAGTGTCGACATCTGCAGCAGAAGCGCGGGAACTCAACTTCTTAAACAAACAAGACGGTATTACGATGAATGGAGATCATTTGCTTTATGAGGCGAAACAAGCGGTTATCTCTCTCTATGACAACGGTTACCAACCACCAATCCGCAAAAAAGTGCCGGTCGTCGGTGAAACGGGCTATGCAACATTGTTGCTTGCCGCTCAATCGATGTATCATTCCGGTTATATTTCTGATCATGATTTGACGGTTGCGAAAAAGCTCGCTTACGTCATTGCGGGCGGAAAGGTTCCATACGGTACGGAAGTAGACGAACAGTACTTACTAGATTTAGAGAGAGAGGCATTTTTAAGTTTAGTAGGAGAACCAAAATCACAGGCGAGAATGCAACATATGCTTGTGAAAGGAAAGCCGTTACGCAACTAAAAGAATGTTCTTTTTCCATGAAGAAGAGAGCATAAAAAAACAGGGGGGACGATTGTGAGAGAAGCGGTCATTGTAGCAGGGGCGCGTACGCCGGTAGGAAAAGCAAAAAAAGGAACGCTCGCCCATGTACGTCCGGATGATTTAGGAGCGCTCGTCGTGAAAGAAACGTTAAAGCGGGCGGGAAACTATGAAGGAAATATTGATGATTTAATCATCGGTTGTGCGATGCCGGAGGCGGAACAAGGGTTAAATATCGCCAGAAACATCGGTGCATTAGCCGGACTTCCATATACGGTGCCAGCAATTACAATCAATCGCTATTGCTCATCTGGCTTACAAGCGATTGCTTACGCGGCGGAGCGAGTGATGCTTGGTCACTCCGATACGGTCATCGCTGGCGGAGTTGAATCGATGAGCCTTGTTCCGATGATGGGGCATGTCGTTCGTCCGAATGTCAAAATTGCGGAACATGCGCCAGAGTATTATATGTCAATGGGGCATACAGCGGAGCAAGTGGCGATGAAATACGGTGTCAGCCGTGAAGAACAAGATGCTTTTGCTGTTCGCAGCCATCAGCGCGCAGCCAAAGCGATTCGCGAAGGGAAATTTGTCGATGAAATCGTGCCAGTGGAAGTCACGATTCGGAAAGTGGAAAATAATCGTTTCGTTGAAAAGACCGTGATCTTTTCCGAGGATGAGGGTGTGCGTCCAGATACGAATATGGAAACATTGGCGAAACTTCGTCCAGCGTTCGCTGTAAACGGGACAGTCACGGCAGGGAACGCTTCCCAGACGAGTGATGGCGCTGCAGCGGTAATGGTGATGGACCGTGAAAAAGCGGAGTCATTAGGTTTAAAGCCGCTGGGAAAATTCCGCTCGTTTGCGGTTGCTGGAGTTCCACCAGAAGTAATGGGCATTGGTCCGGTTGAGGCAATCCCAAAAGCATTGAAACTAGCTGGACTAGAGCTTTCTGATATCGGCTTAATTGAACTGAATGAGGCGTTCGCTTCCCAGTCCATTCAAGTTATTCGTGAGCTAGGATTGGACGAAGAAAAAGTAAACGTGAACGGTGGAGCGATTGCGCTTGGGCATCCACTTGGCTGCACGGGGGCGAAATTAACGCTGTCATTGCTTTACGAAATGCGCCGCCGCAACGAGCAGTTTGGAATTGTGACAATGTGTATCGGCGGCGGAATGGGGGCAGCAGGTGTATTTGAATTAATTTCTTAATGGAACGAAGGAAGCGGGCGGTCTCGCTCCCGTCCGGTTCGTTCAGAAATAAAGGGGAGGAGTTAAAAATGACAAAAGCAGTGGAAAATGTCATTAAAGGTGGAAGCTTTTTAATTGAAGATGTTCCTTGTGAGCGTGTATTTACTCCAGAGGATTTTACAGATGAGCATAAAATGATTGCGAAAACTACGGAAGAATTTGTCGTAAATGAGGTACTTCCACAGCTTGAGCATTTAGAAAATCATGAATTTGACCGCTCTGTCAAGCTATTAAAACAAGCGGGCGAGCTCGGCTTATTAGGAGCGGACGTTCCAGAAGAATACGGCGGATTAGGGCTTGATAAAATTAGCTCTGCGCTTATTGCTGAAAAAATGGCGCGTGCAGGTGGATTCTCGATTTCTCACGGAGCACATGTTGGAATTGGTTCGCTTCCGATTGTATTGTTCGGTACGGAAGAACAAAAGCAAAAATATCTCCCGGCATTAGCGACAGGAGAAAAAATTGCGGCGTACGCCTTAACGGAGCCTGGTTCTGGTTCAGACGCATTAGGAGCAAAAACGACAGCGAAGCTAAACGCAGAAGGAACTCATTACATTTTAAACGGTGAAAAACAATGGATTACCAATGCTGGCTTTGCCGATGTATTTGTTGTTTATGCTAAGGTGGATGGAGAGCATTTTTCAGCGTTCATCGTTGAGCGCGATTTCCCTGGCGTGTCAACAGGGACAGAAGAAAAGAAAATGGGAATTAAAAGCTCATCGACGCGTACGTTAATTTTACAAGATGCACTTGTACCAAAAGAAAACCTGCTTGGCGAAGTAGGAAAAGGTCATGTCATCGCCTTTAACATTTTAAATATTGGGCGCTATAAGCTAGGGATCGGTGCTGTTGGCGGAGCGAAACGAGCGTTAGAAATTACAATTCAATATGCGAACCAACGTCAACAATTTAAAACGCCAATTTCCAAATTTACGTTAACACAAGAAAAATTTGCGACAATGGCTTCGAGATTATACGCGACAGAAAGCTCTGTGTATCGTACAGTTGGTTTATTTGAAGAACGAATGAGCCAGCTCGATGAAGAGAAAGCAAAAGACGGAAAAGAAATCGCAAAATCGATTGCGGAATACGCGATTGAATGCTCGCTCAATAAGTTTTTTGCAACAGAAACATTGGATTACGTTGTCGATGAAGGTGTACAAATTCATGGCGGTTACGGATTTATGCAAGAATACGAAATTGAAAGGGCGTACCGCGATTCGCGCATTAACCGCATTTTTGAAGGAACGAACGAAATTAACCGCCTGCTCGTCCCAGGTATGTATTTACGAAAAGCGACGAAAGGCGAATTGCCACTTCTGCAAAAAGCGCAACAACTTCAAGAAGAATTAATGATGCTCATGCCGGAAGAAGTCGGAGATGGCGTATTAGAACAAGAAAAATATTTAGTGCGCAATGCAAAGAAAATTGCTTTACTGGTAGCTGGGTTAGCCGCGCAAACATTCGGTCCGAAATTAGATAAAGAACAAGAGATTTTAGTGAACATCGCTGACATTGTCAGCAACATTTATGCGATGGAATCTGCATTGCTTCGCACAGAAAAAGCGATTCAAAAATCAGGGGTAGAAAAAAATAAACAAAAACTTCTCTATACACAAATTTTCTGTCAAGAAGCATTTAATGAAATCGAAGCACATGCGAAAGAAACGATCGTTGCTGTCGAACAGGGTGACACATTGCGTATGATGTTATCTGCTTTACGCAAGTTGACTCGTCATACACCAATCAATGTGATTGCGAAAAAACGCGAAGCAGCTGCCGCATTAATTGAAGCAGAGCGCTATATTGTGTAATATGGAAAGTACCAGGCGAGCTCGTCTGGTACTTTGTGTTTGTAAAGGACGGTGGAATAGGAAGATGGCGTTCACGTTTTATTGGTATCCAAAGTGCGGGACATGTCGTAAGGCGAAAAAATGGCTAGAGGAGCATGGCATTTCTGTTCATGAAGTACATATTGTCGAGAATCCGCCGACAAGAGAGGAACTCGGCGAGCTTTATCGAAAAAGCGGATTAGAATTAAAAAAGTTTTTTAATACAAGTGGTATGAAATATCGTGAATTGGGCATGAAAGATAAAGTAAACACAGCTTCTGAATCGGAATTGCTTGATCTCCTTGCCTCTGATGGAATGTTAATCAAACGGCCGATTTTAACTGATGGAGAAAATGTGATCGTTGGTTTCAAAGAGGAAGAATATGAAAAATTTTTTTCCGCTCTGAAGAGATAGTCGGTGAGTTTTTCGAAAAAATCAGTTATTATTAAGAAGAATACAATTGTAGTTGGAGGGACTGTGATGAACACGCCAAAAGAATTGCGCTATTCTGAAGAGCATGAATGGGTACGTGTGGAAGGTGACAAAGTTCGTATTGGGATTACTGATTTTGCACAATCCGAGCTAGGTGACATTGTATTTGTGGAGCTACCTGAAGTGGGGGCAGAGATTACTGCCAACGAGCCGTTTGGTAGCGTTGAATCAGTCAAAACCGTTTCAGAACTATATGCACCTGTGAGTGGCAAAGTTGTCGAAGTGAACGAAGCATTAAATGATAATCCTGAATTTGTAAACGAGTCTCCGTATGAGAAAGCATGGATGATTGTTGTCGAGCCTTCTGACATAAGCGAAGTAGACAACTTATTAACAGCGGAACAATATGAAGCGATGATTAACGAAGACTAAAGCATATTTATACCAAGCAACGACAACGCTTCACCTGTAAGTATAAGGAAAATTGGGACAAGCAATGGCAATAGAGCCGTTGCTTGTTTCCATACGACGAGTATTCGACCAATGATTGGGCACCCTATAGTTAAATACGTTCGAGGGGGTGTCTTTTTTATGACGTTGGAGAAGAAAAGACTAGATATTACCGATCGTATAGTCGGTAAACTTAAAAATGATACAATCGAGCTGTTTGCGGAGAACGAACCGATCGGACGGATTGTTCTTTCCGAAGCCGGCGGTACCTTTGAATTGAACAATGGGTATGAGAAAGAACTAGATAAAATTTATAAGCAGGTCACATTGACAACCGATCCTGATCAAAAGTACGTCGATTGCGACAGCGAGTATGGCTGGTGTTGAAAGCAGCGGGTTTTTACCTTACCGTTGCTTTTTTATTTTTTGCAACATGAAAGGAGAAAATGGTGTGTTTATGGAATAAAATATATGTAATCTCTTTTCATTAGGTGATGCTTATGACAATGGTAGAGACAGGAAAAGTGATTATTGTAGAGGGGCGATCTGATAAGAAGAAACTAGAGTGCATTATTAAAGAACCAGTTGAAATCATTTGTACAAATGGTACGATTAGTAATGCTAAATTAGACGAATTAATCGATGAGCTATATAATAAAGAAGTATTCATATTAGTCGATGCTGACGAAGCAGGAGAAAAGCTGCGGAAGCAATTTCGACGTGAACTTCCCGAAGCGGAACATTTATATATTGATCGAATGTATCGAGAAGTAGCAGCAGCACCAAAACAACACATTGCGGCTGTGTTATTAAGCGCCAATATAGATGTGCATACGGATTATTTATAAAAGGTGTGAAAAATACGCAAATGGAAGCCTTGACATTGGAGCAAATCGACGAAGCAATCGAACAAGAGGAGATTGTATGCGTTTATTTATATACGCCGATGTGCGGAACATGTCAGCTCGCAAGCCGGATGCTTGAAATTGTTCAAGAGCTATTCCCTGATATAAAGTTTTGCAAATCAGACATTAATTATATGCCAGAACGTGCAATTTCATGGAGCATTGAGAGTGTTCCGTGTCTTCTCATATTCCGAAACGCGCAGCTAGAGAAAAAAATATACGCGTTTCATTCCGTTCCGTACTTGTATGAAACGATTAAAAAGCTTTTATAAAGAGATGGCTTGAAGCCCTTGATTTAAAATTCCAACCAAAAAATGAACGAAAGATAAGGCTGTCCGAAAAAATCACATTTTCGTGATCTTTTCGGGCAGCTTTTTTTTTTTTTTTTTTTAAATATAGAAAAATTCGACATAAAAAACCTTTATTTCACATATTTCTCAGGAAATATCAATAATATGTATAGAGTTTGTGGTTTAATTTGTATATTTTATTGGTCATTTGTCGAGAAGTTAGCAAAGGATTCATGCGTTTTCTCATGGAATGTACATGTAAGAGACTAATGGGGGAGGTTGGTAAAACAATGGGGATCTATAGTCTTATTCAGCAATTCATTGAAAGGATTCAAACGTTACATCATTTATTACCGCTTTTGCCTGAGGAGCATGTATATATTCAGTTTGAATGTGAGAACGAGAATGTTATTTTTGCTATTTCAAAAAACGGTACGGAAGAGGAAAAAAATGTAGATGAAAAAAGACTATTAACGATTCGGGGTTCAGAAGAGGCGATTCAAGCGCTTTTAACTGGAGAATTAAAATTACAGCAACAAATGCGCCTGAAAGAGTTGTCCGTTGTGGGAAGCTTTCGGCATATACTTCTTTTAGAATCAATTTTTCATTTAGCGAAGCCTTATCGATTTGTTCACTAAAGGTTTTTAGTATTAAGAAAATAATTAACGAAAAGAAAATGGCGTGGTACATTCGAAAAAATAAAACGATTATACATTTCTTATCAAGAAAGGCGGAGAGGGACTGGCCTGATGAAGCCCGGCAACCGGTTTTTGCAACACGGTGCCAGAGTACGGTATTAAGATGCATTTTGTTGATCCAGCTAATCTGGAAAATTTTCGCGCGGCAATCACGCCAAATACAAAAGCGATTTTCGCCGAAACAATCGGCAATCCGAGCCTGCATGTATTAGACATTGAAGCCGTAGCTGAGATTGCTCATGAAGCAGGCATCCTACTTATTATCGATAACACGTTTGCGACTCCTTATTTATGCAGACCGATTGAGCATGGAGCTGATATTGTTGTTCATTCAGCAACGAAATGGTTACTTGGAAACGGAACAACGCTTGGCGGGATTATTGTCGATGGTGGAAATTTTGATTGGAACTCACCAAAATTCCCTGAATTTACAACGCCGGATCCGAGCTATCATAATCTTGTTTATGCCGAAGCGTTCGGACCTGCCGCCGATATTGCTAAGGCGCGAGTATAACTATTGCGTGACTTAGGCCCAGCCATTAGTCCTTTCAATGCCTTTCAGCTTAACTTTGTGGTCTTGAGACATTACATGTGCGTATGAAAGAACATATTGCTAATACGCGAACAATTGTTGAATATTTAGATCGTCATCCAGCTGTAGAATGGGTGCTTTATCCGGAACATGAGCAACATCCGTCTAAAGATTTAGCAGAAAAATATTTGCCAAAAGGAGCTGGTGCAGTCGTTGTTTTTGGAATTAAAGGTGGCCGGAAAGCAGGAGCAAAACTGATTAACAACGTGAAATTTTGGTCACATGTAGCCAACGCTGGTGACGCGAAAAGTATAATTATTCATCCGGCAAGCACGACGCATCAGCAGTTGAGTGCAGAAGATTTAAAAGCATCTGGCGTTACTGAAGATTTGATTCGCTTATCTGTTGGAATTGAGAATGTGGATGATTTAATTGAAGATTTGGAACAGGCAATTCAAGCCGCTACTGAAGCTGCCTCGGATTTGTCTTTGTATCGATGATCAAAGTTTTTGTTGACACTTTATTTCATGCATGTTAAAATCACACTTGTAATTTATAAAACTACTTGAGCTGATTAAAGTTTTAATTGAATAAAGCGCGTTCAGTGCTCTTATCAAGAGAGGTGGAGGGATGTGCCCAATGAAACCCGGCAACCGTCAGCATTTTTGCTGAAATGGTGCCAATTCACACAAAGCGATTGCTTTGAGAGATAAGAGACAGAATAGGAGATAATGCCTTTCTGTTCTCTTGAGCAGAAAGGTTTTTTATTTTAAGTATGTCGGCGAAGATAGGAAGCAGCTGTGAAGAAAAGGAAGGTGAGAAGCAAATGATTACATTAGAAAATGTAACGAAAATTTATCAATCTAGCAACGGTTCAGTAACAGCTGTCGATGATGTGAGCTTGCACATTAAAGAAGGGGAAATTTTCGGGATTATTGGTTATAGTGGAGCTGGAAAAAGTTCGTTAATTCGTATGTTAAATGGACTAGAAAAGCCCACGAAGGGAAATGTCATCGTTGCTGATCGAAATATTGCCAATATTAAGGGGAAAGAATTACGCGAAGCTCGTCAAGAAATCGGGATGATTTTCCAACATTTTAATTTATTATGGTCAAGAACCGTGCGCGAAAATATTGCGTTTCCATTAGAGATTGCAGGAGTTCCAAAGGAACAACGGTTAAAACGCGTGGACGAGCTCATTCAGCTTGTTGGCTTGCAAGGACGTGAAAATGCCTATCCATCACAATTAAGCGGCGGCCAAAAGCAGCGTGTCGGCATCGCCCGTGCTTTGGCGAATAATCCAAAAGTATTATTATGCGATGAGGCGACATCAGCGCTAGATCCACAAACAACAGATTCCATTCTCGATTTATTGGTAGATATTAATCAGCGTCTTCGTTTGACGATTGTTCTCATCACTCATGAGATGCACGTTATTCGGAAAATTTGTGATCGTGTAGCCGTCATGGAAAACGGTAAGATTGTTGAACAAGGCGAAGTGCTTCAAGTGTTCCGTCAACCAAAGCAGACAATTACAAAACGGTTCGTTCAACAAGTCATTGAACCGGAAGAGACAAAAGAAACGATTGCTCATTTAATAGATAAATATCCGAGAGGGAACGTGATTCAATTAACCTTTGTTGGCGAGGCAGCTGAGCAGCCATTGATAGCGAATCTTACTCGTCAATTCCAAGTAAACGTGAATATCCTTCAGGGGAAAATTTCGCAGACCCATCAAGGTTCGTACGGGGTATTATTCGTGCATATTGATGGAACAGATGAGGAAGTAGCAAAAGCGATTGATTATATTCGCCAACAACAGGTTGGGGTGGAGGTGATTACCGATGTTCAATAGCCTCTTACCGAATGTGCAATGGGATACCATTTGGGCGGCGACAGTAGAAACCCTTTATATGACTGGTATTGCTGTTGTTGCAACGTTTGTGTTGGGCATTATCCTTGGTCTTTTATTATTTTTAACCTCAAAGGGGAATATATGGGAGAATCGGCTGGCGAATGCGATTATTGCGGCGTTTGTGAATATTTTTCGCTCTATTCCGTTCATTATTTTAATTATTTTATTGATTCCGTTTACTAAGCTTGTCGTTGGTACGATTCTCGGTGCGAATGCGGCATTGCCAGCGCTTATTATTGGTGCTGCTCCATTTTACGCGCGCATGGTTGAGATTGCGTTGCGAGAAATTGATAAAGGTGTCATTGAAGCAGCAAAAGCGATGGGAGCGACAACAGCGACAATTATTTGGAAAGTGCTTCTTCCGGAATCGTTGCCGGCTCTTGTTTCCGGAATCACGGTGACAGCGATTGCTCTTGTTGGCTATACAGCCATGGCTGGCGTTGTCGGTGCGGGTGGACTTGGAAACCTTGCTTATTTAGAGGGATTCCAACGCAACCATAACGATGTTACATTTGTGGCTACCGTTCTTATTTTAGTCATTGTTTTTGTCATTCAGTTTATTGGTGACTTCGTCACTTCTAAAATAGATAAACGATAAAAAGGGGGAAAATAGTATGAAAAAATGGCTTAGCGCATTATTTGCAGCTGTGCTCGTATTAGCGCTTGCTGCATGCGGCAGCAATGACAATGCTGAAGGAAGTAAAGAAGGAAAAACAACAAAATTAGTCGTCGGTGCTTCTAACGTTCCACACGCGGAAATTTTAGAACAAGCAAAGCCAATTCTTAAGAAAAAAGGAATTGATCTTAAAATCGTAAAATTCCAAGATTATATATTGCCAAACAAAGCATTAGCGGATAAAGAAATTGATGCGAACTACTTCCAACATATTCCTTATTTGGAATCTCAGAAAAAGGAATACGGTTATGACTTCGTGAATGCAGGTGGCATTCATATCGAACCAATCGGTATCTATTCGAAAAAGCACAAAAGCCTTGAAGAACTACCAAAAGGCGCAACGATCATTATGAGCAACTCTGTTGCAGACCATGGTCGTATTTTATCAATGTTGGAAGAAAAAGGACTTATTAAACTAAGAGAAGGTGTAGATAAAACAAAAGCAACGGTTAAAGATATTGTCGAAAACCCGAAAAAATTGAAATTTAAAGCAGATGTTGATGCAGGTCTTTTACCACAAATCTATAAAAACAATGAAGGCGATGCGGTGGTCATTAACGCAAACTATGCGTTAGATGCTGGTTTAGACCCTGCGAAAGATCCAATCGCAGTCGAATCGCCAAAAAACAACCCATACGTCAATATCATTGCGGTACGTAAAGGTGATGAAAACCGCAAAGAAATCAAAACGCTTGTAGAAGTGCTTCAATCGAAAGAAATTCAAAACTTTATTAAAGAAAAATATAAAGGTGCAGTTATTCCAGCGGCACAAAAATAATAACGGAAGCAGTTTTGCTTCCGTTATTTCTTTTTCGGCAGTTTTTCAAGAATAGCGATTAATAAAGTAATAATGATGACTGAACATTGTACAGAAATCACAATTACCGCAATGTCGGTAAACATTAGTGAACCGAGAGCGAATATAACATAAAGGATAAAAGGAGCATCATTAAAAACATTGATATCCATTTGTCCAACATCATTTTGTCTTCACTTCACTATATTTGAATTCGCTTGTTTAATCTCCTTTTCCTTTAAGCATACTAACAGCGATATGATTCTTTCGAAGGGGTGTTTGTAGTGAATCAGCAAAGCTATACATCGACAGAAGCGGCGTTACAACATTACAAAGAAGGGTTGGGAGCGTTTACGCAAAAATTGCCGGAAATCGCTAGAAGCTTTAATGCCTTTACGGAAGCTTGTTTTGAAGAAGGAGCATTATCGAAAAAAGAAAAGCAGCTCATCGCGCTTGGAATTAGTCTGGCTACCCAAGATGAGTATTGCACGATTTATCATACAAAAGGTTGTCTTGATCAAGGTGCATCGGAACAGGAAATTTTGGAGACTTGCGGTGTAGCCGCGGCATTTGCTGGAGGAGCAGCAATGAGCCAAGCGGTGACATTAGTTCAAGAATGTATCGCTGAACTTGCGACAAAACATTAAATCACTAAAGACTCCGAATGGGAGTCTTTTTTCGATTACATATGTACATCATAACTTGTCAACTGCGCATCACTTAATCGAAACTTCGTAAAGGTTTGAAGTGGGGATTGCGAGTGCCAAGCAGTCCTAACGTGTGGGGATCCGGTCGTTAGGGAAGGTTCGTATAGGATCGTGTCTTGTATGGTACCGTCCAACGGTTTGTTATCCATCGATAGTATTTATTTTCCACATATAGTAGACACATGATGACGTTCAACGTTTACGGTGGCGATGATTTCTTGCCGCAACCTATTATGTTGAGTAGTCCGTAAACAATAGGAGCGCCTGATTCAAGGGTTTTCTCCTGTGCTGGCCAAGTAAGTAGGAAATAAAGGGAAGATTTTGTCTAATGCTAATGTCCATTCCTCTCCGGATTCTCGCTTGCAGAAAGACCTTCATACACTTGAAGCTGGAGCCTTCTGTGCAATTTAAAATGGAATTTTTAAAAGTATAGGTAGGATGGTAAATGGTTGCTAATACTTTTAATTTGTTATAAAATTATAATGAGAATAAAATGAGAATATATCAATGAAGTAAGTTTAGTCAATGATATACACAATTTTTTGTGGAAATTGGAGGTATTTTTCATGGCAGTGCTGACGATTAAAGATCTTCACGTATCCGTTGAAGGAAAGGAAATTTTAAAAGGCGTGAACCTAGAAGTAAAAGGCGGTGAAATTCACGCCATCATGGGCCCGAACGGAACGGGAAAATCAACGTTGTCTTCCGCGATCATGGGCCATCCAAAATATGAAGTAACAAAGGGAAGCATTACGCTAGATGGACAAGACGTTCTTGAAATGGAAGTCGATGAACGGGCGCGTGCAGGTCTATTCTTAGCGATGCAATATCCAAGTGAAATTAGCGGTGTAACGAACGCGGACTTCCTTCGTGCGGCTATTAATGCTCGCCTTGGTGAAGGAAACGAAATTTCATTGATGAAATTTATTCGTAAATTGGATGAAAAAATGGAATTTCTTGAAATGAATTCAGATATGGCTCATCGTTACTTAAATGAAGGATTCTCCGGCGGTGAGAAAAAGCGCAATGAAATTTTGCAGCTAATGATGTTAGAGCCGAAAATCGCGATTTTAGATGAAATTGATTCCGGTCTTGATATCGACGCGTTAAAAATCGTTTCAAAAGGCGTAAATGAAATGCGCAGCAGCGACTTCGGCTGTTTAATCATCACACACTACCAACGCTTGTTAAATTACATTACTCCAGATTACGTACACGTAATGATGCAGGGACGAATTGTGAAATCAGGTGGTCCAGAATTAGCACAACGTCTAGAGGCGGAAGGATACGATTGGATTAAAAAGGAACTCGGTATCGAAGAAGAAACGGTTGAGCAAGAAGCGTAAGCGTTAGGAGGAATAGTATGGCGATTGAAACGAAACTACCATTCGACCAAGAATATGTGCGCTCCTTTTCTGAAGGGAGCGGTGAACCTAGCTGGCTTTTAGATCTTCGCTTACAAGCTCTTGCCAAAGCAGAAGAGTTACCACTACCAAAGCCAGACAAAACAAAAATCGATCAATGGAACTTTACTGAATTTGCTAACCATGTTGTGCAAAGCGCTCCGATTTCTTCATTAGAAGAACTGCCGGAAGCGGTAAAAGCACTCATTGATTTGAACGAAGAAGTGAAAAATTTATATGTCCAACGTGACAATACGCCGGCATATATTTCATTATCCGAAAACTTAAAAGAAAAAGGCGTTATTTTTACTGATATTTTTACAGCGGTACGCGAGCATAGTGAATTATTGCAAAAATATTTGATGAAAGACGGCGTCAAAATCGATGAGCATCGCTTAACCGCATTGCATGCAGCGCTTCTCAATGGCGGTGTGTTCGTGTACGTTCCAAAAAATGTGGAAATCGACACTCCGCTTCAAGCAGTGTATATTCAAGAAAGCAAAGACGCAGCATTATTTAACCACGTCATTGTTGTGGCGGAAGATAACAGTAGAGTGGTTTATGTTGAAAACTACATTTCCACAATGGAAACGTCTAATGCAGTAGTCAATATTGTTGCCGAAGTATTTGCCAACACGAATGCACGCGTATTTTTCGCAGCGGTTGATAACTTAGCCAAAGGCACGACAACGTATGTGAATCGCCGTGGCATTGCTGGGCGTGACGGACGCATCGAATGGGCATTAGGTTTAATGAATGACGGTAATACAGTTTCAGAAAATATCACCCGTTTAATTGGCGATGGTTCCTATGGTGATACAAAAACGGTTGTTGTTGGGCGCGGCGAACAAGTACAAAATTTCACGACAAGCGTGATTCATTACGGAAAACATACAGAGGGCCATATTTTAAAACATGGAGTAGTAAAAGATAGTGCTACATCGATTTTTAACGGCATCGGGAAAATTGAACATGGCGCATCAAAATCGAATGCACAGCAAGAATCGCGTGTTCTTATGCTTAGCGAAAAAGCGCGCGGCGATGCGAACCCGATTTTATTAATCGATGAAGATGATGTCATGGCTGGCCACGCTGCTTCTGTTGGTCGTGTTGACCCGATCCAGCTGTATTATTTAATGAGCCGCGGTATTCCAAGAGTAGAAGCGGAGCGCTTGATTATTCACGGATTCTTAGCTCCTGTTGTCAATGAAATTCCGATTGAAGGTGTGAAAAAACAACTTATTGAAGTGATCGAAAGGAAAGTTAGATGATGGATATGAAAGAGGTTCGTAAGCTGTTTCCGATTTTGAGTCAAGAAGTGAACGGAAAGCCGCTCGTGTATCTTGATAGCGCAGCAACCTCTCAGAAGCCTCTTCCAGTGATCGAAGCGCTTGATAAATATTATCGTGAATACAATTCGAATGTTCATCGCGGCGTGCATACCCTTGGTACAAAAGCAACGGATGCATACGAAGGGGCACGTGAAAAAGTGCGTAAATTTATTAACGCCAAGTCGACACAAGAGATTATTTTTACACGCGGAACGACAACCGCATTAAATACAGTTGCAACAAGCTATGCACGTGCAAACTTACATGAAGGCGATGAAATTGTCATTACGTATATGGAGCACCATAGCAACATTATCCCTTGGCAACAAGCCGCCAAATATACAGGGGCAACATTAAAATATATTCCGCTTCAAGAAGATGGAACCATCAGCTTAGAAGACGTTGAAAAAACGATAACACCAAATACAAAGATTGTTGCGGTTACGCAAGTATCGAACGTCTTAGGTACCATTAATCCGGTAAAAGACATTGCGAAAATCGCCCACCGAAACGGCGCTGTCGTAGTTGTAGATGCAGCGCAAAGTGCTCCGCATATGAAAATTGATGTTCAAGATTTAGATTGTGATTTTTTAGCCTTTTCCGGGCATAAGATGTGTGGTCCGACGGGAATTGGCATATTATATGGTAAAAAGGCATTGTTGGAACAGATGGAACCAGTCGAATTCGGTGGAGAAATGATCGACTTTGTCGGATTGTATGAATCGACATGGAAAGAACTTCCTTGGAAGTTTGAAGGAGGAACACCGATTATTGCAGGAGCGATTGGCTTAGGGGCAGCGATCGATTTCCTAGAGCAAGTAGGCTTAGAAAACATTGCTGCTCACGAACATGAGCTTGCTCAATATGCGTTGGAACAGCTTTCAACGATGGAAGGACTCACGATTTATGGACCGAAAGAACGTGCAGGATTAGTGACATTTAACATTGATGGTGTTCATCCGCATGATGTTGCGACTGTTCTTGATGCGGAAGGAATCGCTGTACGTGCCGGTCATCACTGTGCCCAACCGCTCATGAAGTGGTTGAATGTTTCGGCGACAGCACGTGCAAGCTTTTACCTTTATAACACAAAAGAAGATATTGATCAGCTAGTTGCCGCATTACGGAAAACAAAGGAGTATTTCGATCATGTCTTTTAATAACTCTTTAGATACTCTTTATCGCCAAGTAATTATGGATCATTACAAAAACCCGAGAAATCGCGGTGTTCTCGAAGGAAATAGTGTCGATATTAACATGAACAACCCAACATGTGGGGACCGTGTTCATTTAACGATGAAAGTAGAAGACGGGAAAATTATCGATGTAAAGTTCGAAGGGGAAGGCTGCTCGATTTCCATGTCATCAGCTTCGATGATGACGCAAGCGATTAAGGGAAAAACGGTCGAAGAAGCGTTGAGTTTAGCACAAATCTTCTCTAATATGATGCAAGGAAAAGAATACGATGACTCAATTGATTTGGGGGATATTGAAGCGCTTCAAGGTGTCTCGAAATTCCCTGCTCGCATTAAATGTGCGACGCTTGCATGGAAGGCGATGGAAAAAGGATTGCATCAACACGAATAATGGAAGCATGAAAAGGAGGCGAACATCATGGCGAAAAAAATGCCAGAAATCGGCGAATATAAATATGGCTTCGCCGATAAAGACGTTTCCGTGTTCCGGGCCAAACGCGGATTAACAAGAGAGATTGTCGAAGAAATCTCTCGCATGAAAAACGAACCGCAATGGATGCTCGAATTTCGTTTAAAGGCATTAGATATTTTCTACAGCATGCCAATGCCGCAATGGGGTGGCGATTTATCTAGCCTAGATTTTGATGAGATTACCTATTATGTTAAACCATCAGAAAAGTCCGGGCGTTCTTGGGATGAAGTGCCAGCGGAAATTAAAGCGACGTTTGATAAATTAGGAATTCCAGAAGCGGAACAAAAATATTTAGCAGGAGTATCAGCGCAATACGAATCGGAAGTTGTGTACCATAATATGAAAGAAGACCTTGAAAAATTAGGTGTTATTTTCAAAGATACAGATTCCGCATTAAAAGAAAACGAAGACATTTTCCGCGAGCATTGGGCAAAAGTCGTACCACCAACAGATAATAAGTTTGCGGCGTTAAACTCTGCGGTATGGTCCGGTGGATCGTTCATTTACGTGCCAAAAGGCGTAAAAGTAGAAACCCCATTGCAAGCGTATTTCCGCATTAACTCTGAAAACATGGGGCAGTTTGAACGCACGTTAATTATCGTTGATGAAGGTGCGCACGTTCATTACGTGGAAGGTTGTACAGCTCCAGTGTATACGACGAATTCTCTTCATAGTGCAGTTGTTGAAATTATCGTCAAGAAAGGCGCTTACTGTCGTTATACAACGATTCAAAACTGGGCGAACAACGTCTTTAACCTTGTTACGAAGCGTGCGGTTTGCGAAGAAAACGCAACAATGGAATGGATTGACGGAAACATCGGTTCAAAATTAACGATGAAATATCCAGCTGTCATTTTAAAAGGCGAAGGTGCACGTGGATTAACGCTTTCGATTGCGATTGCCGGAAAAGGTCAACATCAAGACGCCGGTGCGAAAATGATTCACCTTGCGCCAAATAC
Organism: Thermaerobacillus caldiproteolyticus; assembly: GCF_013761245.1. GTDB lineage: Bacteria > Bacillota > Bacilli > Bacillales > Anoxybacillaceae > Thermaerobacillus > Thermaerobacillus caldiproteolyticus. Next base: position 86,848 of record NZ_JACDUT010000007.1, on the reverse strand, counting down.
ATCATCGACGATTGTTTCCAAATCCATTTCGAAACAAGGTGGAAAAGTGACATATCGCGGTATCGTTCATTTCGGTCGAAAAGCGTCAGGCTCGCGCTCGAATATTGAATGTGACACGCTCATTATGGATAATCAATCAACCTCCGATACGATTCCGTACAACGAAATTTTAAATGACAACATTTCGTTGGAGCATGAAGCAAAAGTATCGAAAGTATCAGAAGAGCAATTGTTCTATCTCATGAGCCGCGGCATTTCCGAACAAGAAGCAACGGAAATGATCGTCATGGGATTCATTGAGCCATTTACAAGAGAACTTCCAATGGAATACGCTGTTGAAATGAATCGTCTCATTAAATTCGAAATGGAAGGATCCATTGGTTAATTTGGATATCACTAACCCGGTCATTCGTTGCCACGAAGGACCGGGTTTTTCATTGTCACCTAATCTCATGGAATCATTACCAAGTCTTAAATGATTGTGATATGATGGAAGCAGGTGATACAAATGATTTATATTGGACTAACGGGCTGGGGGGACCATGATCGTCTTTATCCGCCCGGCCTTGCTGCAAAAGATAAATTACAAGAATACGCTGCTCATTTTCCAACTGTAGAAGTCGATTCATATTTTTATGCGATTCAGCCAAGGCAGAACGTGGAAAAATGGATTCGCGAAACACCAAAATCGTTCCAGTTTATCGTCAAAGCATACCAAGGAATGACAGGACATGAACGTGGAGAAATACCTTATCAAAACAAAGAAGAGATGTTTGCAGCCTTTTTAGCATCGATTGAGCCATTTATCGAAGCAGGCAAGTTAGCAATGGTATTGTTTCAATTTCCGCCTTGGTTTGATTGTCGCCGGGAACATGTGACGTATTTGCGCTGGTGTCGAATGAAGATGGGGAATATACCGGTGGCGTTAGAATTTCGCCATCAATCATGGTTTGCCCCTCGTTTTTATGAAAAAACATTACAATTTATGACCGAAGAAGGATGGATTCATAGTATTTGTGACGAACCACAGGCAGGGGAAGGTTCGGTTCCAACTGTTCTTTACCCAACGAACCGGGAAAAAACGCTCATCCGGTTTCACGGCCGAAATGTCTACGGCTGGAATAAAGCAACAAGCGGAGAAAACTGGCGAGCGGTTCGGTATTTGTATCGCTATCGTGAAGAGGAATTGCTCGAATGGGTGAGCCATATTCAAAAACTGAAAGAGACAACAAACAATATTTATGTGTTATTCAACAATAATTCCGGCGGTGATGCCGCAGACAATGCGAAGCAGTTCATGCGTTTGCTTGGCATTGAATATACCGATTTAGCGCCGCGGCAACTAGACTTATTTTAATGGATGGAGATGAGGATAATGGAATACGTGCTGCTGATTCTAGTCGGGTTTTTAGCCGGTACCATTGGTAGTTTAGTCGGCTTAGGGGGAGGAGTAATTATCGTTCCGTCTTTATTATTTTTAGGAGCGACTCACTTTTTACCGACTGTTTCGCCGCAAGTTGCTGTTGGGACATCATTAGTTGTCATTATTTTTAACGGCCTTTCTTCGACGTTATCTTATATGAAAGATAAAATGGTTGATTACCGAAGCGGACTTCTCTTTTTTATTGGAAGTGGACCAGGAGCGATCGTTGGGGCATGGGTGAACAATGTGCTAAGCTTAGCTCATTTCTCCCTTTATTTCGGCCTCTTTCTAATCTTTGTCTCGTTTTTGCTAATGTTAAATAGAGATTCTTCGAAACAAGTAGAATCCAAGCATTTTAAAATTACGCGTACGTATATAACGAATGAAGGGGAAACGGTTACGTACGGCTATCATCCTGTGTTAGCGATTGTGATTGCATTTATCGTTGGTTTTTTTGGTGGACTTTTTGGTATCGGCGGCGGTTCGCTAATGGTTCCGGCTATGATTTTATTATTTTTGTTCCCGCCGCATGTGGCGGTAGCGACGTCAATGTTTATTGTGTTCCTGTCTTCCCTCGTTAGTTCTCTGACGCATATTACAATGGGAAATGTAGAATGGCTATTTGTCCTTGCTCTTATTCCGGGCGTTTGGTTTGGTGCAAAAACGGGCGCGTTCATTAATAAACGGTTAAAAAGTAAAACGGTCGTCATCGTTTTGCGGCTTGTGCTTGTTCTTCTTGGAATTCGCCTAATTTATCAAGGCATTTCGTAAAAGAGGTGTTGTTTGTTGGCACAAACGATTTATATTTACCATACAAACGATGTACATAGCCACTTTGAAAATTGGCCAAAAATCGTGAAATTTTTGCAGGAGCGAAGAAAAGAACATGAACGCAACAAAGAAGCGATGTTATTATTTGACATTGGAGATTTCATTGACCGGTTTCATCCGATTACAGAGGCGACAAGAGGAAAAGCGAATGTTGAGCTGTTAAATGAGCTCCATTATGATGCGATCACGATTGGCAATAACGAGGGAATTACCTTAACTCACGAAGAATTAAATGAGCTGTATGAAGAAGCTCGGTTTCCAGTTCTTGTTGCGAATTTGTTTCAACAAGATGGTAAACGTCCTGCTTGGCTCCGACCTTATGAGCTGATTTCTCTTTCAGATAAAATTACCTTGGGGGTTATCGGTGTTACCGCCCCTTTTAGAAAATTTTATGAGTTGCTCGGTTGGACAGTCGTCTCTCCATTTGATCTGTTGGCAGAAATGGTAGCGGAAGTACGAAAAAAAGCGGATTTTGTCGTTTTGCTATCTCATTTAGGAATTAACGATGATGAGAAAATCGCCCAAACGGTACAAGGAATTGATGTAATTATCGGGGGACACTCCCACCATTTATTGCCTAATGGAAAAATAGTCGATGGCACGCTATTATGTGGAGCGGGGAAATATGGCCAATACATCGGTGTGGTCAAACTAGACATAGATGAGATCAATAAGCCGACAGCAACAGCTTCTGTAGTAGATGTGTCGATGCTTCCAGATTGTGAAAACACAAAACAACAACTGTTGGTACTTCAACAAGAAAGCGTGCGTCAGCTTGAACAAGAAAAAGTGGTTGAGCTTCATGAAGATTTGCCGTTACAATGGTTTGCCCCTTCACCGCTTTCTCAACTGTTAGCAACCGCCTTAAAAGAATGGTGCGATGGTGACATTGGGATGGTGAATGCAGGTGTGCTATTAGAGCCACTTTCTAAAGGGATCGTCACAAAAAAAGACTTACATCGCATTTGTCCACATCCAATCAATCCATGCAAAGTCTATTTGCGAGGCGATAAATTAAAAGAAGTGATTTTGCAGGCGAATACGGAGGAAATGAAACACTTTCCTGTCAAAGGTTTTGGATTTCGTGGCAAAGTGATGGGGCAGATGGTATATGATGGGGTTGAATTACAAACGGAAATTATGAAAGATGGTTCAGAATGTATTTACCAGATTTTGGTTAACGGAGAAGCACTAAATATGGACAAAACATATGCCGTGGCAACAATTGATATGTTTACATTTGGACATTTTTACCCAGAAATTTGCCGTGCTCCGCAAAAAACATATTATATGCCGGAATTTTTGCGTGATCTTTTAGCATGGAAGTTATCCAACAATAGATAGGAACACTTCCTTTCTCGATTCATACATTGAATTAGGGAAAGGAGCGTGGGGATGATGGTAACCGTCAAACCGATTATGATTGAGAACTATCCGTTTATCGCTGTTTCAGTTCAGTTGCCAAAAACGAATTTACTTGCTGTAGCAAATGAAAAGGGCTATATTATGTGCGGGGCATTAGATGTGAACCTGTTAAATGAACAATTGAAAGATCGCGGTATTATTGCAGGGAGAGCCGTAGGCGTCCGCACGATTGAACAATTATTAGAAGCTCCGCTTGAGTCCATCACGATCGCTGCCGAAAAGCTTGGCATCAAGGTTGGTATGAAAGGAAAAGACGCATTGCTGAAAATGATATAAAAAATTATAAAAGAAAAGTGCGTTATGTCCTCTCTTTACAGCATACATATAGCTTGTAAAGGGGGGATATTCATTTTGGCAAAGTTTCCCGTTCGCTTGTCGAAGAAAAGGGGCCCACTGCCTTTTCGCTATTTATTTTTGTTAACGTTCGTATTTTTTATATTATCGACAGCAGTTAGCCTTTGGATTATTAATAAAGGAATTGAGCCAACGCTTATGGATATTGCCGAGAAAGAAACGAAGCGGATTGCGAACTTGATCATTAATGGTGCAATAAATCAACAAATTACCGAAGACGATGTTGATGTCAAAGATTTGATTAAGGTTCAACAAGATGAATATGGAAGAATTTCTTCTATCGATTTTAACGCTGCCGTTGTAAATCGAGTTCTCGCTAAAACAAACAATCGAGTGTTAAAAAACTTAAAAGCGGCAGAACAAGGAGATTTACGAGAACTTGAATTTCCAGATGTAAAAATCGAAACAAACGGTATGGAAAATGAAGGAATTATTTATCATATCCCGCTTGGTCAGGCAACGAACAATACGTTACTTGGAAATTTGGGTCCAAGGATTCCCGTGCGCTTTTACGTCATTGGTAATGCGACTTCAGATGTTAAAACAAAAGTGGAACCATTTGGAATTAACAATGCTCTTATTAAAGTGCTCATTCATATTAAAGTCAATGTACAAGTAGTGATTCCGTTCGCAACCAAGTCTGCTACTGTCTCAACTGATATCCCGATAGCGATGCACGTTATTCAAGGAGAGGTACCGAACTTTTATAACAATGGAGGAAATTCTGATCCATCATTTGAAATTCCGCTCAATTGATATGTACTGCAGTCTTGAATTTGTGATACTGTATTAATTACAAAAATTTTTTGATATATGACATTTTGTGTTAGCTATCCCAGCAATAATAAGGGATAGCTATTTTAATTGAATATCAAAATTTGTAAATATTATTTTGATATTGCAGACTATAGACGTTATACTCATTTATATATAAAAAGTCAAAAAATAAAAATTATTTTTTATCTCTTTAAAGACAAGAACTTGTACAAATGGAAAATCGATAACAGCGGGAAACGCGAGACGGCTTTATTTTGGCAGAGGCGGGGCAGCCATCGGTTTGGGAAACTTAACAGCTTTGGTGTTGTGCTGGCTAAACTTAGTCGAAATCATTTTGCTTGCATGGGTCGTGCATGAACTAAACCATTTGCACAACCATGCGAGACAGTGTGGTTGACATTATGTTAGGGGCATGGTGGAAAATTTGCTTAAGTGTCATTACAATGATTGTCTTAGGTTATATGATGATTGATAACATTCGTACAAACTCAAAAGAAAATTACCGTGGATATGAGACTTGGTTTGTGATATCGCTCGGTTGGGTCGCCGCTGTGTTAACGCTATTTGTTGGCATTGCCTTTTCAATGAAACGGCAGAGAGTGTCATGATGCTTATTGATAAGGAGGTTTAGCGACTAAGTATTATTCATGCTGTTGTAAAAGCAAAACACAAAATCATAGAGAAGAAACGGTTTATTGATTGTGAACATATGGTAGGCAATTCGTCAGAGGGATTGTTTCTGCAAACCTGTCTCAAAGCTAAGATCAGATAAAGAAATGATGTTATGAAAAAGAGGTCGGATTACTTCCGACCTCTTTGTTTTTTCTTTATCTTTTCCATTCGCTCCCACATTTTTAAATGAGGATAAGGGTCAAATGACCATTCCGTGTAGCCGTTATCTTTATACATTCCATAATGGAGATGTGGAGGAAACTTTCCAGCAGTGCCTGGTGGACCGTAACCGGAGCTGCCGACAGAGCCGATAATCGTCCCCGGTTCAACGATTTGTCCCTCACGCAAATCGCTTACAAATCCGTTTAAGTGGGCAAAATAATGGTACGTATTGTTAATATCGCGGATGCCGACACGCCATCCTCCATATTTATTCCATCCTTTCAGCTCAACAATTCCATAACAAGTTGAACGTACGGGAACTCCATAACTAGCGAAGATATCTGTTCCTTCATGAATGCGTCTTCCGCCCCATCCTCTTGCGCTGCCCCATGTATTCTTGTAACTGTAATTGGAATAAAGGGGAAGAGGGAATACATGACCATCGAGCTTAAGGGTTTGATACTTTTTATAAATTTTGACTTTCCCTAAGATTAAATCGACTGTTTTGCTTCGTTGATAATAGTTCCATAATGCCATTTTAATATGCTGGTGGTCAGTTCCGTATGACTGGAGAAATCGGGCCATAGAGAAGATGATATCTTCATCGTTTGTTGGATCGGCTACACCATCTCCATTTCCGTCAATTCCCAATCCGCCAAATTGCGAGATCGTGAACGGGTTAGTATCATTTTCAGCTTTGTTGAGTGGCCCTGCCCATATTTCCGGCTTAATATAAATCCCAAGCACTCCTTTAGGTTTAGGGAGATCACGACGAACTTGACGAACATTTCGCTCATATTGATCAATGGCGGCAAAATAATACCAAGGAATGAGTGAGACAGCCTCCGCTTTTTTATACAATTCCATTCGTTGCTGATATATCTTGTCTTGATCAGTGCTTGTTTGCGCCAGTGCAGTAAGCGGTGTAGTAAAAGTAAATAGCGCGATGAGCGTGAGAACAACAAATTGATACACTCTTTTCTACTCCTTTCCCATCGGTCTCATATGTTTAGTTTGAGGAGATTCTTTCGTTTCATAAATGTTAAAAATCGGTAGACCAATCGGTTTGCGACAATTTCTTTGTGTTCGTCCGTTCTTTTTCTTATAATTAAGATATAACTTTAAATTATTGGAGTGTGAAAAATGGCTACAAATGAAGAACGTCTTCGAAAACCAGAATGGTTAAAGATAAAATTAAACACAAACGAAAATTATATCGGCTTAAAGAAAATGATGCGTGAAAAACAACTGCATACAGTATGCGAAGAAGCGAAGTGTCCAAACATTCATGAATGTTGGGCGGTAAGAAGAACGGCAACATTTATGATTTTAGGTAATGTTTGTACGCGCGCTTGTCGCTTCTGTGCAGTAAAAACAGGATTGCCGACGGAGCTAGATTGGCAAGAGCCAGAGCGCGTGGCTGATTCCGTGCGTCTCATGAATTTAAAACATGTCGTGGTTACTGCAGTAGCTCGGGATGATTTAAAAGACGGAGGCGCAGCTGTATTTGCGGAAACAGTACGGGCAATTCGCCGTAAAAATCCGTTGACAACCATTGAAGTCCTTCCTTCTGATATGGGAGGCGTATATGAAAATTTAAAAGTTTTGATGGATGCGCGACCAGATATTTTAAATCATAATATTGAAACGGTTCGACGTCTTACACCAAGAGTACGTGCGCGTGCTACATACGAGCGTTCTCTTGAATTTTTGCGTCGTGCCAAAGAATTGCAGCCAGATATCCCGACAAAATCGAGCATTATGGTTGGCCTTGGTGAGACGAAGGAAGAAATTCTCGAAGCGATGGACGACTTACGGGCGAATCATGTCGATATTTTAACGATCGGTCAATATTTGCAGCCAACGAAAAAACATTTGAAAGTCGAAAAATATTACCATCCACATGAATTTATGGAGCTGAAAGAAATTGCGTTAAGCAAAGGATTTAGCCATTGCGAAGCGGGTCCGCTTGTTCGCTCGTCTTATCATGCCGATGAACAAGTAAATGCTGCTACCCGCCAAATGAAAGCATAAATTCAAAAAACGGTCTGATTCCTTCTCAAAAGGAAATCAGGCCGTTTTATTTATTAAGGAAAGAGAGTATCAATCTTCCAAGAAGTCTAGTCCGGCATCTGTCCTCTTATGTCAAATGAACTCGTTACGAAGCAATCAGTACTTCTGAGTGTGAAGAACATTTGGCTTCGTAAACGATTCGTGCTATCTCCGCTTTCTTCATTGTGCAGATCCGGCGACCGTTCCCTAGATACGCTTTAGTTCCACTGCGGCGGCAACACATTGAGTCAACTTCTTTGAGTAACCCACGCAAGATTACATGAAGTTTGGTCTGAGCCTCCCCGCAGATCCTTTCAGTATGTTTCGAGGGATGCGGGTCGCTACTGTCTAGCTCGGTTCGCAATCAGTTTGCTTCACTCAACATTTGCTTAGAGCATGGTTTGAAGAGAGCTCTGTGGTCAAACCAGCTCTCCTTGGTGGGAAGAATATGTGCCCATCGCACTTAACAGAGAGACTTATTTCGTTCCCATTTGTTTTGGTGTGCCATCGTGAGTATCACGATCGAGACGGTCGTTCCTTTCATTAATCATTTCTCCGTTTGCATTTTCCCCGTCGTTTAATTTACGACCTTGAGGATATTTCAACATTTCTTTAATCGTTGTATCAATAATTTGGTCGATGTTGCGGCTGTTTGAATCTAAACGACCGAAGCGCTCAATTTCTTTCATCATGCGCGGGTCGTCAGCTACGTATACGTGGTAGTAGCGCGGGACAACAGAAAGCGCTGTCTTCTTCACTTGGTCAGCTGTTTCAAAACGGTTTTTTGTATCCGTATCGTAAGCAATTAACACTTCTTCATCTGTTACAAGCGTCGCAACATCATTGACGTTTGGAAGCTGTGTACACAATTTGCTAATTAAATCAGCGACACGTTCACGATTTAGTGTCGGCATATTTGCGTATTGATTCATATCACCGGGAATAGGGCTTTTTTGATGGCGAACATAACCAAAATTGTTCATCGGTGTATCATCGCCGTTTGGAACTCCTTCATCGTTATATAAATCATTACGATCTGTTACGTTAATTGTGTTGCCGCTTCGTTCCAATATGTCATCATCGTTATTTTCAGCCATTTGCGCACATCCAACTAGCGAAACAGTAGCGCTAATGGATAACGCAAGTAACGTCTTTTTCAATGCAAACACCCCCTCACCTTCAGCATGCCTTTCTTTGCAAACTTTGATAACAGTAATTGATTGGGAACGTTTCATCATTTATGATTAAAAGTGAAAGATGAGGTGAATAGAATGATTTGCATTAACAATACGTGTTATGAATTAATCGAAAATGTAAAGAACGGTTTTAATGAAGAAGCATTTCGCGCGCGCTATGCCGATATTTTAAATAAGTATGATTACATTGTCGGGGATTGGGGATATAATCAATTGCGTTTAAGAGGGTTTTTTGATGATCATAATCAAAAAGCCACGTACGATACAAAAATTAGTACGTTGTCAGAATATTTGTATGAGTATTGTAATTTTGGTTGCGCGTATTTTGTATTGCGGAAAGTAAAAAGGTAAAAATGGCTATCTCATTCCAATATGAGATAGCCGTTTTTTATCATAAATTATACTTGTCCGTAAGGAAATTGCTCATTTTTTCTCGGATCGTCATGCGGTGGATGGGCCCCCGGATCTTGTCTCGGAATGTCTTGATGCAACGATTTGTATTCGTAGTTAAAGGCGCTATAATAACGCTGACCTTTTTTCCATGGAGTACTTTTGTTTTGCACAGGCTCGTTCTTACCACGCGGGGAACCGTACGGACCTTCTGGAAGCGTTTCCGGAACAAGAAAATTTCGGATTTTTTCGACCGTAGAAAAATCGCTGTATTTTTCCTCTTCTCTCATATTATCACCTTCTTCGCAAGGGGGTTACGTATAATAATTTCCCCTGAACGAAAAGGAGCTATGAAATAAATTCATTTAAAAATGAGCGCAAATCGTTGGCATCTTCTTCGCTTAGGTGATACGCCTGCTCTAAATAACCCGGTTCGTCTAAATCATCTTGACCGATAATGGCAAAGCGGTTACTTTGCATATTGAGGACCAAATATTTTCCATAAAAGCGATCCGTTTGAATAATCGCCAAATCAAAACGTTGCTGCTTTCCTAAAAAGCTGACAAATCGTGTTTTCGTTTCCACTGTATCATCGTATAAGAAAAAGCGTTCATCCATTACTTATTTCCTCCATCCAAACAAAGTTATATTTTTATGATAACAAACGTTCATGTAAATGTCTGTATGGATTTGGTGTGATACAATAGAAGAGAAACATCCAAAACAGGGGGGATAATAGATGTACTTTGTCGATCGTAATAAAATTGAGAAAACATTACGTTACATGGAAACGTTATTACGTGTGTATAAACAGCAATCATCATGGGAGGGAGAGCTTGCCCAGCTTGCTTTGGAGCGCACCATTCATCTGTTGATTGAAGCGGTGTTAGATGTCGGAAATGCGATGATTGACGGTTTTATTATGCGCGATCCGGGCAGCTACGAAGACATCATCGACATTTTAACAGATGAAAAAGTAATTACTGAACATGATGCAAAAGGTTTGAAAGCGATTATTTCATATCGAAAAATGCTCGTCCAACAGTATACAGACGTTCATCATTCACAATTGTTAGAAACGGTCAACGAGCACTTCTCAGCATTACAATCGTATCCGATGGCGATTCGGACGTATTTGGAAAACGAACTCGGACCGGTATCAGCATTCCGAAATTAGCTCGAAAAGTGCGTAAACATAAGAAATACTATAAAATGAAGGGGAAGGCGGTAACGGTGATAGACTACAAATTCCCTTCTGCGAAACAGAGAAGTCGAAAAGTGTTTCACCGTAATTAGTGAAACGCTGTACGCCTCATTTGCAGACATTAAAGCGTAATGGACTTGTACATGTCATTACTTGTTCGCCAAGCGATGGACAAGCGAACGAACGTATACGAACTGCCGGGAAAAGACAAAGAAATGCCCCTTAAATTGGTAAAAAACTGAATGATCGTGATTCTGTTTCAAATACGAACGGAACGAATGAACAAACAATACAGCTACGATTTTTTCAACTTGCCGGGATGGCACAATGAACAAGGTGCTAATCACAGTTATTTACACATGCGGGATGTAGTGTTACAAACGTGTATGGACACAAAAGAGATGTATTCATTAATCAGTTACAATATATGTAAAAACGCTTCAGATTGCCAAGAAGCGTTTTTGTTTTTGACATTTGCCATCCCTTGAGATAAAGTGTGTTACGTGTAAATGTGAAAAGGGAGTGAATGATGTTGAAAAAATATAAAGGATATTTAATCGATTTAGACGGTACGATGTATCGTGGAACAGAATGCATTGTTGAAGCGCGTGAGTTTGTCAAAGAATTATACCGACGTGATATTCCGTACTTATTTGTGACGAATAACTCATCACGGACGCCAGCACAAGTGGCAGAAAAACTTCAATCGTTTGACATTCCGGCAACAGAACAACAAGTGTTTACGACAAGCCAAGCCACGGCCAATTACATTTTTGAGAAAAATCCGAATGCGTCTGTCTATGTTATTGGAGAAGAAGGAATTCAAACCGCACTTAAGGAAAAAGGATTTACATTCGCAGGAGAAACTGCTGACTTTGTCGTAATGGGAATTGATCGAAGCATTACATACGAAAAACTAGCAGTGGCTTGTTTAGCGGTTCGCAATGGAGCTACGTTTATTTCAACAAACGGTGATATCGCAATTCCAACGGAACGAGGGCTATTGCCAGGAAACGGGTCGTTGACAGCGGTTGTGGCTGTATCTACCCAAGTTCAACCGATTTTTATCGGAAAACCAGAAAAAATTATTATGGAACAGGCATTAAAAGTTCTCGATGTACCAAGAGAAGACACCTTAATGATTGGTGATTATTATGATACCGATATTATGGCAGGGATGAATGCAGGGATCGATACATTGTTAGTTCATACGGGAGTGACGACAAAAGAACTATTACAGCAATATGAAAAACAGCCAACATACACTGTTGACTCGTTACAAGAGTGGATGGAACGAATTTAAATAACAAAGGAGGCGCGTGTGTTTTTTCGAAAAAGAAGAAAAGCGCCTCCGTTTTTTTATTCACTATGAGTCGCTCGATGTGCCAACCGGCTTGAAGCAGCGGCCGCAATGGCCCCGACGATGTCATCTAAAAACGTATTGCATTTTCCAGTTGATTTATCGTTTAAGTATTGTAAAATTCCCGGTTTTTGTTTATCAATATAGCCATAATTGGTGAATCCGATAGAACCATATACATTGACAATCGATAGCGCTAAAATTTCGTCTACCCCGTATAATCCTTCGTCACGGCGAATAATAGATTGTAATGGTTCATCCAATTTGCCTTCTTCGGCCAAACGATCAAGCTGAATGCCGGTAAGGATTGCATTTTGTACTTCCCGTTTCGAAATAACACGATTGACGTTTTCGATACACTCTTCAATTTGTAAATCCGGATGGTATTTCGACTGAAGATAGTAGACGAGTTGAGCGATATCTTCAATGGTGACACCGCGCTCTTCTAACCATTGGCGCGCAGTTTGTTCAAGGTTCGTCATGCTCTGTTCTTTCATTCGCTTCACCTGTTTCTTTTATAAAGTGTTTTTTATTATATGTTTATCATGACACAAATGTGTCTTTCATGTAAACCATGCTGCATTTATTGTGAGGAAGGGAAGATTTTTTTAAACAGACCCTCATATACTATTTTTATGAAGGGGGTAAGGGAGTGCGTGACATCATTAGCAATGAATACGGGCTAACCGTTGAGCGATGGGAAAAAATAGGACGTTATGATACGTTTATATGGAAAAATTATCGCTATATTTTAGTGCCTGCTTTACTGAGAACGGAAGCAGAAATCAGCGAATTGCAACAAATGAGTGCTTATTTATCGGCAAAGGGAGACGTGACGGTGGCCACATTTGTGCCAACACGAACCGGAACACTTATGACCCATATTTCTGAACAACCTGTTGTTATTCTTCGCACGTATGTTCAGTCATATACGAGACAAGTTGTTGTTGGAAGGGAATTAGCAAAGCTTCATCATCGTGGCCGCTTATTTCCTGTGCCGGTTGTCCATTGCAAACGGATTGGACAATGGAAAGAGCTTTGGGGAAAACGGCTTGATCAAATGGAAGAGTTTTGGCGAAGCAAAACCCAACTAGGGCCCGAAGATGCATTTGATCGATTATTTATCGAATCGTTTCCTTATTATATTGGTCTAACAGAAAATGCCATTCAATATGTAGCCGATACCGAATTAGATGAGGTACCTAGTACAGTCGATTCAGCTACGATTTGTCATGAGCGATTACCGAACGCTCTCTGGGTGGAAGGAAAGGAAAGCAAGTTAGCAATAGATTGGGTATATGATCATTGCGCCCGCGATTTAGCCGAGTGGGTGCGCCATATGTATGTAAAGAGATCTGCTATTGCGGAAGAGGAAATTAGGCAGTTTTTTCGCGAATATGAACATACCACTCCGCTGTCGGCATTTTCTTGGCGGCTAATTTATGCGCGTTTATTATTTCCGCTTCATTATTTTGAGTGCATTGAAGGATATTACGTAACGGAGCACGAAGAGGAAAAAAAGAAGTATGAACAGACATTGATCACTATTCTTGACCGTTCACGGGAATATGAGCGATTTTTAGGCTCTTTCTATGACCTTCTGGAACTTTCTTCCCGTCGATGGCGCTTACCGAAAATTGGCTGGCTTTCTTATGCTTAGGACAGAACGGTGGTAGCGATATCATCGTTTTTTTATGGGCAATTATGGTAAGATAAAAACGGCAATGTGTTTTTATAGAAGAGAAAGGAGTTTTAGCAATGAATAAACCATACGTGTTTATTACAAGGAAACTGCCGGATGAAGCGATAAAGCCGTTAACAACATTGGCTGAGGTGAAGATGTGGCCATATGAGGATGTGCCAGTGACACGGGAAGTCTTACTTTCGGAAGCAAAAAAAGCGGACGCGCTTTTTACGATGTTATCCGATCGAATTGACCGTGAAGTGATGGAAGCAGGGGAGTCATTAAAAGTCATTGCCAATTTAGCAGTGGGCTTTGATAATATTGATGTTTCATTTGCGACAGAACGCGGTATCGCTATTTGCAACACACCCGATGTGTTGACAGATACAACCGCTGATTTAACTTTTGCGTTATTATTGGCAACGGCTCGTCGCGTTGTAGAGGCAGCGGAATTTGTCAAAGCCGGTGAGTGGAAGAGCTGGAGTCCATTTCTTTTAGCTGGACATGATGTTCACCATAAGACGATTGGAATTGTCGGTATGGGGAAAATCGGTCAAGCCGTAGCTAAGCGGGCTACTGGATTTGAAATGAACATTTTGTATCATAACCGCTCACGAAACGAAGAAGCGGAACGAAAGTTAGGCGCAACCTATTGTACGTTTGCTGAATTATTGGAAAAATCGGATTTCGTCGTTTGTTTAACACCACTGACGAATGAAACACGTTGGTTGTTTAATCGAGAAGCGTTCCAGATGATGAAACGCTCTGCCATTTTCATCAATGCGGCTAGAGGAGCTGTTGTTGATGAGGAAGCGTTATATGACGCACTGATCAACGGAGAGATTGCCGGAGCAGGATTAGATGTATTCGAGAAAGAACCGATCGATCGAAACCACCCGTTATTAGCGTTAAACAATGTCGTGGCACTTCCGCATATTGGTAGCGCAAGTGTGGAAACGCGCGTAAAGATGATGGAATTGTGTTGTCGCAACATTGTTGCTGTGTTAAAAGGTGAAGCACCAGAAACGTTGGTCAATCAACAATGGTTAGAAAAGACGAGACGAGTTTTATAATCATCAAACGAGCAGTCTCCTCGCGAGACTGTTTTTTATAAAAAAAATTATCTGAATTTACTTGATGTTAAGCGTTTTCAATATATAAGATAATAAAATAATGATTGTAAAAGACAGGAACATCTTTTATAATGTCTACTATAAAAATACAACTGTACATAACAGAAAAACAAAAGGGGTGGAGAGCATGGTGAATCCAATTTCGGTTGGTTTGTTAGGATTAGGAACAGTAGGCAGCGGGGTTGTGAAAATCATTGAAAATCATCAAGATCAACTCATCCATCAAGTCGGCTGCCCGGTTACCGTAAAAAAGATTCTTGTTCGAGATATATATAAAGAACGCGATGTGAAAGTGGACTCAAGCCTATTGACAACGAATGTGGATGAAGTCATCAACGATCCAGGCATCGATGTAATTATTGAAGTAATGGGCGGCGTCGAAGAAACGAAACAACATCTTTTACGAGCGTTGCAGCAAGGAAAACATGTCGTTACCGCGAATAAAGATTTAATGGCATTATACGGATCGGAGTTGTTAGCTGCAGCGACTGAAAATGGATGCGATTTATTTTACGAAGCAAGCGTTGCGGGAGGCATTCCGATTTTACGTACACTTGTTGATGGTTTGTCTTCTGACCGGATTACAAAAATGATGGGAATCGTCAATGGAACAACGAACTTTATTTTAACAAAAATGTGCAAATACGGAAGCGCCTATGAAGAAGTATTGGCAGAAGCACAAGAGCTCGGGTATGCTGAAGCGGATCCATCTTCTGATGTCGAAGGGTTAGATGCAGCAAGGAAAATGGCAATTTTAGCGCGATTAGGGTTTTCTATGAACATTGATCTAGAAGATGTCCAAGTACGAGGGATTACGGACATTACGGAAGAAGACTTGAATTACGGAAAGCGATTAGGCTATACGATGAAGCTCATTGGTATTGCCCATCGTGAAGGAGAGAAAGTTGAGGTAAGCGTACAACCCACGTTCTTGCCTGATTCCCATCCACTGGCATCAGTGAGTGATGAATACAATGCGGTATACGTATATGGAGAAGCGGTTGGAGAAACGATGTTCTACGGTCCTGGAGCGGGAAGTTTGCCGACGGCGACAGCGGTTGTTTCTGACTTAGTGGCTGTCATGAAAAATATGCGGTTAGGTGTGAACGGTCGAAGCGCAGTAGCACCACAATACGAAAAGAAATTAAAAGCGCCAGCAGAAATTTTCTCGAAATACTTTTTACGTATTCATGTGAAAGATCAGGTCGGAGCATTCGCAAAAATTACAACACTGTTTTCAGAACGGGGTGTCAGCTTCGAGAAAATTTTACAATTACCATTAAAAGAGAACGGTCTTGCGGAGATTGTCATTGTCACTCACAAAGCTTCCCAAAAAGATTATGAAGATATTTTACAGCAATTGAGTGATCTTGAAATAGTTCATAATATAAAAAGTTGGTACCGTGTAGAAGGGGATGGAAAATGATGATGTGGAGAGGAATCCTGCACGAATACCGTGATTTTTTGCCCGTAACGGAACGAACACCTCAGCTTTCTTTGCAAGAAGGAAATACGCCGCTTATTCCACTGCAACGTTTGTCTAAGCAGTTAGGTATCGAGTTATACGTCAAAGTTGAAGGTGCGAATCCGACCGGATCTTTTAAAGATCGCGGCATGGTCATGGCGGTAGCAAAAGCGAAAGAAGAAGGGAGCCATACGATCATTTGCGCTTCAACGGGAAACACTTCCGCTGCGGCTGCCGCTTATGCTGCCCGTGCTGGCTTGCGCTGCATTGTTGTTATTCCGCACGGAAAAATTGCCATGGGAAAATTAGCGCAAGCGGTGATGTACGGAGCAGAAATTTTCGCAATTGAAGGAAACTTTGACGAAGCGTTAAAGATGGTCCGCCGCCTTAGCGAAATGGCTCCGATTACGCTTGTTAACTCAGTCAATCCATATCGTATCGAAGGACAAAAAACGGCCGCTTTTGAAATTTGTGATCAGCTTGGTAAAGCGCCTGACATTCTGTCAATTCCGGTTGGAAACGCCGGCAATATTACGGCTTATTGGAAAGGATTTAAAGAATATCATGTAAAAAAACAAACGGGGCTTCCAGAAATGCGTGGCTTTGAGGCAGAAGGAGCAGCTGCCATTGTCCGCAATCGAGTTATCGAACAGCCGGAAACGGTGGCGACGGCCATTCGAATTGGCAACCCGGCTAGCTGGGAAAGGGCGGTTCAAGCAGCTGAAGAATCAAAAGGAAAAATCGATGAAGTATCCGATGCGGAAATTATAGAGGCATATAAACTTCTCGCACGCAAGGAAGGGATTTTTGCTGAACCGGCTTCATGTGCATCTATTGCCGGTGTGATCAAACAACGGAAGCGAAACGAAATTCAAGAAGGAAGCACTGTTGTTGCTGTATTGACTGGTAATGGGCTAAAAGATCCGACGATTGCGATGGAAGTGGCCGATATTCAACCGCTTGTTCTTCCAAACGATGAAAAAGCTGTATTTGAGCATATCCAAGGAGTTGTCCATCAATGAAAGAAGATGGGATGTTAAAAATCGTTGTCCCGGCGAGTACAGCGAATTTAGGACCGGGATTTGACTCCGTAGGTCTCGCTGTTTCTCGCTATTTAGTATTAGAAGTGCGGCGGGGGGATGAATGGCGGTTTATTCCTCGTTCGCCGGAAGTGCAAACAATTCCGAGGGGAACAGAGAATTTAGTGTTTCAAGTAGCGGAAGAAGTAGCAAAACAATATGGCTGCACGTTACCGAACTGTGTTGTCGACGTATATAGCGATATTCCGTTTACACGAGGGCTGGGCAGCAGTGCGGCGGCGGTTGTTGCGGGAATTGAACTAGCCAATGAGCTTGCTTGCTTGTCATTAACTATCGATGAAAAGGCACGACTAGCTAGTTGCTATGAGGGACATCCTGATAATGTCGGTGCATCATTGTATGGCGGATTAGTCATCGGAAGCCATAGTGAACAGGAGACAAACATTCTTTCGGTTCCTGATATCGAACTTGATCTTGTTGCTGTTATTCCGAATTATGAATTGGAGACGAAAAAAGCACGCAATGTTCTTCCGCATTTTTTTTCAAAAGCGGCAGCGGTGGAAGCAAGTGCAGTAAGCAATGTGCTTGTAGCTTCATTATTAACGAAAAATTGGGAATTGGCAGGAAAAATGATGGAATCCGACTTATTTCATCAGCCGTATCGAAAAGAACTCGTTCCTGAA
The DNA here is from genome assembly GCF_013761245.1 of Thermaerobacillus caldiproteolyticus. GTDB lineage: Bacteria > Bacillota > Bacilli > Bacillales > Anoxybacillaceae > Thermaerobacillus > Thermaerobacillus caldiproteolyticus. Next base: position 68,997 of record NZ_JACDUT010000007.1, on the reverse strand, counting down.
TTATCGATGGTGCAAAAGCTTGCCAAAGAATATGGTGCTTTCGGGGTTGCGCTGAGCGGGGCAGGCCCGACTGTTCTTTCTTTTGCGGAGCCAGGAAAAGGAATCTTCATAAAAGAAAAGTTATCAGAACATTTTCAAGATTGCACGGTTGAGCTGTTAAAGGTAGAACAAAGGGGAAGTCAAGTATATTATAATATGGCCTTAGAAAAATAACAGCGATTCCCAATGAGAATCGCTGTTATTTTCATGTAGCTTTGAGAACTATTCTCGTCATCTTCGCCTTTTTTAGAACACTTGTTCAACTTCAACGACACCAGGTACTTCTTCTAAAAGAGCACGTTCAATTCCTGCTTTTAATGTGATCGTCGAGCTTGGGCAGCTTCCGCAAGCACCGAGCAGGCGTAATTTGACTACTCCGTCTTCTACATCGACAAGTTCGCAGTCACCGCCGTCGCGAAGCAAAAATGGGCGTAGTTTATCTAAAACTTCTTGGACTTGTTCTTTAATTTCTTGATCGCTCATTCTTATCGACTCCTTTCTTTAACTTTATTATAATCATGATAAAGAAAAAAATCTAATAACTTTTTTCGCTTAAGAGAGGAAAGGTGGCAAATATGTTATTTAAGCCCGTCGAAATATGTGTGTATGGCGCAGAGGTGATTTGCCCCTCTTGTGTCAATTTACCCTCTTCAAAGGAAACGTATGAATGGTTAGAGGCCGCCATCAAACGGAAATATCCGGATCAGCCATTTACGATTTCATATATCGATATTTTCAATCCACCTGAGGATGAGGAGAAGAAAGCTTTTGCCGCAAAGGTAATTGAAGAAGATTTATTTTATCCGGTTGTGCTAGTGGAAGGAACGATTGTTGGTGAAGGAAATCCAAAATTAAAAGTGATTTATGAGGCAATGGAAAAGTACGGTTATAAAGCAGTAGAGAAGGAATAAACCAAAGAAAAGGGATGATCTCGCCCAAGAGATATCCCTTTTCTTTGGTTTAATAACCATTGTGATATTTGTACATCCAAAGGACACCGGACTTTAGAAGCCGTGGTACTCTTCCTGTTAACGGGCGATCGGCAACGAGACCGAATCCGTGTTTTTTGCCAAGCGAACCAAGGATCCCTTTTAATTTAATTGGCGGGAATTCGCTTGGCGGATCTTCCCCATTCCAGCGTTTTTGCAATACTTGAACAATTTGTTCTGCTTGTCCTTCCGCAAGCTGTGCGCTTGGAGCGTGCGGTAAGCTTGCACAGTCGCCAACGACATACACATTTTCATAGCCGGGGATATGGTGCTGCTTCGTTAAAATGACGCGTCCTTGTGCGTCTTTTGCCACATCTAATTCGCGAACGACTCGATTAGGTTGAATGCCCGCCGTCCAAACAATGGCATCACAGGCAATTGGCTCGTCATGGTTGTAAAGTACATTCTCTTCTACTTTTGTAATGTTAGAGCGGCGGATGATTTCTACTTTATGTTCTTCAAACCATTTTTCTACATAGTCGCTTAAGCGTTCTGGAAACATTGGTAAGATTCGCTCACCACGGTCAAATAACATAACGTGTAGATCCGGCCGGCTTTCTGAAAGCTCACTGGCCAGCTCGACACCGCTTAACCCAGCGCCAACAATTCCAACCACTGAACGAGGTGGCAAGTTATTTAATTTTTGATATGTAGCCCGTGCTTTATCAATCGATTGAATGCTGTAAGTGAATTCTTCCGCGCCAGGGACACCGTGATATTTATCTTCACAGCCTAAGCCGATGACTAAATCATCATATGAAATTGTCGAATCGTCTTGGAGAAAAACGGTTTGGTTATCTAAATCGACTTTTACTACTTCCCCGAAGCAGTAAGTTAATTGGGGATGTTCAGGAAATGGGACGCGAATATGATGGTCGCTAATCGTTCCCGCCGCAAGAGCATAATACTCTGTTTTTAAGCAATGATATGAAACGCGGTCAACAAGTGTAATGTGAACGTTCTCAGGTAAATGATTTGGGAGGAGACGAAGCAAGATGCGCATATTTCCATATCCCCCACCAAGTAGAACGAGGTGTCTCATACGAAAAATCCCCTTTGTTATTGTCTTTTGAAGCACAACGTGTAACAAAATGTCACTAAAAGTATAGCGAAATTGTGACAAAATAACAACAATTTTTCGGAAAAATGATAAATATATGAACAAAAGAGAGGATAAATGCCAGCCAATATATAAAATAAAGCATCATAAATTGACGTTTGCGCAAAAAACGGATACGATGGAAGGCAGTAGAGAGGTGATGAAGCATTGATTCAACCAATTATTGAATTTTGTATGAGCAATTTAGCGAACGGTTCGCAAAAAGCGTTAGAAATATTAGAAAAGGATCCGAATTTGGATATTATTGAATACGGGTGTTTAAGTTATTGCGGAAAATGTGCGAAATCATTATTTGCTTTAGTGAATGGAGAAGTAGTTACAGGAGAGACACCTGAACAATTAGTGGAGAATATTTATAAATTTCTGGAGGAAAATCCTATGTTTTGAGGAAAAGCGGCTTCCGATGCCAACGGAAGCCGCTTTTTTTGCCTATTATGATTGAGGTGTCTGCTGGTTGTCACGAATTTCTTGCCACCGCTCCTGTGCCATACGAACAATTCCTTTTTCGATCGTTTCGTTCTTTTTGGCGGTAACTTTAGAAAAATATAAAATGGCTTCTTTTGTATTGTTTAGTCTTCTATGTAATTCACCGATTAAATAAAGGAGACGTACTTCCGCCATGTGTGTGCCAACAAAATCATCTTTACTATAAGATGTTGTATATTCTTGCAGAGCTAGTCGCATAAATCGTTCTTCTTGATCGTGAATGTTGTATGTTCGATAGAGCCAAGCAAGACGCATATATAAACCGGCTAATACAATATGTTTTTCTTGTTTTAATGTTGCTGAATAAATTCCAAGCTTATAAGTATTTACCGCTTCTTGAAACGTTCGTTTTCCGCTATATTGTATTCCCCCTTTCCATGCTTGGCAGATGTTTTTTTGAATGGCATCAAGTGTGGAAGGGGGAAAATAAGAAGAAAATTCTTCAGTAACGGCAAACCCGCAATGAGGACAAATGCTTACATAATAAAAAAGAGGATTTAAATCGTCTGGTTGGTAATAAGAACAAAAATCGGTATCATGTCGAATTGCACGCACAAAGCGTGAGCGAATTTTCTTTGTGCTATACGGCTGCTTGCAAACGAGGCAAGTCATATGTTGGTCATATAATGCATCTACATTCATTGAGCATCCTCCAGCCTATTTGAATAACGATGTTCCCCATCATTATAACGGAAAATCTGTATCGTTCCTATTCCTTTTTGCTTAAAATAGAGAAAGAGGATGCCGCGTGGACATCCTCTTTCCAAGTGTATATGAAAAAACGGGGGATATTTTCATTGTGTCCCGATGATGTTCCCTTTATACTTATAGATAAAAAATTTTTATGTTTAGGAGGAAACAATGGATCGCTTTTCGTTTACAAAAATGCATGGATTAGGAAATAGCTACATATATGTAAATATGTTTGAGGAAACCATTCCAGAGTCGCTATTGTCGGAGCTAGCTGTTAAGGTATCGAATGTTCATACGGGAATCGGTGCAGATGGAATGATTTTGATTTGCCCGTCGGAAGTGGCACCTGTAAAAATGCGGATTTTTAATAGTGACGGTTCTGAAGGAAAAAATTGCGGCAACGGGCTTCGTTGTGTAGCAAAATATGCGTATGAACATCAATTGGTAAACGAACGATCGTTCTTTATTGAGACATTATCAGGACTAGTAAAGGCGGAAGTGTTTGTAGAAGACGGAATCGTGACGAAGGTAACGGTTGATATGGGAAAACCGCGATTAAAGAGAAGCGAAATCCCAATGCTTGGTGAAGAGGCTGCACAAGTCGTGGCAGAAAAAATAGAAGTGGCTGGCGAGACCTACGAAATCACAGCCGTGTCAATGGGAAATCCGCACGTCATCTTTTATGTCAATGATATCAATCAAGCACCGGTAACGACATTGGGGCCGATTGTCGAAAAAGATCCGCGTTTTCCAGAAGGAGTCAATGTTGAATTTGTGGAGGTCGTCAATGACTGTGAGCTTCACTTTCGCGTATGGGAGCGAGGTTCAGGGGTGACACAGGCGTGTGGAACCGGGGCATGTGCGGCAGTCGTGGCTTCTGTGCTAAACGGTAAAACGGCTCGAAATCAAGAAACGGTTGTTCATCTTGCTGGCGGGGATTTATCGATCACCTGGACGGATGAAGGAAATGTATTCATGACTGGACCAGCGGAAACGATTTGTACAGGTGTTTACTATATATGAAATATTTGAGCCGAATGTGTAAAAACAGATATACTAAATAGTAAGGAGGGAAAAAACATGGCTGACGTAATTATTCTTACTGAAGCAGCTGCTTTTCAAATTAAGGATATGATGAGAGAAAATGGAGAGGAAGGTGCCTACCTTCGTGTTGGAGTGAAGGGTGGCGGTTGCAGTGGTTTATCGTATGGCATGGGCTTTGATCATGAACGTCATGATAATGACCATGAATTTGAACAGCATGGGATTAAAATACTAGTCGATAAGGAAAGCGCCCCAATTTTGCAAGGAACGGTGATTGATTATAAACAATCGCTCATGGGAGGCGGCTTCACGATCAATAACCCGAATGCGATCGCGACATGCGGCTGTGGTTCATCATTCCGAACAGCAACGAATACCGGTACACCAGAGCAGTGTTAAACGGTTAAACGGCGATATACAACGGTTTTAGAGGCGGGATATTTCTATCGCAAACATAAACGGATAATTCAGATAGGGTCGATAATTACACCGTAAAATTCGGTGATAAACAACCCCGGACAAACATATTAACGACCCTAAAATTCGCTTAATAGAGTTGCGGATAACGACCTTCCTACCGATGAGATTCGATATTCATCGGTGGGGAGGTTTTTTATTTGACTTTAAAGAGAAAGAAAAGGCGGGCTGAACGAGTTTCGCCAAAGCAATATCCGAAACTAATTAGTAATAGCAGGAAAACGGATAGAGGGATTGAGAGAGCATGCATTACAAGATTACATAAAAACATGGGGTTACTTTACGAATTGGTTAAAGAAAAATTACGGTGAAATTCAAGCAATCGATCAATTAACTACGGAAGTATTAAGAATTTCCATTAATTACATGGAACGTGTTGCAAAACGCATAATGGATGCATAAAAAGACAAGAAAAATCCACCTTTTTAGAAATTATATACAGTGAACAAAAAACCTATTTCCAAGAGGTGGACACGATCATGATTTCCATTTTGTTATTGAACATGCAATGAATAGCGAAATGGATCCTCTTTTACAAGCTTTGTTTCTGTACATTGACCAATTTTCTTTACCGGAAGCCCCTTATGTGACAGGGTGACCACCCATTTCGAAAAAATCATTATTAAAATGTTTCTTGTTAAAAACTTGTTTTTTCATTGCTTCTTTACGCCAGTTGGTGGACACACTGAATCGCTTCGGCTACTTCCGACGAATTTGGGGACTCCCCTTCTTTCTACGTTTTCACGTGTAGGGAAATGGGTTCGAGAATAAGGTTTTCTGCTTTTAACGCCCAACTTCCCAATGATTTAGGCGGTCGGTATCCAAAAGTAGTTATCATCCATCGACAGTATGGCACTCCGAAGCTGTCTCTATGATTCTCAAGCCGGATGGGGATCTCGACTCGGTACCACTGGTTCAAAGGATACTTTGTACCACAGCGGAAGGAATTATCTTATCTCATACTCTTGCAACATCCAATCAACATGATGCAGCCGTTGCGATTGAGTGATTTCCTGCTTTAAAAAAGCGGCAGATTGAGTTTTCCTTTGGAGATGATCTCTATAACAGTGAAAAAGTTCGTCCAACGCCGAACAAACAAGAATCTTTTTTATTTCGTCCATGAATCCTCGAAATAGTTATGAATGAAAAGCTGTCTACGGTCGGGTAATTTCTTCGTTTTTGAAAACCCATTCGGAAAGTGGTTGTTTCGTTTAACAGACATTCAATTAGTTAAACAACTACGTTGATATGGGTTCACCGCTACTTTCTGTATGTACAATTATGCATCCTTATGCACAATTTTGAGTTTTTACTCTGGTTTTGCACCACCATTAATAATTATAATTATATGGAAAGAAACACTAATATGAATGAAGAATGCAAGTAAAGAAAATTAAATACGATTTTCAGTTCGTAGTTCTATAGATTGATAGAAAAGAAAAAGACTATGGAGGACATTGTAGGAAATGAATCAGGAGGAACGAAATGAGTGATAAAGATTGTAACAGACGTAATTTTTTTGATTATCTTTTGCAATGGGATAATTCTACTCCTGTCCCTAAAATGCAAATTTTTTCAACTGCTTTAGGATGGCATTGCCTATTATTTTTGGCGCGTTGATTGGTCATGTAGAAATTGGATTAATAGTTGCTCTAGGAGGTCTTTTTATTAACCCTCCAAATGATAATGAACCATTAAAGGTGGAAGTTTTAAATTATGTGCAAGTAATTTTTACAGGATTCATTGCAATTAGTTTAGGAGCATCTATTGGAAATAATCATTCTTTACTAGCCAGTATCTTTCTGGTGTTTATTAACGGATTTGTTTCTTTAGTAGGTGGCATTAATCGTACATTAGCTGTTAACAGTGTACGTTTTACTATTTTTTTTATTATTGGTACAGGTATATCGTTACCAACACAGGTCAATCCATTTATTATTGGCTTGCTATTTTCTCTAGGTTCTATATGGGCTGCTTTTATATCTCTATTTTTTTCTATTTCTTATCTGTTTTTTATGAAACAGAAAAAGTCTAGTCAGTCCTTATCTAACAATGATTCAAATGCTGATTTTCCTACGCAATTTAGATACTGGCTATTCAGATTGAAAAAATTTCAGACTTGGTTCTATACGATCCGCTTGGTTTTGTGTTTGAGTATCGCTCAGGTTATTCAATTATTATCAGAGAACCCGCATGCCTATTGGATTAGTCTGACTATTGTTTTGGTACTTCAAAGAAATACATCTAGTGGTCCTTCTAGAATTTATCAACGTGCTGTAGGAACATTTTTCGGTGTGTTGATTGGTGGTATCGTATTAATATTTCCTTTGTCCATTCTATGGATTATTGTCATAGTAGCGCTCATCGGTGGTGTTCGTAGTTATTTAAAGGTCCGAAATTATGCAGTTTATTCGATGGTAATGACACCATTGCTTTTTATTTTGCTAAGTAGAGGAAAACAAATTTCTTTTGATCTGATTATCGATCGGCTTATGTATACTTTTGTTGGCTGTACCATTACCCTTGTTTTCGGTTATTATATTTGGACAGGTGTAGAAAAACAAAAATGAGTAAAAAAATATAAAGTATTACGAATCATTTACTGCGATTTTGATTTTCAGACCGTTCGTAAAAGCACACCATTAGGGAAAAGCGGACACAACGCTGCAAATATCGTTGTTTAACGTTTGTAAAGGTGCGTGGAAATATTTACGAACGTCTACGAAACCGTGGGACGTTGTAGGGATTCGATTCAAAAGGTAATAACCGTACTTAATTGTGTATGTGTTCAAAAATGGGAGCCGAATATCTTCGGGCTCCCATTTTATTATCCACTCATTATTTACCGATAAACATTTGTGTCCAGTGGTTTCCAGCTTGCTCAAAACCTACTCCAATGTGAGTAAACTGTTTATTTAAAATGTTGGCTCTGTGACCAGGGCTATTCATCCAAGCTGTAACAACCTCTTGTGGGGTACGTTGACCTTGAGCAATGTTTTCACCCGCTGTTTTGTAAGTAACACCAAAATCCCTCATCATATCAAAAGGAGAACCATAAGTCGGACTTGTATGTGAGAAATAATGGTTTTGTTGCATATCCTGTGATTTCTTCTGAGCCACAGCACTTAGCTGAGTATCCGCTTTTAAAGCAGGAAGACCTGCTCGAGCTCTTTCTTTGTTCGTTAATTCAATTACTTGTTGAGCATATTGGCTGATCCCTGTAGAAACCTGAGCCTGCTGTTGCTGAGTTGGTGTCTGTTGTTTAGGTTGAGTTTGTTGTTGTGTTGGTGTTTGTATTTGCTGTTGTGCTGGTGTTTGTATTTGATTTGGTACTAGTACATATTGTCCATTCAATTGTTGCTGAAGTCTTGCTTGCAACTCAGCTGCTTCTTTAGGATCCACTTGAACAAATTTGTACTTTGCATCTTGGATCAATACCGCTCTTGTATGAGGATATTTGTTACTTGGTATTGATGTATACGAAGCCGAAATATTCATGTTTTTATTATCATAATTGTCATTACGGTCCGTATCCCTTATGTTACACGCTGCAAGTCCCATTACTAGGGCAGAAGCTGCGAGAAAGCCAGTCATTTTCTTTATCATGCTAATGCCTCCTAAAGGTATTATTTTTACACCCTTAGTTTTTATATCTTTGAAAGAAAATAAATATGGGAATAACTGTGGTAAATGGAAGGTACGAAGAATAAAAGCAAGTTACTTATGGGGGAAATACGGAGTCAAATGCGATTCAGTGGTTTATGGTGAGAAAACTAACGGGTTTGTTTTAAGGTAGGTCTGCGATTTTTTTCAATTTCCTCTATTTGTATGTAGCAATGACTTTGGGCATTATTTGAAATTATCGGTAAGAAATGAGGTTAAAAACAATCCTCAGACCTTTGCATAATTGGATTAAAACATTGATATTATGCGTTTCAATCTCCGGCAAACATACCGCATAATTTACGATGAATAATCCGAATGCCATTGCAACGTGTGGTTGCGGTTCGGCATTTCGAACAGCGACGATGCTAGTATGCCAAAGCAATGCTAATGATGATCTCCTTAACGATCGTTTCTTTTTCGCTAAGGAGATTTTTTATTGAGTAAATGTATTCATTAAAAGCAATAAATTAAACACCATTCACCTTTATACATTAAAGAAGGGAAGGATTGTGAAACTGCAATGGAATTTTATATTGGCACTCTTATCGGCGATCATTATAGCCATTTTTGCCGTTGCGAATGTGGAGGGCATTTCTGTTCATTATTTATTGGGAAAAACCGAGAAGCCACTGATTATTGTGGTTTTAGGATCAACAGTGACGGGAGGAATCATCATTGGTTCTATCGGTCGGTTTCGCCTTTTTATGTTGCGACGACAAGTCAAAATGTGATCAAAGGAAAATGAAGAGTGAAAGGAAAAACGAGTATGTTAAGGGAGAAAAAGACAAAGCTATCTGCTTTATCTCTAGAAACGGAATAGATGTGTAGGGATGTCTTGCGAGCAAAGACATCCCTGCTTTGATGATTAGAACATGGAAGAAGAATGCATAGGTTGTACTTTTGCATTCGGATCAATATAGGCTTTTGCGTTGTTTACCGCTGTTGGAGCTTCACCGAAGCCGCAGGCGATTAGTTTAACTTTTCCTTCATACGTGCAAATATCTCCTGCCGCGTACACACCCGGAATATTTGTTTCCATTTTGGAGTTCACTTTAATCGAGTTTTTCTCAATTTCAAGCCCCCACTCTTTAATTGGACCGAGCGAGGAAACGAAACCATAGTTGACGATAACCGCATCAACATCAATCGTTTCGCGTGATCCGTCTTTAACATGTTCGAGTATTACTTGACGAACGCCGTTTTCATCGCCAATTAGTTCAACTGGAACAAATGGTGTTTTTACTTCTACTCGTGAGTTCATTAAATTTTCTACGCTATGTTCGTGAGCACGGAATTTATCGCGGCGATGCACAATGGTGACTTTTTCAGCAATCGGCTCTAACATCAGTGCCCAGTCTACCGCAGAGTCTCCACCACCGCAAACAAGTACTTTTTGTCCAGCAAATTTATTTAAATCATCAATGAAGTAATGCAAGTTTTTGCCTTCGTATTGTGCCGCGCTCTCAAGCTCGAGACGACGTGGTTGGAATGCACCGTTCCCCGCTGTAATGATTACAGTTTTGGAATAGTGAATTTCTTTATTCGTTGTTAACTTAAAAATGCCGTTGTCTAGTTTTTCTAACTTTTCAACGGATTGTTCTAAGCAAATAGTTGGATTAAATTTTGCCATTTGTTCTTTCAAGTTATTAATAAGTTCTTGTGCACGAATTTTTGGGAATCCAGCAACATCATATATATACTTTTCGGGATAAAGGGCAGAAAGCTGTCCGCCTAACTGTGGCAAACTTTCGATAATTTTGACACTAGCTTGGCGCATTCCACCGTAAAAGGCTGTAAATAATCCCGTCGGGCCACCACCGATAATCGTGATGTCATACACTTTTTGATCCTCTTTCATGACTGACTAGTTCCCCCTTAAACATGAATTGTCTATACCCGATAGACGGCTAATCCTATCATATCATAAAAAAATCACATAAAGTATTTTTTACCTTTAAAATTTGAAAAAATGACTTGAAAAGATTCAAAAAAAGGACTAATATGTTTTAGTGGATAGATTGTTAAGATTTTACGACAATTTTTTTACGATTTTTTGTATTTTTTTATCTATTATCGTGAATTAGTTCACAAACTTCGTTCAATAAAAATGTATGTAGCGGCAAAAGATATGCGTAAGCTGCAAAATCTAAAAAAGGGTGGAAGTGATTTCGTTGAAAAAGCCAAATGTTGTCATTTTAGGTGCTGGTTATGGCGGTTTAATGACGACCGTACGTTTGCAAAAAATGGTCGGTGTCAATGAAGCAAACATTACGTTAGTGAACAAAAATGATTACCATTACGAAACGACATGGCTCCATGAAGCATCTGCAGGTACGTTGCACCATGATCGTGTACGTTACCCAATCGCTGATGTCATTGACCGCAACAAAGTGAACTTTGTGAAAGATACCGTTGTAAAAATTGTTCCAGATGAAAAACGAGTCATTTTGCAAAACGGGGAACTTTCTTACGATTATTTAGTTGTTGCGCTTGGTTTTGAATCAGAGACATTCGGCATTAAAGGGTTAAAAGAATATGCGTTTTCGATTGCCAATGTCAATGCATCACGCCAAATTCGCGAGCATATTGAATATCAGTTTGCTACGTATAACACAGAAGAAGAAAAACGTGATGAGCGCTTGACTATCGTTGTTGGCGGTGCTGGATTTACAGGTATTGAATTTTTAGGGGAACTTGTAAATCGTGTTCCAGTGCTTTGCCGTGAGTATGATATCGACCCGCATAAAGTGCGTATTATTTGTGTAGAAGCGGCGCCAACAGCACTTCCGGGCTTTGATCCAGAGTTAGTTGAATATGCGGTTGGTCTATTGGAACGTAAAGGCGTCGAATTTAAAATCGGGACGGCCATTAAAGAATGTACACCGGATGGAATTATTGTGGCAAAAGGCGATGAAATCGAAGAAATTAAAGCTGGAACTGTTATTTGGGCAGCCGGTGTCCGCGGAAGCTATGTGATTGATGAATCCGGCTTTGAAGCTATGCGCGGTCGCGTTAAAGTTGACCCATTCTTACGTGCTCCTGGCCATGACAACATTTTCATTGTTGGGGACTGTTCGTTAGTCATTAATGAAGAAACCAATCGTCCATACCCACCAACGGCGCAAATTGCGATGCAACAAGGTGAGCTATGTGCGAAAAACCTCGCTGTGTTAATTCGTGAGCAAGGAGAATTGCAACCGTTCAAACCAGATATTAAAGGAACGGTATGCTCACTTGGTCATGATGATGCGATTGGCGTTGTCTTTGGCAAAAAAATGTGGGGCACAAAAGCAAGCTTCATGAAAAAAATGATTGACAACCGTGCGCTTTATTTAATCGGTGGTCCATCGCTTGTCATGAAAAAAGGAAAATTTAAATTCTTTTAATGCGATTTGGGCAAACGAAAGGACAAGTCCTTCATGTTTGCCCTTTTTCGTTATTTTTTTATCGAAAAGGGATGGTGAATATGGGAGAGAAGCGCGGCAATGTATGGTTAGCAGCGGCTGGATTAGTGATCAACTCAGCTGGAGAATGGCTTGTTGTAAAGAAAAAATACGGGGGATTAAAAGACAAATGGTCGCTACCAGCAGGGTTTGTACAACCAGGTGAAACGTTAGATGAGGCGGCGGTTCGTGAAATCAAAGAAGAGACAGGTATTGATGCAGAAATTGTTGGATTGATCGGAATGCGCACCGGTGTCATCCGCGATGAAGTAAGCGATAATATGGCTATTTTCCTGCTCCGAGCTTTATCAGAAAAGATTATCGTTCAAACAGAAGAATTATGGACAGCCACATTTTCGAAAAAAGAAGTTTTAAAAGAAGATAAAAATACATCAGCATTATTGTTGCATTTATTGCAATTAGAGCCTTTTTCGTACTTATCACTTCATGATGGTATGAATCCAGGAGAGCCGTTTGGATACACAAAATATCACCTTTATTTTAAAAATTCGAAAAATTGAGATATATAAAGAAAATGAAAGCATAATGTTGATGTATCCGTTTACATCAATGGAAATGGCAGAAATTCTCCTCTTTCTTTTTAGATGAAATTTTGTTATATTATCAGAAAATTAAGAAAACAGAGAGGGGAATAACAAATGAAACAAACAGAACAAACGCTATGTCCATATTGTGCGGGGCACGGATATGTTCAATTGCTTTTAGGTGGGTCAGAAACATGTTATTGTTGTTCCGGAAAAGGAACAGAGCCGAAAAATAAATAATCGTCTTCGTTGACTCCCCATCGGTCATTCAGTACACTTAAAAAGGATATACTGGAGGTGATGGGGATGGAAATGAGCTTACCCGTTTTAATCATATCGATGTTGCTATTTTTCGTATTATTTTTTGGTATCGGCTTTTTATTAAATATGATATTAAGGCAGACATGGATCATGGCGATTTTAAGTCCAATCATTTTTATATTCATTATTGATGACGTGAGATGGACTGAATATTTTACAGCGCCAAGCGCTTCATTTTCTGCATTAAAACATAAAATTATGTCGTTAGCACCGGCAGATGTAATGATTCTTGGAAGCGGATTAGTCGGAGCGATTTGCGCTGGAATTGTCATTCGGACGCTGCGGGCAAAAGGATATCAAATGTTTTAAGGCTTTCGCATCTTAAGCGGAGGCTTTTTTAATTTTTCTCACTTCTCTCACAATGAATATTTCTTTTTTTCTTTGGAAATAAATAGAGCTGTGAGAGGAGTGAGGAAATGAGCTTTATAAGAAATATAATAAGAAAATCTATCATGTGTAGTTTATTCTGCTTTGCTTTATTAACCACTTTTCAATCGATTTCTGGTGTAGAAGCAAAAATGTTAACTGATTGGCTTTATGATTCACATTTTTATGGACAGCGATTTTTTGACAACTTAGATATAGAACCACATTTATTGGCAGATCGTCAAAATGATTGGGCGCATTATAAACCGGCAACGAAGACACAAATTTCATCCGTGCAAACAGTCAATGATTCTGTCAGCTTAGAAGAAGCATTTGATTGGTCAAAATATCCATCTGCTACTGTCGTTGCGACTGGCTATACAGCAGGAGCCGAGTCAACAGGAAAATCACCGGGACACCCAGAGTATGGAATCACGTATTCGGGAGTAAAAGTGAAAAGGGACTTATACTCTACTATTGCTGCTGATTTGAATGTTTTCCCGATTGGTACTATTCTTTTTATTCCCGGATATGGCTACGGTGTCGTTGCGGACAAGGGAGGAGCCATCAAAGGGAACCGCCTTGACTTATACTATGAGACAGTAGAAGATGTATACAAATATTGGGGCAAGAAAAAGGTTCAAGTGTACATTGTGAAAAAAGGCAGTGGAACGTTATCTGAAGAAGAATTGAAAAAACTTAATGAAGACGAGACAATGCAAGTATTTAGGCAACAATATTTAAAATCGAAGAGTTAAAAGAAAAGCAGAGGCGCCGTGATCGTTTCGTATACCATTGGCTGTTTGTGATTAAAGGAATATTATTGCTCCTTGGAAAAGGGCAGGCAGAAACCTTGCCCTTATTTTTATTGGCCGAGAAGACAATCGATACCGTCGTCTTTTGGGAAAATATAGGGGTGAAGGAGGGGAGCGAGTTTTTTTAATCCAACTAACAGGCGCGGAGAAGGACGACAGTAGAGGGCTTCTTCAAGAACATAAATACGATTGGTTCGGACAGCCTCGATCTCTTCCCATCCCGGCCGTTTTTTGACGATGTTTTTGTCCATTTTCTCTGTTTGCACGCCGACCCACACAAGACAAATATGTTCAGGATTTCGCACTTTCACTTCTTCCCAGTTTGTTTGTATATTTGCTTGCTTTATATCTGCAAAAATATTCATTCCCCCCGCTAATTCGCTTATTTCACTTAACCAGTTTGCTTTTCCGGGCGTAAAAACAGGCTTTGGCCACCATTCCCAATAAACCTGCGCTCGCTGCTCAATTTTCTCTGCTAGTTGTCTATACTTATCAATGAAAGCATGATAGCGACTTACAATCGTTTGTGCTCGCTTTTGTTGATCAAGCGCTTCCCCTAACCGAAGCAAATCGCCGGCAATATCGTTTAATGAATGAGGTTGCAGCACGAGATGGGGGATGTTTCGCTTTTGTAGTTCGATGACGTTTCTTTCCATACCGGGAACGCTTAAAGAGGCAAGCACGAGATCTGGTTTCATCGCTTCCACTTTATCGATATCAATGTTCAAGTCAGGTCCGACTTGTGGCAATGCGCGTACGGATGGTGGCCAATCGGAATATTCGTCAACGGCAATGAGATGATCGAGCAATCCTAGATAGGCAATAAGCTCTGTATTGCTTGGGCAAAGAGAAATGATTTTCATCGTACCACTCCTTTATTTGTCGCTCCTCTTTTTATTCCACTCGTTCTCTTTCGTTTCCTTGTGTTATGATGAAAAAATGGAGGGAGAAGTTTTGGCACATTATCCAACGGAATATTACGAATTTTTTGTAAAGTTTAACGAAGGTGACTATTATACCTGTCACGACTTATTAGAAGAAATTTGGATGGCTGATAAGGAAAACTTATTTATTAAAGGTTTGCTGCAAATGACGGTAGCGCTTTATCATTACAGCTATGGTAATGTGAAAGGTGCAAGGTCGATGATGCAAGTCGCTCGTGATTACTTGCAGAAATATCGCCCGTTTTATTGGGGAGTCGATGTGGAAGAGATTTATACCTACATTGAGCATTGTCTTGCTATCATTCCAACAGATGTGGATCGCATTGATTTTTCAGAAATCGATCGACTTCCATTACTTCCTCCCCTTGTGTTATACTTACATGATTAATGTGATTATCGAAATATTTTACTGCTTCCTATATAATGGAGAAGAAAAGGGATAAATTAGGGAGGGAGCTGGATGTTTACCGTGAAGCAAGATGGGTTGTTTGATGCGCCGCATGAGGCTGTAGTGATAGGGCTTTTTGATAAAAACCAGCCTCTTAGCGGAATTGCAGCGAAATGGAATGAACAGCTTAACGGGCAATTAACGATTTTGTTAAAAGAAGGCGACATATCAGCGAAGAAAAAACGAATTTCGAAAGTACACACACTTGGTCAGACAGCAGTGAAGCGCCTTTATTTTGTCGGATTAGGGAAAGAAGAAAAGTTGACGTTTGAAGTGCTACGAGAAGCGTTCGGTAAGTTATTTAAAACTTTGAAAGAAGCGAAATTAACAGAAGTGGCGGTCGCTCTTGATACCTTCACAAATGAACGAATTGATGCAAATGAAGCGGCTCATGCTCTTTCTGAAGCACTTTTACTTGCGACGTATCAATTTGCTGGTTATAAGCAAAAAACAAACGAACCGGAAAAGAAATTAGAAAATATCGCGATTTATACAGAAGCGGATCAATCTGAAATAGAAGCAAGTGCATTTGTTGGCCGTGTGTATGGGAAAGCAACAAATTCCGCTCGGACATTAGTGAATACACCGAGCAATTTATTAACGGCAACAGACTTAGCGAACTATGCAGTCAAACTAGCGCAAAAGTACGATTTTGAGTACGAAATACTTGAGAAAGACGATATGGAAAAGCTCGGTATGGGTGCGTTTCTCGCTGTGAATAAAGGATCGACGGAACCGCCGAAGATGATCGTTCTCAAATATCAGGGCAAAGAAACGTGGGAGAACGTCATCGGTCTTATCGGAAAAGGGGTAACATTTGATACGGGAGGCTATTCCATTAAGCCAAGAGAGAGTATGGTTGATATGAAAACAGACATGGCTGGGGCAGCAGCCGTGCTTGGAGCGATGGAAATTATCGGAGAACTTCGCCCGGAACAAAACGTTGTAGCAGTCATTCCAGCGACGGATAACGTCATTAGTGGCGATGCGTTCAAACCGGATGATGTCATTACATCGATGAGCGGGAAAACGATTGAAGTAAAAAATACAGATGCGGAAGGGCGCCTTATTTTGGCTGACGCGATTACGTATGCGAAGCATCATGGTGCCAATTATCTTATTGATGTTGCGACATTAACGGGCGGAGTCATTGTGGCGCTCGGCGTTCATACGACAGGAGCAATGACGAATGACGAAGCGTTATTTGAACAGCTATTAGAGGCATCGATAGAAACAGGGGAGTTTATTTGGCGTTTACCGATCACGGAAAAAGATAAAGAACGCGTGCGCAGCAGTAAAATTGCTGACCTCAATAATTCACCGGGACGCGAAGGACATGCGATTATGGGCGGTGCGTTCCTTGCCGAGTTTGCTGAGGATACGCCATGGATTCACCTTGATATTGCTGGAACGTCTGTCACATCGAAGGAACACGACCTCGGTCCAGCAGGAGCAACCGGTGTGATGGTACGGACGCTTGCTACATTGGTTGAACGATTTGAATAATTTTGAATAATATAGAACGAAGCTGTATGCTGGCTTCGTTTTATTTTGGTATTTTATATGTACAAAATGTGAAGGTAATGTAAATTTTGTGTAAAGTTTTTGATACATTGTTGTAAATTCGACAATTGTTGATAAAATAAGACAGGGTGGCTCATTTTTTAATATTGTAATAAATGGGGGTTTTCATATGATTTTCTCGCCAAAAAAGGATGTTTTTTTTGATTTGTTATTTACCATTTCAGAGAACGTAAAAGAGGCTGCACAATATTTTGTGGAGTATAAAATTCATAATTTAAGCGATTTAAAAGAATTTGCGCGCGTTATGAAAGAGTATGAGCGGAAAGGTGACTCTTTCATTCATGAACTGGTTGTGGCATTAAATAAAACATTTATTACACCGATTGAGCGCGAAGATATTCACCAATTAGCGATGAAAATGGATGATGTACTGGATGGATTAGAACAATGTGCGGCTCGTTTAGAAATGTTTTCATTTACTGAGATTGATGATCATATGATTAAATTTTTTGATAATATTTACAAAAGTACGATTGAAATTGCCGATGCGTTAAAGTTATTGGCAAGCAAGAAGTTAATTGAGATGAGAAAACATGCGATTCAAATTAAAGATTTTGAATCAAAATGTGACGAAATTTTACGTGCATCGATTAAAAACTTATTTGTAACACAGAAAGATCCGATCAAATTGATTCAGTATAAAGAGCTATACGAAATGTTAGAAGAAATCGCGGACAGCTGTGAGGATGTTGCAAATACCATTGAAACGATTATTATGCGTAACGCGTAAAAGGAGACTGCACTTCATATGGATACAGTACTCACACTTACCGTTCTTATTGTTATTTTCGCGTTAGCGTTTGATTTTATTAATGGTTTCCATGACACAGCGAATGCAATTGCAACATCCGTTTCAACGAGAGCGTTAACACCGCGTCAAGCAATTATTCTTGCAGCAACGATGAACTTACTTGGAGCTTTGACTTTTACAGGTGTAGCCAAAACGATTACGAAGGATATTGTTGATCCGTTTACGTTAGAAAACGGTTCGATTGTGATTTTAGCGGCGTTAACAGCGGCCATTGTGTGGAATTTACTTACATGGTATTACGGGATTCCAAGTAGTTCATCCCATGCACTGATTGGTTCAATTGCTGGAGCGGCAGTTTCGGCGGCTGGTTTCGATATTTTAAACTACAAAGGATTTTTGAAAATTTTAGAGTCACTAATTATCTCCCCATTCCTCGCGTTAGCAGTTGGATTTGTCATGATGACTCTTTTTCGCAGCTTATTTAAAAATGCTAACCTTTCTAGAACGACAAAAGGGTTCCGAATGTTCCAAGTCGTAACAGCAGCACTGCAAGCATATACACACGGAACAAACGACGCACAAAAGGCAATGGGGATTATTACGATGGCGTTGATTGCGGCCAATTATCATACTTCTACTGATATTCCTGAATGGGTACGACTTTCTGCAGCTATAGCGATGGGGCTTGGTACATCGGTAGGTGGATGGAAAATTATTAAAACCGTTGGTGGAAAAATTATGAAAATTCGTCCGGTCAACGGAGCTGCGGCGGATTTATCTTCTGCATTAATTATTTTTACCGCTACGACATTCCATTTACCAGTGAGTACTACGCATGTCATTTCGTCTGCCATCATGGGAGTTGGTGCGGCTCAACGCGTGAAAGGCGTAAAATGGGGCGTTGCTCAACGCATTGTTTTAACATGGATTATTACATTGCCTGTATCAGCGTTAATTGCTGGGTTTGTGTATCAAGTTTTTAAGTTATTTATCTAGTAAAAAAAGTGCATGCCAACGCATGCACTTTTTTTACTTGTGATACATTTGCGCAGACATCCCACTCTGCAAAACTTATCCTCTCTAACATGCAACATCGTGCTATCCTAAGCAACGTATCGATGATAAGAGGTCGATTTGCGAATGGATGAATAAATACGAGGCGAAATCGCGCCAGCTATAACAGATAAAATGAGATCTTTTGGTAGAGGCACGAGCATCCATCCCCATGCCATGCTGTAAGAAAAGCCTTTCGGTGCGGCTGCCCAAAATTTATAAGCAAAATACATCCAGTTTGTACCGACGATGTAGTTGATGACCATTCCTGCTAATGCAGCGACAATAAACCGAACCATTGAAGGATGGTTGCTTTTTTCAGTAATTAGCCCTGTTACGTAGGCAGAAAGGATAAATGATAAAATAAAGCCAAATGTTGGACTGACGATCGTTCCAAATCCGCCGGAAAACCGAGCGAATACAGGGGCACCAAAAAGTCCGATCAGCATGTAAATGATCATCGCTAAAGCACCTAAGCGGCGCCCTAAAATCGCCCCAGCGAGCACGCAGAAAAATGTTTGTAAGGTGATTGGTACTCCACCAATGACTAAAAACGGTGCCCATGATGTGATGTTTGCACCGATGGCCATTAATGCTGCGAACATACCTACGAGCGTGAAATCAAGGGCACGCCATTTTGGTTGAGTGATTCCCATATGTAAACCTCCTATTTTTTATAGTTAACAAAATCGTATCGAACAATGAGGCAGATGTCAATTGGATTTTTCGGCAATACACATATTCAGTAAAGACAATGGAAACACTATAATGACTTTAGTATGAGGTTAGGTGAATAGTGATGGAATTCAATGATTACATTCGTGAAATTGAACGGGCCAGTAAAATGGGAGCGAATGAAGATATCATCCATGTAAGCAAAAATGACGACGGATATGATTTGAGAGACGCCAGCAATATCGGAGTAAAACAACCATTTGATGAAAACGATAATGCATAAACATAGTTAAGAGCTGTTCGGCAAGAGGCCAAACAGCTTGACACTAAAAGACGATCCAACGTAATCCAATAGCAAGGCGACAACAATCAAACGTACCGGACGGCGGAGATAATGTTATACGAATTCCGTCTGGATTAAAGTAGACATCGACTTTTGATTGAATCCCGAGCGACTGAATTGATTTTTGCACTTCTTTTGTTTTGCCTGCTTGGGCAGCCGACATGACATTTGACGCAAATGATTTGGAGCTTGCTAATTTTCCTAAAATGACGCTTGCATCCTTCATGAGCTTTTGTGCAGCAGTTGCTGATTGGCCAAACAATGTCGGGTCGACAGGCGGGTATTGTCGAGGCGGATACAGGGGAGGAAAAGCAGAATCATATATCATGAAAACCCCTCCTAATAAGCAATTTTCTATACTACTATATGTACAAAACAGGAAAAAGGAGCGAATTTCTTTCAAAAACCGCTCCTTTTCCCTGTTTTTAGTAAAAATAATGATGCTTACTAACTCGATCACGTCAGGTACAATATGAGTTAAACCGAATACATCGTTAGAAATCATTTGGTCAATTTTACAGCTTTGCTTCATTGAGAGTGCTGCTGCCGCAACTGCTGTTTCTAAACTAGTAGAATGAGTCCTTACGTACGTTGTTCTTGATAGGCTCTCTCTTTAAAAATGGTATGATTTTCTTATCCTCAATAGCATGCGCGTTTTGATAAAAAAGAGCAGGAAGAAATGCTTCCTGCTCTTTTTGTTTATCACATTAAATAACGGAGAAATAAATAAACATGAGATAGCAATAGGGAAATGATTGTCAAAGGAGCACCAATTTTCAAGAAATCCATATAACTAAAGCCATGTCCCTCACGTGAAGCGATTCCTGCAACAATGACATTAGCGGAAGCACCGATAATGGTACCATTTCCGCCCAAGCACGCACCAAGAGCCAATGCCCACCATAATACATCGATTTGTGGAGAATCGGGAGATAATCCCATTCCAATCGCCATATCTTTAATCAATGGAATCATCGTGGTCACGAATGGGATATTATCGATCGTGGCCGAAGCAAATCCGGATACCCAGAGAATAAAATATGCCGCAACAGAAATATTGCCATCAGTTACTTCTAACGCCCTTTCAGCAAGACTTTTAATTAAGCCAATGTCAACAAGCCCTCCGACTAATGTAAATAAGCCGGCAAAGAAGAAAATGGTAACCCATTCCACCGAATGAAATATGTCCTCGATTTCATGCTTCTGTACGTCGATCATCATAAGCACGATTGCTCCCGTCATCGCAATGACAGCAGCATCCACGTGAATGACAGAATGAAGAATAAACCCTAAGATGGTCAATGCTAATACCGATACGGATTTTTTCAGTAAAACCTCATCTTTTATATAATCCTTTTCATTAATTTTCATTAATTCGCTGATGAGTTGATGGTTAGATTTTAATTGATTACGGTAAATAAAGGCGAGAATCGCTACCGTCACAAGCATAATGATGATAATAATCGGCGTTAAGTTTAACAAAAAGTCGTTAAAATCAAGATGCTTGTTCGCTGAGCCGATCATAATATTCGGCGGATCACCGATTAATGTTGCCGTTCCCCCGATATTGGAAAGCAATACTTCTGATATTAAATATGGAACAGGATTGACGTTTAAGATGCGTGTAATCGAAAACGTGACGGGAACAATTAATAATACCGTCGTCACATTATCAAGAAACGCTGATAAGACAGCGGTTAATAGAGATAAAATGACTAAAATGCGAATCGGCTTTCCTTTGGCCAGTTTCGCTGCCTTAATCGCGACATATTGGAAAAATCCTGATTTGCTTGTAATGCCAACAAGAATCATCATTCCGATGAGCAGAGTGATCGTTCCCCATTCGATATGATAGGTAAATGCTTTTTGTAAATCAACAATACCAAAAATAATCATCAGTGCAGCGCCAAGTAATGCAATGACAGCACGATTGATTTTTTCCGAAATGATAATGGCATATGTAATAAGAAAAATGGCAATGGCAGCATAATATTGAATGTTTGATATTTCGTTTGCTGCTGTTTCATGCAAGATCATTCACTCCTTTGCTGAAGCGTTAGGACGGTTAATTGATGGAATTTCCACATGACGGGCATTTCCATGACGGCTTTCCTTTTAAATTTCGAATATAAAAAGAAAATTGGCAATGCGGACAGGTAATTTCCGTTAAGCGGTCCACAAACAGTTTGTGTGATGGTTGCGCACGTACAGATGTATCAACGATTTCAACATGAATATCGTTACGCGATTCATCTTCGTCAATGATAAGTCCTTCCGCTTCTTCCTCTGTTCGCCACCCTTGGCCGATGAGGTGTTGTTATCATTGGCTATGGGAAGAATGGTGAAGGATTTCTTCCGCTAACTTCATATATTGTTCATTTGTTAAGGAAGTGAATGGGAGATCTGTTTTTTTGTTTTTCCAATATGCTTTTAACTGTTCCTCTGTAAAGATGAACGTTACAATTTTATGAATGACAACATTTCTCACTCTGGGTCCTCCCTTTTGACAAACGACATTTGGAACTATTATATTTGTTCTTTTGAATACTCAAACAAATGGGAGAAAACTGTTTACTTTCTCTCTATTAGAAACCCGTACTGTTTAAATACCTGCTTCGCTTCACGAGAGTATAAATACTTGATGAATTGTTGTGCTTCTTTTGTTTGAGAGGAGGAAGCGACAACTCCAGCATCATAAGCAATTTTGCGATTCAAAGAGTCAGGTGCTTTTGTGGTAATGCGAACGTTATCGGAAGAAAGGGCATCTGTTCGATATACAATCCCTGCATCAACATTTTCTGATTCGACGTAGGTTAATACTTGGCGAACGTCTTTGGCCAACACCAATTTCCCTTGAAGCTTCTCCCAAAGATGTGTCGATTGAAGCCATTGTTTTGCATACGCTCCTGCAGGAACCGTTTCAGGAATGCCGATTGCTATTGATTGAACGGCTGGGTTCGTCGTATCGGAAAGTGAATGAACCCCATTTTGGCGCTGTTTTGGAACAATGAGAACGAGCTCGTTGTATACGAGAGGCTCGTTTCTTTTAGATATGACGAGACGTTTTTCTTTTAGCTGGCGAAACGAAGTGGGATCGGCGGAAATAAATACATCCATAGGAGCGCCTTGTTCAATTTGCTTTTGCAATGTGCCAGATGAAGCAAAATTAAAGACAAGATGGGTCGCAGGATGTTTATTCTCATATTGCTTGCCAATCGATGTAAGAACATCTTTCATACTTGCGGCTGCTGCGACAGTTATCGTTACTTTTTTGTCAGGTGAATGAGAGCAACTAACAAGTAACAACACCATACATAAACAAGAAACCCATTTTTTTAACATAATTCTCCCCCTTATCGTAAATGTGCAAGAAGGCTCCCACTTTGACAGGTTCAGGGCGTGACGAATAAAAGTGGAAGATGAACAGCTTTTTGGAGTTCGATACAAATACATGTTCTGTAATAAAGATTGTTCCTTGAGAACGAAAGATGCAGGATTGCGATGGAAAAAGAACTGCCCGTCGCAATCCAGCCCGATCCGCGCCGTGTTAATCAAAAAGCAAAAACGAAACGATCATCGGCTTGTCGAGTCCGATGTACAAGATTTTCGCATTCAGACCGAGATGATCCGGCGAACCTGGTCAATTTTCTTTGGGAGATTACCCAAGAGTCTTCCATTTTGAAAGAAACGAAGTGAATGTGATGGTAATTCAAGCAATATTTATATCATTATAACGTATTCGCGAGGAAAGAACGACTTTTTTACTAGAAATGTGCATACTTTCATTCGCCCTTTTTTTATATTTTCTGAAAAAAGAAATAAAATAATGCTCTCTCATGATATAATAAAAATAATAATGTTATTCGCAAATGTATAAGAGGGAAGCGGAATGGAAAGGGAGAGGAGCATGTCAGAAGAACATCAATATTTATTTCTTGATTTCGAGTTTACCATGCCGGAAAGTAAAACGAAGCCAAGTGGGTTTTTTCCAGAAATTATTGAGGTTGGTCTTGTATCTGTGATGAATGACGAAGTGCATGATCAATTTTCTGCCTATGTGAAACCGAACAAATTTCCGATTTTAACCGATAGGTGTAAAGTGTTTTTAAATATTACCCAAGAACAGGTCGATGAAGGAATCAGTTTTACTGAATTAGTAGCTTTGTTAAAGGAGTATGACCGCTTGTGCCCAAGTACAGTTGTTACGTGGGGGAATATGGACATGAAGGTGCTCAAGCACAATTGTTTGCAGGCTAATCTTCCATTTCCGTTTACAGGAGAGCATCGTGATTTAGCGATGGAATATAAATTGTTTTTTGGTAAACAAAATCAGACTGGATTGCGAAAAGCGGTGCAAGAATATGGAAACGAAGGTGTCGGTAAACCTCATTGTGCCTTGGATGATGCATTCACGACGTATAATATTTTTAAACTTGTTGAAAAAGATAAAAAGTATTTAGCAAAACCGAAACCGCCAACGATCGGGGAGAGAATTGATGTAAGTCAATTGTTAAAAAAGTTTGCTTTATAGTCAGCCAAGTCACTTGTTTAGTGGTTTGGCTCATTTATTTTTGGTATAATAAAAATTAATTCAGATTTTTATGAATGAAAGGTTGGCGAAACTATGCCGTTTTATTATATATTAAACTTATTTTTATATTTTCCAGAGGATAAAAGAGAATATATTCCTGCGGCGATTACGTGTACGATCTTTTTAATTGCGGCGATTTTAACGATGCGGCTCATTATCAAAGTTTCGAAGTATCAAGAGGAAAAAGCAAAGCAATTGGAAGAACGGTTAAAACGAGAGAACGTGATTCATAGTGAAAAATAATCGTTTAAAAAGGCCTCTCTTTGGCAATACTAAGTGAAAAAATATATTGCTGGAGGGGTTTTGTTTTGTGTTTAAAAAAATAGTTTCTATTTTTGCAATCATTGCTTTTATCAGCGGCTGTCAAGAGTCCGCGCCGACTAAAAAGGAAGTTAACATGATCAATAGTGCGGGAGATTCGTTAGGAACAGTGAAATTATCGGAACAGCCGGAAGGAGTGAAATTTACGCTTGATTTAGAAGGGCTTCCTCCGGGAGAACATGCAATTCATATTCACGAAAAAGCGCTTTGCAAAAAGCCTGATTTTCAATCAGCTGGTGATCACTATAATCCTGATGGGAAAAAACATGGCTTGCTCCATCCGGAGGGGGCGCATGCTGGCGACTTGCCGAACATCATTGTGAAAGAAGATGGGACGGTCAAAGCGGAATTTATAGCTCCAGATGTCACGCTGAAGGAAGGAAAGGGAACATTATTAACGAAAGACGGAACATCGCTTGTGATTCATGCAGGGAAAGATGATGGAATGACACAACCAGCAGGAGATGCCGGTGGGCGCATTGCTTGTGGTGAAATTAAAAATTCAAAATAAAGAAAGAAGGCTCGATATTACGATAAAAGAGAGCCTTCTTTTTTTGCTACAAGCCTTCAAAAGCGATGGAGATCCGGTGTAGGGCATCTTCTAATGTTTGACGTGCGCAGGCGACGTTCAGGCGGATAAAGCCGCGACCTTCTTCGCCGAATTTGCTGCCTAGATCGACGGCGATTTTTCCTTTATGCAAAAGGAGCTGCTTTAATTGTTGTTCTGTTTTTTCGAGGCGGCGGCAATCAATCCAAACGAGGTAAGAGGCCTCTGGGCGAATGACATTGAGTTTCGGTAAGTGTTTTTCGAAAAACAAAGAAGTATTGTCGATATTTTGTTGAAGATACGATAAAAGCGCATCAAGCCACTCAGCACCATAGCGGTACGCTGCTTCTGCTCCAACAACGGCAAACGTATTTAACGTGAAAAAACCTTGCCGGCGCTGTGCTGCCTCAAATTGCTTTTTTAATGTTTCGCTCGGAATGATAATCACCGCTGCCTGCAGTCCGGCTAGGTTAAACGTTTTTGTCGGCGCTATACACGTCACGCTTATTTCGGCAAATGTCTCATTGATGGAAGCGAATGGTGTATGCTGATGTGGCGGTAATGTTAAATCAGCATGTATTTCATCAGATATGACAATGACATTGTGTTCCACGCAGAGAGTTCCTAATCTCGTTAGTTCCTCTTTCGTCCATACTCGCCCTCCGGGATTATGCGGACTGCATAGGATCAATGCTTTGGCATTTTTAATTTTTTCGTGTAAATCGTCCCAATCGATTTCATACTTTTTATCCGTAAGTCGGAGTGAGCTGGTAACAAGTTCCCGTCCGTTTTTTTTTACAAGTTGAAACAAAGGAGGATAAACCGGTGTAAGGACAACAATTCGGTCGTTGGGAGAAGTGAATGCTTCGATCGCTGTCGCTAAAGCGGGAACGACACCCGTCGAAAATGATATCCACTTACTATCGATCATCCACTGATGTCTTTTTTGCAGCCAACTGCTCAGCGCTTCTTTTAACGAAGAGGGAATGGTTGTGTAGCCAAAAACACCATGTTTGATTCGTTCAGATAGAGCCTCTATGACAGGCAACGGAGCTTGGAAATCCATATCAGCTATCCACATCGGCAATACGTCTTTGGCTCCAAAAAAACGTTCTGTTCCATCCCATTTAACAGAGTGCGTATTTCGCCGTTCAATTACTTCATCGAAGCAGTACATTCTGTTTCCTCTCCCTTCTTTTTTGGCTTATAATTTTTGTATGTTTCATCAATTTCGCTACGAAAGGTGGTCGACAACCATGGACATGCAACAAGTAAATCAAATGCTCGTTCGTATCATTCAGCGTTGGGATCCGCTCGGTTATGGTTGTGACGCGTATGAGACGGAAGCTGTTGACGTACTACAGGCTGTTCATGAATATGATGAGCTCTATCCGTTGGCTAAAAAAATTCAAGCTATTTATGAATTCTCTTTCGAGGAAGTAATTCCTTTGGAACAATGCATGAAAATCGCAAAACAGCTATTAGAACTAAAGCAAGCTGCTTCCTGTCAGCTTCCATGAAATTCACCCATAAACTGAATCATTTGGCGATAGACGTCATCCGGTTTTTCTTCGGGAAGAAGATGACCTGTGTTTGGAAATGAAATGAATTGGGAATTGCGTAAATCTTGGTGTAATATTTTTCCAATTTTGATCGGAACGACACGGTCATTTTCCCCCCACAGAAGCAAAGTCGGAATATCGATTTTTTGCAAGTCAGTCGATAACAAATCTCCTTCGCGATGGCGAATAAATCGAATAAGTGCCTTAAATATTCGTTCATCGTAAAAAGGCTGTTCATATCCTTTTTTCATTTCATCATCGATGAGCGAATGGTTATAAACGACTTGCAGCAAGTTTTTTTCGACTCCTTGTTCGTAAAGTCGGCGTTTCACATATAAATGGAAATACGGAATATAAGTAGAAAATAGAAGCGATTTTCCGACTCGTTTCATATAACCCGAGCTGCAAAGTAAAATGATTTGTTTCACGATCTGAGGCTGCATTCGCGCGATGTATAAACAAATTTGTCCGCCCATCGAATGTCCGGCGAGCGTGCATTTTCTAATTTGTAAATGATGGAGCAAATCAATGACAAGTTGGGCAAGATTTTTGTACGTGTAACGAAACCGCGTAGATTTTTCGCTTTTTCCAAACGGTGGCAAGTCTATGGCGATAATCGAAAAATCGTTCATTAATAGCGGGATTAGCCGGCGATAGCTAAAGGCAGAAGACAGAAATCCATGCAACAAAACGATTACTGGACGCTGTTCATGAAAGTTATATAATTCATAATAAATGTTCACTTCGCGGATACGGACGGTTTGAGCGTTCGTGAGTGCGATTGACATTTTTTACACCTCCTGCTTCGTGTTATGGTTACTATGGGAATGTTGTACCAACGTATATAGAGTTGAAGCTGAAAAGCTGCATGTTTACTGGTAAGGCGGGTGAGATACCGCCATTTTTTTTATTGTAACCTAATTGTATCTTTTGTAATTTTTTTCGTGCAAATGGGTCGATTTTATGTGAAAATCTTGGTAGGGAGGGATGGAGATGAAGCTAACAGAAAAAGAATTAGAAATCGTCGAAATATTAGAAAAAAACGCGCGTATCCCGCTGGATACGTTAGCAAAAATGGCGTCATTGTCGCTTGAGGAGACAGCGGACATTTTGAAGAAACTTGAGGAAATGAAAGTGATTGTCCAATATGCTGCCATTGTTGATTGGCGGAAAGTTGATGGACATGAAGGTGTAACGGCGATGATCGATGTAAAAGTGACACCGAAGAGAGGTGTCGGCTTTGATGAAGTGGCGGAGCGAATTTACCGCTTCCCGGAAGTAAAGTCTGTTTACTTAATGTCAGGGGCGTATGACTTATCCGTCATCATCGAAGGGCGTTCAATGTCAGAGGTGGCCCAATTTGTCTCTGAAAAATTGTCAACGCTCGATTCCGTCATTTCAACGACAACGCATTTCATTTTGAAAAAATATAAACACGATGGTACGGTGTTTGATCAAGGAGAACAAGATCGGCGTATCGTGGTGGCACCATGATGCACGGCACGAAAACGTATTTGTCGGAAACAGCTACCCGTCTTAAGCCATCTGGTATTCGGCGCTTCTTTGATTTAGCAGCAAGCATGGAAGGGGTTATTTCATTAGGAGTTGGAGAACCGGATTTTATCACATCATGGAGTGTTCGGGAAGCATGTATTCTATCGCTCGAACAAGGTTATACGTCCTATACAGCGAATGCAGGATTATTAGAACTGCGGCAAGAAATTGCGGCCTATTTGTCCCGAAAATTTCAAGTCCAGTATGCTCCGGAAACAGAAATCATTGTAACAGTCGGAGCGAGTCAAGCACTTGATTTAGCATTGCGGACCATCGTCAATCAAGGTGATGAGGTCATTGTTGTTGAGCCGAGTTTCGTTTCATATGGCCCGCTTGTGGAACTGGCTGGTGGCGTACCTGTTCCGCTTGAAACGAGGGGGGCAGATGAATTTAAGATTCAGCCAGAACAGATTGAATCCGTTATTACGAGTCGAACAAAAGCCCTTATGCTTTGTTCTCCGAATAACCCGACAGGAACGGTCTTACACAAAGAAGAGCTTGAGGCGATTGCGCGTATTGTGAAAAAGCATGACTTGCTTGTCATTTCCGATGAAATTTACGCAGAATTGACGTATGACGAACCGTATACGAGTTTTCCGGCCATTGAAGACATGCGTGAACGAACGATCTTAGTATCCGGCTTTTCCAAAGGGTTTGCGATGACGGGCTGGCGTCTTGGCTTTGCAGCAGCCCCTTCCACAATTTTACAGGTGATGTTAAAAATCCACCAATATACGATGATGTGTGCTCCAACGATGGCTCAATACGCGGCAATTGAAGCTCTAAAACATGGTGAACAAGATGTGGAAGAAATGAAAAAAAGCTATCGGCGCCGGCGCAACTATTTTGTACAATCATTAAATGAACTAGGCTTGCGCTGTCATCTACCGGGAGGAGCCTTTTATGCGTTTCCATCTATTCAGTCGACCGGGTTGACGTCCGAACAGTTTGCCGAACAGCTGTTGCTTGAAGAAAGAGTCGCTGTCGTTCCGGGAAATGTGTTTGGCGCAAGCGGAGAAGGATATATCCGTTGCTCATACGCTTCTTCGCTCGAGCAACTGCAAGAAGCGATCAAACGAATGAGACGATTTTTGTCTCGCTTATAACTTCTCGTTCCGCCACCGTTTTCAAAGCGTGGCGGAACAATAAAGATAAAAAAGACAAATCCCTGTTTGGGAATTTGTCGATCGGTGATAAAAATGGAAAAACGAATCGTTTGTTATATGAATGCCCGTGTGTTTTAGAAATAAAACAAATTAGGATTTGTTATATTTAATGTCGTATAGCATTTGCATCACTCGCAAAAAATCTTCCTCGCTAAATTCCTTTGCTTTCCGCAAAATTAACTTCGCCCTTTTTACTCCAATCTCCTTAATTAAATGCTCAATTTCTGGATCGATTTCTGATGAATTGTACATTTCCCTTTCCATTAATTCAGAAGCAGGGACATCTAGTGCAGTAGAGAGTTTTAGAATGGTTTGTGTGTCAGGAATTTGTTCCCCGGACTCGTACTTTTGAATAGTGGCTGTTCCAACACGCACCTTTAGCGCCAATTCTTGTTGAGTCATCTTTCGTTGCTCGCGATACATTTTAATATTTTCACCAATTGTGCTCATCTCTTTGTCCTCCTTCCCTTTCCTTTATCCCCATCATACCATTTTTTATTCGTGATGATATGGAAATTACATCCATTTTACAGATAGGAAAAGGAATGTTACTCAATTTGTCGAATTTGTCATATCGCTTCTGTTTTTGATTCAAAAGATGAACAATGATATAATGTAAAATTGCATATCCAAAAGTATCCAAATTTAATGAAATAGGAGTGTTTCGCTTGTCAAAAATTGAAGTAGGACGTATTGTCAAAGGGAAAGTAACAGGCATTCAGCCGTATGGTGCCTTTGTTGCCCTTGATGGAGAAATACAAGGGCTTGTTCATATTTCTGAGATTTCACGTGAGTTTGTAAGAGATATTCATGATTATGTCAAAGTAGGAGATGAAGTGACGGTGAAAGTGCTTGCTGTTGACAAAGAAGCAAAACGTGCGAGCCTTTCAATGAGGGCTGTTGAGACAACGGAATCTTCTCAGAAAGGAAAACGGCAAGCAAAAGTAAAAGCAGCACTTGAAACAGCAACGGGATTTCACATATTGAGAGAAAAGCTTCAAGAATGGATTGAACAATCAAAACGGGAAGATTTGCTCAATAAATAAAATGAACACTCACCGAATGAGGTGAGTGTTAGACGTTTTTGTCCTGTTCAGCCCCTGTTGTTTTTATGTGCGAGAAGTTTTTGGTTCTGTACGTCCTAGTTCTTCGGCTGGCTTGAACAGAAGTGCAAGGTTAATTAATCCGGCAATACCAATAAGGCCGTAAATAATCCGAGATAAAGCGGCATCTTGTCCGCCAAAAATGGCTGCTACTAAATCGAATTGGAAGAAGCCTATTAAACCCCAGTTAATCGCACCGATAATCGTAAGTAATAGTGCAAAGCGTTGAAGTGCACCCATAAATAGATCCCTCCTTAATTTTGAATCGTTCGCTTATAGATTGCATAATCAATGCTAAAAATATGCATTGCTTCTTGAAAATCGAATTACTTTACAGGAGAAGGAAAAAGCATCCATAATAAAAAGAAAGGAGGTTTAGTACATATGCAAAATTTTATTTTTCGCAATCCGACAAAATTAATTTTTGGAAAAGGCCAAATTGAGCAACTGAAACAAGAGCTTCCGCAATATGGGAAAAAAGTGTTGTTTGTATATGGTGGAGGAAGCATTAAACGAAATGGTTTATATGACGAGGTTATCAACATTTTGCGGGAATTGAACGCTGAAGTATTTGAACTTCCGGGAGTTGAACCGAATCCGCGTCTGTCTACGGTACGTAAAGGGATAGAGATCTGCAAAAGAGACAATATCGAATTTTTATTAGCTGTTGGCGGCGGTAGTGTCATTGACTGTACAAAAGCAATTGCTGCAGGAGCGAAATATGATGGGGACCCATGGGATTTCATTACGAAGAAAACGACGGTAACGGAGGCGCTGCCATTTGGTACGATTTTAACCTTAGCTGCCACTGGCTCTGAAATGAATTCTAGTTCCGTCATTACGAACTGGGAAACGAAAGAAAAATACGGATGGAGCAGCCCAGTGACGTTCCCGCAATTCTCAATTTTAGATCCGACTTATACGTTGACCGTACCAAAAGATCATACGATTTATGGCATCGTGGACATGATGTCGCACGTATTTGAACAATATTTCCATCAAGCAACGAATACACCGCTGCAAGATCGTATGTGTGAAGCCGTATTGCGCACGGTGATGGAAGCAGCACCAAAGCTTGTGAGCGACTTAGAAAATTATGAATTACGTGAAACGATTTTGTATAGTGGAACGATTGCGTTAAATGGTTTCTTACAAATGGGAGTACAGGGAGACTGGGCGACACATAACATCGAACATGCTGTTTCCGCTGTCTATGATATTCCTCATGCCGGAGGATTGGCGATTTTATTCCCAAACTGGATGAAACATGTGCTTGATGAAAATGTTGGCCGCTTTAAACAATTAGCTGTTCGCGTCTTTGATGTAAATCCAGATGGAAAATCAGACCGTGAAGTCGCTTTAGAAGGAATTGAAAAGTTGCGTGAGTTTTGGGCAAGTCTTGGTGCGCCTTCTCGATTAGCTGATTACGGAATCGGTGAAGAAAATCTTGAATTAATGGCAGATAAAGCGATGGCACGTGGTGAATTTGGTAAGTTCAAAAAGTTAAACCGAGACGATGTGTTAGCGATTTTACGCGCATCGCTTTAATAAAACAGGGCTACCGTCAACGATGGGCGGTTCCCTTTTTTATATTTCGCGGCACTTTTTTCTAAAAATTTCACAAATGAATCCGCTTACAATGCGCCGGCTAACTTGATTATCGAAGCTTGTTTCGCTAAAGTGTAAGAAGGTAAAACATTTTTCGTTTGGAGGAACGAGTGTATGACACATATTCGTTTTGATTATTCAAAGGCATTGTCTTTCTTTGGAGAACATGAGCTTACATATTTGCGTGACGCTGTGAAGGTAGCCCATCATTCATTGCATGAAAAAACAGGGGCAGGAAATGACTTTTTAGGATGGATTGATCTTCCTGTTGCTTACGACCGTGAAGAGTTTGCCCGCATTCAAAAAGCGGCAGCAAAAATTCAATCGGATTCCGATGTACTGCTTGTCATCGGTATCGGTGGCTCTTATTTAGGAGCGCGCGCGGCGATTGAAATGCTTCAGCACTCTTTCTATAACGCGCTTCCAAAAGAAAAGCGGAAAACACCGCAAATTATCTTTGTCGGCAATAACATTAGCTCCACATACATGAAAGATGTAATGGATTTGCTGGAGGGTAAAGATTTTTCCATTAACGTCATTTCGAAATCAGGAACAACGACAGAGCCTGCGATTGCGTTCCGTATTTTCCGCAAGCTTATTGAAGAAAAGTATGGAAAAGAAGAAGCACGCAAACGTATTTATGCGACAACTGACCGTGCGCGCGGGGCATTAAAAACGCTAGCGACGGAAGAAGGATACGAAACATTTATCATTCCGGATGATGTCGGTGGTCGTTACTCTGTGTTAACAGCGGTTGGCTTGCTTCCAATTGCCGTAAGCGGAGCAAACATTGAAGAAATGATGAGAGGGGCCGCCCAAGCACGTGAAGATTTCAGTAAATCCGAGCTTGAAGAAAATGCGGCTTATCAATACGCAGCGGTTCGTAACATTCTTTACAATAAAGGGAAAACGATTGAAATGTTAATTAACTACGAACCAGCGTTACAGTATTTTGCAGAATGGTGGAAGCAATTATTTGGAGAAAGTGAAGGAAAAGACCAAAAAGGTATTTTCCCGGCATCTGCGAACTTTTCAACAGATCTTCACTCACTTGGTCAATATATTCAAGAAGGTCGACGCGATTTATTCGAAACGGTATTAAAAGTAGAAAAACCGCGTCATGACTTAGTGATCGAGGCCGAAGAAAGCGACTTAGACGGATTGAATTACTTAGCTGGTCAAACAGTTGATTTTGTCAATACAAAAGCATTTGAAGGGACGTTATTAGCGCATACGGACGGCAATGTACCGAACTTAGTCGTTACGCTTCCTGAATTAAATGAATATACATTTGGCTACCTTGTCTATTTCTTTGAAAAAGCATGTGCGATGAGCGGCTATTTGTTAGGCGTCAATCCGTTTGATCAACCGGGCGTTGAGGCATACAAAGTCAACATGTTTGCGCTTCTTGGAAAACCAGGCTATGAAGAGAAAAAAGCAGAGCTTGAAAAACGCTTGAAATAACGATATTTTTCAGTAAAATACTGACTAAAAATCATTCTTTTCTCGGAGTACAAAAATAGCTTTTGACCACATTTTTTCAAGAGCTGTTAGACATGTACTCCGAGAATTTTTTTGGGTTTATTATTGAACTAGTTTCATGTCCAAAATCATGTTGGATTGGTTCAAGTGGTATACCACCTTTAGACTCAGTACAACAAATGTGTGACACCAATCGTGAATGCGGATATCGGGCACGCTTGCTTTCTTTTTAATTCTTTCAAATGCTTTATGGAGTGTGCGGTCCTTTAGCTTTGAGCCATATGATTTACAAAAAAACGAAGTTAAGATTCGAATAGGCGGAACGGAATTTCATTTTGTTTTTTCATTTGATCTAGCCGAAATTTTTAAATCTACAGCTAATGAATGGGCCCAAATCGATCGTTCTCTTAGAAGTTTTTGTTTTTTAGGCGGATCAAAAGATCCCTCATTTTTTCGGTGATACGTTCATGTTTTATTAATGTTAATTCAAAATCGATGTCTTCTCGATGTAATGTTATCGCTTTACCTTTAACGATTTGGTATAGATGAACGTTGCGAAAAAGTAATATCGTTTTGTCTGTTTCGATAATCGTTTTTAAAAACCTTTGTACATGTTCTTTTTCTCAGTAGTAAATGTCATTCGAATTTTTCTGGTTCATTTTTTTATAACAATATTTGAGCAAGGAGTTTTTCAAAAATTCCTGATTCAACAGCATCTTTCATGGCGCTATTGAAGATGTTATGAATGTATTTTACTGTTGATCTTTTTCAATAAAATTGGTTAATGAATTTTTGGTACTGACGGCGGGAAGTATCGTTTACTCGTAAATAACCGAATTAGGGGATAAAGTTTTTATTTGAAAGGGTTTTGTAAGTCTGTTCTTTTCCTTTTTTGTATGTCTCTACCCACTCAAGAAAGTAATCTTTCACAAGCAAATGGTTATTTTCTTCATTTGTGTTTGATTGGACAATTCGCACTCTAATTGCGCGGCGGTCAGTTGTGCTTTTTTTGTTTTGAATCCTTTTCTGATTGCTGTAGTAGCAGAATCAATCCCGGCATCCATTTTAAACGTCCGCTTGTCGCCGTCTTTCATTTTGTACTTTGGGAACGAAGCCATTGTTTTACAAGTACTTCAGCGACTTTCCCATAGAACGAAAGTGTAGCCGACGTTCTAGGCGTTTGGCTACAAAATCGTGCTCTACTTTGATGAAGAAAGTGAGGGGATTTCATCATGAATTTTGTTCAGCAGATTTGTGATACAGAGAGGTTGAGGGGATTCAGCGATTTTTGAAAGAGCAGAACGAACGGGACTATATGCTGTATTTAATTGCCATCCATACAGGGGTTCGTATTACGACTTCATTAAAGGGGTAGTTGAATGATTGCATTGGGGAAAAAGAAGATGATGAATATTTAATTAAAAGCTGCAACGGGCATAACAAGCAGATGAGATCGAAACATATACGCTCCGTAAAACATCTGGTTATCACTTTTGCCAACAGACCAAAGACGTGGCAATACTGCAAGAAATCAAGGTACATTGATGTCAACCAAGATACAATGGGCAGAGCAAAATTTAGAGAGATCATTGTTTCATTAAGACTCGTTATAATTCCATTGATCACCTAATTCTTTTATTAAATATTAATTCTTAGAGTGCAAACAATACTAATGATTAAATCAAAAAGGCTATTCATTTTCTAAGAGAAGTGATAATATTCTTATTGAAATTCTGCATATTGGTGGTGTATATATGTTTTCGTCGTTAAAGCGATTCCTAATCGGCAGACCGTTGAAATCAACCGAGCTAGGAGAGCAAAAGTTGAACAAATTAAAGGCATTAGCTGTTTTATCTTCTGATGCTCTATCTTCGGTTGCGTACGGTACGGAACAGATTTTACTTGTTCTCGCGTCGATTGGCTTCATTGCATTTTGGTATTCCATTCCTATTGCGGTTGGGGTTCTTGTTCTATTGGTGGCACTTATTTTATCGTATCGTCAAATCATTTACTCTTATCCGCATGGAGGCGGAGCTTACGTTGTTTCTAAAACGAACTTAGGTGTAAATCCGGGGCTCATTGCCGGAGGCTCTTTACTGGTCGACTATATTCTAACCGTGGCAGTAAGTGTGTCTGCAGGAACGGATGCTATTACATCAGCGTTTCCATCCTTACATAAATACACAGTAGGAATTGCTATCGTTCTAGTTGTGTTTATCACTATTCTTAATCTTAGAGGCGTAACCGAATCCGCTTCCGTTTTGGCGTATCCTGTTTATTTGTTTGTGTTGGCACTCGTTATTCTCATTATTGTTGGGATTTTTAATATTATAAACGGACAAGTACCGGCTACCTTACATGCACCTATTGGTACTGCGGTGCCCGGAATTACATTATTCTTATTACTGCGGGCATTTGCATCTGGTTGCTCTGCATTGACAGGGGTAGAAGCGATCTCAAACGCCGTTCCGAATTTTAAGGAACCGGCGGCAAAAAATGCTGCCCAGACATTAGTGATGATGGGGTTTATTCTCGCGTTTCTATTTGTAGGAGTCACTTTTTTAGCATACTGGTATGGAATTGCTCCGAAAGCGGAAGAGACTGTTGTTTCCCAACTGGCTTCCAAAGTGTTTGGAAGAGGCTTTATGTATTACTTTATCCAAGGAGCAACTGCCCTTATTTTAGTTTTGGCTGCAAATACGGGGTTTTCTGCATTTCCTCTGCTAGCGTATAATCTGGCATCCGATAAATACATGCCAAGAATGTATCTTATACGCGGTGACCGTTTAGGATATTCAAACGGAATTATCACGCTTGGTTTTGCTTCTATTTTGCTGATTATCGCTTTTAAAGGGCAAACAGAGCAGTTAATCCCTTTGTATGCTGTTGGTGTATTCATTCCTTTCACTTTGTCACAAACAGGAATGATTGTAAAATGGGTGCGCGAAAAACCAGCGGGATGGATACCGAAGCTGCTGACAAACTTGCTAGGAGCTATCATTACACTAACCGTACTGTGCATCTTCTTTATTACAAAATTTGCTCAAGTATGGTCTGTGCTTGTATTTCTTCCGATTATCGTATTTATTTTTCATCAAATCCATAAGCACTATGATGCTGTGGCAGAACAACTGCGGGTCAATCCAAATGAGATTCCTGACAAAATAGAGGGGAATGTCGTAATTGTACCAGTGGCGGGAATAACAAAGGTAGTAGAGCAATCCCTCAATTACGCTCAAACCATTGGAGATTATGTAGTGGCTGTATATGTGGCATTTGACCGGGAAAGCGAGCTTCGAATGGAAGAAAAATGGAAGAAATGGAGGCCGGACGTTCGCCTTGTTACACTAATTTCTTCTTATCGCGATCTTATAACACCAATTTCCAAGCTAGTGGATATAATTGAAAGCAAGGCAGAAGAAAGAAACCATACAGTAACGGTTCTTATTCCTCAATTTATACCGAAAAAGGGCTGGCATAACTTTTTGCATAACCAATCCAGCGTTTTGTTGAGATTGTATCTTCTATATAAGAAAAATGTGATTGTCTCGACAGTTCCTTATCGACTTCACAAGT
This sequence comes from Thermaerobacillus caldiproteolyticus, assembly GCF_013761245.1. GTDB lineage: Bacteria > Bacillota > Bacilli > Bacillales > Anoxybacillaceae > Thermaerobacillus > Thermaerobacillus caldiproteolyticus. Next base: position 31,685 of record NZ_JACDUT010000007.1, on the reverse strand, counting down.
AAAAGGAACGGGAGATTCCTTATTAATAATTTTTATATCTTACGTATTCTGTTGTAAGCGGGGATGATTACTGAACGATCATCCCCGTTTTTATGCAATGAATGATAAAAATAATGATTTAATATTATTGCCTGTTAACTGAACAAGAAAATCAACCACATTCTTTAACAGATCATTCAGTAAAATTGAGTAATTTTTAATTCTACATAATCGCTCTTATGTAGAATAATTCTATTTGTCATTTTGATGACTGTTATTTAATTGCCTCTCATATCGCAGCAATGCTTAATATGAAAGGTATGAATCCTTCAACAGGAGCGACTATTGAAGAAAAAGTTTTGACTCCTGAAGTATTTATTGATATGGTAGATAGCTTTACTCAAATTTCCTCCTTTAGGATTTGTCTTAGTTATGATAATTAGGAGTGGACTTGCTGATCAAACCGGAATGATCTGTGCACTCATAAGACGGAGCAATATCGGTTACTCCTCCACGGTTATAATACTTGGTATTGTCGCGCTTGCTATACTAGGAAACGCCGTTGGTGATGCAGTTTTTATTGTTCTTCCTTCAATTGCTGCTATGGTTTTCGTTCTGATATTCCGATAAGGATGTTATAAAATATCTTGGGCAATCAATGGCAAGTATGGGACATTATATTGTTCTTGTTTTTGGAGTAGATCAAATGGATTGCTTTTTTTATTGGAGTAATTTAGGTCATTTTCTATTATAAGGAGTAAGTTTTTAGAAGAAACGGGGTTAACTGGCTTATCATTTCTCATGGTTAGCCTTAATTAATTTTATCTTAATCTTAGTAAGTTTCTTGGCAAAATGGACAGCTTTAGCACCCGTTTTTGTACCGATGTTGATGTTACTTGGTTATGTGATCTGGCAGTTACATCATTGGCTTATCAAATAGGAGATCCAATAACGAACCCGATCACTCCAATGTTAAAAATACGATCCTGACATTGGAATAGTAACATTAATTTTCAACACTGTTATTCTATTCGATATTCTGGATTATTTTATTTATCATCTGGTTTTTGTTGGTCCTTTCATTGAGAACAGGTGGGCAAATTTTCTTACCATAAACAGAAGACGAATCTTACAGACTACAAACATGGTTTGCCTTCTTTAAAGACTTGCCTAATTTTCTTTAAAGTAGATACATCTTCTAAGGGATTTCCTTCAACTAAAATTAAGTCAGCCCATTTTCCTTTCTCAATTGTTCCTACCTTTTTTTCGATTCTCAGGCATTCGGCTCCTACATAAGTTGCCGCGTGAATAACTTCCAAAGGAGACATACCCTCTGTTACCATTAGCTCCATTTCATCTACTATTAAACCAGGATAATTAAATGGAGTTCCTGCATCAGTCCCAACAGCAACCTTTACACCTTTTTTTAGCGCTCTCCGAAAACTTTGGCGATGCTCTTGTTCTATAATTTCAATTTTTTTAATCATATGTTTCGGTATGACTTCCGAGTGTTTCAAAATAAGAGTAGGGGCTAACAGCGTTGGAACTAAATATGTACCGTTTTTAACCATCATTTCAACAGCTTCATCATCAAGATAATATCCATGCTCAATTGTAGTAACTCCTGCCTTAATAGCGTTTTTAACCCCTTCCAATCCAATCGCATGTGCAGCTGTTGTTTTAGAGGCATGTGAGGCTTCTTTGCATGCAGCTTTTAGTTCATCTATACTTAATTGTGGAGCACCTGGATCATTTCCTTTTGTTAAAACCCCTCCTGTGGCCATAAGCTTCAATAAATCTGCACCAATCTTGATTTGTTTTCGAGAAGCTTTTCGAATCTCATCTACTCCATCAGCTTCAATAGCCATGGGATATCCATGTCCTCCCGTCATAGCAATAGGTTGCCCTGCTGCGTAAACTCTCGGTCCTAGAACCGTTCCGTTCTTTACAGCATCCCGATAAGCAATATCTACGTTATTTTTTGTTCCTAGGTTACGAACGGTTGTAATGCCGGCTTTTAAAAATTTTTGTCCTTGGTCATATGCTATAAAGGCTGTATCAGCTTCTCGATCAGTTGCTATTTTTTTGAATGGATCCGGTGAACAGTCCATCCCTAAGTGAACGTGAGCATCAATCAAACCTGGAAGAATCGATAGACCGCTTCCATCAATATTAATGTCACCTTTGTCTGTTATTGATGTTTCTGTTACGTCGATAATTCCGGATTCATCGAAAAGAACAGTACCTTGCTCGTATGGTTGTTCTTTTTTACCAGAAATTATTCGAACATTATAGATACAATATTTCATTTCTCTCACCTCAATTTCTATTCTATCGCTTTTATCCATTTTTTTGAAAGTGAAAATTCCATTTGTTATAATAAATGATAGTATTTAACATTAATTACTGGGGGTGGATTTACATATGACAAGAGAACTTTTCTTAGAAGACAGTTATAAAAAAGCACATCATGCTCAAGTCATAGACATTAAGGAAGACAAAATTATTTTAGATGAGACGATTTTCTACCCTACAGGTGGTGGCCAACCTCATGATACGGGAATTATCAAACAAGGAAATGAGACATTTAAAGTGAATAAGGTCCAAAGAGAAAATGGACAAATTGTCCATTATGTAGACAATGTTGAAAAACTAAAACAAGGTCCTGTAGAGATACTGATAAACTGGGATCGACGATATAAATTTATGCGCTATCATTCCCTGTTACATGTATTAGCCGGTTATCTTTATAACAAATTTGGAGCTTTAGCCACAGGAAATCAAATTTTTGAGGACCGGGCAAGAATAGATTTTCAATTTGAAGAACCCTTAACAGACGAACAATTTAAAGAGGTTGAAGATGAAACAAACGAGTTAATCCAAGAAAATCATCGAGTCTCAATACGAACCGTTAGCCGTGAAGAAGCTGAGAAAATTGATGGTTTTATTAAAACAGTTATTAATTTGCTACCTCCTTCTATTAAAAATGTTCGACTCGTTACTATTGGTGACATTGATGAACAGGCTTGTGGCGGAACACATGTAAAGGAAACAAAAGAAATAGGTCCTTTTCAGATTTTGAAAATCAAAAGTAAAGGACAAAACAAAAGACGCTTAGAAGTTACTTTAACATAACAAAAACGCAATTTTATTTACAATATATGTTATTCATTTACTGTTATGATTGATATCGATCTAAGTCAATATCGATTTTAAATCTTTTTGCATTGTGCAGTGTTGCTGCTTTTAATCAAGTTGTTTATTCCCTCTATACTGACGTTCGTATGCACTTAATAGAAAAATCGATATATACAAAACGATTATTTTAAAAATATTTAAAATTTTTAATAATATGTTATTATAGGAATGTAATTACAATAATGTAATTTTAATGACGGGAATGGAGGTATTCTGATGACTCAATTATCAGTAAAGACATGGGATGTTGTGGAAACTGATAAGCTCTCTAAAAAGTTATTGGACGGCCTCTTGAAGGGGGAAATCGGCGCTGTTCGTATCCCGAATTTTCTGTCAAACGAGACCTGTGAACAAGCGCTAAAGGGGATTAAGAATTACGGAATTGATTATTATGAAGGGGTTTATCCGAAAATAGGAAAGATTGGAATTACTCAATTTGAGCACCGTTTTAGTAAAGACAAGAAAAAAGAGTATTTCAAAAAAGCTCCTAAAGCAAATAGGGCAAGAGAGTCCATCTTTCGAGATTCGGGTGACTTATTAAGGAAAGTGATTGATTTTGTTAGCGAAGCTTGGGAATTTGATGTTGATATAGCAGTTGAAGAAGAGACGGGTGAATCGTACTTCGCCGGCCTTGTTCGAGTTATGAGCCGAGCTCTCATACATATTGATTGGGCAGGGGGACTGGATGGTTTAAACCCCGAATGGACCATTGGAAAGATCCATGCTCAGCTGGCTTGGAATATCTACTTGCAGCCTAGTTCAGCCGGTGGATCTACTGTTGTTTATCAACGGCAGTGGAGAAAATCCGATGAAATATATTATAAACTAAAGGATAGTTACGGTTATGACCCAGAGGTTGTAAAAAACGTCGATTTCGTCAGAATTGCACCGAAACAAGGGGAATTGGTCTTTTTTAACCCTCAGCATTATCATGAAGTTCAAACAACAGAAGGCGATACTGAGCGTATTACGGTAAGCTCTTTTATTGGGTTAATGCCAAATGGAAATTTAGTTTTTTGGTCATAAACAAAATACTAGACAACCATCCTCTCAAAACGGCATGGTTGTCTAGTTAAATGATATAACACTAAAAGACCTTTTCTAAAGAAGAGAAGGTCTTAAATTATACTAATTTTACAGCCGAAACCATAATTCTTATCGCAAAATAAATCAGTATACCCCCAAGTAGACGGTCGAACCAGTATGCATACTTTTTATACAACGACCTAAATTTTGAGTAAGAAATCAGAATAGCCAAAAGAACAAACCATCCCCCTACGGCAAAAATAATTTCGGATCCATATATCCAATGCGTCCATCCAGTTGTATCCCTTTTAATAAATTGAGAGAAAATACTTAAAAAGAACAACGCTGCTTTTGGGTTTAAAACATTACATAGAAATCCCTCACGAAAACCTTGCATTAAAGTTTTGTTATTCTGAACTGATTCAACTTCGCTTTTCAGTTTTTCATCGTTTTTAGGCGGAGCTGAACGGATCGCATTATAACCTAACCATATCAAGTAAAGAGCTCCTAAAATTTTTATCGAAATAAATAAACTAGGATATGCCTGCATTACATATGCGAATCCTAAAATGGTGTATGTGATGTGTACAATTAAGGCCAAAGTAATCCCAAACGCCGTAGCAATTCCAACACGATAACCGAATTCTAGACTATTTCTCATTACAACGAAAAAATCAGGACCTGGAGACATTGCGGCTAAAATGCCTACCAAGAACACCTCTAAAAACATAAATTGTCTCCCCTCCAATAACAATAAAATAATATTTAATTTCCGAAATTTAAACCGTATTTAAATAAAAAGTGCTCTACTCTTTGAAGTGTCAATGGTTTTGCACAATTAATTGAAAAATGTTATCACTTAAGTAAAAAGACCAAAAGCTATAGTGAGTGCTTGTTGGTTGAACTCCCATTAGTACATAATAAAAAGCTATGTAAGGAACATAGACGCACAACCTATGTTCCTTCTATAGTGCTATCAAACGCTTTATATGTAAAATTACTACTCTAAGCTTTTTCGTTAAAAAAATTTAGTACCTTCAGAGAGTTTAAGTTGTTATCCTTATTTTTGCAATTTATCTTTAAATTGTCAATGAAATATGAATTGTGTAATTCATTCGTATATGTTTGCTAAGTGCAGTAATATCAATAGATTCAGCGGATCACCCAATTACATAAAATATAAGATATGGGTAATTTGAATAAATACTTCTGAGAAAGGTGTTTCTGTCGTTTTATCCACTTGTAATATCCACTTCGAGATACGCTTGTTATCTCACATAATGGTTGAATCGAACCATAACACCCAGCCATTTCTTGAAGGATCACGCCCTTCTTATGAGCGGGTACGGCTTCCTTTCCCCTTTCACATCTTTAAAGCTTTTTAGAATCCCTACTTCCGCTTTCAGACGCTTTATTTGTGTTTTTGTTTGGTTCTTTCGTTTTGTCCCGTTTTTCTTCTAGATTATTCATAGTGTTTCACCCATCGACGTATCATGGAACTGATTATTAGCTACAGTTTCGTAGACATGCCCTCTATAAATTCACTGCTTTCTTTTTGTTTTCGGATTTTCTCCGTAGAAAAATCCTCTTATAGCAGGTTCTATTTACTATAAGGGGATCATATCAATTATTGGCAGCAATGCGTGAATTGGGAAAATTAAGAAGACAAAGAGTAAAAGTGGATGTTGACGTATCTGGAGCATTGAAGGGATTAAAAACATTACGGCGAGAAGCGGATGCGACATTGAAGGCTTTCGAGAGGGTTCGAGACATCAAATATACAGCTACGACAGTCATACAGGATGCAGTGGATAGTGAGCCATTCGCGGAGAGAATCCGCAAAGAAATCGTAGAACGCAGCAATGCGTTGAAGGAAAGAATCGGAGCTAAACGACAATGTTTGTCTAAACAACAGATATTTTTCTAAGCAAAATATGTTCTAAATGCAAAAATAGGTGAAGGGAATGGGACGATATTAAGGAGGAAGAAGAAAAAGGAAGCATAACCGCCACTATACAGTGAAAAAAGGCAGTGTTGCAAAAGAGCCATAATTTTTTAATTATTTTTGTCATTTTTGGTTCATTTCGTGTATAAATATATAACCGTGAAAATAAAAAAATCACCCGGTATGGCAGTACCAGGTGAAGAAATGAACTGCTATCTGACAAGAACCACGATTAGAGCAAGAAAGGTAATGATAAAAAACAAGAAAGCAGAAAAAGCTAAATACGTTTTGCTCATATTTTTCACCTCCCTTGTTACCTTTATATTTTTAACAAAGGAACTTTATGCCATTTTTTTTGAGAAATTTGAATATTTTTTGTGCAAAACAAACGAAATCTTAATTATGACGAATTGGGGTTTGTCGACATTGATGAATAAAAATATAGAAAATATCTCCTTTTGTCGTATTGAGTAAGCGAAAGGAGATGAGAATAATGGAATTTTTGAAATTAGAAAGGCTAATTTTGATAAATCAGTACAAAATATTTAGAAAAATTACATCCAGATGAAGCAAATGATTACAAAAGATTAAGAACAGCATTAGAACAAGGGGAATCGATCTATTATGATGATTTGTTTGAATGGATCGGCGGCGATATCTCTATAGAAAAATGTCGTGAGGTACTGAATGAATATATGAGAAATGTATAGAACCCTTAATTCTTCTTATTAGAAAACTTAATGATAAAGGAGATGTTAAGGAATCAGATCTAAAATCTGCTGGATTTGATGGTAATACCGAGACTTCATCATTAGCATATGCGAAATATTTTATGCACGAGTTGGATAAGTACAAAGAATTACGTAATACAAGTCATTATCTGGATTATGATGTTGCTGCAAAGATAGAGTAAAACTTGAAATTTTGCGCGTGAAATAAACATTGATGAACCACATATCATCATGGCTGTGCTAGCCCACCGCTCCTCAATTGCTTCAATACCCGTTCGATGACGGCACGAAAACCAAACTGCCACTTCTCGAATTTTGTTTTCAGAAAGATGGGAATGACACGATCATAAGAATCTTTTCGTTCATTACTATTCCGACGATTCATAGGCGAAACGAAAAAGATTCCGGCTTGCTTCATTACTTTACGAACGTTGTCACTGTCATATGCTGCATCACCAAGCGCAGACTCGATAATGCTATGGGATTTTTACGTATGAGTTGTGCGTTTTGCCACAATGTAGATGGGGGACAAGCTATGAAACGCATAGAAACAATGGAACATACAGTAAAGCAAACAATGGAAACATTGCCAGAAACCATGGTCTTTCGGGTTACAAACGAAACAAGTGGATGTTGAAGAGTTAGTAATCTTCTGCGTAAACATGTAGATTGGATTTCAATTAACCCATGATTATAATTGACGATGAATATACAATCTCTTTGGCGTCAAAACGATGCGATTTTAGTAATAAAGCACTATATCGATCTTCCTGATGGAGAATATATAAAAAATGAATTTTTTAATACGAAAGAGTCCATTTGGGCTCTTTTTATTTTGTTCGAAAAGTGTGAGACGATGGAACAACGCATTGAAAAGCTCAAATCAAATTTAAGCGAAGTGAAACATGAAAGCAAGATCGACAAAATCGAGTCCAAGACACCATGGACTGCCGGACTGATTCTAGGTGCTGTTGCTGAAGGAAGTATGTAATGTGACATGGACAAAGCAAGTAATTTTATTTTGCTTATCGTTGTTATCATCAACGCTTGTGTTAAACATGATTGGTTATCAAACGATTTAGTGAATGATATCATTACTGCTGTTTCCGGGATAAAAACAACTATCTTAGCAAGAAAGGATGCAAACAAAAAGAGGTACTGAAAAAAGTATGGATTATCGTAAAGAGCGGCGGAATCGTTGTTTTGTTGAATTTTTGGCTAACTAACGGGCAGGGTGGTAAAATAAGAGTAAAATTATTATAAAGGGAGCTATGCTTGATAATGGCAAATGATAATCTATTGAAACAACTTAATGATATAGATAATGAATTGCATAAGCCTTTTCCTTATAAGGATGCCTGTAAGATACAAAAAGATTTTGACGATAAGTTTTCAGAGATTCAGGATGAGGAAAATTGCTTAACATGTGATTTTGATACTTATTGTATGAATATTGCTGGGATTTTAAGTTATGTTCTGAGAGGAAAATCTAAAGATATTCCTAAAGGTCAAATCGAGATGCTTCAATTTTCCTTCTTTGAATTATTTAATCAATATAAGTTTTTTGAAGATAAAATCATACAGTATGAGGAGTTTTACCAAGAATATATGAACTACGAAAAGGCACGAAAATTGCTGTTGGAGTACCTGTCAGAATAACTAAACCTTCTTTAACTAGCTAGCGGATGCAATAGCTGGATAAGAGACCGATTTATGATTTTAAAGGGGTTCACTTGCGGGAGAGAAAACACGAAATAACACAACTATTAGCAGACCAATTCACATAGGAATTGGTCTTTTTATTGTTTGATATGTAGTATCACAACTACATTAAAATCGATGGTTATATGGAATTTTATGTTAATATATTTGTATATAAGTTATTCAACTAACGAACAGGTTAGTTTAACAAACACATTTGGGGATTTGTGCTAAAATCCCTGTAAAGGAGGGGATTACGAAAAAAAGATAGCTAGAAAGTAAGAATGAAGCGGTTATTAGAAAAAGGGGGAGAAACGGTTTTGAATTTACTGGAAGTTAGAAATGAATTATCTGTAAGAGGCAAAAATGGCATATCATTTTTACTAGCAGCTACAATTATTTGGGCAATTATAACAGTCATATTCTTACAACCATTTGGAATCAAGGAGAAAAATGTCTTTATGTTATACTCAACTGGTTTGATGTTTCCATTAGCAATAATCATCTCAAAGATGATTAAAGCAGATTGGAAAGCCAATGATAATCCATTAAGTAAATTAGGTTTATACTTAAATTTAGCACAGATTATGTATTTTCCCATAATATTTTGGGCATTTGTAAAGAGTCCCAATAACATGGTTCTATTTTTCGCAGTTATAACAGGAGCTCATTTTTTTCCATATGGTTGGCTTTATAATACAAAAGTCTATTTTATAATAGCACCCATTATATCAATACTGATTATGATAATCGGATGGGCAGTAGCTGTTGAGAATTTATGGCTTCTTCCTTTTACTATGGTAATTTCCCTTTTGTTCTTAAATTTATTGCTTTATGTAGATTACAAGAAAAAGTGTAAGTAATTCTCTTAAAATCTTTGTTCAACTACAACAATAATAAATATAAAAAACGGTCGGAATGAAAATCCGAGCGTTTTTCTTTGTAATTTATTTATGTTGCCACTTTTGCTTCAAATATCGTGCTAGTTCCCTGGCTATTTTAGTGTTTTTTTAACATTTTCTCTTCCTGAAGTGACCCCATTACCATTTCAGTCTTTTTTCTTTGGACTAAAAACCAAATTTAACAGAGACACCCATGAAACGTAGCATGAAAATAACTCCCCTTTATTTTGAGGGGAGTCTATTATTTATTTAGATAAGGAGAGGATGAAATCACAAAAGACTTCATTAATGACTTGCCAAAAGGGCGATGCAAAAAATATGGCACGATAGTACAAGTATTATACAAACTCAACAATATCAAAGATTCCAATTTAATTCGTATCAGACAACGACAGCGCTTAACATAAGTCAAATGAGAAGGGCTGAGCTTGTGACTTTGTCGACAAGCTGAAACTACGGCTGCTTTTTTGCGGTGCCGAGGGGAAAGGGCTTTGTTTTGGAATGTATAGCAATTGAGACAAATAGGCAAAGTAAATAGTCGCTGCCTAGGTCAAAGATGACGGTAATGACTCTGCAGTCAAATTGTTGGAATGTATCTGTGTTGCATCCTTGATGTCAAATGTACGATGTTTTTTCCGTACAACATCATATCTTTCCTTTCATTTCTCAGTAAACAACTATTCCGCACCTACTAACTCATGAACGATCATTGTTGCCCACTTCCTAGTGAAATATCTCCTGATCGCAATCAACGACTTGCAAACAAAATGCTGTATTGTAACATTATCGTAAAAAATGTTAATTTTTATCCTTTTCTTGAACTGTGTCAATCTTTATTTTTCAAGTAATAGATGGATAGTATTGATATTCATAGAAAAAAAGGATGAAATACCTATGAAAGATGTTTTTTTGCAATCTCGGTTTTTCTCAGAGATAGACCTAGATTTTTTCATGAAAAAATCTTTTCTTGCAGAAGACAATGTTAAATCCATCCAATATCCATATTTATCCACAAATATTACAAAAAATCCATGTTATTATGTATGTGCAAGCAAGGGATGAGATTGGAGGAGAAAAGCAATGAACAAAAAAGTCGTATTTTCACTTGCTGCCTCTTTAGCGATTGCAGGAGCATCTTTTACAGCGAAAACGGAAGCGGCTGGGCCTGCTCCATGTCCAGCTATAAAAAGCTATGAAGTGAAATATACTGTCGATCCATCTAGCCTTCAAGATATCGAAAAATGGTTTCAGTTAAACATTCCGTTTATTTTAGATAAAACAGGAAACGTAGAAGTAACTAAACCGGTACAGCCAAAAACATCCAAAACAACTGTCCAAAAACCGTCAGCGAATGTACAAGCTCCTGTAAATAAGACAGTAACACAGGCGCCTGTACCAAGTCAAAGCGAAAAAGCAAATGAAGCAGGGTTAAATGCTTATGAACAACAAGTAGTAGACTTAACGAATAAAGAACGGGCGAAATATGGCTTGCCGCCTTTAAAGATTGATTTAGCGCTAAGCAAAGTGGCCCGTGAAAAGTCAAGAGACATGGCAGTGAACCATTACTTTTCCCATAACAGCCCGACATATGGCTCTCCATTTGAAATGATGAGAAAATTCGGCATTTCTTATACAGCCGCTGGAGAAAATATCGCCAAAGGCCAACGGACTCCGCAAGAAGTAGTGACAGCTTGGATGAATAGCGAAGGACATCGGGCAAATATTTTGAACAAAAACTATACTCATATCGGAGTAGGTTTTGAAGAAAACGGGTACATCTGGACACAACAATTTATAAGAAAATAAGGATCAATATTTTTGCACCACACCACTAAGATAGGTATTAGTGGTGTGGTTTTTTATTTTATACGCTTTTTGACAGCAGAAGACGATTTGCATCAGCCTCATCTTGCCGATTTTGTTGACAAGCTGAGCCGGGCTTTTTAGAAATGTATGGAAAGATGTTTTGGAGTCAAGTTGCGCTATCTCTTAAAAAGAGAAATTATAGAACCCCATTTTGTCTACAGGTTGATTTTACTAATCAGAGTGATCACAAATTGAATTTTTTAATAACCTCTAGAATGTACTTCCTAATTTCATACCCAAGAAAGCTAACAGAATACCCAATGTATAACTTGTTCCTAAATATACAGCGAGTATTTTCCACTTTTTATCTGCGTGTAGCTGAATGCTTTCCAGCTTAAACGTAGAGAAAGTGGTAAAAGCCCCCATAAATCCTGTCCCCAACAGTAATTGCCAACTTTTATCTAGACCTTCACCAATAATGTAGCCTAATAGGAATGCACCTATTAGGTTTATAACAAATGTGCCGATAGGAAAAGAAGAGGGATATCTCTTTTTGAACCAATTACTCATACCAAACCGAGCTATCGCACCAAAAAAACCACCTATTGCTACTAATAAAGCTGGATGTTCTATCATCACTTTTTCCCTCCTGAAGATTCTAAAGAAAGCCGTTTTTGTGTCCGTCTTATAAAAAGGATATTGCCTATCTGGAAACCAAGCCAAGACATAAAAAGACCTCCCCATAAACTGCTTAGTACATATAGTAAGGCCATACTCCATTGTGCGTGCTGGATCAGTCTTACAGTTTCTACACTGAATGTGGAGAAAGTCGTAAACGAACCGATGAAACCTGTGCCTATTCCTGTAACAAGATAAGGATGAAGGATATTTAATCGTGATACGTACATAGTGAGCCAACTAAGAAGAAAACAACCGATTAGATTAATGGACAGTGTAGCAAGTGGGAAGATATGATGCCACCATGTATCAATGAATAGTCCTAAATAATAACGTGAAAGAGCGCCCAAAATCCCGGCTATACCGACAACAACATATACCATATTTTTCACCTCTCCAATAGTTTGTGCAAAAAAAGACTCCTACCAGTAGTGATCTTCTTTACTGGTAGGAGTCATCAGCTCAAAGGCAATTACGGCGAACTCCATCGCCTGTTCAGTTATATCAGGGATTGTATCAAAGAAAAACATCTTCTGTCAATTACGAAATTAAAAAGAATATAAGGCAAGCAATGATAGAATGATTATATTTTTTATAGCTTAATCGGTATGAATAATCCTCCAAGCCGTTTTCTGAATAACCGGATCGGTTTTTATTTGTAACCCGAAATAAATAACGAAATCAGCCATTTTTCGGTCTCATAATTCGAGATGAAGCATTCGAGGGGACCTTTATGTATTAAATAGCAGAATCGCTTGAAAGGTTGCAGGAATTATGGTGTTCCTATATGAAGTGCTGTGCAAACAGGATTTTGGAAGGAGAAGAAAGCATAAAAAAGCGGAGTAACATACCTGTCTTCTTGACCACGTTTTAACGACGTATCTAATATTTTACAAAAGCTTTAAAATCAATGCTTTATAAAATTTAATGGAGCTGAAACAGACAAAGTCAACATGCTTACACTTCTCGACAGAGCATAGTATGAAGAGAAAAAGCGGAATTTGAAAAACGTTTGAAATAAGCAGCGGGGCTTGCCTATAGGAAAGCCCGTTTTTGTATAAGTAATATATTCGCGATTGGGGAAATCTACATAAAAAGGAGGTTGTCAACATGATTGAAATTCCTTCTCGTCTTGAGGGACAAACATTCCGATTATATAAATTGGAACAAGAGCTCAAGCCACTCGGTTATACAATCGGTGGCAATTGGGACTATGATCACGGTTCATTTGACTACAAAATCGATGATGAAGTCGGTTACCAATTTTTGCGCGTACCGTTCGAAGCGGTTGATGGACAACTCGATTCAAACGGAACCACCGTGAAACTCGGTCGTCCGTATTTGTTATCCCATAACTATCAAGTCGGTTTAGATGACAATGTTCATGTCGGCAATTTAGGTGCTTCCTTCGATCAGTTTTCCGAGCCGCAAGACCCGGATGCGCAGTTTCCAGAAAAATATATTAATGTCGGCAAGGCGCTCGTGAAAGAATTGGAAAGCCGATTACTTGATTAAGGCTTTAAAACAAACAGACGGTCACTTTTTTCAATGATAAAATGGGGAGAAGGATTCATATAAGACGCTTCTCCTCTGATAATCCCTATAAGAAGAATCTGTTCACGTAACAGCACTTGGCTACTTTGGGAAAATGTATTTCCAACCATTTCATCAGGAACGTCTATGAGCTGTAAGTTGCTCCCTTTTTGTTGATGTAATAATTCTTCAATCGTTTGAGAGATTCCTGGCGATTGAATGCTGTTGATCATCGTAAAACTAGACAGTAAATTTGTTTGAATCACTTCATCTGCGCCGGCTCGTTTCGCATTGTTCACTTGCTGCGCAGTGAGAATTTCAATAATGGCATAAATGTGTGGGTTCAGTCCTTTAATCGCTAATAATGTTAAAATCGAGTTCATATCTGCCTCTGTTTCGTTTTTATGTTGATCAGCGGTAATTAATACTGTTTTCGCTCCTGCCACATTTGCTTTATGTAACACAGCGTCATATGTCGCGTTTCCTTTAACAAAATGGACATTTTTCATAGAGACTGGGAGTTCGTTTAATGTGGCATCAATAATGACATATTGGGTGGAAGGGGCGAGTTTGGTGAATTGATTCAATACTTCACGTACTCGTTCATTCCAGCCAATGATGATCGTATGCCCTTTTTTTGCATAAGGGAGATGGCCATGAACGAAAGCATTTTCTTTAGCAACGGCGGAAGCGGACAATGTAACAAAATACGTCGAAACAAATCCTGTACCTAATAAAATCAGGAGAATGGCGACGACTTTCCCTGCCGTTGTTTCTGGTACGATATCTCCATAACCGATTGTTGCCGCTGTCACAATCGCCCACCATATGCCATCAAACAGATTATGAAATGTTTTTGGTTCTACGAAATGAATGACTGTGCCAAACAGCAGAATCATCGTACTGCCAACAAGCAAAATTCTTATTAGGACGGGAAGACGTAAATAAGAGATGAGCAAATTCCAGCTTTTCATTGATTTCCCTCCCGATCGTTTATTGTTAACTATAGTGTGCGCAATCGTACGTTTTTTTTGCATAAATTTTCCTTAATAACAAAAACTAAAAATAAATGATGTGAGGAGGTTGTAAATTATGGATATGAATCGCGTCAAACAAATTGTTTCGTCTCCGGCTGATATTCAGGTTCATTATCATGGTGTATCAGTATGGATTGATAGCTATGACGAAAAAAATGGTACAGCTACTGTTCATATGCGCGACGGTCATCTTCATGAGAAACGAGAAGTCCCTGTTGAAGAACTAGAGGAAGCATAAAAACGCCTTGGCCAGGGCGTTTTTTATGTTTTGTTTCATTTTTGTAGACTTTTCCTATACTGCTTGACGGGAGGTATTGTATGAATATTGAACAAGCAGAAGAAATTTTTAATGATTACGGATATGCATCATTGTTTCAGCACATTCGCTACCCGTTAATGATATCGGAAGCATTCAATGATATTACCCCTGATGTTCTATCGCATTTTTTGGATGTATATTCATTTGAAACAGCTGAAGTTCTTTCGTTTGAGGAGTTTATTTACCATCTTCTTATTTTTAAAAAAATATATATGAATAACGAATTACCTTTTGTATAATGGAACATAACTTTGTTTTCAGAGCTGTCTGCTGTCGAAACATATCTTCGTATTTCATCAATGAGCGTCTATATTAATTTATAGAGAAAAGGCAATAATACTTAAAATTTTGGGAGTGGAGAAGATGGAATGGACAATTAGACATGCAAAACGAGAGGACTTAAAGGCAGTTGTAGACATATATAACTCAACGATACCGTCAAGAATGGTCACGGCAGATACAGAACCTGTCACGGTTGAAAGCAGAGAGCCGTGGTTTTTAGAACATACTCCCCATTCTCGACCGCTTTGGGTCGTAGAAGCAGACGGAAAGGTGTGTGCTTGGCTAAGCTTTCAATCATTTTACGGAAGACCCGCTTACAGACATACCGCTGAAATCAGCATTTATATCGCTGAAGGGTGGAGAGGGCATGGGATTGGACGTTATTTATTGCAAAAAGCAATCGAGGAATGTCCGAGATTAGGTATTAAGACATTGCTTGGATTTATTTTTGGTCATAATGAACCAAGTTTGAAGCTATTTTCCCGTTTTGGATTTGAGAAATGGGGGCATTTACCGAGTGTCGCCGAGCTAGACGGAATTGAAAGAGATTTGCTCATTTTAGGAAAAAGAATTGATTCTCATAAAAAAGATAATATTTAACGATTTTTTCACCATCGTTGATTTTGAAGCATAGAACGAGAGGTTGTTGGACAATCGTAATAAAGAAAGGAAAGTATGAACTTAATGCTGCTTC
The DNA here is from genome assembly GCF_013761245.1 of Thermaerobacillus caldiproteolyticus. Classification (GTDB taxonomy): domain Bacteria; phylum Bacillota; class Bacilli; order Bacillales; family Anoxybacillaceae; genus Thermaerobacillus; species Thermaerobacillus caldiproteolyticus. Next base: position 15,854 of record NZ_JACDUT010000007.1, on the reverse strand, counting down.
GACTTTTCATTATTCAACATGGGGAAGGGATATGTAGCCGATGTTTTTCCATTTTCGTTACCGGCAACCTTATTTAATAAACCGTCTGGGGCTCCGGTTGTTGTCTTTTATAACAATTTAACAGGACAATAAGAACTGACGAAATATGAATTTAAGCGTTTGGAGCAACGTCTTTGAAGAAGATCAGACGGTAGAAGTTAAGATATGGTGATACGGAAACTAAACCGTTCGCTTTCTTGAAAGTAAAAGAGCAATGTGAACAATTAAGCAGGGAACTGAATGGGTTCCTGCTTTTTTGTTCGGCTTTATTAAATAATTGTGTTGATTTTTTACGAAAAAATTTAGAGAACCTAAAACTTTTTTCGTAAAGATTTTTATTCTAATCCATTTCCTCTATGTCTAAACGAATCATATTTACTGTGTCATTAAAGAAACAGGGCTCAATGGTTTGATGCAAATTTTTATCAACATATTCAATGATAGATGCACTTTGTTCATTTCTTTCATAGAAGGATGTGCCATATAAAAGAGACAACCTCTTTTTTGAGCCACCTATTTCCCCTCTTTGTCGTTTTAAGTTTTTTCACACGTTTATTCAGGATTATGCGAATCACCTTATTATCGTTTTTTAGTAGAAGGCTAATTTCATTACCAGGAGGACTGTCTAATGTGAGAATGAATCAAGGAGATAATGGGAATCCTTGGCGCTCATGGTAACACAAAAAAGAACTAACGATCGTGTTTTTTATTATAGTCATTATTCAGAAAGTATTAAATATAAACAAATAGAGACTTTTGTTTTCAACAAAAAGATGAATTTTTATAAAAAAGCCAAAAACATCATCTTAAAATATTAAAATTCCTCATATTTTGGGCGATAAAAAGAGTGTCGGGATGTTCATCGAAACAATATGAGAGGAAGTGAATAATGTCACAACTTTCCCGACATGAGTGGTGAGCTTCAAAGATGGGTTTTATTTGAGCCGAAGCTAGATTAGGTATTTTCTATATATATCCAGAACAAACGATGGGGAGCTTTTGGTGAATTTGTGATTGGACGCCATCCCCAAAAGGATGCCGTCCTCTGCCTACAAAAAGCTAGCTCGGAACACATGATGGCATATAGTCGGATGGATTATTTATGTATTTAGAGCGATTAGCGGAGAGTTGGACAGTTTATCGCAAGCTCAATAATGAGACATTTCCGATCTTTATATAAAGCAACACAATCTCTACTTTAGGAAGGTGCATCAAGATGATTCTCATCAATGATCAAATTATTTCCCCTATTCTAGTCGAATCGTTGCAAGAACTTAATATACCTGTTTTCAAGCAAGGTAACCGTTCTGAAATGTTAAAATCATTACAGGTAATGGAAGCTGAGGAGTTTTTCCCTCTTATTAATGAACATCAAAAGTTATTGACAAATTCAGAAAGCTGTTTAGCATTGCTTGAATCTTACGTTCCTAATAGTGTTCAAAATCGTTGGGCACAGCAACTAAAAGATAAAGGAACGTTCCGTCAAATTCTTTCTACTATGTACCCTGATTATTTTTATAAGATAGTAAACAGGGATGAGCTTTATAAAATTCCGGTAGAGGATATTCCTTTTCCAGTCGTGATTAAACCAAGCAAAGGATATTCCAGCATCGGAGTTTATAAAGTAAAGAGTGCAGCAGAGTGGGAAGATACCTTACATAAATTAAATACAGATCTGCTTCTTATGAAAAACATTTATGACGAGGAAGTGATTAACGGAGAGAGCATTTTAATCGAAAAGTGGATATTCGGGGAAGAATATGCAGTCGATAGTTATTACGATCACGATGGTAATCCTGTGATTTTAAATATTTTTAAGCGTTTGTTTAAAGACGAATACGATACGTCGGATCGAATCTACTATACATCGAAACAAGTCATCAATGAAATTTACGATGACATATTGGCTTTTATGCATAAGTTTAGAGAAATCATCCCAGTGAAGAATTTTCCAATTCACTTTGAAGTGAGAAAAAGTAATCATACCATCATTCCTATTGAAATGAATCCGCTCAGATTTGCCGGAGCGGGAACAACAGATCTTGGATTTTATGCTTACGGATGCAATGTGTATAAGCATTATTTTCATGGTACAAGCCCGGATTGGAAAGCGATGCTTCACAATATGGATCAAAGTATCTATAGTTTCCTCTGCGCAGAAATTCCAATGGATATTTCACAAAATCTTATACAATCTATTAACCATCAGTCGTTTAAAAAGCAATTTCAACAAATTTTAGAGTACAGAGAAATACAAGCAACAAATGATAGAACATTTGCTATTGTATTTTTCAAAAGCGAAACGATGGAAGAGCTCTATCGATTACTGCAAATGGATTTACGTCCATTTATTACATTAAAGGAAATAGAACATTCGAGGGAGAGGTAAGGAATGAGAAATATAACTTGGAAAAAATCAATCAAAACCCAATTAGTCATTAGCTTTTTATTCCCATTTCTTGTATTTTCACTGATTCTTTTTGGATTTGTTCGATATGTATCAGGTTACATTATTCAGGAACACGTTATTCCACAGTTTGATGAACGGCTAAAAGAAAATGGACGAAGATTGGCAGAGACGATTGATCCTGATTTAATTAAGAATACAATGGACTCCCCAGAGAAATATGGGATGGAACTGAAGCAGGATTTAGATTCATTTATTAAAAACAAAAAAGGAATTGAATACGTATATGTATTGTCTAAAAAAAATGGTAAGGATGTCATTGTTGCTTTAAATGGCAGTGATAAATTTATGGTTGAGTCTCCGTTTACAAATGATCAAAAATTATCATATGAAAACCAAGAGCCTGTGCTGAGTTCCATTTATAGAGATAAATGGGGGGTCCATAAATCATTTTTCATTCCTGTAGATGGTGCGGATGCCATCGTTGGAATAGATATGAGCGCTAAATTTATTGATCAACTAGAAAAATGGATATTGACTGTTTCTCTTATTTTAACAGCTGTCATGGTTGTTATTGGAGTCTTATTGGCTTTGTTCGTTGGAAATAGAATATCTAAACCTCTTAATCGTTTAGTACAATATGCAAAAGTCTTTTCCACTGGAGATCTTAGCCAATCGGTGAATATCAAGCAGGAAGATGAGATAGGGATTTTAGCAAATAGCTTTGAAGAAATGAGGAAAAACTTAAGTCGCATCATCGATCATGTAAGAGAGAAATCCGAAACGATTCATCATACTGGCCAAACTCTTTTGGAATCCTTTGAAGAATTAGCCCAAGCTTCTCAACAGATTGCAATGAGTACAAATGAAGAGGCAAAAGGAGCCGAAGAAAGAGCTAATCATATTGACCGAATTTCAAATATGATGTCTGAAATGTCAATAGCGATATCCAACGTAGATGAGCAAACGAAGATGATTAAAAACTTTACCGATCAGACTAGCCAGCAAGCTGAAAAAGGAAATGACCAAGTTCGAATGATTACCGAACAAATGAACAAAATAAAACAAAATGGCATGGTAAGTAAAGAGAACTTATTTAATCTAGGGAAAAAACTAGAACATATTAATGAAATCATTAAAATTATCCAAGACATTGCGTCTCAAATCAATCTTCTTTCTTTAAATGCATCAATTGAAGCGGCTCGTGCTGGAGAAGCAGGTAAAGGATTTTCAGTTGTTGCCCAAGAAGTTCAAAAGCTTGCCGGCCAAACTGATGAATCCATCAAAACAATATCTGAAGCGATACGTGAAATCAATGAACAGGCTAATATCGTGTTAAATCTGAACCAACAAGATTTTGAAGATATTGTAAAAGGTGTTGAGATTGTTGAAGATAATGGGCGATTGTTCAATTCCATCTTTGAATCAGTAGAGAAATTGGCAAAAGGGATCGATACGATTTCTGAAAGCACAGAAGATATTCGTCAAACGTCCGATGAAATTTTAACATCCATTCAAGAAATTGCGGCAATTTCAGAGCAAGGAGTGGCCGCGGTTCAAGAAATTTCTGCTTCTGCTGTTCAACAAAACAATACGATTGATTATTTAAAACAGCAAAATTCAGAACTAAAACTCTTGGCTGACAACCTCCAAGATATGATTAAGCAATTTAAGACAAGTGAGATCACAACAAAATAAAATGAAACTTCCATAAGATACTCTTATCTTACTTCTAACGTCCGTGATCTTTTAATTACAGGTAGGAGATCACGGGCGATTAGAAGTGGATAAAAATGGATTGCCTCAAAACAGAGATATGTATCTGTCCTCGATCATACGAACTTTTACCCGCGATTTCGCTTCGTCCCTTCCTAGACGCTTGGAATTGAATTACCCTTTTCTTGTACCGGATGAAGTTTTATGGCTCTTGAACTTGAGCATAAATCATTAGATGGATGAATTAGAAAAGTTAAATACACAAAAGCATTTGATACGGTATTCTTAATACAGAAAAAGCTTGTTGTAAAGTGACAAGCGTAAAAGCCGTTGTTATGTCAAGATTTTTTGCGCTCTATTTTTGTAAATCGGAAGCAATCAGGAAAATTTTTGCGTTTTTATTTATATTGAAATTATTATCCTTATAAGTAAAACTTTATAAAAAGCGGTTTTTGACATGACGGAAATGGCAAACGAATAAGCTTGAGCGAACAGAGGCTATACAGCTGTTGAGAGAAGCGATGAATGCCTTTTAACAAAGAGCATGGATTGTAATCCATGATAATCCAGTTAGAGTGAGTTTCACGGAATTGGATTCTGCGATTCCTAGCGGTGTCAGAAAAATATAACAACGAAAACGAAAACTTTAAGTTTATACTGTGAACAAATGCTATATATTCATTAAGACACTTCAAATAAAAATAGGTTCAAAAACCTTAATTTTCTTACATTGACATAAATATGGGGAAAACTTCGCTTTTTGATCGTAATGGCCTTCAATTATTAACATTTCTCATTGGAATCAGAATATGCGGCGTCATTAAGTAAGTGTTTTCCATGCATGATTTTGCTTCTCTAATGCACATTAATAAGTGTTCGAAAAGAATCATTCTTTTTTCGAGCGCAAGGAAAATTCGAAAAGAGGAGTGTAAAAATCATGAATCGTTTACGTCTACTTAATTTTGGGCGTAATAGAGGAATGTGGAACCAATTGTTGCGCTTGACGGGACGCCGAAGCAATAACAATACCATGTGGACTATATTAAGTTTAGGCCTGGGAATTGCCGCGACAGCCGTTTTCAGCATGAGAAGAGGACGCAGCACTCAGTATATGATGCCAAAACCGATTCAGCGTGCAATGAGTGGCATAAACAACTTTATGAATCGACGAATGAGAATACCGAGTTTAGCGACTATGGAATTTTCCAAAGAAATAGCGGAACAGCCGAAAAGCCTTGCAATTAACCAGAGTCATCACCAACAACAAAAATAACTCAGTGCGGTTCGTTAACTCTCCTGATATTTTATGGTCATAAATACTCCCGATGCGATCTCTTCTGTGTAGACGGCAGTAAAATAGCTATGCTGTCAAACAGGAGAGATTTTTTGTAGAAAAAGGTATGATATACAAGAGCAAGAAGAGGAGACAAGGGAAAAGTAGGACGAAATGATCTTTACCCTTGCGGCAGCAGGAAAAAGCAGTGTCGCTTTATGGGATGAAATTATCACCAAGAAGTCATTGATTTCAAAACGGTATTATAGGTTATAGATGGCGCATTACGGCGACGCGATGGAAAAGTTTTTCGAAAGCATTTGGTGATTGATAAATAATTGGAAGTATTTTTATGTTTTTTAATACGACAAATTGAGAGTTATTTAGCGAACCGTTTGCCGACGAAAAGACGATTGTCGCGGAAAACATGCTCCACGCATCAAATGCCAGACCATTCGAGCGATGTTCGAATCGTGGGTGGACGTTGTTTCGGCTTTTACGCGAATGATCGAAAATTTCTTTTTGAAGTATGGTCCAGTGTATGTCAAACGACAATAGCAACTAAACTTCCCTAATCCGGCTGAAACGGTTCTAGTCATGGTAATATCAATAGGCACCCAGTTTTTTATTCGCTCCTAAAACCCGTATTGTTAACACAAACGCACAGCCTAAAAAGGCAGCATCGACAAATCCGTATACAATATAATACCCACCAATGGCCAGCAACAAGCTTCCAACTATCGGTCCAAACGCCATTCCCATGTACCGGAAAAAGTTATAGACGCCGATAGCGGTTGACCGATTCGTTTGAAACACTTGTGTTAATAGGGTTGTTTGTACTGGCAAAGATGTTCCTAAGAATAAGCCGAATAGCATAATCGAAGCAATGAGCAATGGAATCGATATATGTGAGACGAGAAGGAACAGAAAAATTGCCGCCACATTCAAATAAGATGTGACAACGATGACATTTCGATCTTCAAAGCGTCCTTGGATTCTTCCACCGACAAAGCTTCCGATGACAATCATGCAAGACATCGTTAGAAAGACAAGCCCTTTTTGCTCGGCAGACAGCCCATAGCGCTCGCTTAAAATTCCCGGTAAGAATACAAGGAAATTATACATCGCGTAATATTGAATAAAACCTAACAAAATAATCGACGAACCCGTACGGTCTTTAAGGATTGTCAAGAAATTGCGAAGTTGAAATCGTTGTGATGAACTTGTTTCCGGTTTTGTTTCTTTGAGAAAAGCCAAGTTCCCTATGAATATAAGGACACCTACGAACACTAACACGAGGAATACAGCATGGAAGTTAAATCGTCCACCGAGAAAGCCCCCTACAATCGGACCGACGACAGGACCGAGTGACACCATCATTTGAAACGTCCCCATTGCTTTTCCGCGAGCTTTTCCCTCAAATAAATCGCCGATGACAGTAGCAGCGACGACAGAACCAGCGGCAATCCCAATAGCTTGTAAAGCACGAAAAACGAGTAATACATAGATAGATTTAGAAAAAAAGCAACCAAGTGATGCAAGCGTGTAAAGGAAAATACCGAACAAAATGACATTTCGACGCCCTTTCGTATCTGTTAAAGGACCGTAAACCATTTGCATTAATGCCAAACATAATGTGAAAATCGAAATCGTTAAATTCACTAAAAACGATGATGTGCCAAAATCTTTTGCCACTTCCGGTAAAATAGGCGTATAAATAGTTTGCGTAAAAGGGCCGAGAAATGCAGCAAGCGAAACGAGATAGACGATGAGTGTGCGATTCATTCCACTTCTCCTTTCTGTACGAGATACTTAAGATTATAATCTCCCTTTTACTTGTTTTGGCAAATAAAATGCTTTACGTAAAACAAATGAAAGAGAAACGAAGAAGGGAGATTTACGAGCGATTGTTGATACATAAAAACTATCTCGACAAGATGGGTAACTGCTGATACGGAGCCAGTGGCAGCAGAAAGAAAAAACATGGTGACCGCTATGGCTTGTTGATATCGTATGTGCATGGCTTAGTTTTCAATCGTTTTACGGCACTCTATACGGCGGGGATGATCTTGGGAGAAGCTGTTATTGCAAAAAACGATCGATGAATGCCCAAGACTGCAAATGAAACTGTTACTTTAGATTTATTTTTGAGCATAATGATCCGAGTTTGCGGCTCTTTTCTCGCTGTGGTTTTGAAACATGGATGCATTTACTAGACATAGCGGAGTTAGATGGTATCGAACAGGATTGGCTCATTGTGTAAAAAGAACCGTATAGAATGAAGGATGATTGGACAATCGTAATAAAGAACATACCAACAGAAAGAGGGAAGAGAATGAATGTAATGCCGATTCGCTTATTTACGATTCAAGATGGAGAAGGCTTTGTTGCTGATGCGTTTCAATGCCCCGTGACGGGAAATTTAATTTATAAGTCCTCTGAAACGCCGGCTGTGGTTCCTTACAATGAACTAACTGAAGCGCAAAGACAACGCCTGCAAAAATACGGGTTCAAGCGCTTAGAGTCAGCCGCACTAACGCACGCAACCTCCTCAATCGACGAATTGTTGCCGGAACAATAAAGAACAATGTATGAATAGACTTCCTTTTTCAAAGAGTAAGAAGGACCATGATCATTTTGGGATGTACTTGATTATGTGCACCCTTTTTGTATAAAGCCAAACGCATATAAAATAGTGCATTTTTTCTTGCAGAAAAACAGTTTCATCTCATTAGACAGGAACGCTTGCGAGAAAAAGGCAGTTCTTTTCGAAATCGAGACAGTCATTCAAACCATGATCACGCTGGCAGCGAAGTTGACTGAATATGAAAAAATGGAGATTAAAGCTGCCTGTAGCCAATCTGTTTCTCCTTCCATTTTGAGCGATTATATTGCTCGATTTGTCACGTAGAGATAGGGAGCTGAAAAGGATGTGTGTTCGTTAGATGAGCGCTTCAGCTGATTTGGCCTTTAAAAGTCTTTGATTGTACTCATCTACCGAGTAATTACAGGTTTCAATGATGTTTGTCATGGATTCGGGATTATGTGAATGAATCATTACCATTGAGTTATAAAGAATAAAAATTTTCATCATTACTCAAGACGAATGAAAACAGAAACAGGTTTTGACATCAATATATGTGGACATAATGGAACGGAAGAGGTGAAAAACTGTTAACAAAAAAGACAAATTTTCATTATCAATAGTACTAGTTAAAGTTTGTGAAATAGTGTACAATCTAATTGTGAAATATTTCACAATAGAAGCTAGAAAGGATGATAAAACATGGCAAAAGAACGTGTAAATCGAGTAGTCGTTGTAGGAACAGGATTTGTTGGATCTAGCTATGCATTTGCACTCATGAATCAAGGAATAGCGGATGAGATCGTATTGATTGATGTGAATAAAGAGAAAGCAATGGGCGATGTCATGGACTTAAATCACGGAAAAGTATTTGCTCCGCAACCAACGAATATTTGGTATGGGGATTATCAAGATTGCCGAGATGCTGATTTAGTAGTAATTTGCGCAGGAGCAAACCAAAAGCCAGGGGAGACAAGACTAGATCTTGTTGATAAAAACATTAACATCTTTAAAACGATTGTCGATTCTGTCATGAAATCAGGTTTTGATGGGATTTTCCTTGTTGCAACGAATCCAGTAGATATTTTAACGTATGCGACATGGAAGTTTAGTGGTTTGCCAAAAGAGCGCGTCATTGGTTCTGGTACTATTCTTGATACTGCACGATTCCGCTTTTTGTTAAGTGATTATTTCAAAGTAGCTCCAACGAATGTGCACGCGTATATTATCGGAGAACACGGGGATACGGAGCTGCCTGTTTGGAGTCATGCCGAAATTGGTAGTATTCCGGTTGAACAATTAATCACTCAAAATGACAACTATAAAAAAGAGGACTTAGAAAATATCTTCACAAACGTTCGCGATGCAGCGTACCAAATTATTGAGAAAAAAGGAGCAACGTACTACGGTATTGCGATGGGACTTGTCCGTATTACACGTGCCATTTTACACAATGAAAATGCCATCTTAACAGTTTCTGCTTATCTTGATGGTCAATACGGCGAGAAAAATGTGTATATCGGTGTCCCTGCCATTGTCAATCGAAGCGGTATTCGCGAAGTGATGGAAATGAAGTTAAATGAAACAGAACAACAACAGTTTCATCATAGTGTAACCGTATTAAAGGACATTCTTGCTCCTTATTTCGATGAAGTAAAGGCATAAAAGCTAACTAGAAGAAACAAGGTGATCATTATGTGGGTTCAACATTACAACCCTCTTCATAATACGTATCTTTCTGCATTGATTGCAGCACTCCCAATTATCTTATTCTTGTTAGGTTTAACAGTGTTTAAGATGAAAGGGGTAAAAGCTGCATTTCTTACCCTTTTGTTTAGCTTGGTAACGGCTGTTTGGTTTTTTGATATGCCCATTTCAAAAGCGATTGCTGCTTCCATTCATGGAATCGCGAACGGTTTATGGCCGATTGGCTATATTGTAATAATGGCTGTCTGGTTATATAAAATTGCCGTTAAAACGGGGAAATTTGATATCATCCGTGGCAGCATTGCAAATATTTCTAAAGATCAACGACTCCAACTCTTGCTCATTGGTTTTAGCTTTAATGCCTTTTTAGAAGGTGCGGCGGGATTTGGTGTTCCGATTGCCATTTCTGCCGCTTTACTTGCCCAACTTGGTTTTAAACCATTAAAAGCAGCTGCTCTTTGTTTAATTGCCAATGCTGCATCTGGCGCGTTCGGAGCAATTGGGATTCCGGTCATTGTAGGAGCACAAATGGGAGACTTAAAGCCAATTGAATTATCTCGTACACTTGCGTGGATTTTGCCATTCATCACTTTTATCATTCCGTTCTTATTAGTTTTTATTTTAGATAAATGGCGGGGCATTAAAGAAACGTTTCCTGCTCTTTTAGTCGTAAGCGGAAGCTATACTATTGTCCAAACATTTACGATGATCGTGTTTGGTCCTGAACTTGCCAATATTTTAGCAGCACTTGTCAGTATGGGGGCCATGGCTCTTTTCTTAAAAAAATGGCAGCCATCACATATATACCGAATTAATACGGAAGAAGAGGTTGTGGAACAACCAACATACAGCTTGAAAGAAATCGCCAGTGCTTGGTCTCCGTTTTATATCTTAACGGGGATGATTACAATATGGAGTTTACCGGGTTTTAAAGCTTTATTTGCTGAAGGCGGTTTGCTTTATAAAACAACTATTTTATTCAAAGTGCCATTTTTACATGGTGAAGTCGTAAAAATGCCTCCGGTTGCTTCAGCTAAAACTGTATTAGACGCAATATTTAAGCTAGATCTTGTATCAGCAACAGGTACGGCCATTTTACTCGCTGTCGTGTTCACAGTCATGTGTAGTAAAAACATTACGTTCGTTGAAGGGCTGCAAAGTTTAAAAGAAACTTGCAAAGAATTATGGATTCCAATATTAACCATTTGTTTTATTATGGGATTTGCGAACTTAGCCAACTATGCAGGGCTATCATCTACGATTGGTTTAGCATTAGCGAAAACAGGGGATGCTTTTCCGCTCGTTTCCCCGGTCCTAGGCTGGCTCGGCGTATTTATTACAGGATCTGTCGTGAGCAATAACGCTTTATTTGGACATTTACAGGTTGTTACAGGTACTCAAATTGGGACAAACTCTTCATTATTACTCGCAGCTAACACAAGTGGAGGAGTTATGGGGAAACTCATCTCACCACAATCCATTGCGATTGCAACAGCTGCAGTACAAGAGACCGGTAAAGAATCTAACTTATTTAAAATGACGATTAAGTACAGTTTAGTACTGTTATTAGTTGTAGGGATATGGACATATATCCTTTCACTCATTGGGATTTAAACTACTGGCATCGAGTAAAACTACCCAATTTTTATAAACCGAAGAAATATCATTGTGTTGATGGAAATTGTCTTCCATGAGAATTTTTCCGACTATCGTTAAAGATCGAGTCAATGATGAATGAGAAAAATCTTGTTTTCGACATTATCAAACTAAGTGGTCTTGCGAAACATTAAATGAAACAGAACAAAATATCTTGGCACCGTTTTTTGAAGAAGTGAAAGCATCTATATTAATGAACGACATCCAGACAGTCATCCTTTCTTCCCGATATATTAGAAAAGCTTGACGAACTTTCCGTCAAGCTTTTCGTTTATGTTGGTGTATATTTTTAAGTGATGAAAGGATATACTATTGGATTTCTTAGGACACAAGAAATCTAATAACACTTAGGGGTTTTTTGGCATAATTACCAAGTGATCTTTCAGAAGATTTTTATTATTTCACCTGAATCTGCAATGAATTTCACCTTACCTTTGACCGAGAACTTTAATACACTAGAGAAAAATAAGGTGAAGCAGAGGATGCTTGCCCTTCGCCCAGTAGGTGAGAATGATGGATTTGGAGATTGACTATATGAAATGAATACAGTTTATTCCGGTTTCAGTTTGGCAGGAATGGTGATGAAGCAAACGAGAGCGGCAAAACGATTTTCTCGCGTGAAGGTTCTTACTATATGTTAGCTGCTCTGTCATTTCCAATGGAGATGTAGTCTGTTCCTATGTCGAACTGTCGGCTCATGGAAAATACGATTTTGACCATAGGGATGAACGATATTCCAGATGTGGTGATGTTTTTTATTGGAAAGCAGATCAGCCAATGACACAGGGTATTTGTTTTTTTAAAGGTACTGTTTTGTATTATCCTTCGATAAATGTGATCTTATAACCGAGGTATTTTCCGTACGAAACAAAAAACCCCTCCATAGTAGAGTCCATGATGTTTGTTTTTTGTCTACTATAAGGGGCCATGATTAAAACGAGTAGGCTCTTTTTGTGAGAGCGTTTTGGACATATATTCAAAAGAAAAATGTAAAAAATAGGATTTAACCGACAATCAAAGCAAAATAAGAAAAACCCCCTTGATACACAAGGGGGGTCGAATGGAGCATACCGGGCTCGAACCGGTGACCTTCGCGCTGCCAGCACGACGCTCTCCCAACTGAGCTAATGCCCCTTTACTATCCAGATTTTATTATATATACATTGTTTTTTTTTGCAATATGGCAAATAAAAGAAAAGCAATTGCGCATGGAATAATCTATCTACTATCAGACAAAATGTTGTCAATAGAATATAGGTGTTTCCCTTACGTTGGTTAAACGTAAGGGCTTTTTGTAGTGATCAATCTAGACACTTTCAATATCGATGTTAGTAATTGAAGGAATATCATGAATTGAATAGTATACATCGGTGGTTGAGCGTTTTTGGTCAACAGTTACTTTTAATTTAATTAAGTGATGTTGTTCGTCTAAATCTTTAATACGAACGGTTTTAATATGAATGTTTTTTTCTTGAATAGCTTCAATAACATTAGCAATATTTTTTGAATCTAAAACCGTAATTTGTAGTAAAATTTCTTTTTCCCTTAGTTGCTTTGGACCAAAAAGAGTCGTGAGCAGTGGAATGAGTTCGACACTAACAATTAATAAAGCTACCCCAAAAATGGACTCCCAATAAAACCCTGCTCCTACAGCGATACCGATTCCTGCGGCTCCCCAAATTAACGCAGCTGTTGTGAGTCCGGAAATGCTATCATTGCCGCGTCGTAAAATCACTCCTGCTCCTAAAAAACCGATCCCCGATACAATTTGAGCAGCGAGGCGAAGCGGGTCCATGGTGATATGGTCTTTCATAGGAAAGATATACGCTGATTCAATAGAAACAATAGTTAATAAACAACTAACAATGGAAATGACTAAACACGTTTTTAAACCTACAGGCTTCCGTTTTAATTCCCTTTCTAGACCGATAATTAGTCCTAAAATGGCGGATATACTCAGTTTTAAAAACATTTGAAAATCCATATCCCTCACCTTTTTCCCTTCTAGCGATGCTATAATAATTATAAACGTTTCATGAGAGGGATGGGGTATGCAATCAAAAAATTTATTTAAACCTTATTTGGCGTTAGTCATTGGCGCTTTTTCTGTATCAACATCCGCCATTCTTGTCAAATGGGCACAGGCTCCTGCGGCGGTTATTGCCTTTTATCGTCTGTTTTTTACTGTCCTATTAATGACACCTTTTTGTATTCCATATATTGGTGAATTGAAAGCGATCGCGAAAAGGGATTGGCTATTTTCCTTCATTTCTGGTGTTTTGTTAGCATTTCATTTTATTCTTTGGTTTGAATCGTTGAACTATACAAGTGTGACAAGCTCGGTTGTGCTTGTCACATTGCAGCCATTGTTTGCGTTTGTCGGAGGATATGTCTTTTTTAAAGAAAAATTGACCATTGGTGCTTTTCTTAGTGGGTTGCTCGCTATTTTCGGGAGCATCATCATTAGCTGGGGTGATTTTCAAATAAGCGGTAAAGCTTTATTTGGAGATATTTTAGCGTTACTTGCATGTGTAATGATTACTGGCTACTGGTTATTCGGGCAGGATTTACGAAAGCGGCTATCGCTGGTGGTATATACATATGTGGTTTACGGTGTTAGTGCGATCACTCTTTTTTTGTATGTCATTGTTTTTCGCTATCCATTATTTTTATACAGTCAAATGGATTGGATTTGCTTTCTTCTATTAGCAATCGTGCCAACATTGCTTGGACATTCGCTGATGAATTGGTCAGTCAAATGGATCAGTGCAGCTACGATTTCCATGGGGATTTTATTTGAGCCGGTAGGTGCTTCGATTTTGGCATATTTTTTACTGGGGGAAGTCATTCAACCTTCTCAATGGATAGGAGGCTCATTCATTTTAACAGGTATCGGGACATATTTATGGAGCGAAAAATCGAAAGAGACTGCTACAAATATAAGAAAGTAGCTGAGCCAATTGCTCCAACAACAAAGCGATTTCGATCAATAGGGAGTTCAGCATGTTCGCGTACATTGGCAAAGGTCGATAAATATTGAAAATCGATCCTTGTTGTTTGTTCTAATAAATAAGCTGATTTAGTCGCTCCTCTTTTTCGTTTTTTATTTAATACAGCAATAATTTCCTCTTTTGTTTTTATACCAATTCCATGACCGTAATGCAGTCCGTCTCCTAAATAAATCGTATTCTCTCCTTGCCATTGAGGTGTTTGAGGGTCTACATCAGGATTTTTAAAATATAAACAATCTCCAGGAATGTAATCATTCCCTTTTCTTGTTTTCACCCCAAGATCTTTATCAAAATGCCAGTCGTATAAAAGAAGATTAGCGAACAATTTATTGAACGTATTAGCGCCCAGAACATCTAGGACGGCTTTATAAAATACAATCACAATGGCTGTTGCACATTCAAATGCGTATAAATGGCTGTTTTGAAAAATATCATTAATGGCATCAGTGGGAGAAACCGTTTCTTTTAATTGAAATCCGCCTAGTTCATTTCTGTACCAAAACTGTTCATTACATCGAGAAAAGCGAAAAATTGTAAATCTTACTTTACTTTTCGCCAAGAGAATCGCAGCTTGTATAATGTGTTCTCGTAGTAAAAGCTCAAAAAAAAGTTGCTGTTCATTTTTATATACATATATCTTTTGTTCTTTCAGCAGAGCTTGAAAAATTCTTTGCTGTACTTTTGATAAAGAAGAATGAATAGGAGTATCGCTATCTACAATAGAATGTTGAATTTGAATCATAGTGACTCTCTCCTTGATGAAAAAATTATTAACAAACTGTTGATAATTTATCCACAATATTAACATTTGTGCTAAAAAAATAACTTTTTTATAAAATCAAAAAAGAAGTGATTGTGGATAATAATCCCTGTTTTGTGGACGAATTGTTAGTATTTTGTTGATAAATCTTATTCGGTTTTTGTTTGCGATAGGATTTCTCCATTTTTAATATTATGATTATGTTTAGAGATATGGCAGGATACTAATTATTGAGATGAATCTCCTTTCTTACGTCATGTTTATGAATAAACCATTATTGTTATGCAGTGCATTTTTGTAATCATTACTATGGCAAGAATTGTGATGATGATATTTGCATTTTAATTATGCAGAGACATAAATGTTATTCATTATTCAGTAATATGAAACAGAGGTAATTGGTGAATTTTTTGTTCAAAAAATAAAAATTAGGTATTGCATTTCGTTTCTAATGATGATATATTTAATCTCGTCGCTGCTAAGAGTTATTAATAAACAGCTTCACAACAGGAAAGATAAAAAAACTTGTTGACAGTGAAATGTCGGTATGATATTATGAAGAAGCTGTTTCGATGGACAAGTGTTCTTTGAAAACTGAACAAAACGAAGCGTCCACGTCAATTTGCTAGGTTGTTTAACTTTCTATGGAGAGTTTGATCCTGGCTCAGGACGAACGCTGGCGGCGTGCCTAATACATGCAA
>NZ_JACDUT010000006.1 GCF_013761245.1 Thermaerobacillus caldiproteolyticus | reverse complement strand
TTGAGCAGACATTCAATCAATTAAAGAATGATGGACTAGAACAGCCACGTTGGTATGGGTTTCATCGCTATTTACTGCATGTACAATTATGCATTCTTATGCATAATTTTGAGTTTTTACTCTAGTTTTGCAACACCATCAAAAGAGTATGTCGGCCGTGAGAATCCGCTTACGTTTGCTGCCCGGATCACAGAGCGTTTAGGCGGGGCGAAAATTTATTTGAAGCGCGAAGATTTAAACCATACAGGTTCGCATAAGATTAATAACGTCATCGGACAAATTTTGCTTGCGAAACGAATGGGAGCAAAACGCGTCATCGCTGAAACGGGTGCGGGACAGCATGGTGTTGCCACCGCGACGGCTTGCGCGATGTTTGGAATTGATTGCATCATTTATATGGGTGAGGAAGATACTAGACGTCAGGCATTAAACGTATTTCGTATGGAGCTTTTAGGCGCAAAAGTCGTTCCGGTATCAAAAGGACAAGGAAGATTGAAGGATGCGGTCGATGAAGCATTAAATGACCTTGTTGAAAATTATAAGAACACGTTTTATTTGCTTGGTTCAGCGGTTGGACCTCATCCATATCCAAGCATCGTTAAACATTTTCAGTCTGTCATAAGCGAAGAAAGCAAGCGGCAAATTTTCGAGAAAGAAGGACGGTTGCCTGATGTTGTCATCGCCTGTGTCGGCGGCGGAAGCAATGCGATTGGAGCGTTTGCTCATTATATTGATGAACCAAATGTACGTCTGATCGGCGTAGAGCCGGAAAAAGCAGCGACGCTTACAAAAGGTGTGCCAGCCGTGCTGCATGGGTTTAAATGTTTAGTGTTGCTAGATGAAGATGGAAATCCACAGCCGACTTATTCGATTGCCGCTGGTCTTGACTACCCGGGAATCGGTCCTGAGCACAGCCATTTAAAAGTTTCTGGGCGTGCCGAGTATTATACGGTTACGAACGAGGAAGTGCTTGAAGCATTTCAAGTGCTATCGAGAACGGAAGGGATTATTCCAGCGCTTGAGAGCGCTCATGCGGTTGCTTATGCAATGAAATTAGCGCGAACGCTAGATCAAGATAAAATTATTATTGTAAACATTTCAGGACGTGGAGATAAAGACGTGGAACAAGTATTTCGTATGTTAAATCAAGCATAAACGTTTTGGAGAGAGGCTGTCTCAGGATGATGAGACAGCCGTTTTTGCATGATACTTCATACGATATAAACGAACTGCTCTCACCGCTTGTTTGGCGAACTGCCCGCCACTTGACTTTATGTGAAGTGGGGTTATATGCGGCTTATATGTTACAGCTTCCGGATGAGCAACATACAAAAACCCATTTACACCTCGCTCCCGTCCTAAAGGCATTCATTTTTGATTAGAGCACAATGGTAAGTGAAATAGTCTTACATGATGTCGCAGTTATACAGCTAATGAAAAAACAAGAAGAGAAATTTAGGATTCTAATTTCTCAAGTTGATAAAATGCTTCTACGATTTTCCCGTTATTAACAGGGGTATTCATAAGATGAATAGATTCATGTGGTTTGATGATTTCTTCGGCAATGTAAATGAGTTTTTCTTTTTCTGTTGCATCAAGGCCGAGTTGTTTTAGAGTATAAGGTAACTTTAAATCTCGGTAAAATGGAAGCAAACGGTGAATTTCATCCCAATTTTCTTCAAGGGCTAGCTGGACGAGAATCCCATATGCTACTTTTTCTCCATGCAACAAATGATGGGTTTCGGGAATTTTAGTTAATCCGTTATGAACGGAATGGGCACCTGCTACTCTTCCATATCGATCCCCAAATCCTCCAACCATTCCACCTGCCATAATAATCGTTTCAATTACTTTGCGAAAGGATAGGGTATCACGTTTTTCTACTAAGTCGTTTATGGCTGCTCGACCATGTTCGAGTAACTCTGTTTTGCAAAGATAGGCCATTTGATGAGCGATTTTTACGGAAAGGGGAGGGTTGTTTACTTGACGAATGATACAATCAGCTTCATACCATTTGGCAAGCGTATCAGCTATCCCTGCTCGGAGATAAGCGGCTGGTGAGTGTAACAATATTCTTGTGTCAACTAAAACCATTAACGTTGATTTTGGAAAAATATCAAAGCGAATAAATGCCCCATTTTCATCATAAATCACGCTAAGAGGTGTCCAAGCTGCACAAGTAGAAGCGAGAGTTGGGATTAATACCACATCAAGCTGGACTTGATTGGCAACTGCTTTCGCCAAATCTAGCACTTTTCCGCCGCCGATTCCAATGATTACATCAAAATGAACGCAAAGTGTAGATAACCGTTCGATTTCAGACAATGAACATTCTCCCTTATATGGGAAAAAGGAATAAGTGAATTTACGGTTTTTAGGGAAATATGGCTCGGCCACTTTCCATGACCGTTCTCCGCAAATGACAAAACCACTTCTAAAACCATGTTTTTGTAATAAAGTTTCGAGATGAGTTAAAGCTCCGCTTTCGCATACATAATAGTTAGGAGCACCGCGAACTTCGATGATGTCCATCTTTTTATTCCTCCTTTTAAAAGATTAGATAAAACGCCGCTAAAGGAGCGGCGTTTCGCAATACGGATTTAATGTTTTCGTTTTAACATCCACTCTGGCTTACCGAAGCCTTTAAATTGTTCATCGATGACTTTTTCAAACTCTTTTGACTCAACCGCCTCTTTAATATCTTTCACAAATGGCTTGTTCAGATCTTTTGTATTTACGACAACACGGTTGCGGTATTTATCAGGCATTTTTTCTAATACAAGTGCGTCAAGAAGGTTCATTTTTGCTGCTAATGCGTAGTTTCCAGGAACGGCAGCTAAATCAACACTTTGTACTGCACGAGGTAATTGACCTGCTTCGATTGGCTTAAACTGAAGTTTTTTTACATTTTCCTTTACATCTTTTTCAGAGACTGTTAATGGGTTTGCAGCTGGGTCGAGCTTAATTAATCCTGCATCTTGTAAGATTAAGAACGCTCTTGCTGCGTTTGTCGGATCGTTAGGAATAGCAATCTGACTGCCTTCTTTAATTTCGTCTAGTGACTTAAATTTATTTGAGTAAATCCCCATTGGCGCAGTTGGAACGACGATCACTTCTGAAAGGTCAAGATGATGTTGTTTTGCGAATGTCTCCATATAGATTTTGTGCTGGAATAGGTTGGCATCTAAATCACCATTAGTGAGAGCTATATTTGGTTGTATGTAATCGCTGAACTCTACGACTTTTACTTTATAGCCTTTCTTTTCAAGAATAGGCTTAATCGCTTTATTCACCATGTCGCTGTAAGGACCGGAAGTAGCCCCAATCGTAAGTTCTTTTTTCTCTGTAGAATTAGAAGTTGTTTCCTTGCTTCCGCAGGCGGCGAGAAGCCCGAAGGATAACAATAAAACTAGAAAGACTGATAATTTTTTCATCACAAATCCCCCTAATATTTGTATGTTCAACGACCTTATCGCTTATCAACAAGACGAGCAATGCGGTCGCCTGCAAACTGAATGATTTGTACAAGGCAGATTAAAATGACGATTGTTGTAATCATAACAGTATTGTCGTAGCGGTAATAGCCAAAACGAATCGCAAGGTCTCCAATTCCTCCGCCGCCGACAATTCCTGCCATCGCCGAATAACTGACTAAACTTATCGTTGTAATCGTAATTCCGTGCATAATGCCGGGACGAGCTTCAGGTAAGAGGACGTCTTTTATAATCATCCAAGGTGTGGCGCCGACAGCAACAGCGGCCTCGATCACACCTTTGTCAATCTCCCGCAAAGAAGTTTCTACAATTCTAGCAAAAAATGGGATAGCCGCAACGGACAACGAAACAGAAGCCGCTGTAGGTCCGATTGTTGTTCCCGTAATGAGCTTGGTGAGCGGCAATAGCCCAACAAGCAAAATAACAAAAGGAATGGAACGAATCATATTTACGATAAATCCAAGAACGGATTTAACGGTCGTATTTTCTAAAAACAGACCGCGGTCGGTAACGAATAACAAAATTCCTAAAGGAAGACCAGCTATAATCGCCACTGAAAGAGAAATGGCAACCATATAAAGAGTTTCCAAGAATGCTTTGTTTAGTTCGGGAACTAAATTCATAAGCGAATTAAGCAGCACTTGCAATGACCTCCAATCCGTTTGTTCTTAGGGAAATATAATCAATGGCTCGCTCAATTTCATCAGGGTCTCCTGTAAGTTCCATAATGAAAATTCCAAGCGGCATATCTTGAATGTACTCAATTTTTCCGTGCAAAATATTTCCTTTTACATTAAATGTTTGAAGCATATCAGAAACAACTGTTTCTTCGGCAATCTCGCCTTTGAACTGAATTTTTACAATCGTTCCTGTACGTTTTTTCAGCAAATGGTCAGGAAGCTCAAATTGCAGAACGCTATTAATAAACGATTTTGTCAATTCTTCTTTTGGATTCGTAAAAATGTCATACACGGTTCCTAATTCAATTACTTTTCCATCCTGCATCACCGCAATACGGTCGCATATGTCTTTGACGACTTCCATTTCATGAGTAATTAAAACAATCGTAATTCCAAGTTCGCGGTTAATCTTTTTCAATAAGGCTAAAATCGATTTCGTCGTACTTGGATCGAGCGCTGATGTTGCTTCGTCGCATAAGAGGACAGTTGGTTCATTTGCAAGTGCTCGTGCAATTCCGACTCGTTGTTTTTGGCCGCCGCTTAGTTGGGAAGGATACGCATCTCGTTTATCAGCAAGACCAACCATTTCCAGTAGTTCATTCACCCGTTTCTCAATTTCGTCTTTTGATTTTTTTGCAGCTTTTAAAGCAAATGCGACATTTTCAAATACCGTTTTTGAACTAACAAGGTGGAAATGCTGGAAAATCATCCCGATCTTTAGGCGTGCTTGGCGTAATTCCTTGTCATTTAAAGTGGTTAAATCGACCCCATCGATGATGACTTGTCCCGATGTTGGGCGTTCTAAAAGATTTAAGCATCGTAAAAGCGTGCTTTTTCCGGCACCGCTATAGCCGACAATGCCGAAGATTTCACCATTTTTGATCGTTAAAGAAACATTGTCCACGCCAATTACCTTATTCTTTTTAGATGAATACACTTTTACTAAGTTCTTTACCTCAATCATCGAATCCCTCGCTCCTATTTTTGTTTTTGTAATTTATAGATGGTGCACATCTTTTCGCGAATGAAGAGAAGAAGGCAACCAAGGATTAATGTTCATCTTATACAATAAGAGACTTTACTCTCCTTATGCATGAGCATCTTTTGTTAAGAAAAAATGCCTCTTTCATTCAGAAAGAGGCATCGGGTATCTATGTACACGACTTATCTTTCAGAATGAAAGTCATTCTGCAGGATTTGGCACCGTTCCTCTTATAAGGAGGTTGCCGGACGTCATAGGGCCTGTTCCCTCGGTCACTCTCGATAAGCGGTTGATCGTATTCAATTTTTACATAAATCATAATTCTAAAAAAAATGATTGTCAATATACGTTTTTCCTACTAAAGAAAAAGAAATCGCTTACAATCTTGGTGTATCATAGAAAAAATTTTTTAAAAGGAGTTTGTTATAAAGAATGAGTACGGATTCAAAAAGAGGGAAGCGCTCATCATTGATCAGAAAGATTGAAAGAAATACTCAGTCACAAAGACAAAAACATTTTTAAGGGGTAACTAGCAATTTCTATGTTATTCACATTTTCTTTGTATTCTTTTCGAATACCTCACAGCCTTTTTGGATTCTGAATGAAACGCTCGTTGAATAAGTAAAAATGGTATATTTTTTAAAGGTGTTTTACGTATAGGCGAAGAAGAATCTTAAAATAGAAAACGCTAGATAATTAGTAACTATGCAATTAAAATGACTTATATGATGAGATTAGAGTTTTTGGTAACCGACAAAAAATTTATATGAAATAATGGGTTAAGTATATATTGATTGGGGATTAAAATTTGCGAGGTGAACGTCATGCGCGTGGTTACTGCTTCAGAAATGTACGCAATTGATCGGTATACGATTCAACAAATCGGTATGAGCGAAGAATCATTGATGGAAAATGCCGGACAAGCTGTTGCGAGAATTTTGCGGGAACGAATTCATCCTACTCAGCGCGTCGCTGTTTTAGCGGGTACGGGAAATAATGGTGGGGACGGTTTTGTCATTGCGAGAGTATTAAAAAGTTATGGTTATGCAACCGATTTATGGTTGGTACCGCCAAAGGAAAAAGTAAAAGGAGCGGCGAAAAAAGCGCTTGAAATCTATGAGAATTCGGGATATGAAGTAAAGCATTGCATAGGAAATGAGAAGGAATTTACCGAACAATTAAGTCATTATGACGTTATCGTTGACGCGTTGCTTGGAATTGGCGTAAAAGGAATATTGAGATCTCCATATAAAGAAATAATTGACAAGGTTAACGAAGCAGAAAGGCTTGTCGTGTATGCGATTGATGTGCCAAGCGGGATTTTTGCTGATGGGGGAGAAGTGGAGACGGCCATTCAGGCGGATGCAACGATCACGATTCAATACCCAAAGCTAAGTGCATACACGTTCCCAACAGCTGATTACTATGGTGAATTAATGGTAGTGGATATCGGTATCCCTCCGCTTTCCTTGGAAAAAAATGCTGGGTTTCGCAAGCTATGGAGTGAAGCGGATGTGGTAAGAACGCTGCCGACAAGAAAACGCTCGTCGCATAAAGGTACTTATGGAAAAGGTCTTGTCATTGGCGGTTCTCGAAATATGACAGGCGCTGTCACTATGACTGCAAAAGCGGCTTTAAGAAGCGGAGCTGGATTGCTGACAATGGCTGTACCGGATGACATTTATTCAGTTGTAGCAACACATGTTCCAGAGGTGATGTATTATCCGTGTTCATCGATAAACGGCTGTTTTACCGGTGAAATTGATTTTGTCCACTTGGATGTTGACGCAATTGCCGTAGGACCAGGCATGGGAAGAACAGCGGGGACGAAAAGCGTTGTCCAAAAGGTGCTATGTCAGGATGTTCCGGTCGTTCTTGATGCGGATGCGTTATATTACTGGAAAGATTATGTTTCCATAGTAAGAGAACGAAAACAAGCGACGATTGTAACGCCGCATCCTGGAGAAATGGCGCGAATGATTAATGTTTCCATTCGTGATCTCGAAAAGGATCGTTTTGCCATTGCGAAACAATTTGCGATGGACTATGGTGTCTACCTTGTGTTAAAAGGTCCTTACACCATTGTCACAACTCCAAATGGAAAGCAATACGTGAACACAACGGGAAATCCTGCATTAGCAAAAGGCGGAAGCGGTGACGTGCTGACTGGCATCATTCTTGCGTTTATGATGCAGCACGCCGACATTCAGGAAGCAATTAGCAATGCTGTGTTCGTGCATGGAAAAGCAGCGGATGTGCTCATCGAGAGGGGGCATTCACCATTGGATGTGCTTGCCACAGATGTTATCGAGGCTATTCCGCAAACGCTTTTTCACTTATACAAAAAGGAATCGCTATGAAATGCGATTCCTTTTATTTGTTAGATAACCAAACTTTTTTCAAAAGCCTCACACCATCAATGATGTCTTTTTCGTTCATTCCGCCAAACCCTAATAATACATAGCTAGGCGGGGTTCCGCTTTTACCAAACCAATATTTCGCCGCTGAATACACTTTTATACCGGCTTTCTCTGCTTTGATGACCAATTCGTCTACGTTGTTATAGTTTTTTAAATTCATAAGTAGATGCAATCCTGCCTTTTCGCCTATCACTGTTGCGTTGTCCCCAAAGTATTCGCGGATAGCGGTGATGAGTGTTTGCTGTTTTTTCGCATACGTATGGCGCATTTTTCGGATGTGCCGTTCGAAATAACCGTATTTCATGAAAAGGTATAGTGTTTTTTGAATAATTGTAGAGACAGGCTGGTTGTAGTTATAAAATATTTGCGAAAATCTTTCTAACAAGCAATTGGGAAGTACCATGTAACTTACGCGAATCGACGGTGTCAACACTTTGGAAAACGTCCCTAAATAAATCACTCGATTTTGCATATCAAGCGCCTTTAAGGCGGGAATCGGCTTGCTTTCATAGCGAAATTCGCTGTCATAATCATCTTCAATGATCCATGCACTGTTTTTAGCAGCCCATTTTAATAGTTTTTGCCGCTTACCGATGGGCAAAACCATGCCAAGTGGCAGCTGATGCGAAGGAGTGACGTATACGACATTCGCGTTGCTTGTTTCCAATTCTTCGATATTTAATCCATCTTCCTCAAGCGAAATAGGCAAGACTTGAAAGTGATGGTTTAAAAATACGGAGCGTATTCCGTCATACGATGGGTTTTCCATGGCGATGGCACAAGTTTTAGAATCGAATAATTGGCAGATGAGACTTGTCAGCTGCTGAATTCCTGAGCCGATGATAATTTGTTCTGGTGAACAGAGAATCCCGCGTGCTTGGTACAAATAATTCTTGATTTCTCGGCGAAGGTCGAAGTCTCCTTTTCGTTCCCCGTACCATAAAATTTTTTCCGGCTCCATCTCCAAGGCTTCGTTCATGCATTTCCGCCAAGCCTTCATTGGAAAATGAGTTGTGTCAATGTGACCGTAGCGAAAATCGTAGCGCATTGATTGTTCTGCTGGCGGCACCGGGGAATGTTGTTGTGTTTCGGAAAGCGATGGCACGAGAGGTTCCTCAAGTTCTTTGACGATGAAACCGACGCGCGGTTTACTTTCGATATATCCTTCGGCAAGAAGCTGCTGATACGCGCCTTCGACCGTGTTTTTGCTGATGCCTAAATGCTTGGAAAGTGCTCGAATGGACGGCAATTTACTGCCTTTAGCAATATTTTTGTTTATGATTTCCGTTTTCAAATATTCATAGAGTTGAATGTAGAGCGGGACACGTGTTGTTGTATCGAAAACAGGGCTTAGTTCTATCATGTGCTCCTCCTCTGACACCTATATTTTTTTTAAAACTGTCACTATCCATCAGGTCAGTTTTTTTCTACAATTCATTATATCATCATGAAAGGGGAGAGAGATCGATGAGAAGAGCGATGTTAGAATGCAAAGATGAAGAAAAAATCAACCGCTTATTACAGGAGGCTTCGACAGGTTTTTTAGGCTTGGCAGATGGCGACGAACCGTATGTCGTGCCGCTCAATTTTGTTTGGTGGAACAATTGCGTTTATGTGCATGGAGCCGAAGAAGGGCGAAAAATGGAGATCATCAAGAGCAACCCGCGCGTATGCTTTACTGTAAGCGAGAATGCTGGAACGATGGTGCATCCGGTGCCGGCGAAAACGAGTACGGCTTATATGAGTGTTATCATATTTGGGCGGGCATCGGTTGTTTCTGACTTGGAAGAGGCAACAGCAGCGTTGCAGCAATTGCTTTATAAATATGTTCCGGGGTATTTTTCCACGCCGCTTTCTAAGCGGCACGTGTCCTCATACCGTTCTTCAATGGGAAGCGGTACGGTGGTGTTAAAAGTGATTCCTGATATGATGACAGCGAAAGAGAAACCGATGGACGAGCAGCGGCAATTTTACAAAGGAAGGACGGTTCAAGACGACATCGGACGTTTTTAAGCTTGAAAAAGAGCATGAACGCGAACGAATGTAGCGAAGAAAGTCGTTACTCGATTCGCGTTTTTTATTGCTGAAATATATAGAAAATTTTGTTTATTTTTATTATAATGAACATACTGATTTGATTTTTGGGATAAATGTTTCAATATTCGGAACAAAGGGAGAACATCATGAATAAAACAGTTGTCAAAACGATGGAGATGTTGCGGTTGTTTGTCGAACATGAGCGGCTAACGCTACAACAAATGGTATCGTTATTGCAGATGCCAAAGACATCGGTGTACCGGATGGCACAATCGTTATTAGAAATGGGGTTTTTACAAAAAATAGGAGATCATTACCAGTTGGGATTGGCGTTTTTATCGTTTGGCATGTTAGTTGCGGAACGATTGGATCTTCGCCAAGTGGCCTTGCCGGTGATGAGAAGGATAAAAGAAGAAACGAAAGAGGCAGTTAATTTAGTTATTCGTGATGGCGATGAGGCGATTTATATCGAAAAAGTGGAAACATCTGAACCTGTACGCGTCTATACAAAAGTAGGTCGTCGTGCTCCTTTATACGCAGGAGCGTGCCCGCGTGTGTTATTAACGTTTATGGAAAACGAAGAGCAGAAACGATATATTGACCATATTGAACTTGTAGCGATCGCAAAAAATACGATTGTTGACCGACAAACGTTACGGAATACGATTGAACAAGACCGCAAACGGCAGTATACCGTTAGCTACTCGGAATTGGAAGACTACTCCGCAGCGGTGGCAGTGCCGATTTTCAATTATGAGGGAAAAGTGGTAGCCGGGTTAAGTATTGCCGGTCCGGAGCCGCGTTTTTCTCAAGAGGCGGTCGAGCACATGGTGCCAATATTGCAAAGAGCTGCATTTGAGATTTCTAAACAGCTTGGCTTTTCAAGGAAGGGATGAATGTGAAGTATACGATGTTTCCATTAAGCGAAAATGCCCTTACGATTCGATTTTTCCATGAAGTGAGCGAACAGGTGAATGAGCGAGTTCATCAATTCACGTTGATGCTCCAAAAACAACGTTGGGAAGGAATCGTGGATATTGTGCCGACCTTTTCTTCTCTCACCATTTACTATGACCCACTTTTTGTTGGAGCGTATGAGCGAATGTGCGAAAGGCTGCAAACAGCATTAGAGCGGCTCGAACAGGAAGTGCCTCCTGTGCCAGAACGAACGATTGTTATCCCCGTTTGTTACGGCGGGAATTTTGGTCCCGATTTACCGGATGTGGCTGAGTATCACGGATTGACCGAACAAGAAGTAATCAATGTTCACTCCCATGGCACGTACAAAGTGTTTATGATTGGTTTTGCCCCGGGGTTTGCGTATTTAGGGGGACTATCTCTAGACATTGCGACACCGCGCCGGGCGACACCTCGCATAGCCGTGCCGGCTGGTTCTGTGGGAATTGCCGGGAATCAAACGGGAATTTATCCCCTTTCAACTCCCGGTGGATGGCAAATCATTGGGAGAACGCCTCTTTCTTTATTTCGTCCACACGATCCAGAACCAAGCTTATTGCGTGCGGGAGATATTGTCCGATTTCAACCTATCACTGAAGAAGATTATAGGATGTGGAATGATGAACGCGATTCATGTCATTCATAGCGGGTTGTTGACAACCATTCAAGACTTAGGGAGGTGGGGATTTCAAAAAGATGGAGTGTCTGTGAGTGGAGCGATGGACTCATTTGCCAGCCGTATTGCGAACTTCCTAGTCGGAAATGAAGCCCATGAGGCGACATTAGAAGTGACAATGCTTGGACCTACGCTTCGTTTTGAAAAAGACGCCCTCATTGCGATTTGCGGTGGCGACTTTTCCTGTACATTAAATGATGAGCAAGTTTCATTATGGAAACCTTTGTTCGTCAAAAGTGGTAGTGTTCTTTCGATTGGAGCGTGTCGGAACGGATATCGAGCTTATATTGCATTTGCAGGTGGGCTTGACATTCCGCTCATCATGAACAGCCGCTCTACTTATTTACAAGCACAAATTGGCGGGTTGCATGGAAGGGCGTTGCGAAAAGGAGATATGTTGTTATTGCGTTCTAGTGACCGACCTATTTTTCCACACCGTGTCAACTGGGGGATTGCTGTTTCTGCACGCGTCTATATTTATGGAAAGAAAAGGACCATTCGAGTGACGGAAGGAATAGAGTATGCCACGTTTACAAACGAAAGTATCCATTATTTTTTTACATCTCCTTATAAAATCACAACACAATCTGATCGGATGGGCTATCGTTTGCAAGGACAGGTGCTTGAACGAAACACGGAGCAGGAAATGGTGTCAGAAGCAGTCACATTTGGAACGATTCAAGTGCCGAAAGACGGTCAACCGATTATTTTAATGGCGGATCGGCAAACAACAGGGGGGTATCCGCGTATCGCCCAAGTGATTTCCGTTGACTTGCCGATATTAGCCCAGGCGCGTCCCGGGGATGTGATTCAGTTTCAAAAAGCGAAATTCGAAGAAGCGCAACAGCTGTACATTGAACGCGAGCGGGAGATGAACCGATGGAAAACAATCATTGATCAAAAATGGAGGGAGATACGTGGCGCGAATTGATATCAATTGCGATTTCGGCGAAAGTTTTGGCGCGTATCGGATTGGTGAAGAGGAAGCGATTTTGGACTATGTGACTTCCGTTAATATTGCCTGCGGATTCCATGCTGGGGACCCTATTGTGATGCGGAAAACGGTACAGATGGCGCTTTCGAGAGGAATTGCGGTCGGAGCGCATCCCGGTTTTCCCGATTTGCTTGGATTTGGTCGTAGAAACATCGATGTTACTCCAGATGAAGTATACGCGTATGTCGTGTATCAAGTGGGGGCGTTATCCGCATTTGTTAAAGCGGAAGGGGGGGAACTGACGCATGTGAAGCCGCACGGTGCTTTATACAATATGTCTGCAAAAGATGTGCCACTTGCTGAAGCCATTGCCAAGGCGGTGTATGATATTGATCCGACATTAATCTTGTATGGATTAGCGGGGAGTGAATTAATTACGGCTGGTAAGAAAATCGGTTTAAAAACAGCAAGTGAAGTATTTGCCGACCGTACGTACCAACAAGACGGTTCACTGACACAACGAAGCGATCCGAATGCGCTCATTGCCGATGAACGTGAAGCAGTTCGTCAAGTGATGAGAATGGTTCAAGAAGGACGCGTTCGTTCGTTACAAGGCATTGATGTTTCCATTGAAGCGGAGACAGTTTGCATTCATGGAGATGGAGCAAAAGCTGTTATATTTGCGAAACAACTCTATGAAACATTGCAGGACGCAGGTGTTGAGATTAGACCTTTCAGCGACTAGTAGGGGAGGATAGGAAAAGTGAGTGTCGAGCGTGAAACGGAGAAAAAGACTATATCCATTGCGAAGAAGGGCTCATCAAATATCGGAGTGTTGGCTGGGGCTGTTTTCTTAATGGCCACGTCAGCTATTGGACCAGGTTTTTTAACACAAACGACCGTATTTACACAACAGCTTGCCGCTAGTTTTGGCTTTGTCATTCTTGTTTCTATTATTCTTGATATCGGAGCGCAAGCGAACATATGGCGCATTATTGCTGTATCGGAAAAGCGGGCGCAAGACATTGCTAATGACGTTTTACCGGGATTAGGATATATGTTAGCAGGCCTGATTCTGATTGGCGGATTAGCGTTCAATATTGGCAATATCGGTGGCGCTGGATTAGGGATTAACGTCCTTTTTGGGCTGTCACCGAAAACGGGAGCGGTCATTAGTGCGGTCGTTGCTATTGCGATTTTTCTTGTTCGTGAAGCAGGAAAAATGATGGATCGCTTTACGCAATGGTTAGGCATTGTGATGATTGGATTGACGCTTTATGTCGTATGGACCGCGAAACCTCCGCTCGGTGAGGCCGCTGTTAAAACGTTCGTGCCTGAGAACATTGATTTATTGGCGATTGTCACACTTGTTGGAGGTACGGTTGGCGGCTATATTACATTTGCCGGCGGGCACCGATTGTTAGACGCCGGAATTAAGGGAAAAGACAGCTTGCGACAAGTGACGCAGAGTTCCATCTCTGCGATTGGGGTAGCTTCATTAATGAGACTTTTATTATTTCTTGCTGCTCTTGGCGTTGTCGCCCAAGGGCTAACGTTAGATGAAGCGAATCCGCCAGCTTCGGTGTTTCGTTTAGCGGCGGGTGAGGTAGGGTATAAGTTTTTTGGTATTGTTATGTGGGCAGCAGCGATTACGTCCGTTGTCGGTTCCGCTTATACATCGATGTCATTCATTCGTACCTTTCATCCGACCTTAGAAAAATATCATCGCTTGCTGATTGTTTTATTTATTGTGATTTCTACGTTTGTGTTTGTTTTCGTTGGTCGTCCGGTGAAGACGATGATTTTTGTCGGGGCATTAAACGGGCTTGTGTTACCGATTTCGTTAGGGGTTATGCTAGTAGCTGCCTATAAACGAACAATCGTCGGAGATTACAAGCATCCGCTCTGGATGACGGTGTTTGGCGGAGTAGTTGTCGCAGTGATGGCATATATGGGCATTTATACGATAGTTCACCAAATCCCCCAACTGTTTCGATAAGTGATCCGCTGGAAAGAAACCTGAATGTAGTTATTTTTATAGAAGAATAAATTGAAAATCGAGATACACGTCGTTTCTGATGATGGCGAACGATGCTTTGTTTTTCCGTCTGGTCATTGACAATAAAGTTATTTCATTTCGGTCTTATAAGTACATATACCACCATTCAAGCTTTTTAGAACGGTGGTCAAGTCGTTGTTTAATTTTTCATATCCTATACTAATTTTCTCAAATTCAACAACAATGAAGTTGTTTAAAAATTGGAGGCCAACTAACAGTTAGCTTTTTGCAAGGTTGAATTGCCATGAAGCACCATATTTATTTTTACTCCAACCATACTTTTTACTAACTGGAGGAGCAGCTAATGGCATTAGAACTTTTATCTTTTTATTGTCAGTCAACACCATTAATAAGTGAAGTTCTTGCTTTTGTCTGGGAGATGCGGCTAATTTGATAGTCTAACCGTTGATGAATGGAGATGGTGGCTTCTTTTTTTGGAAATTTCACGGCGAATACGGGCAATCTCGTGCAGCATGCTGTCCTGAAGGATGTGCTGTTCAATCTGATTGTCTCGAATCGCTTTCGCCATTTTGTGTTTTCATCCATTTGCACTGGGACATTTCTTGCAGTGTACCCAACGAAACGATATGTATATTCAATACAAAATCAGGTAAAAATGGAACTAAAAACTTTGCTTTGATGACAGTGTTCCGCTAGGTTACGATAGATTTAAATAGGAATACTTTGAGGTTTGCTATATGTATGCCATTTATGAAGGAAACTTTAATAAAATGCATATCCTAGCTTAAACACTATCTTTACAAAATTGATCCCCACCATTTTATGGTGGGGGTGCCATTAACCTGTATAATTTCTCTATCTATTTGATAATTAAAGGTTTATCTAAAACTTTAAAATATAATTTTAGAATTAAGTAGAAGTTCTTATGTTTGCTAATTTTTGTTGGGTTTTATTATATATTATAGCCTTTAAATATTGAAGCAAATGATATAAAAAATAGGAAAGAACAAAAAGAATAGGGGAATAAAGTAAATTCCAAATCAAAGTCCTCGTTATATATTCTATTTCAAGAAAAATTAGTGCATGATAAGTTAAACTTATAATTAACGGATGGATTACATATATACCGAATGAACTTTGTCCAACTTTACTTATGAAAGTTCCCTTTCCTAAACTTTGGTAATTTATAACCATTAATATAAGACAAATGGTTGATGGTATTGTGAAAATGTAATAGTTGCCCCAAGGACCGCCGAATCTTTTAACAAGTACATAAGCTTCAACTAATTGAAATAGGGTAAACAATATAAATAATATGAAAAGAAGTGTTGGACTTACTCTTAACGTTTGAGCCTCATATTTTTTACTTAGATAGTAGCCGAGTGTAACGTAGAATAAACCAAAAAACAAAGCATCTCTTGTCTGTAATGGAACATTGAATATACTTGAATAAGATTGACCGAATAATCCTATGAAATTCAAAATAACACTGAAAACAAGTAATAAATGAATTTTATTTATTTTGATAAAAAAATATAATATGACGATACACCACATAAGAGCCATTAGAAACCATAAATGGAATGAAGTACCGTAAGTCATTCCGTAATACAATCTTCTTAATGTGAAAGCAGAGTTTAAGTAATGTATTACTTCTGATTTTATATGTAAACCATTTAAATAAGATGTTATCACAAGTATTAATAAATCATATAAAAAGTATATAATAGTCCAACTAATAAGTAATTTCACTATTTTCAATAAATAATGTTTAATATACGAGAAAGAGTTTTTGTTTTTCGTAATTTTAATTTTTTTGCCTAATAAATAACCGGAAGCAGCAAAGAAATATGGAACACCAAATCTAGCAAATACATTTATTATAAAACCAATGTTTTCTCCTTCAATAAATTCATTTTTATAATGAAGAAAAGGGGCCGTGTGTATAGATACAACAGCGAAGATGGCGAAAAACTTTATGAAATCAATCGAGTAATTTCTTTCCATGTTTTCTACCCTCAGTGAATTGCATGTTATATATTCCCATCAAAAGATGAAATGACTAAAAATAAACGTAACAGTATCTGCGTTTTTTTGTAATAAACTCATTTTATAATAAAGATGGTGTTGTGAAATAGAGTGAAAAATCAAAAATATGCATAACTGCACGTGTAGTGAATAGCGGTGAACTCCATACCAGCGTGGTTGCTCTACCTCATTGCTCTTTAAACTGATTGAATACATGCTTTGAATACATGCTCAATCGAATTGTGAAACCCAAATAGCCACTTTCTTAATCTGGTTTTCAACAAGACCCGGATGACATGGCCATATGCGTCTTTTCACTCACCACTATTTCATCGATTAGCTGGTGAAAAGAACAATATTCCGGATTGTTCGGCCACTTTACGGACGTTTTCACTATCATACGCTTCATCTCTAAGAGCAAACTCGATGCCCCATTCTTGTAAAGACGAAAGTAGTTAAGGTACCACCGCTGTATCATTTCGATTTGCAGTCGTAAAGAAAATGAAATCAAATACAAGAGGGAGATTTCATAATCTACTGCATGTTCAGTGACCAAAGCGGAATCATGTTAGTGTCCACCCCTTGGATTGTGTTTTAGCTGCTTTCCAAGGCGGTGGATTTTTTACATCTTTTATGCATCAATTATGTGTTTTGCAACACGTTCAATCTTCTTGTCACGAATCTTTAGATTCCTCATTGGATTTAGGGATGATGAGATTGAGATTACCTGCTTCCTCGTTTTCCACAAAGTGTTTAAGCATTGAAATCTTGTTGTCCCAAAATTGCTCGAAAAAGGAAAGCCAATGCTTAAGTTCGAGTAGCGCCTCTGGTTGGAGTTTGTATAACTTCTCCCTTCCTGACTTCTCCACACTGACAAGTTTCGATTCCAGTAAAATGCGCAAATGTTTAGAAACGGCTGTACGGCTCATAGGAAAATGCTTGCTTATTGCCGTAACGGGCAGTTTCTTATCAGCGAGCAGTCGAAGTATTTTCCGTCGAGTGGGATCGGCGATTGCTTGAAAAATATCATGCTTTGGCGCGGCTGACATTAAGCCTCAACTACTTTGCGCAGTTTCTCTTTAACAAGAGATTCCCAACCATTGTCCATTCGATTTCTTATTACTGAGTGTGTTTCCCCCGGTGCTGGAATAATCTCATTAGGCTCACCCCAACCAGAATGAATGAGTGTAAATTCCGTTTTTCCATCTAGTTCCTTTAATTCAAAAGAAACACGCCAACCGAATGTATCCCATGAAAAGGAAAGTCGGTTAGGTGGATCGAGTTCCAGAACTTTGCAAGGTGAGGGTCCAAAAGGTGACTGTAAAGTGAATTCATGTCCAACTTTTGGCTCAAAATCATTTGGCATAAACCATGCGGCAATACCTTCTGAAGTTGCCACTGCTTCCCATACTTTTTGAATCGGCGCATTAAATACGGCAGTTTTTCGGATGTCTGGAACTTTGCTTTGATTATTTACTTGCATATGACGTACCTCCATGTTGATTAATATGTAACCAAAAGGTTTCGTATTTCAGTATATGAAACCTTTTGGTTTCGTGTCAACTCTTTTTTCCGCTATGCTGTCCGTTAGAGAAGGAATATATTATTTTATACAAAGTCACTTCTTTTAGGAGAAAAATAACTCAGGATGTTTTTGTTACTTCTTCTATTTAGTCTATTGTAATCTTGAGATATCTTACATTAGTAAACGGTTTCAGTTGTAGTGCTTAATAAAGAAATCAATGTTAATTCCAGTTGCTCCAGGACCGCATTTTGATAAAGAGTAAGTTGTCCCACGTTTGCATTTCCACAACGGTCTTATAGCCTCGTAACTTTGCGATGAACGGCATGGAGCATTAATGTTTCTGATTCCTTTTGCCATGCTGTTCTTTTGCAACGGCAATATTCACAATCTCTACTGTTTCATCGTCCTTGATGATCTGCTCACCTACTTCGGCCACACAGCATCGTCCTCTTGTTTATATGTTGGCCAGTCTTTCAGAAGGATCGGCTAACAAGATAGTAAATACATTGGAGGCTGTTTATCATTATGTTTCCTCTTTTTTCACAAAGTGTATCCGATCATTCATGTATGGCTTTTTAAAAGAAATTTTTACAAGAGACGTTGTTAAAAAAATTCATATAATCCATTCGCAAAATAATTATAGTCTTCTTCATTGATAAGTTTGTCACCATATCCTTCAAAGAATATATGGACATCGAGTTCGGAATCAAACGCTTTTCGTTTTGGACGGATTGCTAAAGACACATCATATCTAGGGTCGCCGAAGGCTCCGCCGCTCCAATCGATTACACCGACAATCATTCCGTTACGGACTAAAACGTTATCAATCGTGAAGTCGCCGTGAATAAATGTTTGTTGACATTCTTTTGGACGATTTGTCTTTAATTTATTTAAAAGCTTTGCTGTTCCGTCAACGTTATAGTGCTGGAGATTGTATTCGGCTTGTGCCAACATTTCGTCAAGCCATAATGGATTTTTTACTAATTCGCGTGGGCATGGGGTGGAATGGATCTCTGACAGCGTTTTTCCGAAATAAAAAATCATTTCAAGTCTTTTATCTTCGTTATTTTCCTTCCATAGTGAGCTTCTTAATGTTTCTCCTTCAATATAATCGAATAATGCCCAAGATTGCTTTTCATTTTTTTGTTCAATAAACTGATGAACTTTTGGCACGGGAAGCTTCGTGTGAGATATGCTGTTTAATACAAGCACTTCTTGAGATAAATAAAAACAAAAACGTTCCCCTTTTGTTCGTTTTAAAGCATAACAACCGTTTTGGCTCTCGATCATTCCGACATCGGAAGTGTGGCCTTGTCTGGGAAATTGAATATTTTTAATTGTGCCTACATAATCGACGATTTCGTTAGGTATGTCATGTAATGTGAAGGGATGCAAATATCGTTCACCTCTTATATTAGTGGCATAAATTCGCTTTCAAACACAATCTGGATGAGTGTATGGCGGATCAAGACGACAGCTGTTATGCTCAAGTCTTCCGACAACTGGGGTGGAGTGGGCTTTGAACAATAAAATCCCAACGACTATTTTTTGCACTTTTAACCATACTTTAGAAGATACTCTACCGCTAAAAGCAACGATTTTAGTTTGTTGGATCATGCAATATCTGTAAAGTTTATCAAGAGCGTTGTGTCTTTCGATGTCGGACTTTACTACAATGATTTCGGATTCACCGCAAAGCGCTGCGTTATGAACTCCGCCTATTTGTTGGAAAACGATGCTCCTGTACTGTAAGTGTTCCATGAGATAAAGCATTGCTCCACCTAATGTTTCTATTCGTCATCGCTGTTTTACATCATTGGGCAAATAAAATTGTCTGCTTTTCCTGCAGAAGGAACCGAAAAACACTGCTGGTTAATCGGTTGCTTTGCGTGTACATCAATATAGGCGAAGTTGAGATTGGCATCAGAACCAATAAGACCCTCGGAAGCAAGAAACCAATGACTAGTTAAGCGTACAAACCATTGTTTCGAATGGTTCGCCGTTTACAACAATGGTCAGTAGATATTTTTTCACAATGCCGTCTTCTTGTTCGAACCCTATGTTTTCGTAGCCTTTCATCTTGTTTTTTAGCCGTTGTCTATTTTGTTTACCTTCTTTATTTTTATGTTACAATCATATTATAAGAATAAACGAATGATTTTGAAAATTGCAAACTATTCATAATGTCCGGAGCTAGGCGTATAGAGCATGATGTTATTCATTTTGCCAATATGCCGTTTTTAGGGAGGATTGATGATGGGAAAAACGAAACATACGGGGCCGATAAAATTGGACAAAAGTCCAAAACCTTCTCTTTGGGCAAGTGTTATGCCGATGGGGTTAGGAAAGGTAAAGCCGCATCATATTCGTGATACATTAAAGGTCGTCTGGGAAAATAAAGATCAGCTGTCTTATGCGTATCGCATTTTGACGCAAGGAGTATGTGACGGCTGCGCTCTCGGAGTTGCCGGATTGCGCGATCAAACGTTAACAGGTCCACATCTTTGCACGACGCGCTTAAATGTGCTTCGCCTAAATACGATGCCTGCAATTGATGGGAAATGGCTGGAAAATGTCGATAAATTGAGAGAATTAGATAGCACAGAGCTCAGAAAACTTGGGAGAATCCCGTATCCGCTTTCAAGAAAACCGGGAGAAAAGAAGTTTACGAGAATTAGCTGGGATGAAGCGTTAAACCGCATCGCCGAAAAAATTAAATCAATCAATCCAAAGCAGTTAGCGTTTTATTTAACGGCGCGCGGCATCACGAATGAGGTGTATTATACGGCGGCAAAAGTAGCGCGGTTTTTAGGAACAAACAATATTGACAATGCATCGAGAATTTGTCATTCACCAAGCAAAACGGCATTAAAGCGGTCGCTTGGAATCGGCGCATCCAGCTGCAGTTATAAAGATTGGATTGGCACAGATGTCCTTGTATTTTGGGGCTCTGTGGCGGCGAATAACCAGCCGGTTTCGACGAAGTATATGTACGCGGCAAAAAAAGCGGGTACAAAGATCATCGTCATTAATCCGTATCGCGAACCGGCGATGGAGAAATATTGGATTCCGTCAATTTGGGAAAGTGCGCTTTTTGGCACAAAAATCGCCGATGATTTTTATCAAGTGAACATTGGCGGCGATATTGCCTTTATGAATGGTGTCATAAAACATTGGTTCGAAATGGAGGAAAACAATCCGGGCTCAGCCATCGATTGGCAGTTTGTCCGTGAGCATACGAACGGAATCGATGAATTAAAGGTGCATGTCGCAAAATACGATTGGGAAACGTTAGAGAAATCTTCTGGTCTTTCTAAAGAGAAGATGTATGAGTTCGCAAAATTGCTCGCTGAAGCGAAATCGGGCGTGTTTGTCTGGAGTATGGGGCTTACTCAGCATCGCTTCGGTACGGACAATGTTTCGCAAGTGGCCAATCTCGCCATGCTTCGCGGCTTTATCGGACGCGCTCATTGCGGGCTTATGCCAATTCGCGGCCACAGCGGTGTTCAAGGCTCAGGGGAAATGGGAGCCGACCCGTTTGTATTACCGGGAGGGGAATTTGATGAAGAAAATATCGCGCGTATCGAAAATATTTGGGGATTTCCGATTCCGCGCTGGCAAGGGGATACGATCGGACAGACGCTCGAAAACATCCTACTTCCTGACGGTCATGAACGAAAAGTGAGAGTGTTATATACGAGCGGCGGCAATTTCTTAGAAACAATGCCGAATCCAGATTTTATCCGCAAGGCGTTGGAAAGCTTGGAATTGCGTGTTCATCAAGATATTATTTTTAACACGTCGACATTGTTGGATGCCAAAGAAGAAGTGATTATCTTACCGGCAATGACGCGCTATGAACAGCCGGGCGGTGGCACATCGACAAGCACGGAGCGGATGGTGTATTTCAGTCCGGAAATCGAGGGACCGCGAATTGAAGAAGCACGGGCGGAATGGGAGATTTATATCGACCTTGCTTCACGCGTCAAACCAGAAGAAAAACATTTGATTCATTTTAGTCATGCGCAGGA
This sequence comes from Thermaerobacillus caldiproteolyticus, assembly GCF_013761245.1. Taxonomy (GTDB): domain Bacteria; phylum Bacillota; class Bacilli; order Bacillales; family Anoxybacillaceae; genus Thermaerobacillus; species Thermaerobacillus caldiproteolyticus. The sequence goes on along the minus strand of NZ_JACDUT010000006.1, from coordinate 218,028 downwards.
AATTCGCAACGAAATTGCCATAGCGAATCGAAACTATGATGGAATCCAGCATTTAAAGAAAAAAGGTGATGTTTTTCAATGGGGCGGTGCTTGGCTTTGTGAAGGAGGGGTATGTCCGACAGCGGACGGTCGTGGTAATTTAATTCCAATTGAATTGCCGGAGCTGCGAAAAGCGGAAGGACAATTTTTTGTGACGACTCGACGCGGCAAGCAATTTAATTCGATGATTTATAGCGACAAAGATCCATTTAATGCGGCAGATCGTTATGATATTTTAATGAATCGTGAGGATGCAACGAAACTTGGCATTCGTGAAGGCGAGACGATTGTTGCTTATAATCGTCATGGAATGATGCAGGGCCGAGCAAGGTTCGCAGATGTAAAACAAGGAAACATTGCTGTCTATTGGCCGGAAGGAAACGTGTTAATTCCAAAAGGAGTCTATGAAACATACGCCCAAATCCCAGAGTACAATACTATCGCTATCGTCGAAAAAGCTGAGACGTTCCACGCACAGAAAGATCAGAAATACGTTGAAAAGCGCATTGAAGAGATGGAAATGACCGTTGACTAACTTCATAGCTTTTAAGATGTGATTTATTTGCAAAGTATAATTTTTTATAAATTCCAATAAAATCTTTTAATCAATAGGAAAAGTGATATTATCTTTATCACTTCATGACTGTTGAAAGGGATTGAATGTGGAGATTTTTGTTTTTGGCAAATTGAAAATTAGGGGACAGGAGAGAAATATGATCGAATTAAGAAAATACAGTGATGCTTCGGTATTTAAACAAGATGTACTCCCATTTCTCGGGCAATATGAAGGAGAAAATAATTTACTGTTAGGAGTACTCATGAATTTAAATGAAGGCGATAAGCCTCTTTATATGGGAACGGTCACAAAAAACGGGGAGTTATCGCTTGTATTATTGCAAACGCACCCTCGTCAAATGATTTTATCAAAATCATTGCCGTTAACATCTGAAGAGATTGCTGATTTAGCTAAGAAGCTATACGAGGATTATCCAAATATTCCTGGGTTGATCGGTGAGTCTACCCTCGTAACATCGCTCGCTGAACAAATTGCGCGTCTGAAACATAGTGACGTTCATATTCATATGAAGCAACGCATTTACGTCCTGACTGAAGTGAAAAAACCGGCTTCGGCAAGCGGAAAGCTGCGTCAAGCAGAAATGAATGATTTCGCAACTATGAAAGAGTGGATCTACCACTTCTGTCAAGACGTAGGGGAGCCGATATCGGTTGAGGAAGCCGTACAAAAAGCGGAAGAGATGATCGAAAAAAAGAGGTTGTATGTATGGGATACTGATGGAAAGCTCGTTTCCATGGCCTGCTGGGCACGCCCGACAAAAACGAACGTAACGGTGGGGTTTGTGTATACGCCGCCGAAAGAGAGAAAAAAGGGCTATGCTTCCGATTGCGTTGCTGCTCTCACACAACATTTGTTAGATTCGGGATATAACACAGTTTCCCTGTATACAGATTTAGCAAATCCCACGTCAAACAAAATTTATATGGAAATCGGCTATGAGCCGGTGATGGATTCAATGGTAGTGCTATTTCGAAAGGAGCTATGCTAATGAGCCGAATCCCCTTTGCCTTAATTTTCGATATGGATGGTACACTGTTTCAAACAGAGAAAATTCTTGTCCCAGCATTGCATAAACGTTTGACCGGTTGCGGAGTGAAGGACAATGGCAAGGAGAAACTCCCGTTCGGCAATATTTGAATATTCTCGGCGTCACTCTCCCAGAAGTGTGGCGTCAGCTTTTACCGAACGCAAGTGAAGCGGTTCGCGAAGCTGCAGATCGATGGTTTCTTGAAGATTTAGTGCAGGAAATTGAGCAAGGAAACGGGCAATTATATCCGGGAGTCGTATCTACCCTTGCCTATCTCAAGGAACAGGGAATTTCTCTTTTTGTTGCCAGCAATGGGTTGGAGCGTTATGTCGATGCTATTCGGCAATACTTTTGCTTAGAACGTTATTTCACCGATTTTTACAGTGTCGGTCGCTTTCATTCGCCGTCGAAATCCGCTTTAGTTGCTCGGTTGTTGAGAGATTATGACATTGAAAAAGCGGCGATGGTTGGCGATCGGAGTTCCGATATTCAAGCGGCTAAAGAGAACGGTTTGTTGTCCATCGGCTGCCGGTTCGGATTTGCCAACGATAATGAGCTGCGTGATGCCGATTTCATTGTACATGAATTTTCGGAGATTGTTTCAATGATCGTGGAATGGAAAAAGATATAGTAGTAGAGAAAGACTGTCTCAAACATAAACAGGCCGATTTCAATAACACATAAAAAATGGAAAATCCTCAACTCGTGTCGGTGTTCGGCGATGAGACAATCCTTTTTGCATCATATAGGTTAGGACTTTATTTTTTATGAGCTACAACGATTTGTGAAAATGGAAAGGTGTAAAAAATTCGTTTTGTTTCAATTTGACTTGCTAAGGGTGCCAATATCTCGATATATTCAGATATTCGCTGAATGTCAGAAATGACTAATCTTCCGTTTGGACGCAAGACCCGCCACATCTCCCGAACTGCTTGTTCTCTATCTTCAGGGCTTTTAATATTATGAATAACAAAATTTGACACAACGGCATCAAAACTTTCAGCTGCAAATGGCAATTCACAGGCATCTCCATCAATAAGTTCAATATCAGCTACCTGTTCTATTTCTGCATTTTTTCTAAAAGCTTCCCTGCTGTTGCCGCTAATGTCCCACTGTGACCAACGATCAATGGCTGTTACTTTACATCCCATTTGTGCTGCTGCAATTGCAAGAAGTCCTCGACCTGTTCCTACATCTAGTACCTTATCATTCCTGTCAACTTGAGCTAGCCGTAAAATAACGTGTCGGTGCTTTATTTTGATAACTGTGGAGTACAAGAACATCCATAAACCCATAGATAACATGAACAACCCAAAGAAGAGGCCGCCTATACTTTGAGGCAATCCTTTGAGACTAACAAGAGAAAATATCAATCCGATGACGATGAGAATCCCTACCCAAAAAGGGGCATCAATCCATATCGAAGCGTAAATCGCATCCGTTATCCTCCTAAGTTTTTGTATCTGAATTACATGAATATTAATAACAGTCATTCTAATTCTATGACACTAATTTAATATATGGGCATGTGTGAATCAAGTTTTTTAGAGAGGACTGATGTTTTTGGGAAATATTAACTTTTTCTAAGCGATCATCGCATCATTTTGTCACGAGACAGTTGTTTTCCGAAGGAGCTGTTCTCGAATGTTCACAGCAGTATCAAAGAGGTTGACAATGGTTTTAAACGATTAAGGAGATTCGTTCTAAATTTGACCTGCATGTATTGTTTGAGTTTTATCTTGCTCTTTGTTTTACGAGAAAAGAACTATATTCGCTTAAGATAAGCTATCTAAAGATTCTAGGAAATGGCCCTTTTTCTTGGTATTATCTCGTTCTAGCATGTTAATCCCGACTCTTCCTCTTTTCAGAATAGAAATTCTGCTTATTGTTGTTTTGCTATTTTCTAGTCAGAACGAAAAACATACGAGCAATATCCTATTGAAGACATCCCATCTTATCTTTATAAACTTCTAAAAAACAATCTCTTCCTGTGAAAGGAAGAGCTTTTTTATGCATATTTTCCTTCTTATCGTTAGAAAATAAAGGGAGACAATAGGCGTCTGTTAGGACGAGGCAAAGGAGGAGAAGAGAATGGAGAAAATGGAAAAGCGATTACTGTTCTTCTCGTTCCTTGCAATTGCTGTTTTTGTATCGCCGTATTTTGTTTTTGGCGAAGATGCGCATATGCGTGTTCACGATAATCTTGATTCCAATATTGCGTGGTATAAGGTGTTAACAAGAAGCGGGGAGCTGTTTGGTCCGATTAATGCCGTCATTCCGCAAATTATTAACGGCTTACCGAGAAATGCGTATGGAACAGAATTTAGCGGAATCGTTTGGCTTCATGCGTTATTTCCATCCATTTACGCCTATGGATTAAGCCAAGCGATCACGCGCGTGTTTGCGTTTATCGGCATGTATCTTTTGCTTAAAAAACATGTGATCAAATCCCCGGAATGGTCTTGGATTCGCGTCGGTGCAGCTCTCGCTTTTGCATTGACGCCGTTTTGGCCGTCGGGCATGTTAAGCACGCTTGGAATGCCGCTTGCGTTATGGGCGTTTTTAAACATTCGTGCCGGCGAGCGTTCGTGGGTAAATTATCTTGTGCTTACGCTTTTGCCCTTTTATTCCAGTCTTGTGCTCGGTTTTTTCTTTTTCCTTAGTGCCATGGGAGTTTTTTGGCTTGTGGATGTTGTGCGCGGGAAAGGGTGGAATTGGCGATTTTTATTGGCGATTGTGTACATGACGGCTATTTATGTTGCGATTGAATACCGCCTTGTCCATTCGCTTTTATTTGCTGATGAACCGACGAGTCGTGATGAATATTTTCATGCCCGTCTTTCTTTTTGGCGTGCTATTCGATTGACGTTGAAAAATTATATTCTTGGCCACAATCACGTGATGACGGTGCACGGTCTTGTCATTTTGCCGGTGACGTTCGTCGCTTTATATATGGTTTGGAAAAAGAAATTATGGAAGCAAGAAAAAATGTTTCTGTTTCTTCATGCTTTGAACTTCGCTCTTTCGGCATGGTATGCGTTTTGGTTTTATAAAGGATGGGTCCCGTTAACTGAACGCTTTGACATTCTCGATAAATTTAACTTTGCCCGCTATCATTTTTTGCGGCCGATGGTGATTTACATGCTATTTGCGCTTTCGTTAAAAATTTTATGGCAACAAGGACAAGCGTGGAAAAAAGCATGTTTTACCGCGATTGCGGCACAACTCATCGTGCTTGCGATATTTAATGAGGAAATCTTTTATCGCCACAAACCGTCGTTTAAGCAGTTTTACGCCGAAGAACAATTTCAAGAGATTAAAGAATACATAGGCCTTCCTGTGCACAAATATCGCGTCGCCAGCATCGGAATTCATCCGGCGATCGCCCAATATAACGGGTTTTACACATTAGATACGTACAATAATTTTTATCCGTTGAGGTATAAACACCAGTTTCGAAAAATCATTGCGCGTGAGCTAGCGAAAAATAAAAAGCTGCGCGAGTATTTCGATGAATGGGGAGGACGTTGTTATATTTTCGTAGACGAGTTAGGCAAGCATTATATGTTTAAAAAACATTCAAAGAAAAAGATTACCAATTTACAGCTAAATACCGATGTGTTTCGTCAAATGGGCGGACGCTATATTTTTTCCGCCTTACCGATTACAAATGCTAAAAGCAATCAATTAGCACTGGAAAAAGTGTTTCATTCCGATGAATCCGCATGGACGATTTATCTATATAAAGTGACATCGTAAGGAGGAATAGCGATGAGCGAACCGGTTCTCACTATTGTAGTCCCTTGTTATAACGAAGAGGAGGTGCTTCCAGAAACGATTCGGCAACTTCGTGATTTGCTTCAGCAATTAATCGCCGAGCAGCTTGTTTCTGAACAAAGTAAACTATTGTTCGTTGATGATGGAAGTCAGGATACTACGTGGACGATTATTTATAAAGCAAGCTTGCGATATCCAGAAGTGAAAGGATTGAAACTCGCCCGCAATGCCGGGCATCAAAATGCCCTTTTAGCCGGATTATTTGCAGCTAAAATGCTTTCTGATTGTATCGTTTCCATAGATGCTGATTTACAAGATGATATTTCCGTCATTCGTGAGTTTATGAAAAAGTTTCATGAAGGATACGAAATTGTATACGGAGTACGGAATAAGAGAGATACGGATTCGTTTTTTAAACGCCACAGCGCCCAAGGGTTTTATAAATTAATGAAAGCGATGGGGGTGCATATCGTTTATAATCATGCCGATTATCGTCTCATGAGTCGACGCGTCGTTGAGGAGCTCGAACGGTTTGAAGAAGTGAATTTGTTTTTGCGCGGCATTGTACCGTTGCTCGGTTTCCGTTCGACAACTGTTTATTATGACCGAAAAGAGCGATTAGCAGGAGAAACGAAATACCCGCTTAAAAAAATGTTGGCGTTTGCTTTAGACGGGATTACCTCATTCAGCATTACACCGATTCGTTTCATTTCGCTCGTTGGATTTGTTTCCTTTTTTGTGAGTTTGTTTTTTGGGGCATATTTTCTATTTTTAAAATTTAACGGTTATACGCAAACGGGGTGGACATCGCTTATTACGTCGATTTGGCTTCTTGGCGGACTTCAGCTCATTGCGCTCGGCTTGATTGGGGAATACATCGGGAAAATCTATAAAGAAACGAAACGCCGTCCGCGTTATATCATTGACCTTGATTTATTCAATTTCCCGTTGCCGCTTCCGGTAAATCATGTTCCATCGCTTGGAGAAGAGCGGAAAAGCATCGATATTCAGAAGAGGAATAGGTAACGGCGATTTTTTGCTTGCATTCCTTTTCAAGAAGGAGTAGACTGGGCTTGTAAAAACAAATAGTGAGCGGGAGCCTGTGGAATCAGGCTGAGAGTACGACTAATCCGTCGTTGACCGTTTGAACCTGTTGGGTAATGCCAGCGTAGGGAAAGTGACAAGGAGAGAAGTGTACACTTTGCTTACGCGCAAAGTGTTTTTTATTTTTGCGTGGAAAGGAATGGAACAAGGATGGACGTGCAAGAGATTGCCAAAACATTAGAAAACGTGCGGCAGGCTAATCCGCTCGTTCATAATATCACTAATGTTGTCGTTACAAATTTTACGGCAAACGGTTTGCTTGCATTAGGCGCTTCTCCGGTTATGGCATACGCGAAAGAGGAAGTGGCTGATATGGCAAAAATCGCTGGAGCGCTTGTATTAAATATCGGCACATTAAACGAAACGGAAGTCGAAGCGATGTTGATGGCTGGAAAATCGGCGAACGAACACGGCGTTCCGGTCATTTTCGATCCGGTTGGGGCAGGAGCGACGCGCTACCGAACAGAAACGGCAAAAAAGATTGTTCGTGAAGTGAACGTTTCTGTCATTCGCGGCAATGCGGCGGAGATTGCCAATGTCATAGGAGAAAATTGGATGATTAAAGGTGTGGATGCCGGCGAAGGAAACGGTGATGTCGTTGTGTTGGCAAAAAAAGCAGCACAGCAGCTTCATACCATTGTCGCGATTACGGGCAAAGACGATGTGGTTACCGATGGGGAGACAACATACGTCATTCGTAACGGCCATCCGCTTTTAACGAAAGTCACTGGAACGGGCTGTTTATTAACATCGGTCATCGGGGCGTTTGCCGCTGTTGAATCCAATTTATTGGTAGCGGCAGCTTCTGCGCTTGTCAGTTATGGAGTTGCTGCGGAAATCGCAGCGAAAAAAGCGGGAGAAGCGGGTCCGGGAAGCTTTCAAATTGCCTTTTTAAACGAACTTGCTCGTGTAGGGGAAGAAGATATTCGTCAATATAGTCTCATAGAACAAGTGAAGTGAAAGGGAGATTGTCATGAGAAACGTGTACAAAGCGTTAACGATTGCTGGTTCTGACAGCGGCGGCGGCGCCGGCATTCAAGCAGATTTAAAGACATTTCAAGAGCTGCGAGTATTTGGAATGTCCGCATTAACAGCGGTGACGGCGCAAAATACGCTCGGCGTACAAGGAGTATATCCTTTATCCGTTGAGGCGGTTGAACAGCAAATTGAATCGATCGGGACGGATTTAGGAGCCGATGCCGTCAAAACAGGGATGTTGTTTAGCGCGGAAATTATTCAAGCGGTGGCAGCCAAAGTGAAGCAATTTGGTTGGAATCAGCTTGTCGTCGATCCAGTGATGATTGCGAAAGGTGGTGCGCCGCTTTTACAAGAAGAAGCGGTTAGCGCCTTAAAAACACACTTGCTTCCATTGGCGATGGTCATTACTCCTAATATTCCGGAAGCGGAAGTGTTAACAGGCATGACAATCCGGACAATCAATGATCGCCATGAAGCCGCAAAGCGCCTATATGAACTAGGTGTCAAGCATGTCGTCATTAAAGGCGGTCATGATGATGACGACGATGAAGCAGTCGATGTATTGTACGATGGTCATGAATTTTCATATTTTACAAGCAAACGGATCGAAACGAACCATACGCATGGGACAGGTTGCACATTTGCAGCAGCGATTACGGCGGAACTCGCGAAAGGCCGCAGCGTCAAGGAAGCGGTACAAACAGCGAAAGCATTTATTCAAGCAGCAATTGAGCATGAATTAGGCATTGGTCACGGTCATGGTCCGACGAATCATTGGGCGTACCGACAAGCGAATTTATCATGATTAGGTGATGAACGGTGACACGAATCTCAACAGAAACGATGAAAGAATTGTTACGCGTGTATTTTATTATGGGCAGCAGCAACTGTAAGAAAAATCCTTTGAGCGTTTTAACCGAAGCAATCACTGGCGGGATCACATTGTTTCAATTCCGTGAAAAAGGAAAAGAGGCGTTCACAGGCGAGGAGAAGTATGCTTTCGCAAAAGAGTTGCAAAAGATTTGCCGACAACATGGCGTGCCGTTTATCGTCAACGATGACGTCGAATTAGCAATTGAGCTCGATGCGGATGGAGTGCATATTGGACAGGACGATGAAAAAGCCGATGTCGTTCGCAAGAAGATCGGCGATAAAATTCTTGGCGTTTCCGCTCACAATTTGGAAGAAGCGCGCGCGGCGATGACAGCTGGAGCTGATTACATCGGTGTCGGTCCAATTTTTCCAACGACATCGAAAGACGATGCAAAGGAGGCGCAAGGCGCTTCTATCATTCGGTTTCTTCGTGACAGCGGCATCGACATTCCGATCGTGGCGATTGGTGGAATCACGCATGAAAATGCAAGTGAAGTCATCGCTGCTGGAGCTGATGGTGTTTCTGTCATTAGCGCGATCGCCTCTGCAGAGTCGCCATTTGATGCAACAAGACAACTTGTTCAATGTGTAAAAGTTAAATAACGGGCTGTTTCAGTTACGAAACAGCCCGTTTCTTTTTTGGAAAGCGCCATTCAATTAGAGGTCGCACAAGCCGAACAATCGGTTCGCTTCCTAAAATGAACATGACGAACAATGATAAAAGGAGCAACAACGGATAACCGTGAATGTCCATAATGAAATCAGGAAAATGGGTTACATGTAAATATTTTAAAATAAACCCGTGAAGAATATAAATATAAAACGTTCTTGTGCCCAACGTTGAAATTGGTAAGCGACGATTTGGGATGAGCGACATAAAGCAAAACATCATGAAAGCGCTCGCTCCATAAATAATCAGTCGACCTATAGCTCCTTTTTCTTCATGAACACCTAGCGTTTCATATGATTTAGAGCCGTACAACCATTCTTGCGGCAAATCAGGAAACCCGAGATGAATACAGATAAACATGCCGATTAAGACGATTAATGAAAATAGGCGAACACGTCGTGTCAGCAATCGTTCAAAATGGCTTTTCTGCAAGAAAAAACCCATTAAAAAGAACGGAAAAAACGTGAATGTTCGAGATAAGCTCAACCATTTTTCCGCTTCGATCATTCCGGCCCCCACGCCGAGTAACAAGGCGATCAATAGAGAAATATGTTTAGGTATATTGGCAAAAATCCATAATAATATATTCCAGCTAAACAAACTGATTAAAAACCATAAACTCCAATGCGGTGTAAAAACATCGATTTGTACCGTATCTTTTTCATATAAAAACGAATAATAAATCGAATACAATAGTTGAAAAATAAGATAAGGAAGCAATAATTTTTTCGTGATTTTTTTCAAATACCCATGCTGACGAAATCCTTTAGCAAAGTAGCCGGAAATTAAAATAAACGCTGGCATATGAAAAAAGAAAATCCAAACGTATAAGCTATGGACAAACAACTCACTATCAATATAAGGGCGGAGAAAGTGGCCAAACACGACGAGGAGCATTAAAAAACATTTCGCATTGTCGAAATAGCAATCGCGTTCGCTCATCACACCTTCCCCCATTCTCTTTTTTCTATACTAATTCGAATTTTTTTTGCTTGTTATGGGGGTGATATTGCGTTGAATATCGACAGGAGGGTAAATCATGGAACACGAAACGACAGATATGACTCAATTGCTAGAAATTATCAATGCAAAAGGAGATGCAGGAGAACTCGAGCAAATTGTTCATCCGTATGTGCAGCTTATTTGCAATGATGAATTATTCTGGAAAGAATTACGGGTAATAGCAGAAGATAGTGCAAAAGATAATGAAGAGGAGGGAAATAACGATGGAAGTCATGCGCGCTAAACAAATTGCTGAGACGGGAGAAATCATTCCCGTTATGTATGAAGGAAAACAAGTATTCATCCAGCACGTTGATGAGGAACGAAAAATGGCAAGAATTTATCTGAAAGAACGGTCCGAAGAAGAAATGGAAGTTCCTGTTCGCCTTCTTCAAGAGCGGAACTAGCTAGCTTCTATTATTAGCGTGTGATATAATGAAATAGGATATGTTGAATGTGGTGATTTAGTGGATCATTGGAAAATGGAGTGAATACGATGAATATTGGATTTGGCGAAATTGCCCTTATCGTGTTTTTTGCGTTGTTAATTTTTGGTCCAAAGAAATTGCCGGAACTTGGTCGAGCAGCAGGGAAAACGCTTCGTGAGTTTAAAAATGCGACAAAAGGAATTATCGACGACGAAGAGCAAAAGGTACAAAAATAAACATGGGCTTGGTGTAGCTGTACACCAAGCCCATGTTTATTGATATAAACAATGGTATCACAAAAGCCTGTTACAAAATGAATAGACGCTTTTTAGTTTAGAAGGAGATGCCACGGGCAGATGGTGTTCTAATTGTTATTTGAATTTACATTCATGAAGCGGAACGACTTTTGTCTTTTTCGTCCATTTATACCCTAACCAAACGATAATAAATAGTGGTAAGCCAATATAAGAAACGAGAATGCCATACCAATCGATTGTTCCACCTATAAATGCAGAATAGTTTTGTCCCAAAATAACGATCGTACAAAGAACCAACGCAAAGATTGGACCAAAAGGAAACCATTTTGCTTTATAAGGTAAATCGCGAAGATCCCGACCTTGAGCAACGTAGGCTTTTCGGAAACGGTAATGGCTGATGGCGATTCCTAACCATGCGATAAACCCCGACATTCCTGAGGCATTTAACAACCATGTATAGACAACACCGTCCCCAAATAAAGAGGCCAAAAAGGCGAGCGTTCCTAAAGATGAAGTGACGATAAGCGCATTCACAGGTACGCCGCGTTTGTTTAACTTTGCTAAAAATTTCGGTGCCTTACCTTCGCGAGCTAAGTCCCACAGCATGCGAGTAGATGCATACATCCCTGAGTTACCAGCCGATAGAACCGCTGTTAAAATGACTGCATTCATGACGGAAGCAGCAAACGCAATTCCTGCCTTATCAAATACAAGCGTAAATGGGCTCACGGTTACATCGCTATTGGCAAGTTTTTCATTCGTGTAAGGAATCAATAAACCAATCGCTAAAATAGCTAAGACATAGAATAAAAGGATGCGCCAAAATACTTGGCGAATGGCACGCGGAATGTTGCGCTTAGGATCTTCGCTTTCGCCGGCAGCGACCCCTAACAATTCTGTTCCTTGAAAGGAGAATCCTGCTGCCATGAAAATTCCAAGCATCGCCATAAACCCGCCATGAAATGGAGCGTCTCCAATCGTAAAGTTTTTGAAGCCGACTGCTTCACCGCCCATAATCCCAACAATCATCAAAAAGCTCACAATTAAAAAAATGATAACAGTTGCGACTTTAATAAGAGAAAACCAATATTCAGCTTCACCGAATCCTTTTACGGATAAATAGTTTAATAGAAACATGACGGCTAAACAAAGCGCGCTCCATAAAAGCGAAGGGCTGTTAGGGAACCAAAACTTCATAATCATCGTGACGGCAGATAATTCGGCGGCAATGGTGATTGCCCAGTTGTACCAATAGTTCCATCCTAGCGCAAATCCTAAAGCTGGGTCCACAAACTTTGTGGCATAGGTGCTAAATGAGCCGGCGACCGGCATATATGTAGCCATTTCTGCAAGGCTTGTCATTAAAAAGTACACCATAATTCCAATGGCCGCATACGCAACGAGTGCTCCGCCAGGCCCTGCTGTGTGAACGGCGCTACCGCTTGCTAGGAATAAACCTGTGCCAATCGTTCCTCCTAAGGAAATCATTGTTAAATGCCGCGCCTTTAATTTTCGGTGTAACTCATTCGAGGACAGAGAATCGGAAGCAGACATTGCTTCTTTTTTCGTGACTGTCTCCATTGGTTCAATCACTCCTTTTCATTAGAATAATTGAGGAATAAAAAAGCCGTCGAAGGAGATTCGACGGCAGTGTACTCAATACCCGCACGCATCAAACCTTCCATGAAGATAGCGCTCCACGTCTGCTCCATGCAAACGTGACAGTGCTGTTCCTATTCGGCAACAGCCCCAGCTTAAGCATCCAGAGAAATGCCCAAGCTTCGGCAGCTTTTCCTTTCCAGTGAAGTCTTTGACGTCTCTGCGTCTCGTTCACTGTACTCATAAAAGCTGCGACCTCTACCTCATTGGTCTAATGAGCGTCCTATTCAGTTCTACCAATCATATTGTAAATGATTTTTGTAGTCGCGGCAATATAAAAATATTAAGAGACAAGTCTTTAAAAACAGTGCCATATATATTGAAATAGAGCGAAAAAAATGAGGTGTGGCACAAATGTTCAAAAAGATGGTTGCAATCGGTGTCGGCAGCGTTTTACTAGCCATTGGCATTAACGTTTTTTTGGTTCCCCATCACTTGTTAGACGGGGGAATCATTGGAATCGGCTTAATCGCGAAATACATTTGGCAAGTTAAAGTAGGGTTGACGACCATGTTGGTAAGCGTACCGCTTTATATTATTGCATGGTTTTACTATCGACCGTTTTTTTACAATAGTTTGCATGGACTGTTATTTTCCTCACTAATGATCGATGTATGTTCGGTGTTGCGTGGGACGGTATCGGTTGATCCGATGATCAGCTCGATTATTGGCGGAATTTTTGTCGGGACAGGCATCGGTATGATGTTACGGGAAGAGACAAGCACGGGCGGAACAGATTTATTAGCCCAATTTATCGCTAGAATCACAAATTGGAATGTAGGGATTATCATTTTTATAATGGATGCGTTGATTATTACAGTAGGGAGTTTTCTAATCGGTTCGACGTCATTTCTTCACTCGTTCATCGTTGTGACAGTCGTTGGTATTGTGACTACAATATTGACCGAAACAAAAAGATGGAGTCGCCCCATCATTTGACGTCTCCATCCTTTAATATAAGCGTTGAATCGCTGCTAGTTTTCTTGTGCCAAACTAGCGCTTGGGAAGTGACAGGCACTTCTACCGGCGAAGAGCATTTAGCTTTGAGAGAGCTGGGATGGCGATATTTCGTCATTTATTCACAGGACGTGGTCAAGTATATAGAAGAAATTGGACGCTTCCGCTTTCTTGTCATCGCAAGTCATTGGCAAGTTCAAGGGCGCGATATACGTTAATTAATCCGTGACCAAAATATGCATCTTTTCCGATTGGGCCTAAATCAACGGTTGTTCTTGTGATGATTTGCATAACTTGTTTGTTCGTTAGTTTCGGATTCAAAGAGCGAATAAGTCCTGCCAGAGCGGACACATGCGGAGCGGCCATTGATGTGCCAGAAAGAGCTGCATAGCGATGCCCGAGAAATGTGCTTGGAATATTCGTTCCCGGAGCCACAACATCTAAATAAGTTCCATAATTGGAATATTCAGCAGATGAGCCATCAGGATTGATTGCACCGACGCTTAATACTTCAGGATAAGCGGCGGGAAAGCTAGGCTGTGATGAGCGATCATTTCCGGAAGCAGCCACTAAGACGACATCGTGGTCATAGGCGTAGCGTACAGCTTCTTGTAATAATGTCGATGTCTGATAGTTGCCAAGGCTTAAATTAATCACTTTAGCTCCATGATCTACCGCCCAGCGAATTCCTTTTGCGACGTCAAAGGATGTGCCGTATCCTTCATTATTTAATGCTTTAATCGGCATAATGGGGTTAAACCACGTAATACCGGCGATACCTTCGTGATTGTTCGGGTCTGAAGCAATAATGCCCGCCACATGTGTACCATGTCCGTTATCGTCTTGAGGGATGTCATTATCTGCTAGCACGTTATATCCTTTTTGAAGGCGATGAACTAAATCGGGATGGTCAAGATCGACACCGCTGTCAATGACGGCAATCGTAACGCTTTTCTTCCCGTGGGAAAGCTGCCATCCTTCCTCCGTTTGAATGGCTGGCAAATTCCATTGATAGCGCGAATACAGTAAGTCGTTTGGCTGTTCATTTTGCAAAAAAATATAATTCGGTTCGGCATAGGCAGCATTCGGATGTTGGCGAAAGTAGTTGATTAATTCGTTATACGTTTTGCTGTTGGAGCGAAAGATGAAAAAATGGTCAAAACGGTTGACTGCTGTTCCGTCAATCTCTTGTTCGATGCGCGCTATATCCCGCTCCGTCGGCATCCGGTGAAATCGAACGGTAATTTCGTGATTGTAATAATGGCTTTGATCGCGGCCATTATGATTGATTTTCACAATCTTTGGATGGCGATTTAATTTGGTTTTGATCGTCTCGTTCATCGCTAAGCTATTAAGGGTAATGATGGTCGGATGGGAACGAGGCGCTGGCTCATAAGGGGCTGGAGCAGTTTTTAACTGTTGAGCTTGTTGTTTGTTTACTGCGGGACGATACAAAGCAATGATTCCTGCAACGGTAACGAAGACAATGGCAAGTCCAGTGACAATGATCAAAAATGATGTTTTTTTCATACGTTTCACCTCATTCATTAGAATGAATCAATCGCAAAAAAATATGAAAAATGGGATTCCGGCTGTCGCGGCCGAATCCCATAGTTGAAACATTGCGGAGAGGGAAGGTGCGAATTATCGTTCGTTGTTTGTAAAGGGGGGTAAGACGCCTGCGTGTCTACGTGTATCTTCTTTTGCGCGTTCGTGGGATAATCGTAGACTTTATTCATATATTGGCTAGTTTGCCCTTGAAATTGAATCACAGCGTTTAAATGCTGTTTTAATGTATTGCATATTTCCGGAGCGATGCTTCGTCACATCGTATAGACTTTTACATCGTTTTTCTTGGTGATGACAAAATCCGTAGCAATCGGTTAAGAACGCTGGTTGTTTTGCTCATAAGCTAAAAGATTTTGTAAGCCATGTTGTGTTGTTGTGTTTTTTGAAGTCGTGATTGGAGTTCTAAAGCAGATACCGCTCGTTGCATTGCGACACTTTTGATTTTTAAACGCCAAAAGTTCATGAAGTTCTAATGTTTCATATGCTCTCAATTGCTTTCATTGTCTCTCATCACCTTACGAGAAATAGTGTGTACTGGAAGGGAATTTGTACGCATGGAAAATATATAGAAAGAAGGCTAACTCCGATTAAGGAGTTAGCCTTCTTATTCCATCATACGTACAAGTTTTTTCGTCAACAGCAATAAAATAAGTCCTAATCCAATCGTTAGGCCGCCAATTAAGCTGAAGATTTCTAAATAACCTAATGATTCGGTCAACGCGGCTAATTGACCACCTAAAACTTGAGCAACTCCTGTTCCTGCTAACCAAACGCCCATTAATAGTGATGCTAAACGAATTGGAGCAAGTCGGCTTACCATAGACAATCCTACTGGTGATAAGCAAAGCTCACCAAGCGTATGAAGGAAATAGGTCAAAATGATAAACATAACATTTGCTTTTTCGACAATGTGATGTTCATTGCTGCCAGTTTGTAGTACAGCAGGAATTAAAACAGCAAATCCAAGACCAAGTAAAATCATACCAATCGCCATTTTGGCTGGAATTGGTAAGTCACCACGTTTTGTATTCGAAAGTTTCACCCATAAGGCCGAAAGAATCGGTGCTAACACAACGATAAAGAATGGGTTCAATGATTGGAACCAAGACGTTGGGATTGCCCAACCACCGATGGATTTATCAACAAATTTATTTGTATATAATGTTAATGAGCTTCCGGCTTGTTCAAATCCAGCCCAGAAGAAAATGATAAAACATGCTAGAATTAAAATTACTGCGGTACGTTGCTTTTCTTTTTTCGTTAATGGAGTTTTTGGAACAGTTGCTCCAGTTTCCGTTTTCCCAACTGGTTTTTTTCCAATTTCCCCTAAATAACGATTTCCAAAGACATTAAAAATGATTTGACCGATAATCATACCGATCGATGCAGCAAGGAAACCGTATTTAAATCCGTATTGGACAACACCATTGACAGTTGTTTTAAAGTAATCTTCTGCTAAGAAGCCGCAAACAAGTGGTGCGAAGAAAGCACCGATATTAATACCCATGTAGAAAATAGTAAATGCTGCATCCCGACGCTTATCGTTTGGCCCGTAAAGTTCTCCAACAAGCGTTGAAATATTTGGTTTAAAGAAACCGTTACCAATAATTAGTAAAGCAAGTCCGAGATATAGACCTGTATGGTTGTTGATGGCAAAAAGTAAAAAGTTCCCAAGCGCCATCGTAATACCACCAATTGTAATCGCTAGCCTTCTACCTAAAAAGCGGTCAGATAGATAGCCACCGATAATTGGGGTAAAGTAGACAGCTCCTCCGAAGAAGCCGTAAATGCTCATCGCGACGCTTTCTTTAAATCCTAAGCCACCGCTAACGAGCTCTGTTGTTAAATAAAGAACAAGAATGGCTCTCATTCCATAATAACTGAAACGTTCCCAAAGCTCTGTAAAGAATAATAAATAAAGCCCGGGAGGATGCTTCTTTTTTGAATGATGATCGTTCATCACTTGAGTTTCTGCTAGTGCCCCCATGATGTTTCCTCCTCGTAAAAATGATGACATGTCCTATTTTAATTTACAAAATATTTATAAGTCAATAAAATTATATAGAAATAAAAAATTCTAAAAGTTTTGATGTTTATTTTTGGTTAAGACAGAAAATATAAATTTTTTAAAATATATATATAAATTATTTTAGTAAATAATTGTGTAAGTGCATAGTCGGGCATGGATGCTTACAAATTATTAAAGATGGAGGATTACTAATCCATGAGGAGGAAAGAGCGATGGGACCATATAAAAAGCCGTTTGTCGCTTCACATATTGCGAAATTGCGTACGTATATCGTCAATGTCTATTTCATTCAAATACCGGATCAGCGGGCATGGGTACTTGTAGATGCGGGAACTGCGTTTTCTGCCTCTTTGATTCGGCGTATGGCAGAACGATTATTCGGTAAGCACTGCCGCCCCAAAGCGATCATTTTAACGCATGGACATTTTGACCATGTCGGAGCGTTAGCAGATTTGCTGAGCGATTGGGATGTTCCTGTATATGCTCATCGGTTCGAGATGCCGTATTTAACAGGAAAAGCAAATTATTTGCCACCTGATCCGACCGTTGGTGGTGGACTTATAGCATGGCTTTCCCCGCTTTACCCACATGAAGGAATCAACCTAGGAGAAAAGGTGAAGCCGCTATCGGAAGACGGAGCTATTCCGTTTTTACCAGGATGGCGAGCGATTCATACGCCGGGGCATACACGGGGACACATTTCTTTATTCCGTGAAGAAGACCGTGTCTTACTTACAGGTGATGCGTTCATTACGGTGAAACAGGAGTCATTGTGGGCGGTGTTACTGCAACAGAAGGGAATTCACGGTCCGCCGATGTATTTTACGCCAGATTGGGAGCAAGCAAGACAGTCGGTCATCCAATTGTATCACTTGCAACCAACTATTGCGCTTCCCGGTCATGGTATGCCGATGTATGGAGAACAGTTACAAAACAGTCTAGAACAACTCGTAAAACGATTTGACGAGCTTGCTATTCCTGATCATGGCCGTTATGGTTCATGAGTAGATAAAGAAAAAGAGTGCCATCCCTCTTGTACAGACAGGAGCCGTCTTGTTACAAGAGGGATTGTTTATGAGTAGGAAAAGTAATGGGGAGTTGACAACGTCGTTATAATGAAGGAGAAGAAAGGAGGATAAACTTTGAATCTAATAAGAAAGAAATCATTACGAACATACATAGCGATTTTGCTTTGTTTTGCGTTTCTTGTTGGTTGCCAATCCTCTTCCCATCGAATTCCTGCTGAAGTAGTAAAAGTCGTTGATGGAGATACGCTAAGGGTCAAAGTGGGAAAAAAGGAAGAGACGGTACGAATGTTGCTCATTGATACACCGGAATCCGTACATCCAACGAAACCGGTACAGCCATTTGGTCTGGAAGCGAGTCGCTACGTCAAATCGTTATTACCGAAAGGAACGAATATCGAGCTTGAACTTGATGTAAGAGAGCGTGATAAATATGGTCGTCTTCTTGCTTACGTATGGTTCGGAAATACAATGGTGAATGAATTGTTACTAAAAAAAGGATATGCGCGCGTCGCTTATGTATTTGAGCCGAATACGAAGTATGTCGATGAGTTTCGCAAGATTCAAGATGAGGCAAGAAAAAAACGGTTGAAGATTTGGTCGATCGAAAATTATGCAACAGACCATGGATTTAATGATCAAGTTAGTGCAGAACATCAAACGTGCCAAAAACCAATGATTAAAGGGAACATTGCGAAAAACGGTAGGAAAATTTATCATGTGCCCGGCAGTCCGCAATATAAAGTGACAAAAGCAGAAGTGATGTTTTGTACAGAACAAGAAGCAAGGGCTGCGGGATTCCGTCCGCCGTCCCGTTAGTGATGAGTTTTGCACAAGCGACTAACGGAACAGAGAGAAGGATACAATATGCTTGGTGAAATTCTTCTCTATGGACGGTGGTTGCGATGCGAAAGAGGTATGTCGCTATAATAGTGGTGCTCCTATTGCTCATTGGAGGGGGAGTGCTATACCATTCGAACTTTGAGTACGCTCTATTGCCGGAGGAAAACGATATAAAGCAATATAAAGCGAATGAACAGAAAGGGTTTGATATTTGGGGAAAATGGATCAGTCAGCATGAAAGTAATACTCAAAAGTCGTCAACAAACGAAAAGAAAACTCTCTTTTCTCCAGAGCAAGGAGCTATCCCTATCGATGAACGCCTTTTAAAATTAGGGCGCGAAGTATTTTATAAGGAAACGTTTGGGAACGAAGTGTTTTTGACTGATATTATGGGGATTATCGATGGCCCGCTTACCATCGGGAATATGGCAAAAGCGATTCTTGACTTGAAAGGGAAGGGGACAACGAATTTAAAAGTCGAATTAGCAGAAGATATTACAATTGGAGACCGAACGTATAAAAAAGGCGAGAAAATTGATACAGGTATTGATGTTCCAAAAGGAGCTTATTCCCCGCTAGGAATGCCGGTTGTTTGGAACGATGGAAAAATTCGCATCGGCATTAGCTGTGCAGCTTGCCATGCGACTGTTGATCCACATACGAAAAAGGTTATTGAAGGTGCACCGAATAACGATTTAAATGCGGGGTTATTAATGGCTTTAGCAACGAACTCCTCCGCCTATTTTACACATGCCCATATAGAAGGATTGCAAAAATATATTCGTTCACTTGATCGGAAAGTCATTGATTCGAAGGGAAAGGAAGCTATTTTACCTGACCCGGAAGCGCTTGAGAAAGAGGTAGATCGAATTTTTGCCAGTTGGCCAAGGGGAAATTTCGATTCAACGATTGATATGAAAGCCAATCCTTCACAAATTCCTGATTCTTTCACTTTAGGTGATCATCCGTATGGATGGAGCGGTTTTGCCGCGGCAGGGTCGTTTAACGGATTGACCGTTTTCAGCAATAATGTGCATGCACAAAACGCTGATTCTCTTGCGCAATCGGAAATTAGTGAACCATTATTTGGAATAGACGAGGAAGTGTATTTAGGGACGATATTGCAAAATGCAGCGAATCCAAAATTGCGATATAAGCCGACCACTGAAAGAAAACCGTCGGAATTTTTTCAATCCGTTGACCCGACCCCTGGTGTAGTGGGAGTCAATCAATTAGTGGCGCCTCCGCAATTTCCAAAAGTATCACTAGTCGCACCGGATGGCCTTATTGTGAGTGAAAAAGGCTTTCGTTTTAACGAGCAAAATAATGCGGTAGCTGCTTGGCAAAATACGTTAAATCCCCCAGATCCAAAGAAGCGTCCGACGGCTGAACAAATCGAGCGCGGTCGCGAAGTGTTTGTAAAAGCAGGATGCGTAAGCTGTCACGCCGGAGCGCATTTAACCAATCATCGCGTTGTTTCCTCGCAATTCATTGGCACAGAACCTTCGCGTGCCCAAGCGTTAAAGAAAACGGAAAAGGTATTTGGCGAAGCAGTTTTATATGCTCCAGATACACCTGTTCCGATTCCAAAAAATGCAAAAGTGTTAAAAGTGCCGACGGATCATTTAGATAAAGAACAAATTCGATTGGCGTTTGCTCATGGCAACTCTCCTGGAGGATATAAAGTGCCAAGTCTCATCGGACTTTACTGGACAGCCCCTTATCTCCATGACGGTGGCGTAGCAGTAGGACGAAATGGGGAGCCCGGCATATCAGGTACAGTATTAAAAGGAATCGTCCCAGATCCACGCAATAGTTTGCGAGCACTGATGGATCGGAAGTTGCGGGAGCAGGTGATTAACGCGAACAAATCAAGTAAGCAACTTCAAGATGTGCATGTAAGCGGTGAAGGCCACCGCTATTGGATTGATGAAGCAAGTGGGTTTACAAAAGAAGAACAAGAAGCGGTCATTGACTATTTATTTTCCGTTACTTCGCCGTAACAGCGTCTTTTAGGGATTAGTTAACATGAAAAAATATGCTTCTTCCTGTCCAAAAATGTTTTTACTGCGAATGTGAGTGCGAAGAGTCAAAAATGCACTATGTTTCTTTTTACACTTCTAACGAAGAACGAGAGGAAGTGTTATGCCCTGAATGCTATAAGGAATGGTTACATGGAATGAAAGGATGATGGAAACGCCGCCCCGTTGTTACATGGGGGCGGCGTTTTGTGTAAGAAGAGGCGGGACTTTTACAATGTTGTCAAGACTGCTTTTTTCATCGTAGGAGCGATAGACCATCGGAGAGGCATGAGCCGAAGAAATACAGATGAACAAAATGTGTTCTTTTTTCGTTTCCTCGCCGATCAGTCTTGTTTCCATCGACAATGTTGTGTTGCCTATTTTGAGAAAATAGAATCGGTATGTTAAACCAAGCCATGTGCGTTCCGTCACCCAAGTGTCCGAATGTTGTTGAATTAACTTCGCAATATCAGAAAAGGATCGTTTTTCTTGTTGTAGCCAATCGGTAATCGCTGTTGTTGCTTGTTTCATCCATTCTTTCCACGTTTCAAACATTTCGCTCACCTTTTTTTATTCTTAGTATGGCTTGGTCATATTTATACGATTCTCTTTTTTTCGAGCGGCAAGGAAATCGAGAAAGAAGTCGCTTGTTCATTGGAGGTACACGTGATATGCCCTCCATGCTTTTCGATAATTTTCTTACAAACATAAAGACCAATTCCTGTCCCCAATTTTTTTGTCGTAAAAAATGGTTCAAAAATAGTTTTTACAATTTCTGGTGGGATAGCTGGGCCGTTGTTGGAAATGTGAATGTGAGTGAAATTTCCTGAGACAGATGCACAAATGTGAATTCGTCGTGGCTTTGGTTTTTCTTTTACCGCTTCAATGGAGTTCAGCAAAATGTTGATAAATACTTGCCGCAATTGATCTTTATAGGCGAATACTCTTATATTTTTGTCAATCGCTGTTGATACTTCAGCATCTCCATCGACAAAGCTTGGATATAAAAATTCAATAATTTCCTCGAATAGTTCGTACAGAAAAAAGGTTTCTTTTTCACTTTCTAAAATATCTTTTCTCGATGCATGAAGGAACTGGGAAATTCGAAATTTTAACTGTTCGAGCTCATGTTCGATGATATCGAGATACTTTAAATCTGGGTGTTCAAATTTCAATAGTTGAATAAATCCCATAATCGAGGTGAGCGGATTGCGAAATTCGTGAACAAAGCTCGAAGACATTTGTCCAAGAAGTGTTAAGCGATCTTTGTGAGACTGAGTAATCAATAAGTTTTTTTCTTGCAGTTCCGCTTCTTTTAACTCCGTATATTTCGTAACCGCATAAAACGAAAAGTGATCGAACAAATAATTAATATCATCGATAAGTGGTTGCAATTCCTCAATCGGCAGGCCGGATTGGAGCGAGTATTTAATGACCAAACTCCGTCCGAGATTGGTGTTATAAACAAAGTCCCCAATATTAATATTCGCCTCTGCTCGTTCTTTCGCAATTTTGTAAGCTAATTGCTGGATTTCGTCGATGCATAAGCGGCGTCCCATCGCTGTTTTGACTAATTGAAACACGGCCAATCCATTATGTTCGACGTAGCCAATATATTTATCATGATTGGCGATATACATATGATTTTTCCAATGTTGGAGAAAATGGGAGAGATTCTGTTCTAAAAATTCGATCAATTTTTTGACAGAGGATTTCAAGCAATTCACCCCGTTTTCTATTCACCGTGACAATGGTTCTGTGATACAGTCATATGTAGTTGGTTTCTTATTTCTTATTATAAATGATAAAAGAAAAACATGAATAGAAGCAAAATAATATTTTTTATATAGGAGTCACGTGAAAAGTTAACAATACTTCACAAATCTTTCACAATATTCGTTTATAATCAACTTGTTTTTGAAAAAAAGGGGGAAATTATGAGACTCGTTTGTGCGTTAATCGTTAGTTTTTGTGTGTTATTAGCAGGGTGTGAAAGCGAGACGCTCCCCTCCATTTCGCGACAGATAGAAACGTTGATTAGCGTGAATGTAAAAGATGGAAGCGTTACATTTTTCGATTTGTACAAAGGAACTACAGTAGCGCAATGGAACTTGAAGCAACCTGTGAAAGGCGGGGCACTGTTTCCCGATGGAAATACGTTGCTATTGTATGGAGACGAATTGGACAGAGTGTATGTATACGATGTAGTGACCGGAAAGCTGAAAAACGAGTGGAAGACAGGAAAAGGAATTGTGAGCGCTCTTGTTTCGAACGATGGAAACCGTATTTTTCTTGCTGATGGGCGGCGAAAAGCGATACGAATGTTTCAAATGAACGGGAAGGAAAGCGGTGAAATCAAAGTCGGGAGTCAGCCGCTTACGTTGCTGCAAAATAGTACAGGAACGAGGTTATATGTCATCGATTTTTATGATGAAAAAGCCTATGTCATCGATGTGGACAAGCGGCAAGTGATGGATACATTCTCCGTTCCGAAATTTGTATTCGGGGGATTGCTTCGCGAACATGAACAAGAGCTTTGGGTTGGGGGTCATGGCAGCGGCAGTACGGTCGAAACAAAAATACACGTGTATTCATTAAAAACCGGTAAGCTTTTGAAATTAATTGACGCCCCAGATATGCCAGTGAATTTTGTGGAAACAAACGAAGGCGTTTTTGGATTAAGCCATGGCTCGAACATGGTTCGAAAATGGAGCAAATCGGGGCAACAAGAGGCTTCATTAACCGTTGGAGCGAACCCTTTCACGATGATAGGAGCAAATGGGCGTTTATATGTCGCTAGCTATGATAGTGATGAGATTTATGTGATAGATGAGCGCACATTACGAATCGTCGCCCGCTGGAAAACCGGAAAAGGACCGTTTCAATTACTTATTCGAGGAGAGGATGTGCTTGGAAAAGAAAACAGTGTTAATCGTTGACGACGAGGAAGATATGCGATTTTTAGTGAGCATGTACTTAGAAAATTCAGGATTTGCTTGTTTGCAGGCAAAAGACGGTGAAGAGGCATTGCAAATCATAAGGAGAGAACAAGTGGATTTGATTTTGCTTGATATTATGATGCCGAAGATGGACGGGTTTACGTTGTGCGCGCGCATTCGCGAACAATCTGATGTGCCGGTGCTGTTTTTAACAGCAAGAGGAGATGAATGGGACAAAGTAAAGGGATTAAAGCTTGGCGGGGATGATTACATTGTTAAACCGTTTAGCCCAGGTGAGCTCATTGCCCGAATTGAAGCGGTCATGCGGCGTGTATATCAGGAGAAGCATCGAAACGGAGGACTTTCTTTCGGACCGCTTTGCATTGATGAAAAAGGAAGAAAAGTAACAGTGGATGGAGAAACAATCGTGTTAACGTTAAAAGAATTTGACTTACTTCTTTTTCTTGCCAAACATCATGGACAAGTATTCAGCCGGGATGATTTGCTTGTACGCGTATGGGGATATGATTATACAGGCAATGCAAGAACAGTCGATACGCATATTAAAACATTGCGCATCAAGTTAAAGCAAGGAAGCCATTTCATTAAAACGGTATGGGGAATTGGCTATAAGTTTGAGGTGTAACGAATGCGACCAAGGTCGATGACATTAATGCAAAAAATTTGGCTTACGATTAGTATGGGTGTAATTGTCACCGTATCGTTTTCTTATTTTCTTTTAAATTATTTTTATCAAAAATTATATGTAGATAAAGTTGAGCAGACATTAATTGAAGAAGGGAAAAACTTAGCGGGCGATTATCACGGCGGACCGATTACAGCAAGTTATCGAAAGCAAGTGGAATGGTATAATGAAAAATCGACAGCGGAAGTGTTGTTAGTCAATAACCCGCGAGAATTAAGCGCGTGTTTGCCGTTTCAAATTGATTACGATTCGTTAATTAGCGAGTCAGACCGCGCCAAACTGTTAAACGGTGACATTGTAACAAAGATCGGTTATGAAAAGCGATTTGGCCACAAAATTATGGGCATCATTGTTCCGCTTTTAGATGAACATCGGTTAGAAGGGGGGCTTTATCTCTATATTCCTCTAGCGAGCATTCAAGATATGACAAAAGAAGTCGCTGATATTTGGATTCCGCTGGCGCTCGTGTTTGTAGTGATGTTGCTTGCTGTGGGAAAAAGAATGGCTCGTCACATCGCCGGACCGTTAAAAGAAATGGAAGAAGTGGCGTACAAAATGTCACAAGGGGATTATAAAGCACAAATTCCGATTCGTACGGATGATGAAGTGGGAAGGTTAGCAAAAGCCTTCAACGTGATGGCTAGATCGATTGATGAAGAAGATATGAGAAAGCGGGAATTTTTAGCGAATGTCTCTCATGAGTTGCGAACGCCATTAAGTTATGTCAAAGGATATAGTGAAGCCATTCTTGAAGGAATGGTGAAAACGAAAGACGATGAAGAGAAGTATGTAAGATTGATTCACCGTGAAGCGAGCCGAATGGAGCGGCTTGTCCGCGACTTGCTCGATTTAGCACAGCTGGAAGGAAAAAGTGTTCCGCTGCGGAAAGTTCCTCTTGTGTTTTCCCAAGTGATTGAAGATACATTAGCTAAGTATGAACCATTTTTGTGCGAAAAACAATTGTCTCTGACGACGGATTTAAACCCGGACATTATCATTGAAGGTGATGGTGACCGAATAGAACAAGTCATCCATAATCTTCTGGATAACGCAATTCGCTATACGCCAAACGGTGGAACGATTCATGTGCAGCTTGAGCAAACCGATCCTCGCCATTGTCAGCTGATGATTCGTGATTCAGGGAAAGGTATTCCGAAAGAGAAACTTCCATTCCTTGGTCAAAGATTTTTCCGCGTTGATGAGGCGCGGACAAGAAAAGAAGGAGGAACGGGATTAGGATTAGCGATTGTCAAGCAAATTATTTACCTTCATGGCGGAACGGTGTCGTTTTCAAGTGAGGAAGGGAAAGGGACAGCTGTTTTCATTCATCTGCCTATATGGACAGAATAAACGAAAAGGGGACGGACCGTGAGGGGAGGTCCTCTTGATTTTTAGGCGGCTATTGTTTCTGTTTCTTTTTCGATTATGCGCGCAGCATTTTTGCCGCTAAGAAAATACCCGTCCAAATGCTAATCGAGGTGAGCTTGTTTGCTTCTTTACTCATTGCGTACCATCTGAAGCAATAGTTACGATTGTTTCTTTTTCGTCGTTCAGTTTGACGATGTACATTCCATGATTCGTGACCCCCTACATCATTTAAGTCGAAAGCACATGTTTCACCGGCTTTTTCCACGGCATCGAACATGGAAATATGTTCGCCATGTCCATCACGATGATGCGAGTGATGGTTAATGCCCCCATGAGCCACCGCTCCGTTAATAATAAACCTGCTCCTGTTTCGATAAAAAAGGATAAAATGTACTTTTTCATAGTCTTCCTCCCATTTCTAATGCTTCATGATAAAGGCAAGATGTGTGCCGAATACGATAATGATGACAAATGTGTGAAGCATTGAAAGGAAATGATGAAAGTCATATAATCAAATAAGAATGAGCGAATAAAGGTTGGAGATGCCGATGAAACGATACGAATCAATCCTAGATTTAATCGGGAATACGCCGGTTGTAAAACTAAACCGAATTCCTGACCCGCATGGAGCAGATGTATATATAAAATTGGAATTTTTTAATCCGGGAGGAAGTGTCAAAGACAGGGCTGCGCTCAATATGATTCGCCGGGCCGAAATGGCAGGAAAGATTATTCCCGGAAAAAGCACGATTATTGAGCCGACTTCAGGGAATACCGGAATTGGTCTGGCGATGGTATGTGCTGCAAAAGGCTACCGATGCATCATTACGATGCCGGATAATGCGACAGTGGAGCGGGTTAAAATTTTAAAAGCGTATGGGGCAGAAGTGTATTTGACTCCAGCTGAGCTGCGCATGCAAGGAGCGATTGATGAAGCAAATCGGCTTGCTGCGCAAATTCCGAATAGTTTTATCCCGATGCAATTTGAGAATGCGGCTAATCCGGATGCGCACCGTCACAGTACAGCGATAGAAATTTTGGAGGCGTTTGATGGGAAGCTCGATGCGTTTGTCTTAACAGCCGGTACGGGCGGAACGGTAACGGGAACAGGAGAGGAATTGAAGAAACATATTCCCTACTTACGAATTTATGTTGTCGAACCATATGGCTCGCCTGTGTTGTCAGGTGGAAAACCGGGCCCGCATAAAATTCCCGGAACCGGTCCAGGTTTTATTCCGAAAATATTAAATCGTAATATTTACGATGACATTTTTTTAATTAAGGATGAAGATGCGCAAATGATGTCGCGCCGTCTTGCTGCCGAGGAAGGAATTCTCGTTGGCGCTTCAGCAGGTGCCGCAGCCTATTACGCCATCGAAGTAGCCAAACGCCTTCCTAAGGAAGCACGTGTTCTTTGTATGGCCCCAGATTCCGGGGAGCGATATTTGTCTTCGGATTTATTTGCGGATTAATTTCTAAATGTCAAAAAGCTCGCATGATCGCGAGCTTTTTATCGTATCAGATATGTATGTATATCTTGCTTCCTTTTTGTAGAGAATGGTCTAGCGTAACTAAAAATCCCATTTGTATTCGTATCGAGTCATTTGTGTACGGATGAATGCAAAGGTTTCAAAAGCATTCCGTGGATAATGGCCATGTAAAATGGAATTTTTCACAGTCAATCTTTCAGGTTGTAATAAACACCGATCAATACGACGAATGGAAAAGTAAGTATCATTGTTGTCAATGGTAGTTAGAAACACAGGGGAAAATACGGTGCGGATACGAAAAAAATCTCGCTTGACAAAGATATAACAAGGAATATTTCCAATGACGACAGCTAGCAAAAATAACGATCTACAGCCTTTTTAGTTGATACGTAAAAAGGAATTACCTCAATATTGTTCCTAAAGAAAAAAACGTTTATAAAAATGCTACTCCACTTTAAGCTTCTTTTTGGATTAGCATAGAGTAAAAAAACGGTTCAGTAACGGCAGAGTTTTCGATAGCCGATTT
Source organism: Thermaerobacillus caldiproteolyticus (assembly GCF_013761245.1). Classification (GTDB taxonomy): domain Bacteria; phylum Bacillota; class Bacilli; order Bacillales; family Anoxybacillaceae; genus Thermaerobacillus; species Thermaerobacillus caldiproteolyticus. The sequence goes on along the minus strand of NZ_JACDUT010000006.1, from coordinate 190,164 downwards.
ATAATCACGTTGATATCCAATTAGACATTTCATTTTTCTTCTTTTATAACAAAAAAGATCCAACAAACCAATGACCAATAAGCCGCAATATGATAAACTGAGTAAAAAAGGGGGAATGAATGGTGAATTATTCATCAACGTATTCATCGAGTCCAATTGCGAAATTAGTGTTTACGTTTTTGGCTGCATTAGCGGTAGCTACAGGGGGATTATACGTCGGTCAATGGATTCCCGCAATAATGTACTTTCCACTCCTCGTACTAGAATTGATTTTATTGATTGTGATGATATTCGCAAGAAGCAAAAGAGCAGTCGGCTATCCACTTATGTATAGTTTTATGTTTGTTTCTGGTGCGACGTTATTTCCGCTCATTGCACAGTATATTGCGATCATTGGCGCGGCTGCGGTGTTAAAAGGGTTTGCATTAGCGGTTGTATCCTTTACGGGAGTAGCGCTTTATGCAGCGAAAACGAAAGAGGACTTCTCCTTTCTTGGCAGCTTTTTAATGATGGGAGCATTTGCTTTACTCGGCTTACTCCTCATTCAATTTTTTATTCCGTTTTCTAGTGTCGGGCAAATGGGCATTTCCGCATTAGGGATTTTGATTTTTCTTGGATTTACGATTTACGACATCAATCGGTTAGCACGTTACGGATTTTCTGAAGCGGACATTCCGATGATTGTCGTCAATATCTATCTCGATTTTATTAACTTATTTACTTACATTTTACGTTTTTTCGCAAGCGATGAAGATTGATCGAACCTTTATACAAAAAGGACTGTTTCCTCTATTGGTTAGGGAACAGTCCTTTTTCATTGTACACAAGCTATTTGATTGCAAGAAGTCAGATCGCTAAATCGCGCTTCGAAAAGATAAGGATGGCCATTATATAGCTGATCATACCTAACGCAAATAAAAGAATGCATACAGGAAGAAGATCTGCATTTCCTTGAGCAATTTCTGCTGGCTGAAACGTCGCAAATAGAGAGATGTTTCTTAGCCATTCTACTTTCTCAGCCAATTTACCGACTAAATCGAAACAGTAGAATAAGAAAGTGACACCTGCTGATAAAGACAATGCCTGTTTTTCGTCATTGACAATGGCTGAAAAGAAGAAAGAATAGCCACTGATGGAAAAAAATAGTAGAAGACCAACAAGATTCATTTGGATAAATAACGAGCGATCAAGTGAGTAGTCGGAAACGAGCCACTCGGCACCAGCGATTCCAGCTATTGTTGTGATAAAAACAATTGTTACTATACCTGTTAAAAGGACAAGTGCTTGGGTAAAAGCGATTTTTTGCCGGGAATTCGGCGTTGCAAGCAAATACGCTATCGAACCGCGATCGATTAACCGCGCCATGAGCTGATTGGCTGTCATGATGCAGTAAATCGAAAGGATTAAAATGAAAAGTAAGCTATAATATTCTCCGGCGACAAATTCGGTCAGATTTCCCATGCCGGTATTCAAGCCAAATGCTTTGAGCCATTGCTCTGGCATTTGTTTTAATAACTTTTCCATTGCTTGTGAATCGGCAATGGACGGATATATCCCGACAATTAATAACAGATAAAAGGCAGAGCCGATGGAGTAACTCAATATGGTTTTGCCATGAACTTTTAGCATTTGCTTGTATAAGGCGAAATTCATCGCTCATCACCTCGCCGATCGTAATAATTCATAAAGATGTCTTCCAGACTTTGCACATGCACATCCATACTTTGAACGTTGTATTTGGCAAGTTCGCGGATAAATGTATCATAATTTCCTTGCACAGCGATCCGCACACGATTGCCGTTATGGCTGATAATGTCTAATGGTGATTGCAAAAGATCTTGAACCTCTGACTCAGATGTTAAGACGACATCAAATAGTTTTCGTTGCATCGATTGAAGTTCGTGAATATTTTTCACGGCAATGATTCGCCCATCTTTGATAATGGCAGCCCGGTCGCATGTTCTTTCAATCTCAGGAAAACTATGCGATGACATGAAAAACGTCTTTCCTTTTTTCTTTTCTTCAAGAACAATCTCAATAAACGTTTGTTGCATAAGCGGATCGAGACCGGATGTCGGCTCGTCAAGAATAATCACTTCGGGATCGTGCATAAACGCGGCAACGATTCCAACTTTTTGCTTCATTCCTTTTGACATTTTTCGTATTGGCGTGTGAACATCAAATTGAAGTCTTTCGATAAGTTCATCGCGGTATTTGAAGTTTTTCATTCCGCGCATTCCAGCTAGTAAGTTTAAAAATTCGAATCCTGTCATTCCTTCGAGGAACGAGATTTCACCGGGCAAGTATCCTATATGTTTCTGAACCGAGGATGCTTCGTTCCAACAATTGAAATTGTTAATTGATGCCGTCCCTTTTGTCGGCTTCATAAAGCCCATTAAATGTCTAATGGTTGTTGATTTGCCTGCACCGTTTGGTCCTAAAAAACCAAACACTTCACCTTTTTCGACAGTAAAGGTGATATCAAAAATTCCTTTGCCATTCGGAAAAACTTTTGTTAATCCTTGCAGTTGAATCATAATGTTCCACCTCCGAGGTGAAAATGAAATTTTTTATGATGGATATTTCATTTTTCATCATACGCTTTTATTATTTCATCGTCAATGAGTTTTGAAATATTTATTTATAATTATTTCATTAAATGTCATAATAGAAGTATAAAAAGGAGGAAGGTGGTACGATGAGCGGCTTTGCCAAGCGGACAGAAAGAAAAAAACAAGATATTAAACGAGCGACTTTAGAAATGTTAAAAGATACAGATCCGAAAAATATTAAAATCAGCGATATTGCCAAAAAAGCAAATGTGTCGCAAGTGACGATTTACAATCATTTTCACAGTAAGGAACAGCTGATCAGAGAAGTCATCATTGAATATCTCATTGAGCAAGTGGAGCAACGTGAACAATTTTTAAAAGCGGACCGTCCATTTCAAGAAAAAGTCGAATATATTATTTTCGAAAAGAAAAGGGCGATTCGACAAATTCGTGTAGATCTTTTTCAAAACTTGATGAAAGAAGATGAACAAATTCGGAACGTCGTAGAATCTTTATATCAAACCCGGATCATTCCGCTGTTTATCGAAATGGTCAAGGAGGCACAACAAAAACGAGAAATCGCCCCGAATATTTCGATCGACACACTGTTATTTTATTTAAAAATATGGAGAGAAATGGGGGATCGACTCCATCCATCTTTGTATGATGAACGGTTTACGGAAGAACTTGCTCGTTTATTTTTCTATGGGGTGAAGGGGGCGGACTGTCATGAGTGCTGAACTCCTAGCCAAGCAACAACAATATTTTCGCACCGGAGAAACGACGAGTGTTAAATTTCGCCTAAAGCAGCTGAAAAAGCTAAAAGAGACAATTGAATCATACGAAGAACAAATCATGGAAACATTGTATGAGGAATTGCGAAAATCACCGCTTGAAGCATATAGCATGGAAATTGGTTTCGTATATAAGGAAATCCGCTTTATGATGAAGCATTTGCGAAAATGGACAAAGCCGAAGCGGGTAAAAACGCCGCTGACACATTTGGGGGCGAAAAGTTTTCTTTACCCGGAACCATATGGAGTGAGCCTCATTATCGCTCCTTGGAATTATCCGTTTCAGCTTGCAATCGCTCCGTTAGTGGGGCCATCGCTGCAGGAAATTGTGCAATTGTGAAGCCATCAGAGTATACGCCGAAGATGTCGGCACTTTTGAAAAAAATCATTTCTAAGGCGTTTGATGAGCAGTATGTGGCGGTCGTGGAAGGGGGAGTTGACGTCAGTACGGAACTATTAAAGTTGCGCTTTGATCATATTTTTTTCACCGGAAGCGTTCCGGTTGGAAAAATCGTGATGGAAGCGGCGAGTCGACATCTCACTCCGCTAACGCTTGAATTAGGGGGAAAGAGTCCTGCGATTGTCGATGAAACGGCGAACCTTGAACGGGCAGCAAAACGGCTGGTTTGGGGAAAGTTCGCGAATGCTGGGCAGACGTGTATCGCCCCTGATTATTTATTGGTGCACGAAGCGGTAAAAGAGCAGCTTCTTGAAAAGATGAAGCATTATATTCGGGAGTTTTACGGAGAACAGCCAGAAACAAGCGAGCATTATGCGAAAATCGTGAGCGAACGTCACACAAAACGGCTGGTTTCTTTTTTGCACCAAGGAACGATCGTACACGGTGGACGATATGAGATCGAACAGCGATGGATCGAACCGACCATCATCGAAGGGGTCTCATGGGATGATCCAATCATGCAAGAAGAAATTTTCGGACCGATTTTACCTGTATTTGCTTTTACGTCCATTGATGAAGCGATTGCGAGCATTCATCGTTATGAAAAGCCGCTTGCTTTGTATATATTTTCCGAAAATCACCGCGTTCAACAACACATAATCGAGCGCGTGAGCTTTGGCGGTGGCTGCATTAACGATACGCTTATGAATATTGCAACACCATACTTACCGTTTGGCGGCGTTGGTCAAAGCGGGTTTGGCGCTTATCATGGAAAGGCGAGTTTTGATGCATTTTCCCATTATAAAAGCGTTCTGAAACAAACGACAGCGTTAGATTTGTCAATTCGGTACCCGAATCATCCGAATGCGTTAAAATGGATGAAGCGGTTGTTAAAATAGTATGGAAAAAAGTTGGGCTCACTTTGTTTTAGAGGGAAGAAGACACCCTTGAATGAGGAAACCGATAGATGGAAACATCTCTTAGGGATTGTCGGGTGATACTCACAGCCGTTCTTTTGCCCATCAGCGCTTTCTTCAAATGTTTTATTCATTAAGGGACTAATATGAGCTTTGCCTAAAAACAAACTAAACCATGTTCTCACCGCATAATCCGAAAATAACCCTCCGGCTGATCCCGGTGTTATAACGGGGGATAATATTATTTTTATAGAAAGCATGATAGATTTTTGATTAAAATAAGAGTTGGATTGAATGAGGTGAGGAAATGATGAAGAAAAAAAGCCTTTCTGAATTGATAGAAGAATTGAGAGGTAATCCAAATGTCATATATTGGTATGAAATTGAACCACAAGAGGCGAAAACGGTTCCTATGCCGGACACGATCGATCAACGTCTTCGAAAAGCCTTAGAACAAAGAGGAATTGCTGCACTTTATACGCATCAATATTCTGCTTACGAAGCGATTCAAGAAGGGAAAAATATTGTAGCAGTTACCCCAACGGCTTCTGGGAAGACTCTTTGTTATAACTTGCCAGTTCTGCAGGCGATTGCTGAAGATGAGAACAGCCGAGCGCTTTACTTATTCCCGACAAAAGCACTTGCGCAAGATCAAAAAAGTGAGTTAAACGAAATTATTGAGGAAATTGGAATTCCAATTAATAGTTATACGTATGATGGAGATACAGCACCAAGTATCCGCCAAAAAATTCGTAAGGCAGGCCATATTGTTATTACAAATCCAGATATGCTTCATTCTGCGATTTTACCGCATCATACAAAATGGGTATCATTATTTGAAAATCTAAAATATGTGGTGATTGATGAGCTTCACACGTATCGCGGGGTATTTGGGAGTCATGTTGCCAATGTGATTAGGCGCTTAAAACGCATTTGTCGCTTTTATGGAAGCAATCCTCAGTTTATTTGCACATCAGCAACAATTGCCAATCCAAAAGAGCTTGCAGAAAATTTAACCGGAGAACCGATGGCTCTTATTGATAATAATGGGGCTCCTAGAGGGCGGAAGCATTTTGTTTTCTATAACCCACCTGTAATAAACAAGCCGTTAAACATTCGGAAAAGCGCCACAGTAGAGGTCAATCACCTCGCCAAAGAATTTTTGAAAAATCATGTCCAGACCATTGTTTTTGCGCGTAGCCGTGTGCGTGTAGAAGTCATTTTGAGCCATATTCAGGAACTTGTTAAGGATGAGCTAGGCCCTAAAACGATTCGTGGTTACCGTGGCGGGTATTTGCCAAAACAGAGGCGAGAAATTGAAAAAGGCTTGCGGAGTGGCGAGATTATAGGAGTCGTTAGCACAAATGCCTTAGAGCTTGGAGTCGATATTGGACAACTTCAAGTATGTATTATGACAGGATATCCGGGAACGGTCGCCAGTACATGGCAACAAGCTGGACGGGCTGGGCGAAGACATGGAGATTCGCTCATTATTATGGTGGCGAGTTCTGCCCCCATGGACCAATATATTGTACAGCATCCTGAGTACTTTTTTAATCGCTCCCCGGAATCGGCGCGAATTAATCCGGATAATTTAATTATTCTTGTTGATCATTTGAAATGTGCAGCATATGAATTACCCTTTCGCAAAGGGGAAAAATTCGGTCATATCGAAGTTGATGAAATCATGGAATTTCTTGCTGAGCAACGAGTGCTTCACTACAGTGGTGGGAAATGGCATTGGATGAACGAATCGTTTCCAGCGCATAATATTAGTTTACGTTCAGCATCGCAGGAAAATGTGGTCATTATTGATATTTCGAATACTGCAAATCATAAAGTGATAGGGGAAATGGACCGTTTTAGTGCGATGACTCTATTGCATGAGGAAGCGATTTACCTTCATGAAGGTGTGCAGTATCAAGTAGAGAAGCTGGATTGGGAAGAGAAAAAAGCGTATGTAAGGGAAGTGAATGTAGAATATTTCACTGATGCAAACCTCGCTGTCCAACTAAAGGTTCTCGAGGAAGATAAAGCAGAGGAAAGGAATTTTGTGCGTTTACATTATGGTGATGTTACTGTAAACGCTCTTCCGACGATATTCAAGAAGATCAAGTTAAGCACGTTCGAAAATATAGGCTCCGGCCCGATCCATTTACCTGAAGAGGAACTGCATACTAGTTCTACATGGATTGATTTTTCCGAAGATGTATTTCCTTTAGGTACTCAAACGATAGAACAAGTGCTAATGGGAATTTCGAATGTTTTAAGTAATTTAGTTCCTGTATTTGTCATGTGTGATCGTGGAGATGTACATGTCGTACCGCAAATCAAAGCAGCTCATTCTGGTTTGCCAACGATCTTTTTGTATGACCGCTATCCGGGCGGTATTGGGTTATCAGAAGAAGTGTTTAAGCGTTATGATGAAATCATGAGGGAAGTTAAAAAAGTGATTGAAAGCTGTCCATGCGATAAGGGATGCCCTTCCTGCATTGGGGTTATAGAAGAAGCAACTGATAATATTAAGCAAACCATTTTAGCGTTTTTGGATAAGCTTGTATAAAAGAGCAATATGTGTGTTTGTGCTATACCTCATCCATAAACAGATGTGTTACATTTGTTGACTGCTTTAAATTAAGCAATGAGAGGGTTAGATGATGTCGATTAAACATAAGTTAGCAAGATTGAAAGGGCATATAGCTAGAAATGAGCCGACTCATCAAGATGAAACACAAGTGTCATCTCCCGCAAAAACGGGAGATGAGACCATTCCATATTTTGAGCGTTGGCTCGATTTTGGCGTTAAGCCGTTCTTTTTTGATGGTGAATATTGTCTTATTCGCGAAGTCGTCTATCCGCTAGACTACCGACATGGTCAATATCATCTCGGTGAATTACATGATGTTTGTAGTATGTGGCAGCAGGCTCCCTTTACTCACCCGCTTTCAAGCAAAGGGCACGAAGTCAGTGACTTATTTTTCTTTGATACAGAAACGACCGGACTTGGAAGCGGGACAGGGCATGTCATTTTTTTGCTTGGCCATGCCCGCGTTTATTCCGATCGTGTAGTTGTTCGTCAGCATTTTTTGCCAAATCCGGGGGCGGAGATCGCTCTCTATCAAAGTTTTTTATCGGAAGTCGATTATACGACATTGGTCACGTATAATGGAAAAGCGTTCGATTGGCCGAAACTGAAAACGCGCCATACGCTCATTCGTGACACGGTACCGAAATTGCCGGCATTTGGCCATTTTGACTTATACCATGCGGCACGAAGAATGTGGAAACAGAAGCTTGAATCGGTTCGATTAGCGAATGTGGAAAAAGAAATTCTTGGGATTGAGCGCGAACATGATATTCCGGGCTTTTTAGCGCCGATGATGTATTTTGATTTTCTCTCCACACCACATCCAGAGCGAATTTTCGGAGTGCTCCAACATAATGAGATGGATATATTGTCGTTAATAACCCTCTATATTCATCTTTCTAAACAAATTTTAGAAGCGAACGAGATGGGGGGCACGCTTGAACAATTCGAGACAGCTCGCTGGTTTGCTGCTTTAGGTGAAATAAATGCGGCGAAGGAAGTGTACGAACACGTCGCCGAAAGTGATATGCAAGAATCCATAAAAGCGAAATGGAATTTATCGCTTCTTTACAAAAAGGAAAAAAGATACGAAGAGGCGGTGGAAATCTGGAAGGATTTATTCCAACATAGCAACGACTCGCTGAAAATGAAGGCAGCAACCGAATTAGCGAAAGCGTATGAACATTATTTCCGCAAGATAGAAGAAGCGTACAACTATGCCATCCAGTCTTATGAGATATGGAAATCGCTCGTTCGCACTTATAAACAAAAAGATGAGGAGCAGGAATACGAGTTGATCAAGCGAATCAATAGGCTCAAACGGAAAATGAAAACATAACTATTTCCTCGGAAAGCGCAAAATACGACAGAAAATAGAGAAAATTTTGTTTTTATAGATGAAACTTGTAGAAAAAACAAAAAATATGTACAATTATGTTTTGGGAATAGAACGTGAAAACGAAAGCAATGGACGGAGAGAAGAACGATGAGGAGCATGTATAAGAAAATTTTCTACTTGTTTTTTGTTGTCGTTTGCCTAACTGCGGTTGTATTTACAAATTTAACGTGAAGGAAGCTTGTATTTGGCACTTGGGATGCCCATTCATAGACATCTATGGGAAAAATGGGTATCTATACTAGTACGAGTCCGCTCCTTTCATCATAGGCTAGTATTGTAAAGAACAGCTTATGATAAAGAAAGGAGAAATCGATATGCATTGCAGACCACATGTTGTGGCACCGATTGTTCATCCACCAAAATGTTGTGAACAACATTATTTCGATGCAACGGTTGTGCCACATATTCATCCATCTCACACAACCCATGTGAACCATCATATTTTTCAACATCAACATTATTTCCCGCACACCGAATCGGTTGTGAATGAGGTAGCGAACCAACATTTCCATTGCGGTGTCCCTGCTCCGTTTCCATGGGGCTACTAAACCGCGATAAAACAGGAACTGAATCATCAGTTCCTGTTTTACTATATGTTATAAATAAAAGGAGAGACACCTTTGGTTAAAGTGCTTGCCGTGACAGGTTATAAACCATATGAATTAGGTATTTTTACAAATGATCATCCTGCCGTTTTTTACATAAAAAAAGCGGTCGAAAAGCGTCTTCTTTCACTTATCGACGAAGGTTTGGAGTGGGTGGTAATCAGCGGACAATTGGGCGTTGAGCTTTGGACAGCAGAGGTCGTGTATGACTTACAAGCGACATATTCGCATTTACAATTGGCTGTACTTACGCCATTTCTAAATCAAGAAGAACGATGGAGCGAAACAAATCGAGAATATTATGAATGGATTGTTTCGCAAGCTGATTTTGTTGACAGTATTACAAAGCGACCGTACGAAAGTCCTGCTCAGTTTCGGATGAAAAATGAATGGATGGTGCGAAAAAGCGATGGGTTACTCATCGTCTATGACGAGGAAAAAGAAGGAACGCCGAGATATATGCTAGAAGTTGCAAAGAAAAAAGAAAAATACGTCATTTTTCCCATTACTTTTGCGGATTTGCAAGCTATCATAGAAGAAGCGCAAGCAGATGAGTCGCAAATTGACAATCGTTTTGATTTCTGAAAAAATAAAGAAAAAGATAGCGGAACTGGAATTGGGGTGAAGAACTATGTTAGCGGGTCGCATTAAGTTAACAGCGAAAGACATTTTAGAAAAAGAGTTTAAAGTGAGCATGAGGGGGTACAATCAAGACGAGGTTGATCAATTTTTAGATATCATTATTAAAGACTATGAAACGTTTCAGCAGGAAATCGAGGAACTGCAGCAAGAAAATATGCGCTTAAAACGCCAAATCGAAGAGCTACAAAAGCGCCCATCGACACAAGCGGGGACAACGAATTTTGATATTTTACAGCGGTTGTCCAATTTAGAAAAGCATGTGTTTGGCAACAAACTTTATGATTGACGGTACATAGTCGGAAAATTTCCCATTGAACTGAACGGAAAAATCGACTATACTACAATATGCAGACGGCGTTAATAATGTTCGGGTAATCGCTGCGACAATTGTTTGTCGTAGAGGAAAGTCCATGCTCGCACGGTGCTGAGATGCCCGTAGTGTTCGTGCCTAGCGAAACAATAAGCTAGGGCAGTCTGGCGCAAGGCTGGGCTGACGGCGGGGAAAGAACCTACGTCCTTAACAGGATATGGTTCGATTACCCTGAAAGTGCCACAGTGACGGAGCTCTAAGGGAAACCTTAGAGGTGGAACGCGGTAAACCCCACGAGCGAGAAACCCAAATGATGGTAGGGGCACCTTCCCGAAGGAAATGAACGGAGGGAAGGACAGATGAAGTTTTCATCTGTAGATAGATGATTACCGCCGGAGTACGAGGTGATAAGCCGCTTGCAGTACGAAGGTACAAAACATGGCTTACAGAACATTATTAACGGCCGATATAGTATGATGAAAAGCTCTCCTGCATAGAGGGAGAGCTTTTCGCATTTTTATTACATCAACGGGGAAACATGTTTATACTACATATAGACAACATGAAGGATTAGGTGACGAATATGGGAAATATAACATTGATCGCGACAGCAGCAATGGGAATCGAGTCGATTGTAGCCGACGAAGTACGCCGCCTCGGTTACGAATGTCAGGTGGAGAACGGAAAAGTGACGTTTGAAGCCGATGAGTTAGCGATTTGTCGCGCTAATTTGTGGCTTCGTACCGCCGACCGCATCAAGCTCAAGGTCGGAGAATTTAAGGCAACATCGTTTGACGAGTTGTTTGAACAGACTAAAGCGCTTCCTTGGGCGGATTATATTCCGGTCAATGCCGAGTTTCCGGTCATCGGAAAATCCGTGAAATCGCAATTATTTAGCGTTTCGGATTGTCAAGCCATCGTCAAAAAAGCGATTGTAGAAAGCTTAAAGCAGCAGTATCGGGTATCATGGTTTGAAGAAAACGGTCCGCTCTATCGCGTTGAAGTGGCGTTGCATAAAGATATTGCGACACTTACGATCGACACAAGCGGCGCCGGCTTGCATAAGCGAGGCTACCGCGTTGCTCAAGGGGAAGCTCCATTAAAAGAGACGTTGGCTGCTGCTCTTATTCAATTAACGAATTGGACGCCGGATCGTCCATTTGTCGATCCGTTTTGCGGCTCTGGAACGATTCCGATCGAAGCAGCACTCATCGGTCAAAACATCGCCCCAGGGTTTAATCGCGAGTTTGCTTCCGAACAGTGGGAGTGGATCGGCAAGCGAACGTGGGAACAAGCGCGAGAGGAAGTGGAAGATTTAGCAAATTACGACCAGTCTCTCGACATTTACGGTTTTGATATCGACCACCGTATGGTAGATGTCGCCAAAGAAAATGCGCTTGAGGCAGGATTAAGCGATCTCATTACGTTTAAGCAAATGCAGGTGAAAGATTTTACCTCAAAAAAACAATATGGTGTTATTGTCGGCAATCCGCCGTATGGCGAGCGTCTAGGAGAACGGAAAGAAGTGGAACAAATGTATAAAGACATGGGAAAGACGTTCGCGAAATTGGATACATGGTCGATTTACATTTTAACGTCTCATAAAGAGTTCGAGAAGCATTACGGCAAAACAGCAACGAAACGTCGCAAACTGTTTAACGGTTTTATTGAAACACATTACTATCAATACTGGGGACCGCGGCCTCCAAAACATGATTATTGATTCATAAAAATGGACCACACTTGCCTGCAAGGAAGTGTGGTTTTTTTGTTGAATCGAAAAATACAAGAATGATCTCTCATTTCTTCGCATAGAATACAAATATTGTAAAGATGTTATTTTTCTGGAGAGGTGGTTTACGATGAGGCAACCGTCTGTTGATTTATTAAAGATCTCCCAAGCGCTCGACAACACCTATACTCTCTTAGAGCAGCATGATGTCGAAACGGAAAGGTTAAAACAAATTAAAATTGCTAAAGATGTATGGAAACAGGCATTTACATATGTATTGTCAAGTACATTTAGGGTATAACCGCTCGACATGATTAACGTGACGGTTCGTTGTTTGAAAAACCTTCTATGTTTTTAAGTACCGAGTCAAGCGGTTCGTTCCTTTTTATTGACTTCTGAGAAAATATCGATGATAATAATAATTTGTGACTCTTATTATTTTGGAGGTTTTTCAGACGATGAGCCGTGAGCGCTATCCTTTTACGTTAGAGAAAAACGAGAACTTTTTTGATAAATTAAACGAATGGATCGGTGATGTCTTTTACGACATTTTACCGGAAGCAGGATTCGAATTGCGGGACGAGCAAGTATATATGGCGTTTCAGTTAGAGCGTGCTTTTAAAGAGAAAAAGGTTATGTTTGCTGAAGCAGGGGTAGGGACTGGAAAAACAATTGTGTATTTGCTATATGCCATTTGTTATGCGCGTTATACGGGAAAACCGGCGATTATTGCCTGTGCCGATGAAACCCTCATTGAACAGTTAGTGAAAAAAGAAGGAGATATTGCAAAACTATCGCGAATTTTGAATTTACATATCGATGTGCGTTTAGCCAAATCACCAGACCAATACTTATGTTTAAATAAGCTCGATGAAGCCTTGCTTCACGATGACGACATTGAGCTTTATGAACAGATTTTTGATGAGCTTCCTGCCTTTGTTCATGATAACAAAACGTTGCAGGCGTTCCACCATTACGGCGATCGAAAGGAATATGCCCATTTAAGCGATGAACAATGGAAAAAAATCGCGTGGGATCCGTTTCAAGATTGCTTTACATGTGAAAAGAGACATCGCTGCGGACAAACGTTGTCGCGTGAACATTACCGAAAAGCAGCTGACTTAATTGTTTGTTCGCATGATTTTTACATGGAACACGTCTGGACCTATGAAGCGCGCAAACGGGAAGGACAACTTCCACTCTTGCCGGAAGCGAGCTGTGTCGTGTTTGACGAAGGGCATTTATTAGAGTTTGCTGCGCAAAAAGCATTGACGTATCGCATGAAAGAAGCGACGTTAGAGACGTTATTAACGCGCTTATTAGAAAACGATATCCGAGAAGAGCTTGCTTATTTAATTGAAGACACGTTACAAATCAGCGACCGCTTTTTTGCTGAGCTTTTAGCATGTTCTACCGAGGTTGCCGGGTCAAACCGGCAAGAAATTACATTTTCTCCGGAACTTGTTCGCCTTGCGAAACAGCTGCACGGAAAAATCGGCGAGATTGGTAACGAGCTTGTGTTTGAAAGTGAGACGTATACGATCGATCATTACCAGCTAAATATTGTCGATGAATATTTAGATCAAATCGAACATTCATTGCATCTTTTCATTCATAACCGTGAAGCGATTACGTGGTTAGAAGCGTCTGACGAAGGAAAGACGCTTGTCATTATGCCGCGTACTGTACAAGAAGTATTGCGCGAAAAAGTGTTCAGCAAGCGAATGCCGTTTATTTTCTCATCAGCGACATTATCGAATCGCAAATCATTTACATACATTGCCGAAAGCTTAGGGATCGATGAGTATTTATCGTTTAGCGTCGATTCACCGTTTGATTATGACGAGCAAATGACGATTTATATGCCGACGTTTTCAAATGACGAAACGCTATTTTCGCAAAAATATAACTACGCTTTACAAAAAATACGCGAAACACAAGGTCGAGCGCTTATTTTGTTCCCATCGAGACAAGAATTACAACAATTCAAGGCAGTCGCTTCTCAAGAGAGCGAATTTTCCTTTTTGTTTGAAGGAGACCGCGAAATTAGTGAACTCGTGGCTACGTTCCAAGCTGAAGAAGAAACGATTTTATGTGCTGAGCATTTATGGGAAGGACTCGATATCCCAGGACCGTCGCTATCGAACGTCATCATTTGGTCGCTTCCATATCCGCCGAATGATCCAGTGTTTCAGGCGAAACGAAAAGCGTATGACAACCCGTTTTGGGATGTTGACGTTCCGTATATGTTATTGCGGTTACGCCAAGGGGTGGGCCGCCTCATCCGCACCCATGAAGACCGTGGAATCGTTTCGATTTTTATCACAAATGATGAACATGAAAAAGTCATTGAAGCGGTAAAAGATGTGTTGCCGACGGATGTTAGGGAAGAATAATATTCTTCCCTCTTTTTGTCATAAAAAAAGAGGAGATTGGTGTTTTCAATGGAATTATATATGTGGCGAACGAAGCGATAGGGGGATGAGTCATGATCAAAAATATAGAGCAGCAATTTTTACATTATGTGAAAAAAATGATGAGTTACAATGAAGCCATTCAATTGATGTATTGGGATATGCGAACAGGAGCGCCGAAAAAAGGAATTGAGCAACGCTCCGAAGTAATCGGTGTTCTTTCCCACGAAGTGTTTAAAATGTCGACATCTGAAGAGATGGCAGCATATATTGCGAAACTTTCGCCAAGAGATGTGCAAGAACAACTATCTGAAGTTGCTCGCTATACGCTTGCGGAATGCAAAAAAGAATATGAACGAAATAAAAAAATTCCGGCGGACGAATATAAAGAGTATGTCGTGTTACAATCGAAAGCGGAGAGCGTGTGGGAAGAGGCGAAAGCGGCGTCCGATTTTGCGATGTTTCGCCCGTATTTAGAGAAACTAGTGGAGTTTAATAAAAAATTTGTTGAATATTGGGGATACAATGGAAATCCGTACAATACGCTGTTAGATTTATATGAACCTGGAATCACCGTTGATGTGTTAGATGAGGTATTTGCGAAATTACGGGAGCGCATTGTCCCGCTTGTGAAAGCGGTAGTTGCTTCACCGCACAAACCGGAAACGTCGTTTTTATTTCACCCGTTTCCGAAAGAGAAGCAGCGGGCGTTTAGCCTGAAATTGTTGCGCGAACTCGGTTATGATTTTGCGGCGGGCCGCTTAGATGAAACCGTCCATCCGTTTGCGATTGGGCTTAATCCAAACGATGTTCGCATTACGACTAGATACGATGAGCGCGATTTCCGCACAGCGCTGTTTGGAACGATTCATGAGTGCGGTCATGCTTTGTATGAGCAACATATTTCTAAAGAGCTCATCGGTACCCCGTTATGTACAGGAACATCAATGGGCATTCACGAGTCACAGTCATTATTTTATGAAAACTTCATCGGCCGCCATTATTCATATTGGAAACGAAATTATCCGCTTTTACAGCAATATGCGCCAGAACAATTTGCGAACGTACCGCTCGATGAGTTTTATCGCGCGATTAATGAAGCGAAACCGTCGCTCATTCGCATTGAAGCCGACGAATTAACATATCCGTTACATATTATGATTCGTTACGAAATTGAAAAAGGGCTATTCAATGGAACGATTGAAGTGAAAGACTTGCCAGATATTTGGAATGATAAGTATGAAGAATATCTCGGCATTCGTCCCGACAATGATGCGGTTGGCGTCTTGCAGGATGTGCATTGGTCGGGAGGAAGCTTCGGTTATTTTCCTTCCTATGCTCTTGGCTATATGTATGCCGCGCAATTAAAAAACGCGATGATTAAAGACCTTCCTCATTTTGATGAGTTACTAGAAAGAGGGGAGTTGCTCCCGATTCGCGAATGGCTAACGGCCAACGTTCATCGCTTTGGCAAAACAAAAAAGCCGCTTGATATTTTGCAAGAAGCGACCGGTGAAGGATTGAATGCCGACTATCTTATTCAATACTTAGAAGAAAAATATAAAGCGATTTATCGGTTATAAACGAAATCCCCTCCTTGTTCGGGAGGGGATTCACTTCTACCATAGCTTATAACCTTTTGAACCCGGAGGAGCGTTTTGAATCATATCGATAAACGGAATGGTGTAAGCAATTAAAATAAGTACGACAGTAATACCGATCCAAAGCTTCCAGTTTTCTAACACAAGCGGTGTACGTTCTGTGCTTTCAGCGGCTTCGCCAACAGGGAACTCTGTTTCTCCTTTTGGTGCAAAGAATGCCAAGTTGGTTACAATGACAAGTACTAAGATAATACCGATGAATAAAATTGTTCCACCGACTGCTTGTGCAATCTGATATGGAATCCATTCAAGCGCTTGTGGCGAGTTTCCGTATGTGGAAAAAGCGGAACGACGCGGCGCGCCAAGCAGACCAGCAAAGTGCATCGAACCGGACATAAAGCACATCCCAACAGCCCATACTACCGTTTGGATGATTGCTAATCGATTCATTGCTTTTGTCATCACTCGTCCGCTTAAATGCGGAATGAGCCAATATGCTGCACCGAAGAAGGTGAGAACGACCGTTGTTGCTATTGTTAAGTGGAAATGCCCAGTAACCCAAACCGTATTATGCACGACTTGGTCTAACTGGTGAGAAGCATTGATAATTCCGCCGGCACCGGCAGGAATAAAGAATACCATTCCTACAAACGGTGCGAAGAAACGCGCATCTCCCCAAGGAAGTTTACGCAACCATCCGAAAAGTCCTGTAGTACCTTTTGAACGACCGTACATTTCAAAAGTCGCAAACATCGAGAAAGCGGTCATTAAAGATGGAATTACGACCATAAACGTTAAAACAACCTGTACATATTTCCAAAAAGGCTCAATTCCTGGCTCCAATAATTGATGGTGGAATCCGACTGGAATTGAGAAAATCAAGAATAAAATGAACGCTAAACGAGCTAGTGAGTCAGAGAAAATTTTTCCACCTATGACTTTTGGAATGACCACATACCATATCATATAAGCCGGTAGTAACCAGAAATAGACAAGCGGATGTCCAAAATACCAGAACAATGTCCGGCTGACTAATATGTTAATTCGATCGACAAGACCTAAAGACCAAGGTAATAATTGAATAAGAACAGTTGCCGCAACGCCTAATGTGCAGACTAGCCATAAAACCATGTTCACAACAGCCATAAAGGTGAGAAGAGGGCTTACTTGGCCTGGATGTTCTTTTTTCCATTTCATATAATGCGCGAACATCGCAAAGCCGCTCATCCAGCTTCCGACAACGACAAGTGTTAAACCAAGATAAAAGCCAGGATGTGCTTGTAAGGGTGCATAAAATGTGTAAAGAACAGAAGCTTGACCTGTTAAAATGAAGAAAGCGGTCATTGCCGTACCAAACGTCATTGTCCAAAAGCCGATCCAACCCCAAAAACGGACGCGATCGGAAAACGTACCGGCTGTTCGGCTTATCGCGGCAAATTGGAAGCCGATAATAAAGAATGTTGTTAATACAAGCCCAAGCAATACACCATGTGTTGTTAAAATCGTATAGTAGCTAATGTTGGCTGGAAGCGTAAACTTTCCAGAACGCACTAACGTTTGTAATAAACCGGCTAATCCCCCTAATCCTAATGCGATAAATGCGACGTAAATATGTGCTAATGCTAATCTCGCATCGCGACGATCCACTTTCAATGTTTCATTCATTGTTTATCCACCACCTTAATTCTTGCCGTCATCATATGGTGGCCGGCACCGCAATATTCGTTGCATAAAATGGTATATTCCCCGGTTTTATCAAAGGTTTTTGTGAATGAATTCACATATCCGGGCTCAACCATCATATTAATATTTGTTCCTACGACTTCAAAGCCGTGGATGACGTCTTTTGATGTGACATTGATCGTAACTTTTGCTCCTTTTGGGATTTCCACTTGGTTCGGTGTATAAGCAAATGCGGAAGCAACAATGTTAAGCTGGTATTCATTATCCCCTGTTTTTACTAACCCCGGCTTGTTAAATGGCGGAGTTTGATCTACTTTCTCAGGGTCGATCGTTGTTAAACAGCTTGGAGGCTGGTTGCCTTCGGCGAATGCGCTTACTCCAACAATTGTTAGAAACACAAATAAGCAGCCAATTCCGAACACGAGCCAAACTTTTTCATATTTATGCATATGCATATCGCCTTTTCTCTCCTTTCATTTATAGACGATGTAAAAACAAGAAATAGACGCTAACCCATGTGAAAATAAGGAAAAAACCGAGTAAAAAAACAGAGGTGAGTGTTCCTTTTAATGATGTTTGTTCTTCTGATACTCTGACGTTTGTCTTTGAGTGGTGTAGCTCTGTTTTTGCCATCCTCCCATACCCTCCTTTCTGAATCCCCCAGAACTTTCTACACTTTTATCATACAAAACTAGTTAGAAAATGGTAGGAGCGTTTTACCATTTCACAAATTGTTCATTCCTTACTTTGTCACTATCATAACAGTAAAAAATTGATACGACAGTGATTTTCGCCGCATGAAGCCGCAAAAACTTGTGAAAATATTGTGAACGTCTGTCTTAGGAAAGGAATGATGATGAGGAGATAGAAAACGAACTATGATGTGTTTTTTTATATAATTGTTCGTGTTTTTTGAAAAAACTCTTTCCAAATTCAGAAAACCATGCTATACTGCTAGTAACTTTATATAGCTGACTCACTCATATAATTGCAGGAATATGGCCTGCAAGTCTCTACCGGTCGACCGTAAATCGACCGACTATGAGTGGCAATGTCAGAAACGGTTGGGTGAGGTTGACGTTTATGGCCCCAGTGTCTCAGTGAAGTGGCGTCAATCATTGCCCGTTTACGGCTTAAAAGACATTGCCTGACTCATGCATGAGTGAGGTCGGTGTTTTTTAAGCTTTTTTATTTTTAAAGGAGGAACAACATGCGTGAACTGATTGAAAAAATTGTAGAAGAAGGGGAAGTTCTTTCCGAGCACGTTCTCAAAGTGGATCGCTTTTTAAATCATCAAGTTGATCCGGTGCTGATGAAGCGGATTGGGGAAACATTTGCAAAAACGTTTCAGAACGAGAGTGTTACGAAAGTCTTGACGCTTGAATCATCGGGTATTAGTCCAGCGCTGATGACAGCGTATGCGTTAAGGGTGCCTCTTTTGATTGCCCGAAAACGGAAGTCATTAACGCTACAAAACGACTTATATACAGCGAAGGTTTATTCGTTTACGAAACAGGAAGAAATAGAAATTTCTGTTTCGCGATCATTGCTTCATGAAGATGACCACGTCGTTATCATTGATGATTTTTTAGCTAATGGCCAAGCGGCTTTAGGGTTAACAGAAATAGTAAAACAAGCGAATGCAAAAGTGGCTGGCATTGGGATTGTTATTGAAAAAGCGTTCCAAGACGGGGGAACATTATTACGGAATCGCGGTTTTCGCGTTGTATCACTTGCGCGCATTGCTTCCCTGCAAGGTGGAAAGGTGCAATTTGCAGAAGAGGTGGTGTGCCCATGAACCCGATGAAGCTATTCTCTTTAGGACTTCAGCATGTCCTTGCCATGTACGCGGGAGCGATTATTGTTCCTCTTATCGTCGGCAGCGCACTAAAACTGTCGACAGAACAACTTACATATCTTGTGGCAATTGATTTGTTCATGTGCGGAATCGCGACATTGCTTCAAGTGTGGAAAAATCAGTTTTTTGGCATTGGTCTTCCGATTGTGCTGGGTTGTACGTTTACCGCTGTAGGTCCGATTATTGCCATTGGTCAACACTATGGGATGTCCGCTGTATACGGAGCGATTATCGCTGCAGGAGTATTTGTTGTTATCGTCGCCAAATATTTTAGTAAGCTGCGTACGTTTTTCCCGCCGATTGTGACCGGTTCTGTCGTGACCGTGATTGGGCTTACTCTCATTCCTGCGGCGATGAATAATATGGCAGGAGGACAAGGGGCAAAAGATTTTGGAGATATCAGCAATATTGCTCTTTCGTTCGGTGTGTTGTTATTTATTATCTTTTTATACCGCTTTTTTACTGGATTTATTCGTTCGATTGCAATTTTACTCGGCATGGTGGCGGGGACGATTGTAGCAGCGTGGATGGGAAAAGTGGATCTAAGCGCCGTAAGTGAAGCTTCGTGGTTCCATATGCCTCGATTATTTTATTTTGGCATGCCGATGTTTAATATAACCGCCATATTAACGATGATTTTAGTCGCAACAGTCAGTCTCGTCGAGTCAACAGGTGTTTATTTTGCCTTGAGCGATATTTGTAAACGTCCGTTGACGGACAAGGATTTAGCGAACGGTTACCGTGCGGAAGGATTAGCGATTATCTTGGGCGGATTATTCAATGCATTTCCATACACGACGTATTCGCAAAACGTCGGCCTTCTTCAGCTATCCGGAGTAAAGACGCGCCAAGTGATTTATGTTGCCGGAGCCATGCTCGTCGTGCTTGGATTGATTCCGAAAATCGCGGCGATGACAACGATCATCCCGGCTCCGGTACTAGGCGGAGCGATGGTAGCAATGTTCGGGATGGTCATCGCATACGGAATAAAAATGTTAAGCTGCGTCGAATTTACATCTCAGGAAAACTTATTTATCATTGCTTGTTCGGTCGGCATGGGGCTTGGGGTGACAGCTGTTCCTAATTTATTTGCGGAGTTACCGTCAAGCATAAGAATTTTAACAGATAACGGCATTGTTGCAGGCAGTGTCACCGCGATCCTCCTTAACATTGTCTTTAACGTGTTACCGGCGAAAAAAAGAGTGCAATCTGTTCCATCGCTTCATGAACAACAGGTTTCATAATGATCTATATATCCGTTTTCTTTGTATCATGAACTAATGGAAGTATTTGCATAACTGTGATGATAAAGGGAATATTAGCTGTAAGCAGTGATTGGAAAGAATTGAGGTGTTATTATGCCAGCTATTGTTTCTGTTGGAACAGCGTCATTGCCTTACAAAGTGAAGCAGGAAGACGTTCGCGGATATACGAAACAACTATTTGAGCACTCATTTCCACATATTGATCGATTGCTCAACATCTTTGAAAACGGTGAAATTGAATCGCGATATTTCGTTCAACCGCTTGAGTGGTATCAAGAAAAACATCGGTTTTCCGAAAAAAATGATTTATATATAAAAAGCGCCGTTCACTACAGTTGTGAAGCGATACAACGCTGTTTGCAAAATACAACGCTTTTAGTGAGACCTATTTCTTACGATGAAATTGAAGCGATCTTTTACATATCGACAACCGGGTTGGCAACTCCCAGCATTGAAGCACGAATTATGAATATGCTCCCTTTTTCACCGCATACAAAGCGAATCCCGATTTGGGGATTAGGGTGTGCAGGGGGAGCGGCTGGATTAGCGCGTGCGTATGAGTATTGTCTCGCCTTTCCAAATGCCAAAGTGCTTGTGATCGCAGCAGAGTTTTGCAGTTTAACGTTTCAGCCCCATGACGATTCGAAAAGCAATTTGATTGGCACGTCGCTGTTTGCTGACGGAGTAGCGTGTCTTTGTGTTGCCGGAGATGCCGCATTGGACGAGTGCATTCGACCGCGCATTGTAGCGACGCAATCAGTGCTGATGCCCGACTCAGAAGATGTGATGGGATGGGACATCCGCGATGACGGATTGTTCGTCGTTTTTTCGAAAGACATTCCGTCGCTAATTTGCTCATGGCTCAAACCGAACGTAGAATCGTTTTTACAGCAATACAACCTAGCGATGAGCGACATCGCTCACTTTATTGCTCATCCGGGTGGAAAAAAAGTGATTGCTGCTTATCAAGATGCATTTGGAATTGATGAGCAAAAAACAAAGGCATCATTTCAAGTTTTACGAATGTTCGGAAATATTTCGTCAGCCACGGTATATGTTGTGCTTGAACAGTTTATGAAAGCGTCAATTCAGCGCGGCGAATACGGGCTTATGGTCGCGCTCGGACCAGGATTTAGCGCTGAGCTCATTTTATTGCGATGGGAGTGAGGCTGATTGGTCTTTTATGCCTTTTTCTTTTTTATTGTTGGTGAGCGGCTTGTTGAGCTAGCGATCGCTAAGCGGAATGAGCGTGTATTGAAAGCGATGGGAGCAAAAGAATTTGGTGCTCGTCACTATCCGTGGATCGTGGCCATGCACGCATTGTTTTTCGTTTCGTTTTGGATCGAAGCCACATTAAAAGGGGGACAGCTTTCGCCATGGTGGCCGTTTCTTTTTAGTTTCTTTGCCGCTGTTCAAGGGTTACGCATATGGACACTTTGGTCGTTAGGGCGACTTTGGAATACGAAAATTCTAGTGCTGCCAAATGCTCATGTCGTCGTTAAAGGACCATATCGCTGGTTACGTCATCCGAATTATCTCATTGTCATCTTGGAAATGATTCTGATTCCCTTGTTATTTGAAGCGTATTGGACGGCGCTCATCTTTTCGGTGTTGAACGCCTTTTTATTATCGATTCGGATTTCTACCGAAGAACAAGCGCTTTCAGCGATGACCAATTACAAACATAAATTTCGTGATCGTCCACGTTTCTTTCCATTTCGTCCCGTCAAATAATTGACGGGATTTTTGCAATTTTTTGTATTGGGAAATGTGCGTAAATACAGTAAAATGATTGTATACGATGCAAACATAAGGGGTTTTGGATATGGTCCATGTTACGCAACAATCATCATTGCGACAATGGTTAAAAAAATTAACGTATATTCATGAAGAATTTGCAAACCGAGGTGATGAAGCGAATGTGAAAAAAGCGCGCCAGCTGTTGCAAAAAGCGGCGAATGAAGAGTTTGCCATCGCTTTTTGCGGCCATTTTTCTGCTGGAAAATCAAGCATCATCAATGCATTGCTCGGCGAGCCTCTCCTGCCATCAAGTCCGATTCCGACGAGCGCGAACCTTGTAAAAGTGAAATCAGGACGAGAGTATGTTCGTGTGTTTTATAAACATGAGCCGCCCGTTGAATATGCAGCGCCGTATGACTATGAGCAAATTCGCGCACATTGCAAAAACGGAGATGCGATTGAAGCGATCGAAATTAGCCGATATACCTCGCTCATTCCAAAAGGAATTGTGATGATGGATACACCGGGAATTGATTCGACTGATGATGCGCATCGACTTGCAACGGAATCCGCGCTTCATTTAGCCGATGTCGTGTTTTATATGATGGATTATAATCATGTTCAGTCTGAACTTAATTTTCAATTCATAAAAGAGCTAACGAGTTATGGAAAAACGCTGTATCTTATTGTGAATCAGATTGATAAGCATCGCGATCAGGAACTGTCGTTTTTGCAGTTTCGGCAAACCGTTTATGACGCGTTTCGTGATTGGGGAGTGCCGGTTGAACGCATGTTCTTTACTTCTCTAAAGGAACAGAACCATCCGTATAATGAATTCAATGAACTCGTACAATGTTTACAAACGTTGTTTCATGAAAAAGAAGAACGGTTCATGTATGGTGTGGAGATTGCTGCGAAACGGCTTATTGATGATCACCTTGCATGGTTGCAACATCGCGATGCGGAAGCAGAAGAAGCAATTCACGTTCGCCTTGCTGAAAGCCAAAGCCATGAAACAGAAGAGAACGTTGTATGTGAACGCCTAGCCAACATGAAAAATGAGCTGCAGGCGCTTGAAGAGGCTTGTTCTGAAGCAGAAGCGCAATTTCGAAAAGAACTAGATGATATCCTTGAGCATGCCTATATCATGCCGTTTGAAACGCGCGAACTCGCCAAAGCATACTTAGAATCTATTCAATCTGATTTTAAGGTAGGTCTTTTCTTCACAAAATCAAAAACAGAACAAGAACGGACGAATCGATTGCGAGCTTTTTACGAAAATCTGAAAGAAAAAGCGATTTCGCAAATGGAGTGGCACCTTCGCGAACTGCTCGTGCGTTTTTTAAAGCAGCATGGTCTTGCTGATGCAAGGCTCATAGGCGAATGTCAACAATGGACAGTAGCGTGGAAGGAAGAAGTATTGCGTAACCTCGTTAAAAAAGGAGCAGGCCTAACAGGGGAGTATGTGTTGAACTATACCCATGATGTAGCAAATGAGTTGAAAAAGCGATACCGTGATGAAGCAATGCGCTTGTTTGCTATTTTATTGTCTAAATGGCAAGAGAAAACAAATGAACAACGTCAGCACTTATTAAGCGAAATCGAAAAAGAAACAGCGAAATATAAGCTTATTCAACAGTTGAATGCGCTCAAACAAAAACGAGAACAGATTTATGTGCAGCTGCTCCACGTTGTAGAGACAGACGAATCATTTCCGGAAATCGATGAGGAGCGCATAGCTGCGCTTATATCGGAAACGTTACCAGTGAAAATTGAGGAGAATGATCACAAACAGCCTCAAGTCCCTTCGCGTAACGAAAAAGCGGAAACAAAACATGAACGAGCGATCGGTCGCCATGAACAAACGGGACAAAAAGTACAACGGGCGATTGAACATTTACGGAAAGCGGCTCATTTTATCGACGGAATAGCGGGGATGAATCGTCTTGTTCATGAGTTAACAGAAAAAGCAAAACGATTAGAACATCGTACGTTTACAGTGGCGCTATTTGGAGCGTTTAGCGCAGGGAAATCGTCGTTTGCAAATGCCCTAATGGGAGAGCGAGTGCTGCCATCGTCACCGAATCCGACAACCGCAACGATTAATAAAATCGTTCCGCCGACTCATGAGTGTCCACACGGTACCGTGATCGTGCAGCTAAAAACATCACAACAATTGCTCAAAGATTTGCAAGCCTCGCTGCGCTATTTCCACATGAAAGCCGAAACGCTAGAAGAGGCGCTAGCGCTGAGTGAAAAAGCATTGCAAATTGAAAAGGTCGATGCTCGGGAAAAACCTCATTATTCGTTTATTCAATCTGTTGTTTCTGGCTATGTTCGCATGGAACAGCAGCTCGGTCGCACCTTACAGATTGATCTAGAACAGTTTGAACAATATGTTGCGGATGAGGCGACCGCTTGCTTTGTCGAATGGATTGAGCTCCATTATGACTGTGCTCTCACCCGGCAAGGAATCACCATTGTTGATACACCGGGGGCCGACTCCATTAACGCTCGCCATACGGGAGTCGCTTTTGAATATATCAAAAACGCTGACGCTGTTTTATTCGTAACGTATTATAATCATGCTTTTTCCAAAGCAGACCGTGAATTTCTTATCCAGCTTGGTCGTGTGAAAGATACGTTTACGATGGATAAAATGTTCTTTGTTGTCAATGCGGCTGATTTAGCCCATTCTCATGAAGAATTACAGACGGTTCTTGCATACATTGAAGATCAGCTTGCGCGTTTTGGTATTCGCTCTCCGCGGCTTTATGCTCTCTCAAGCCGCTTCGCTCTCGATGAGAAAACAGGGGCAAAAGCAGAAAGCGGATACGGTATTTTAACTGAATCGGGGATTCGCCAGTTTGAAGAAGATTTTACCCGTTTTATGATGGATGAATTAGCAGAAGTGGCGGTGGCAGGGGCGTACGCGGAAATGGAGCGCGCGAAAATGACGCTTCGGGACTATATCAAAGAAGCTGAACAGAGCAACGAGGAAAAAGCTGCAAAGCTCAAAACGTTAGCAAGCGCCCAAGCGATGATCCAACAGCTGTTACCTTCGCTCAGCATTGATCATGATCTTCAAGCTTTAAAGCAAGAAATTTCTGAGTTGGTGTATTATGTGAAGCAGCGCATTTCATTTCGTTTGAACGACTGGTTTAAAGAGGCATTCAATCCAGCTTCTTTGCGCGATGATGGCCGCGATGTAACTCAGGCGTTGCAAAATTGTTTACAAGAGTTGCTTCATTCCGTCGGCTTTGATTTAGCTCAGGAAATGCGAGCGACAAGTTTGCGGATTGAACGTTTTTTGATCTCTAAGGTAGAAGAGCACTTTGCTGAGCTTACCAATAGCATTTACCGCATTCATGAAGGCATCCCGCTTTCTAAAATGGAGCAAGAACCGTTTATGACAATGGAATTTGCGATAGGTTTGGAACATATTGATGCCACACGGTTTAAAAAAGCCTTATCGCTTTATAAAAACGCGAAATCGTTTTTTGAACGGGACGAAAAACGATTGATGAAGGAAGAAATAGAAAAACAATTGCAACAGCCGATCAACGAATATGTCGCGGAACATGAACAACGCCTCTTTGCGTTTTATAAAGAGGAATACGAGAAAGCTATTGCCCGTCTCTCTGCTTTCATCGAACAACAAGTCGACGATTACTTTGCCGGTCTTATGACGACGTTAACCGAGCGGGTCGATATGGAACGGTTGCGCGAGTGTGAAAATCAACTGGCTCATTTGTTAGGGGAGAGAGCATGAACGAGTACATTCACAAACGGATTACGACGCTACAGCAAGAACAAAACGTGCGCATTTTGTACGCTTGTGAAGCGGGAAGCCGAGCCTATGGAATCGCTGCTCCCGGAAGCGATTATGATGTTCGGCTTATTACGATAAAGCCCGTACGCTCGTATTTGTCCGTTTCGAGCGTACGCGAAACGTGGAGCGAATCGCTTCCGCCTGTCGAGTTGCATAGTTGGGATGTATTTAAAGCACTCAAACTGTTCACAAAATCGAATCCGTCGCTTTACGAGTGGTTTCTCTCTCCTATTATTTATAACAAAGACGATTTCTTTTATAATAAAATGAACGCGATGATACAGCGGTACTACTCGTTGCGGCGATTAGCGCATCATTATCATTCACTGGCAAAAAGAAATAGTAAGGAATTGGCAAGAAAAGAACAAGGGAGTAGGGCGTATATCAAAACGTATGTGCAAGCATTGCGCGGAGCATTAGCCGTCCGTTGGATCGTTCAAAATCGGACACTCCCCCCACTTCCGCTTCTACATTTAAGCGATGGGGATGAAACAATGAGCGAACTCGTCTGTTTGTTACAAAAAGCCAAACAAGGCGAGCGAATTGCTCTCCGCTTTTTTTCTGTCGATCGGTTATTACCGCTTATTAACATCGAGCCAACGATGATCGACTCATTGCCTTCCGGCGAAACGATCGACGCTCGTGTGCTTGATGAGTTCGTCTGGGCGTTATTAGGGGTATAAAAGGAGCGATAAGATGAGCCGTTTTCATGCTTGCGCTACATGTATTCATTACGGCATTCGCAAAAGCGACCAAGGTCTTTATACGTATTGCCAGCGGCTTGGTTATGAAACAAAACCGTATTACCAATTTCGCTGTTGGACGCCAAAGCCACACGTTCAAGCATTAATGGAAAAAGAGCAACAACGAAAGGAGAACCAAAATGAGTGAAGTTCATCAAGCGATTACCGCACATTCACAGAAACAACATGCGATCGTCAAGCAATTTTTACAGCTTGAGGCGAAACGAGAACAATATATTGACGAGGCAGTAGCGCTTTGCCAAAACGGGCAACCGTTTACGGTTGAAAAAATTAATGAAATAACCAAACAAATGAACGAGCTTGCCAAACAAGGCATCGTTCCACAGCGAAAATATGTCACCGTCGACATGGTTAAAGAATATGTCAAACGGCTAAAAAAGTGAGGGGAAACAAAATGAATTATATTGTCTCGCACGAATGGCTGGCTGAGCGCTTGCACGATGACAATGTGCGTATCATTGATTGCCGTTTTTACCTTGGGGATGCCTCCCGTGGAATTAACGAATACATCCGCGATCATATCCCGGGTGCCTTATACTTTGATTTAGAGAAGGATTTATCAGGGCCTGTTCAAGAACATGGGGGGCGGCATCCGCTCCCATCCATCGACGATCTTGTGACGAAACTATCGTCAGCCGGAATTGATGGAACGATGACCGTCGTTGCGTATGATGAACAAGATGGTGCCATGGCTGCTCGTTTTTGGTGGCTGCTTCGCTATCTTGGGCACGAGCGGGTATACGTATTAGACGGGGGCTATACAAGATGGAAAGAAGCAGGCTACCCAACAACATCAGACATCATCACAGTGAAAAAACGTTCCTTTCTTCCTGCCCTTCAACCATCTCTTTTGGCGACTGTAGACGACGTACGGCATGCAGTTCATGAATCCTCAGCTATTTTAATCGATTCGCGCGAACGAAAGCGTTATTCAGGCATCGAAGAACCGATTGACCGAATCGCTGGCCATATCCCGGGAGCACAAAACATCTTTTGGCGCGAAAGTGTCACGAGCGAGGGAAAGTGGAAACAACCGAGCGAACAAGAAAAACGGTTTGCTTCTTTCCGAAAGAAAGATCCGATCATTGTGTATTGCGGTTCAGGTGTAACAGCCTGCCCGAATGTTCTCGCCCTGTATGAAGCTGGATATACGAACGTGCGCTTATATGTCGGAAGCTGGAGTGATTGGATTTCTTATCCTGACAACCCTATCGCCACAGGAGAAAAATAACAGCATATTTTTTCGTGATTCACTGAGACTATCCATATACCCTTTTGTAAAGGAGTGAATCATGTGGGACGAACAAAGCTTGGAAATGCTAACGCACAACGCAACAATAACGCAAAACAAAAAAACGGTTTTAACAATGAATTCGCTTCATATGCTGAGGTTGAAGCGAAAAAAATGAAAAATGAACATAAAAATATTCGTTAACGAACAAAGGCTGGTCGTTTTGACAGCCTTTTCTCTTTTTTTCATGCTCTTTTTATGATTAAATAAAACATAGTGGGAGGGAAAAGGAAATGAAAAAACTAGTAGCGATCATATTGCTGCTTGGCCTCACTGGGTACGGAATTTGGCAGGCGCTCGCGGCAGGGCAAAGCAAGGAAGTAGGTCTTTCGGTTCGGAATACCGCACCCGATTTCGCTTTGAAAACCATCGACGGCCAATCGATTCACTTATCCGATTTTCGTGGCAAGCCGGTTATCGTTAACTTTTGGACAACTTGGTGTCCACCTTGTCGTGAAGAATTGCCAGCAATGCAGAAATTTTACCAAGAATACAAAAACGAGGTTCAATTGTTAGCCGTTCATTTAACATCGCAAGACGAACGTCAAAAAGTGGAACCTTTTATCCAAAAATATGGAATCACTTTTCCGGTTGTGCTTGACGAGAAAGGGAAAATATTGAAGTTATATAACATTCAAACGCTCCCAACATCTTATCTCATTGACTCTAATGGCGTCATTCGCAAAAAAATCGTCGGCCCGATGACATACAAACAAATGGTGGAAATTACAGCTAAACTCCGCTAACGAAAGCATCTGTCCTCATGGAAGATGCTTTTTTATTTTTTGAAAAGTTGTAATAAATTTTATCTATTTTGGTAATTACTAAAATTATAATAAGTAGAGAGGGAGGGAGCGAACATGAGAAAAATCCGGAAGTTTACATTTGAAGAACTCGTTATGGAAAACAAACGCCAATTATTAAATGATGAAAAAGCAATGGAAAAAATTGAACAGAAACTTGAAGAGCGTATTTTGGAAAAAGCAGAATAAGCCATGTATAGCATAAAACGAAGCGGATAGACTAGATGGTGAGGAGGCGAGGTACATGAGCAATCCGAAAGGAAGCCGTAAGCATTTCGTCCCGAACCATCTAGGCACCCAACCTCGTGCCGCTGGAGGAAATAAAGGGAAACAAATGCAAGATCAATCTGGACAACACGCCCAAGTCATTCAGACAAAGGGTGAGTAACTTTTTGTTAACATAATATAATTATTAGAAATTAAAAATAAGAAGTAAACATCGATTTTGAAGGAGGAACGACGATGGCTTACCAGCGACCGAATCCAGACGACCGTAGCGATAATGTCGAAAAATTACAAGACATGGTGCAAAATACGATCGAAAATATTGAGAAAGCACATGAAACGATGCAGTTTTCTTCACCGGAAGAACGTGAACAAATTGCTGCAAAAAACAAACGACGTGAAGAAGCCATCGATGCTATGCGTGCGGAAATTAAAGACGAAGCAGCGTCACGCGAAAACAGTTATCAATAACAAATTTGTGAAAGCCATAAAATATAGCATACCGGGGTTATCCTGTTTACAGGGTAACTCTTTTTTATTGTTGGCTTTCTGGATTAGTGTGATAAGATATAAAAGTGATACATTTGTATGGAAAAGTGAGGATAACGGAGGTGAACAATGATGAAAATTGCTGAAAAGCAAATCGAAGTCCGTTATGCAGAAACGGATCAAATGGGAGTAGTATATCATGCCAACTATCTTATTTGGATGGAAGTGGGGCGAACAGAGTTAATTAAACAGTTAGGATTTCATTATGCTGATATGGAAAAAGAAGGGATTATTTCTCCTGTGATTGACCTTCACGTTTCCTATAAAAAGCCGCTTCATTATGGGGAAACGGCCACCATTAAAACATGGATTGAGGCATATGACGGAATTCGTGTAACATATGGATACGAAATTTTTACTCCTAACGGCGAGCTTGCTGTAACTGGAAGATCGCAACATGTTTGTGTCAAGCGCGATTCATTTCGCCCAATTGTAATTCGCAAATATTTTCCAGATTGGCACGAAGCTTATGAACGGGCGAAAAAGTAAGGTGATACATATGGCATTTGGCATTCGCAAGCAGGAATTAGATGCATGGAAAGAGAAAGTACAAAATGGTGAAATTGCTTTTCTCACCCATTTTTGGTATGATCCCCGATTTCCCGAGTATACGACAGTGACGAAAGTGGGCTGTGGCGATGTAAACAAGCTGGCTGCATGGGGGATAAAATATGGATTACGAAAAGAATGGATCCATCAGCGCAATTCGTTTCCTCATTTTGATTTATTAGGGGAGAAACAAAAAAACATTTTACAACAAGAAGGACTAATCGACCATATTGAACGATTTCACTTACGGTAAACGAAGGGAAGAGGAAAATGAATGTAAAAGAAATGGCAAAAGGCACATTGCTGGAGGCGTTAGGTATTGAGATTACCGAATTAGCGGAAGGACACATTGTCGCGACAATGCCGGTCGACCATCGCACCCATCAACCATTCGGCTTGCTTCATGGCGGCGCTTCTGTGGCGTTAGCGGAAACGGTTGCAAGCATTGGTGCCTATGCACTTGTCAATCATGAAACGGAAAGTGTCGTTGGCCTTGAAATTAATGCGAATCACATTCGTGCTGTACGAAGCGGCATCGTCATCGCTACAGGAACGGTTCTTCACCGCGGCAAAACGACGATGGTATGGGACATTAAAATCGTTGACGAACAGCAAAGACTCGTCTGTGTTTCCCGCTGTACGATTGCCGTAATTAAAAAGAAAGCTAGCTCTTAAATCGGATGAGCTAGCTCCTTCTATGTTATTGGACTAAAAACACCGGTTCGTTTGCTTGTTCGTTAAAATCGACGATTAAATCGTGGTTGTCAAAATACCATATATCATTATCCTCGATAAAAAAGGTTACCCCATCCACCGTCGTTTGCGCCTTCGGATGAATAGGAGTTTCTTTCGTAATTCCGAGAGAAAAACCTTTTTGCACGGTGCCGCATCCGCCATAACGGGCAAAAAAGCGAACAAAATCACCTTCGTGCAAATCTAACTCTTCTTTGTACCACTCAAATGCTTTTGGTTTAATGACAATTTCCATTTGTATACCCTCCTTATCCCTTATTATAAGTTAATGAGCAGCAATATGTAAAAATATTCATGAACATCTCATGACATTTTTGACTAAATCATTCCATTTTTACATAAAGTAAAGATATGGACAACGAAAAGGGAGGGCGGCAATATGGACAAAAAGTCAACGTTTCG
Organism: Thermaerobacillus caldiproteolyticus; assembly: GCF_013761245.1. Classification (GTDB taxonomy): domain Bacteria; phylum Bacillota; class Bacilli; order Bacillales; family Anoxybacillaceae; genus Thermaerobacillus; species Thermaerobacillus caldiproteolyticus. The sequence goes on along the minus strand of NZ_JACDUT010000006.1, from coordinate 158,497 downwards.
TTTAAGCTACGAATCCGATGGTGTGATGGGAAAGCGAGAGTCAAAACAGCCATCCGCAAAAAAAGAGAAAAAAAATCAACACGATTTTTTTAACACAACACAATCGAGTGAATAAAGTAGCCAGTAGGCTGCTTTTTCTTTTGAAAAACACTATACAAATCATCGTTTCGACGTTATTATTAATCGAGGATAGAAATTTTTGTGAAAGGAGTGACGTTTTCGTCTATGAGTAGTCGAAGTTCGGCTGAACCAGAACCGGAATATAGCGGGGAAGTCGCGTCTTCTTTTCCAATGAACGAGCTACTCATCATTCGAAAACGAGCTCCGTTCGGAAAGGAAGAATGACAAACTTCCTCGCGTCGAAAAGGAGGAAGTGTTCATATGATGAAAATGTATTTATCAAACGCAAATGGAAAAATCGAAGAAATTCATGAAGTAAAAAATGGGTGCTGGATTAATCTTGTCGCTCCGACGGAAGAAGAAATCCGGTATATTGCCAATCATCTCGATATTCCGATCGATTCTATCAAAGATGCACTGGATGATGAGGAACGGTCGCGTGTCGAAAAAGAAGACAATCATGTGTTAATTATCGTCGATATTCCGATTATCACTCATGATGAAGTCGATGGCCCGATTTATGAAACGATTCCGATCGGTATGATTATTACAAACACGTGCTTTATTACGGTTTGTCTTCAAGAAAACCCGATTTTTGAAGAATTTTCCAATAATAAAATTAAAAACTTCTACACGTTTATGAAAACGAGATTTGCGCTGCAAATGCTTTATATGATTTCGACGTATTATTTGCGCTATTTAAAACAAATTAACCGAAGAACAAGCGAAATCGAAAAAGAATTGCACCAGTCCATGAAAAATAAAGAATTGTTTTCGTTATTAAGCATGGAAAAAAGCTTAGTGTATTTTATGACTTCACTGAAGGCAAACAATATTGTGATGGAACGGCTTATGCGCCTCAATTATTTACGCATGTACGAAGATGATCAAGACTTGCTGCAGGATGTCATTATCGAAAATAAACAAGCGATTGAAATGGCCGAAGTCTATAGCAGCATTTTAAGCGGGATGATGGACGCATTTGCTTCTGTCATCTCGAATAACTTAAACATTGTTATGAAGTTTTTAACAGCAATTACAATCGTCATTTCCTTGCCGACAATGGTCGCTAGTTTTTACGGCATGAACGTGCCGATTCCTTACCAGCATTCTCCGTATGCATTTATGGTCGCGATGCTGCTTGCGGCTTTGCTTTCGAGTGTAACGGCATTTATCTTTTGGAAAAAGCGATATTTCTAGAGAAGAATTATGTTAAATGGGCTTCCCGCTATTTTCGGGACAGCCCATTATTTTTTACAGATGTCATTCCTCCGGAAAGAACGAACTTCATCGCTTCTTCCGGTTTCATATCAATGACCTCAACTTGTTGTTTCGGAACTAAAACGGTAATCCCAGCGACTTGGAACGTTTGCGGAATATAGACAGCGACGTGATCTTTAAACGGATGGAATAAGTTTTCGACTTCCTCCGATGTAATAAAGCCGATGCATTTCATTCCCGTATTTGGCAACTCCACGAGCACAACTTTAGAAAACGACCGTTTTTCTCCAACAAATGAGGCGACTGTATCTTTAATGACGGAATAGACAGTTTTCATAAGCGGAATGCTTTCCAACAGACGGTCAATCAGTTTAATCACACGTCCACTAATGTATTGCGTCGATAACCAGCCGAGAACGGTAATCAGAACAATCGTACATAAAATGCCGATTCCCGGTATGTACGCATCGTGAAGATACGGTTTGACATATCTTCCAAGCAATCCGTCAAAAAACGTAAATACTTTATAAAATACGTAGATGGCTAAAATAATCGGCACAATCGTTAGTACGCCGTTTAAAAAGTTTTTAACAAGGAACTTCATAATCTCACACCCTCTCTTTTTTGTACTCTACAAACTTATCAAGTTTTTTGATGAAACACAAGTTTGAAAACACGAACATTTTATGATGTTTTTTGTGTAAAAGTTCGTTTTTGGTATTGACGGGAGTTGTTATGCTTGGTATAGTTACAGATGGAAAACGATAAGGTAGGGGATGCATATATGAAAACACATTATGATGTCATTGTTGTCGGCGCAGGGCCGGCAGGAATTTTTACTTGTTATGAACTTACGTTAAAACTTCCAGGAGCTAACGTGTTACTAATTGATAAAGGACACGATATTTATAAACGAAATTGCCCGATTCTTCAGAAAAAGATCGAGAAATGCCCACCGCCAGCAGGAAAAAAAGATTATGCTGGCTGTGTACCGGCCTGTTCCATTACAAACGGTTTTGGAGGAGCAGGAGCGTATTCAGATGGAAAATTTAATATTACAAGCGAATTCGGCGGTTGGATGACCGATTATTTGCCAGCTTCTACCGTGATTGAACTCATCAAATATGTCGATTCAATTAACTTGAAGCATGGGGCGACCGAATCGATTACCGATCCGATGACGGAGAAAGTGAAAGAAATCGAGCGTCGTGCCTACGCCGCAGGACTTAAACTGTTGCGCGCCTATGTTCGCCATTTAGGAACAGAGCAAAACTTAGAAATTTTAAAAAGCATTTATGAATATTTACATAAACGGATTGACATGCGCTTTCAAACAGAGGTTGAAGATATTGTGACGGAAAAAGAGAATGATCGCCATCGCGTAATTGGTGTCATTCTAAAAAACGGTGCAGTCCTTACGGCTGATAAAGTCGTCATTGCTCCGGGAAGAGATGGCTCTGTATGGCTGACAAAAGTATTAAAAAAACGTCGTCTACGCATGATCAATAACCAAGTCGATATCGGCGTGCGCGTCGAAACATCGAACATTGTCATGGAAGAAATTAATGAACATTTGTATGAAGGAAAGTTTATTTTTAACACGTCGGTGGGCACCCAAGTGCGCACGTTTTGCAGCAACCCATCGGGACACGTTGTCGTCGAAAATCATTCTGGCATTATGCTTGCCAATGGTCATGCGTATAAAGATCCGAAGCTTGGCAGCAACAACACGAACTTTGCGCTATTAGTGTCGCATAAGTTCTCTGAGCCATTCGATAAACCTAATGAATACGCTCACGAACTCTCTCGCCTTGCCAACGCGCTATCTAACGGCGGAATCATTGTGCAAAAGTACGGTGATATTTTAAAAGGAAGACGTTCAACTGAGAAGAGAATTAAAGAAGGATTTATTGAACCGACATTGAAAGAGGCCGTTCCCGGCGATTTAGGTCTCGTTTTACCATACAATACAATGAAAAGCTTAATTGAAATGACCGAAGTGCTGAACCATGTTACTCCGGGGCTTGCTTCCGAGCATACGCTCTTTTATGGAGTCGAAGCGAAATTTTATTCCGCTCGCCCGAAGTTGAATGACCGTTTTGAAACAGAAATTTCCGGACTTTACGTCGGTGGAGACGGTGCGGGCATTACGCGCGGTCTTGCCCAAGCAGGCGCCTGTGGGGTATGGATTGCACGCGACATTGTCGAAAAATTAACGAAATAAAAGGATGGGAAGTCTGCTCATCCTTTTTATCTTTAGTAATAGTTAACTACATTTTTATTTTAGTTGACAATTTATCGCTCGTTGCCATACGATAAATGTAATCACATGGAAAGGGGAGAGGACATATGCAAAATTGGTTAGCATTAGCTGACCGTGTTCTTGCGGGAGAAGAAATCACGAACGAAGAAGCAGAAGCGATTTTAGACTGTCCGGATGAAGAACTGCTCGTGTTGCTACAAGGAGCATACAACATTCGCCGTGCCTATTTTGGCAACAAAGTAAAATTAAACATGATCATTAACGCGAAATCGGGGCTTTGTCCGGAAAACTGCGGATATTGTGCGCAATCATCCGTGTCCACAGCACCTGTTAAAACGTACAAAATGGTCGATAAAGAAACGCTCATTCGCGGAGCGGAAGAAGCGTCTCGCCTTCGCGTCGGAACATACTGTATTGTTGCAAGCGGCCGCGGTCCAAGCGAAAAAGAAATCGATACCGTCATTTCGGCCGTAAAAGAAATTAAAGAACGTTTCGGACTCAAAATTTGCGCGTGTTTGGGGATTTTAAAACCAGAACAGGCCGTGCGGTTAAAAGAAGCGGGTGTCGACCGTTATAACCACAACATTAACACGTCCAAAGAGCATCATCCGAACATCACGACATCACATACATATGACGATCGTGTCAAAACGGTGGAAACGGTCAAACAAGCTGGCATTTCTCCGTGTTCCGGCGTCATTATCGGCATGAAAGAAACAAAGCAAGATATTATTAATATGGCGCGCAGTTTAAAAGCGCTTGATGCCGATTCAATTCCTGTCAATTTTTTGCATGCGATCGACGGAACACCGCTTGCGGGCACAGACGAGCTTGATCCGCGTTACTGTTTGAAAGTGTTAGCGCTGTTTCGCTATATTAATCCGACAAAAGAAATTCGTATCTCTGGCGGACGTGAGGTTAATTTACGCTCCTTGCAACCGTTCGGATTATATGCGGCTAATTCGATTTTCGTTGGTGATTACTTAACAACGGAAGGTCAAGAAAAATCGGAAGACTATCGCATGTTAGAAGATCTTGGTTTTGAGATCGACTTCGCAGGAGAACAACAACCTGTTTGTTAATATTGGTTTAGAGGGCTGTCTCTCTCGTTGGAGACAGCTTTTTTCGTTCAATTATGAATGAAACAAAACAAGTAAACTACACTAAGAAAGAATAATACATACTAGGAGTTGAAACAATGGAACGAATATATGAATGCATTATTGTCGGCGGTGGTATTGCTGGATTGCAAGCAGCCATTCAGCTAGGACGTTATCGTCATCATGTTCTTGTGATTGACGCACACAACGGCCGCTCAAACCTTTGTCGCGCTTATCATAACTTGCTTGGCTGGCCAGATGGTGTAAGCGGCGAAACATTGCGCACGCTCGGAAGAAAACAGGCGGAACGATTGAATATTCAGTTTGCTGACGATGAAGTCATTGCCGCAAAAAAGAAAGAGAAGAAGTTTTTATTGTTCGGAAGAAGCGGACAAACGTACGAAGCAGAACGGATTTTATTGGCAACAGGAGTGAAAGACCGCATTCCGCCTATTGATAACCTCGTTCCGTGTTTAGGAACAAGCATTTACGTCTGTCCTGATTGTGATGGGTATGAAGTAACGAACAAAAAAGTCATTGTGTTAGGGGCAGGGACGGCAGGAGCGAATATGGCGAAGACGTTACTGTACTGGACCAATGATATTACGTATGTCAACCATGATGGAGAAGAACTTTCCCTTGACTTACAACAGCAGTTATCCCAACAAGGTATTCATTATGTGCGTGAACCGATTCAATCCGTTTTAGTGACAGAAGGGCCATTTTTTTGTGGTGTTCGTCTGCAAAATGGAACTGTACTTACCGGAGAACGGGGATTTATTGCGTTTGGAAATAATCAAGTTAACACGGAATTAGCAAAACAACTTGGGGTTGAGCGATTAGAAAACAAGCATATCCCAACAGACGCCCGAACGAAACAAACAAATGTAAAAAATATTTGGGCTGCTGGTGACATCGGCGTTCATTCTGAACAAGTAGCAATTGCGATGGGAGAAGGAGTGCAGGCGGCCATTTGGATTCATAAAAGCATTATGGCAGAGAAAAAAGCGACGTAAATCCGTCGCTTTTTGATGTTTTTCGTAAGAACTACTCCGGTGTTCAGCCGCTCGGAGGCAAATAACCTTTTTCAAGAACTTCTGGCAAATAGAGAACATTTGTCCATCGCGGGAGACAGGATGGTGACATTCCGCCGTTTGCCACAGGATGTGAAATTTTTTGGTAATAGGGGGTGCTTGAGCTTTTTTCGTTTTCAAATTGAAACTATTTGTCTATTTCGGTAATAAGGCTTGATTTCCCTTTCCCTATCGTCTAGCTCGGCTCCCGACACTTGTTAGTTAGAAAAATCATTTTCTGCTGTCAAAATGCAATCATTTTTCGTCGGAAGAATATGTTCTTTCATCCTTAGGAAGAGATTTCTTATTGTCCCTCGCTCTTTTGTGACAAATCATCTTTCATTTCCAAAGTGAAACAAAGCAGCGATTTCTTGCTTCAAGAGAATTTCCTTTGCAGCTAGACGTTCGGTTTCGCTTTTCTTTTCATGAAAAAGTTTTTTGCAGCATACTATTTCACTACAAGGGAGGGAGTGAAGGAAAGGGGGAGAAAGTGATGGCATCTGCGTATTTAATTAAGCCTCACCTTCATCGGACGTATCCAATAGTGCAATACGGCAAAGGCATATACCTTTATGATACAGATGGAAAAAAATATATAGACGGCTGTTCAGGGGCGGTCACCGCCAATCTCGGTCATGGGGTACAAGAAATCATTAATGCGATGAACAAACAAGCGAAAAAAGTGGCGTTTGTATATCGTTCGCAGTTTACGAGCGAAGCGGCGGAAGCGCTCGCAGAAAAATTAAACAAACACATTTCTCGACACACACACTACTGGACGTTCTTGGTGAATAGTGGTTCTGAAGCAACGGAGACGGCGATGAAAATCGCGATTCAATATTGGCAAGAGCAAGGCATAAACGGGAAAAACAAAATTTTATCGCGTTGGTTAAGTTATCACGGCATTACGCTCGGAGCGCTTTCCATGTCCGGTCATCCTACACGAAGGGTGCGCTTTGTCCCTCTATTAGAAGAGTTTCCATCCGTTTCTCCGCCCTATTGTTATCGTTGTCCTTATCATTGTACGTATCCATCTTGTCGGTTACGCTGTGCGGATGAACTAGAAGAAGCGATTATTCGCATTGGGGCTGAGCATATTGCTGCTTTTATCGCCGAGCCCATTGTCGGGGCGGCTGGGGCAGCGATCACCCCACCTGATGAATATTACAAACGCATTCGTAATATTTGTGATCGCCATAATATTTTATTTATCGCTGATGAAGTCATGACTGGACTCGGTCGAACGGGAAAAATGTTTGCGTTGGAACATTGGAATGTAGAGGCGGATATTGTAACGCTTGGAAAAGGATTAGGGGCGGGATATACACCGATCGCGGCAACGTTAGCAAGCGAACGTGTTATGGAGCCGATTTTATATGGATCCGGCGTTGTGATGAGCGGCCATACGTTAAGTGCCAATCCGTTATCGGCAGCGACAGCGCTAGCCGTTCTTGAATTTATTGAAAAGCATCAACTTGTCCAAAACGCAAACAAAATCGGGGGCTATTTATTTGAACAACTACGTTCGTTACAAGCGAGCTTTGGCTGGATTGGCGATATTCGCGGAAAGGGATTATTGATTGGAATGGAATTTGTCCATCCCAAAACGAAAGAAATGATTCCTAGTTCCCTTGCGTTTACCGATATGGTTGTCACCATCGCACAGAAAAACGGATTGCTCGTCTATCCGTCCGCTTCAGGGAACGGAAAAGACGGAGCAGCGATCATCATTGCTCCACCGTTAACGATGAATCAAGAAGAAGCGGCGGAATTCGTTGATCTGCTTACACGTTCCTTTGTAGAAATTGATCATGACCTTCCAACGTGGATGAAAGGAAAGAATCATCATGACAATGGTCAGTAACGAGTATGGAAAAATCATCACCATTGAACAAGCGGTTGAGATGATCGACGATGGTTGTTCGTTAATGGTTGGAGGGTTTGGGGGCATTGGTTCTCCTCCATCCCTCCTTCAGGCGATTATCGATAAAGGGGTACAACAGATTACCTTAATTTGCAATGATACGGCGTTTCCTCATATCGGCGTCGGTCCGCTAGTGGCTCAAGGAAGGATAAAAAAAGCGGTTGTTTCACATATTGGCTCCAATCCTATTGCAGGACAATTGCTGCACGAAGGAAAAATGGAGGTCGAATTTTCTCCGCAAGGCATTCTGATTGAGCGAATTCGCGCAGGCGGGGCAGGGTTAGGCGGCATTCTTGTCGATATTGGGGTTGGCCACGAATGGTTAGCCAAAGGGAAACCAACCGTCGATATCGACGGAAATCGCTATCTGCTTGAGCGTCCTTTAACCGCGGACATTTCTCTCGTTTATGCGAAAAAGGCTGATCCGTTTGGAAATTTAATTTACGATAAAAGCGCTCGTAACACGAATCCATTAGTGGCGATGGCCGGGCGCATAACGATTGCGGAAGTAGAAGAAATCGTGCCACTCGGGGAATTGGATCCTGAGGAAATTGTTACGCCCGGTATTTTTGTAACGTATATTGTGCAAAGCAATGGGGTGGACTGGAAATGGATATGGGAGTAAGGGAACGAATCGCTAAGCGTGCAGCACAAGAACTAATAGACGGAATGGTCGTCAACCTTGGCATTGGTATTCCGTCACTCATTCCTAATTTTTTACCAGAAGAAAGAAGAATCATCTTTCAAGCGGAAAACGGCATCCTTGGCATTGGAAAAAGTCCAAAAAAAGGTGAAGAGGATGCTCATCTATGCAATGCTGGAGGCTATCCCATTACCGTGGTAGAAGGGGCGTCGTACTTTGATAGCGCGACAGCATTTGCGATGATTCGTAAAGGGCTTATTGATGTGACTGTCTTAGGCGGTTTACAGGTGAGTGAACGAGGAGATTTAGCGAACTGGATGGTTCCTGGGAAACGTGTACCGGGAGTCGGCGGAGCGATGGAACTGGCTCAAAAAACAAAAAAAGTGATTGTCGTGATGAGCCATGTCAATAAAGACGGTGAACCGAAAATTGTGCAGCAATGCTCGTTGCCTCTGACCGCTTGGCGTTGCGTCGATCTCATCATTACCGATATGGCCGTCATCGAAGTAACGGATGAAGGACTTTTATTAAAAGAAGTGATGGCTCCGTATGATGTAGAAGATGTGATTTCATGCACTGCTGCTCGCCTGAAAATGGCAAGTGCGATAAAGCGGATTGAATAGAAAGGGGATAGGAGAGTGGAACATCCACAACAATTGCTTCATCACTGGTTTTTACAGCAGCGTAAATCAGGCATTGAGCTGTTAAGGCGTCTTGTTCAAGAAGCGAGTACACAAGGGAACGAAGCAACTGCTCAAGCGCTCATTATTGAAAAGTGCCGTCAATTACAGTTGGAACTCGATATATGGGAGCCTAATTACGACGAGTTGAAACACCATCCTTATTTCGTGGCTTCGCGTTCTGATTTCGTGAATAGCCCGAACGTTGTAGCTGTATGGAAAGGAACAGGTGGGGGCCGCTCGCTCATTTTAAATAGTCATATTGATGTCGTGCCGGAGGGAGATCCCAATCAATGGAAAGCAGAACCATATAGCGGCATAGTCAAAGATGGAAAAGTATATGGTCGCGGCGCTTCCGATATGAAAGGAGGAACAGTATCTCTTCTTTTGGCCATTGAGGCAATTCAGTCGCTTGGCATTCGGTTGAAGGGAGATGTTATTTTTCAAAGCGTGATTGAAGAAGAAAGCGGCGGAACAGGGACACTCGCGGCGATTTTGCGAGGGTATCGAGCAGATGGAGCGATTATTCCAGAACCAACTAACATGAAAATTTTCCCAAAACAACAAGGATCGCTGTGGTTTCGCCTCACCGTTCAGGGGAAATCAGCGCATGGTGGCACTCGCTATGAAGGAGTCAGCGCGCTAGAAAAGGCGTGGGTTGTCTTTGAGAGCGTACGACAGCTGGAGGCAGAGCGAAACACTCGAATTCATGATCCGCTATATCAAAACATTCCAATCCCTATTCCGATCAATATTGGCACGGTTAACGGAGGAACGTGGCCTTCCTCTGTACCGGATTGCGTCATTCTCGAAGGAAGAATGGGGATTGCTCCGAACGAGACAGTAGAGCATGCCAAACAGGAGATGGAAGAAACGATTTGCACGCTCAATGAACGCGACAAGTGGTTTCGGGCCCATCCCGTTCAACTCGAATGGTTCGGCGCCCAATGGTTACCAAGTTCTATTGATGATACGCATCCGCTCATGAATGCGATGATGGATGTCTATCGCCGTGTGAAAGGAGAAGATCCGATCATTGAAGCTTCTCCGTGGGGAACAGATGGCGGATTGTTAACTCAGGTCGGGGCGATTCCGACCATTGTGTTTGGTCCGGGAACAACAGCGGTGGCTCATTATCCGAATGAGTATATTGAAATCGACCGTATGTTTGATGTAGCAGAAATGATTGCGTTACTCATACTTGATTGGTGTGAAATCGCACAAGCGGGCAGAAGAAAATTATGAGTCGTTCATTTATTAATTGAGAACAGAAATTCCGGGTCCGAAAGCAAAATAACGTTTACAAAGGAAACCGCGGCACGTTCTGCACGGGCTGCTTAATACGATACTGACGTTTGTTTCAAAGGACGATGTTGACGGGGAATGTGTTCATCGATTTTGCCGGAACCATCGGGACATTAAAGTGAAACGTCGGCTACTGCGATAATTGAACAAGTCAAAGTGTATCTTCACATGATGTACGAACCGTATGCGCGCTAGCAGAAAAATGAAACGAGATTGTGCCGATTGATGGGGAAAAGAAAACGTTTTTCCTGAATAGCGGAGCGAAAGCGGTAGAAAACACGATAAAAATCGCCAGAAAATATACGGGACGAAGAGCTATCCTTTCGTTTGCTTCCTTAGGCGCATATATATGGCGATATCGCTAACAAGACATGGGTTTGGCCTATTCGTTATAAATTGGCCGTATCCATAGGATTATCGCACGCCGGTATCAGAAGGAATGATAGAACGTGGTATTGCCAGCAAAATCGCAGCAGAAGTGCCGGCGAAAGGGGCTGTGTAACAATTTTTGAACTTGTCCCAAGGAGACAGAGGAATTCAAGCCGGGTTTGCCTGAACAGGAAAACTATTTGCGACGGCGTTATGCCTCATTTAATGACAATGTCGAAATCGATTGCCGCTAGTGTGCCGATTAGTACCGTAGACAGGGAAAGAAGACATCATGGAGGCTCCAAACGTCACGGACTATATGGCAGAAATGCACTCGATTGTATCACTGCGTTAAAAGTGATTGAAATGGTTGAATAAAAAACTTGACAAAAATGACATCATGGACTATATGGTAAAATGGGAAAACGCACTTGATTTTGTCGGTGATGCGATTGTACTTGAGGCATGTGCGTGATCGAAACCGTCAAAAGCAAACAATCAAAACAGTCTGATCTGGAGCGAACGAAACGGCTATTAACAACGATTTATCCAAAAGGTGTTGTCATCTTAGGCGTTGGATGATACAGTGGTGTCATTCGTTTATTACCTCCGCTTGTCATGAAATGGCGAACAAGTAACAGAGAGACTTGATGTCATCGGAGAAGCGCTTATCGAAAAAGCCTAACGACATCCGTTAGGCTTTTACTTTCTAGCCCAGTGTAGAAAGGAGAGAAATGATGAACAATCATGTCATCCGAGATGAGACATTTGTGGCACACGTGATTTTTGATGATATAAATGAGCGTATACGAGTAGAAGACTATCGCGGAGATGTTCAAAGATGTATTGGGTATCTCAAACAAATCGATCGGCAAAAATATAGTAAAGTTATTGTGAAGGCGCGGCAGGAGCATGTCCCTCTTTTTATTGAAAACGGATTCAATTATGAAGGATGGATTGAAGGGTACTTTAGAGGAAGTCATGCCCATTTTCTCACCTTTTATTTCCAGATGGAACGAAAAATGAGTCGACATTGGTGTATGGAAGATCAAGTGCTCGAAGCTGTTCAAACGAAACAACGAACGGTTTTATCGTCTTTACCGAACGGCTATCGATTTCGGAAAGCAACCGTAACGGATGCAAACGAATTATCCAACCTTTATCGTACAGTATTTGCGATTTATCCCGCTCCTTTACATGATGTCAGCTATGTCGAAAAAATATTAAAAGAAGGAGCGATGTTTTATGTAATCGAACATGATGGAACGATTGTGAGTGCTGCTTCCGCCGAAATCAACCGCACTTACTATAATGCCGAACTTACAGATTGCGTAACGCTGCCGGATCATCGTCAGCACGGATTGATCAAATATTTATTACAACAGCTGGAAGCTGATCTGAAACATCAACAAATTTTTTGCGCATACTCTTTAGCGCGCGCTCAATCATACGGAATGAATGCAGCATTTCATCAACTAGGCTATCGATATAGCGGACGATTGGCAAATAACTGTTATATTTTTGAAAACTTAGAAGATATGAATATTTGGGTAAAAGATTTATCGCAGTGAGTGTGTAGTTACCAATCTTCCCCTATTTGCATGTAATATTACTACACGATGAAAAGGGAGGATGAATGGATGACATCATTATATCGTCCAAAACGTCATTGGAAGGAAATTGAGCTTTGGAAAGATGTTACTGAGGAGCAATGGAATGATTGGCTCTGGCAATTAACGAATACCATTCGCACGCTCGATGACCTGAAAAAGGTCATTCACCTTACACCGGAAGAGGAAGAAGGAGTCAAAATATCAGCAAAAACGATCCCGCTTAACATTACCCCTTATTATGCTTCATTAATGAATCCGGACGATCCGCGCTGTCCGATTCGTATGCAGTCTGTTCCAACGGCAAACGAGCAATATAAAACAAAGTATGACTTAGAAGACCCCCTTCATGAATGTGAAGATATATGCTCCTAAATAAAAAGAAAACCGTTAAAAAACGGTTTAGCCTATCAAATTTTAGGATATAATTGAATGATAAAGTCTCTTGGATCGGTCGATTCCGGTAACCGGCGATATGTTACCTTTTCAAGCACGGATTTGAGAAGGTGATTTTTCTTTTGTACATCGTCTGTGCTTAGATATGCATCAATCACATGTTCTACTTGTTTTACATACGCATTTAAATCTTTATTATTCTTTTCTTTCTCTTGGTTGATTTGTTCTTCAATCGCGAAAATTTCTTGTTGTTTTTCTCGAATGCGGTTACCTAAGTGTTGCTGACGGCTCATAAATGTGTGGATATCATAAACTTCTTTTTCTAGTAAATCGTGTAGATTTTCTTTCTGTTTTTCAAGTTCGTATAACTCTTTGCGTTTTTCTTCTAAAATCTTCTCGAAGTTTTGGATCATTACAGGTTCTTTCTTTGTTTGCTTCGACGCAATCTTTAATTGCTTCATTAATTCTCGCAGCCCCGTAATAACCGCTTCCTCGACATATTCCATTTTAGCCGATTTCTGTGTTTTTTGGGTCCGGCATTGCGTAGAGATACAACGATAGTAATGATATATATCTCCGTTTCGTTGAGGGGAATAATTTCGTTCCATGGAATGCCCGCAAACTTCACATTTTAAAATGCCAGCTAAGGGATTTGCTAATGGTTTTGTTTTATTTTTTGGTGGCCGAAACCGTTGTGACATTATCTCTTGAGCTCTTTCGAATACTTCGCGCGACACTAACGGTTCATGAGCGTCTTTTGCTATGATAAGCGCGTTTTTATCTGTATATGTACGTGAAGCTCTCTCATTCCCTTTTTTTAGTACCGATTTTCGATAAACAATATCGCCTGCATAGGCTTCGCGTTTCAAAATTTTCATAATACCATTGTCTGTCCATTTCTTTCCGCGGGGCGAGGGGATATTCAATCTATTTAGGTGTTCCGCGATTTCCGCACGTAGCTTCCCTTCTCGCACGAACATGTCAAAAATCATTTGCACAACCCAAGCGGTTTTCGGGTCGGGGATAAGTTTTAAATTCTCATCTTTCAAATATCCGTATGGCGGTTTAGCAGCGATGAATTTCCCTTCTCTCGCACTTTGGTTCCGCCCGCGAATAAGACGTTTGTTAATTTGTTTCAACTCTTCACGAGCGATAATGGACTTGATACTAAACGTCAATTCTTGAGTCTCATCGGCTGGGTCAATTACTTCAAGAGGAGTGATGATAAGAGTCTCTGTATATTTTAAGATGCGGTAAATCGTTCCTTGATCCGCCATGTCACCGCGCCCTAATCTGTCTAAATCCATAACTAACACTGCGTCAACAGGTTGATGCTGTAAATCACGCAACATTTCTTGCATTTTAGGACGTTGGTCGAGGTATTCGCCAGATACAACTTCTTCATACACATTGAGAATGGTGTGTTTCTCTTCTTTTGCTAGATTAAACAATTGCTTCCGATGGCGATCTAGTGTGTCGTAGCTTCTTCCTTGAGTAGCTGCTTTTTGCTCTTCTTCAATGTCGCGCCGGCTTTTACGAAGGTAGATAAAGACATTTAGGTTCGTGGGTCTGTTCATAACATCACCTCAAAAATTTTTTAGGTGAACAAGTTTTTTTAGGTACACTATGTATTTCTGTTATGTCATATATGGTTATATTTATGTTTTTGTACTGGGAAATAAATTCGTCTGGAAGCAATAATTCCAAAGCAAATGTACTAGTTTCTACTTCTAATTTTTCAACAGAAAATAATGTGTTCGCTCTTAAAAAAGGGAGTGTTGGATTTAGAGGGGAATACAGCATCTCCAAGTTCGTGAGCACATACAAAACGCTGCTCCAGTTCATTCAGTTTATTATTAAATATAAATGAACTGAACTCGCTTGTAAGAACTATAAAAACCAAGAGTATTTCCAAGCTCCGCAAATAAGGTTCTTTTGCTATTTTTAAACGGATCATCTTATTTATAAGTTGCTTAACTATTTCTTTTCTTGCCTTCATTGCCTATTTTTTTAGGAGGAACTTTTTCTTATCGATTTGTTTCGCTAGCCGCATACAGTTCTCCAAAGAAATTTTGATGAACTCTTTAGTTTCCTCGTCCATTGGTCACCGTCATACATTAAACCTTCACAATTCTCAAGGTTATCCATGATTCTTTGTAAGCCTTTTGCGATATTGGGCTCATCTTGTTCGATTAGTTCAGGTAGTTTTGAGTCCAAATTTGAGTTTTCTTGCTTCTAAAGGGCGATCTTCCAGTAACTGATAGGCATTAGCTATAGACTTTAATACATCAAGACTCGGGCTGTATCTGTCATTTTCAATGTCTGCTAAGTAAGGTCTAGGAATGTTTGCTTTATTAGCTAACATCAATTGTTTGATTTTTTAAAAAATTAATGTTATTTCCAAATTGTCATATGTAAGCACTCCTTTATAGTCGGTTATTCCGACATTATAGAAGGGGATAATCGCTAATTATGGCAGAAATACAAGTTATTGATTTTGATTCAAATGACTGTCAAGTTCCGGGCATTGAGAAATATATATAAATTATTAGTTAATATGGTAAAAAATAGAAGGAATCACAACAAGCTGTTTTTTACGCAAGAAATTTGGTGTTTTGTCACAGAAGATGGGACAAAACGCTAAATGCATACAATTTAAAAAGGCAACTCATCAACGGGTATACACATAAATAAAAGGGAGGGGAGAGTATGAATCAAGAAATCCCATCCAAAACGATTTATCTCGGCAAAACCAAGATTATTATTCATTCATTGCTTATGGGGATGACAGAGGATGAGCAGGAAAGGTGGTTCGAAGATGAATGGAAGAAAGGTAACCCCGTCTTAAAACAGATTGTAGAAGCGGCGTGGAAATGCCTTGAAGGATAAAAATGGAATAATAAATGAAACGTGTAAAAAGGATGAAGAGATTGAAATGGAAGGCCCTGACTAGTAGAAGTCGGTCACGGATATGACGTCGAGTACACATGTCCAGAATGTGGATATTGGGACACATCATACGAGTTCTAAAAAGCTTCTAATGGGGGCGTTCTTTTCGGAAGAAAATTGGACAAGCAGAGGGGAGAAGTATGGCAGAAGTAACAAATGGCTTCTGCAGCAACAGAGGTTGTAACGGTAAAGTGCCAATATGTTGGATGTGAAAATAAAAATAAAGCTACGGCTTTTTTGGATACATCTCCATTCTTAAGAAACGTTTTGATAATATGAGGTTTTCCATTGATGTAAAGGCCAAGTTCCAGATTACATAGTAGCTTCATGTATTCTTCTATTCTTAGGCGGATGAAACCAAACCATTTCTTTTCAGCCCCAAAATTTTTGGTAGTTCTCGACATGTTTTTTGTAATTCATTTTTTGCCGTCTTGCTTCTGTAATTCCGCAGCGTCACAATATCTTTATTTTCACGATGCATGGTGACTACAGCGTCACGGAAGTCTTTCCGGTAATCTGTAGCAGGATTATATTCACCACGTCTTTTGATTTCTTTCACTTTCATTTGTCAGAGAAAAATCAATGAAGCCTGTAAATGAAATATTTATTTTCATAACATTCACCTCCTTCCCGTCAATAATGATTCGACAGGAAAGGAGAAAATCCTACAAAAAGAGAAAGAGGGGAGATAAGGATGGATAAAGGCAAAGATTTGAAAGTTATTGCTCATGAAACTGCACACCAATCGTCCACGAAGTTGATTGAACGATACAAGGGGCACTCGTTTATGCTGATCTGCCTCACATTTTGGAGACACGGACTAAACGGCATTACAAACATGAAATAACAATCCAAGATCACGTTGAATTGTTAGATTTGCTTGCTGTCCATCCCGGTCCGGTTCTCCTTTCAGGATATCCCCATCCGATAAATGATAAACGCTTGGCAACGGCCGGGGAAGAAACAAAAAGAGAGGAAGTCATCCAACAGCAGCCGAGCAAGGATACTTTTAGCAATCTCTATTTAGCATCATTTAAGAAACAAAATAAGCAGGGAGTTTCCCTTTAGACACAAAACGTGACATAACATAAAAAGACAGGGACTTACAATAGTCTTGGCCATACAAAATTAAGCGTAACCTGAATGAGGAAGTTGCTGATATTGGTAATTGTAAGGGGGGTGAGGGTAATGATGGATATAACGCTGGCTTTGATAGGTCAATCTAGCTTGATCATTTTGATGTTGTTTACGATTACAGTTTTTATGTGGACCTATAAATGTATTGGATTGAATAGGAGCTATAGTTTTTTTCCATTCATTTTCATTGAGGCAATAGGTATGTGACATGATATTTGGTGGAGTAAATTTCAAGAGATCTGAACCTAAAATTACCTCAGGAGTTGGTGCATTAAATATGGCCAGAAGGTGTGTATTATCCATAGTTGCTACTTCATAATGCCACCATCCTTGTGGAACATTTGCCACTTGGCCTGGTTTAATTGGATAGTTATGAATTTGTTTAGTAAATGGGTTGAATAAGGAAACTACAGCAGATCCTGAAATACAATAAACAAGCTCAGCAGCATTTGGATGATAGTGAGGCTCTATGACATTATTTGAGCTTAAGAAAATGTCCAATAAAGATATATTTTCTAATGTGTTTAACTGTTTAATTCCTAAGACATTTATAAAATTGCGTTTATCCTTTGTGAACACATTACTATTGTTTACATCGAAAGTGAATTGAGTATTAGGTGATGTGTAATCCAAATACAAAACCATTCTGATTCACTCCTTTGCATGAAATATTGTGATTACAAACTAATCTATGCAAACACGTAATAGTAGTGCATGTACCTATCTTTTATGAATAACCAGCATAGTAATGTACGAAACACAAATAGCAATTTTATTTCCTAAATGAATGGGGAATAAAAATGAATTTGCGAGGGATTGACCGTTTGGTTGCAGAAAAAGTGATGGAGTGGGAACCCTTTTATGATGATGGCAATCTCATTTCATTCGTCACGGAATTTGGCACTTTGTTCTTTTCTGATGATGAATCAATGAATCGAAATGGAATCCTACAAGAGACGTAACAGACGCTTGGCAAATGGTGAAGAAGTTACGGGCAAGAAGAATATTTAGTTTGTGCGATGTTTGGGATGAAAAGGATAAGCCGATTTTTTACGCTAATTTTCAATATAACGACGGATATCACATTGTTAGTTATGATGCTTACGCAGAAACCGCCTCACCTAGCTATTTATCTAACCGAACTGAAAGCGGTGAGCGCAGAAATGATGGAAGCACCAGAAGAAACAAAACAAGCAATGTGTTTTATGTTTAGCAAATAACAAATAAAAAGAGAATACTGTTTTGTATCATTTTCCTTTTATTAGAAAGTAGAAAAGGCCAACGAGATAAAGAAGAAGACCAAGGGCGGCAGTCATCAGACCAATAAATCCAACTGCCATTCCTTCGAAACCACCGATTATTCTAATGCTAAATACGATAGTTAAGAAACCTAAGAGAATAATAATTAGCGAGAAAATTATGGTTATGAATCTTTTTCCCATAAACATTAGTGTTAAAAATGTTATAAACATCATAATCGCAATATATTTAATAATTTCTTCCAAGAAAAACACTCCTAAATAAAGGGGAATTTATTCCATTATATGGTTAAAAATGTGGTTTTTTTAAGTATAACTATAAAGATAGGCAAGAACTGTTTCCATTCCAATGCAAGTAAACAAAATGATAGGTGAACTCCCAAAACATATATTATTTGCGATTTACGAACGTATGTTTTATAATATGCAAGGTGGACCAGTTGTAAAAGCAGGAGTGCTCAATTCAGAATTACATCCATATTGAGCGACTATGCTATAGGAACAGTAAGGTCATGTAAGGTAAAACTGAATCCAATCATATTGAAAAACGGAGGAATGGCAAAATGTATACCACAATCGCAGAATTTATCGAGGAATGGAGCCAAGAAGCGACCTTGACTCAGAAAGTGTTGGACACTTTGACGGATACGTCGCTTCAGCAACAAGTTTCGCCCAATGGTCGCACTTTAGGGAGAATTGCATGGCACATCGTAACCAGTATCCCGGAATTTCTTTCCCACTTCGGACTTTCTGTTGAAATGGTGAAAGACTCAGCCACTGTTCCATCCTCAGCTAAGGAAATTGCTGAGAGCTTTCGAAAAATAAGTGCTGATGCAGCGGAAGCAGTGAAGCAGCAGTGGACAGATGAATCCTTAAAGCAAGTTCAGAATGCATTTGGAAGAGATTTATCGAATGCTGCAATACTTTCACTGCTCATCAAGCATACCATTCATCACCGTGGGCAAATGACGGTTCTCATGCGTCAAGCCGGACTAAAGGTTCCCGGAGTTTATGGTCCTGCAAAGGAAGAATGGAGTCAGATGGGGATGGAAGCTCCTGCGATTTAATAATATTAGAGTGTCTGTTTTCCGAGTAGAGCGCCAAATGAGCCTTAGAAGCTATTCTAAAGGCTCATTTTTGGTCCTTTTGTATGTCTTCCTCAACGAACGCATCCGTTTGTTCAATAGGAAAGCTACTCCTTAATACCTCGGTATCGTGCTGTTGTTAGTTCTTGTATATATGGTTCGAGGTCAGGCATCCCACTTTCTTTTGCCAGTTTCACAGCTAACTCTATATCGTAAGGAACACGGATCAGCTGAATAGAAAAACTTCCTGTTTCTTCAAGACCGTATTCTCCTTCTAAAATTGCATAGGATGCTTGGGTGATTTCAAGGGGATTTCCTACGCTTCCTACATTGCATAACGTTTTTCCTTTAAAATTTTGAATGTAAGCATTATGTATATCTCCATAACAAATAACGTCTGGTTCCCTTTTTCCAAATATATTTTGCGTATTTATCGTATTTTCAAATAAACTCAAACGACGATCTATTGGGTCCCACGGCTGAATTCTTTCATATACACTTCTTGGTGAAGCATGAAATAATCTGATTAACCTTCCGCTCATAATAAACTCAACTGAAAAGGGGAGTAGTTTTAAATAATTCTTTTGTTGATAAGTTAATTGATCCTGGTGCCATTTTATAGTGTGCGATTCACTTGGCTTTGTAATAAAGTCATCCCAATTCCCCATAATGACTGTTTCGCAATATTGGTTAACCATATCTACTGCTATACTGGAATGAGGGCCTTTTCCGACTAAGTCACCTAAGCAGATGATTCTATGAATTTCTCTCGCTCGTATATCTTTGAGGACTGATTGTAAGGCAGGAATATTTCCATGAATATCTGAAATAACTGCTATTTTGTCCAAATCTGTACCACCCTCTTTTCTTTATTTAAAGGAAATTTTCTCCTATCCTAATTAATTCCCTGATATAGTCAAAAATCCTTTTAAAGATGTACATTAATTAATCTGACCCGTTAGCCACCCATGCATCGCTTCGCGGCACGAACTTAATTCGTTCTTCCATGGGAGACCACCATACCGCATTTATGCGGCACCATTGGAAGAATGAAAACATTCATTTTCAGGATAGTAGAAGAAGAAACGGTTTTATTCTGTTGCTTTAATTTTCATAAAAGATTCAGGATTTAAAGTTTCAGATTGAATTACTATTGCAGTCATTCCCTTATCACTTCCTGATTCGTGCCATTCTCCTTTCTCCCAGAAAACACCTTCTCCTCTTTTTACAAAGATTCTTTTGCGGTCCTCACCTGTTACCCAACCTTCCCCTTGAACCACCAGAAACAATTGAGAGACGGGTGCTTCGTGATATCCAACAACTCCGTTAGGCTCTATATACATACAACCGAGAACAGAAGGTTCACTTGTTTTTATAATTCTTGTATAAATTGCTAAGTCCGAGTTGTATTTCTTTACTTTTTCACCGACTTCTTTATCAAATCTAAAAATTTTCATAATAAAACCTCCGAATTTAGCAAAATATCCCCCATCTTATGGAGTTCAACAATATATTGACTATTACCTCTTTTTTAATTGGGGGTCCCTATTAATGAATTCTGCTCGTTAGATGGACAAGGAGGTCAACAACATTCTAATAAACAATATTTTGATAAAATTGGTTATTTTTATTAATTATACATAAAATGTAAATTATGCGATTCATTTTTATATATTTGTTAAACTCAGTAGTATCAACGGGTTCAGCTGATTACTTAATTATCCAAAATAGAAGTTATGGGGAATAGGGTGTATGCAAAATGATTGCAAAAGTAAAATTAAAGCCTTCTGATCAGTTCGGCCATCTTTAAACAAAGCTGGCTTTTTATTTTTGAATTTTTTAGCGAGAAAGATTGCACATAATAATTCCCACAGGGGTAAATGGGAAATTGCAGAAAACAGAAAGGAACGAACAGCATATGGTTTGAATATACAAGTATTAATAATTGGTCAAGTGTTTATTTTATACAGCATGATGGCTCTATCAAGAGAGATTTAACTACAAATATTGAGAAACGGGTTAAAGAAGTGCAACAAGGAAATCCGGACAAATGACATGTACTACATACGACAACTGGGGGATAAAATTTAGAAAGACTTTCAAATCATTGTATAAAAATGAAAGGTTTACACCGGATGATGAGATTCTGGAGTTTATTGAAAATTTTAAGTTCAAAGATGAACTTTATGGAAAATTAGAATCTATAGTTAAGGCTATCAGATCAAAAAAAGAGAATGGGAAGCATTAGTGATGTTAACTAGAGGAGGATGTTTCTGATAATTATTGTGTTTATCAAAGAAAAATTCCTCATAGGAGGATGGAAAGCAGGAGATTAGACGTTTTTTTGTGTAGAAGAAATGTACTCCGGTGACATAGAAACTCAGAAGGGGAAGAAATATACCGCGTATCATATAATTTATTTTGGCAGGCTTGTGTCAGAAAAAAGCAGAGCATTTTATGATGGTATCGTAGATAGTTTGTTGAAGCAGGACGTCACTCCGATCGGAGGGCTTTTTTTCTTTCAAGCACTTCTTAATACTCGGTGAATATAAGAAAAAAAACAGACTCAGGCAAGAGCCTGAGTCCGTAAAGTTTATTTATCTACTAGAGCTATTATTCCTTTGAATATAAGGACTAGTGAAAAAACAAGAATAGCTAAAATCCCAATTAAGGACGTTATTGGTTGTATAGCAGCTAAAGCTGAACCGGCTAAAGGAAGGTTTATTAGTGCAAAACCAGCAAGGATGCAAGCTAAGAACAAGAACACGAAGTTACCCATGCTACTTCCTCCTTTCAATAACAATATATGTAGAAGTAGAAGAATTTGTTCGTGAAGAAGGAACAATGAATGATTCTAAGGCATCCATTTTTAGTGGAGGGATGCAAATAGAAGATTAAGGATCTGTTGAATAAGCAATAAAAAGGAATTTGACATAGATTAAATCGAAAAATGAGAAACTGGCACAGAATCTGGATTTGATGGGCGCTCGTCGAGATGTCACAAGAGGGGGCATGGGGGGATTAGACGCAAAAAATATCGATATTTGACGAGAAGGTGATGTAGGAAAATTCCGCCTTTTGTCGAAAGAACAAAATTATATGCATTCCCAATACGAAGAATTAAATTGCAAATACTAGGGGGATGTTCTTGAAGCCACCACTAATAGCATTTTATAACAATTGCCCCCTTACAAATCGAGGTAAATAATTATTGAATAAAGCAAACAGTACATAATTATAGAAAGAAGAACGAGAGTCCGTCTTATCGAATGGCATGAAGGAGATGATTATACATTACTTCACCGGAAGACTGGAGGAAATATTATGTCAGGGATAAAAGTAGAAAAATTAAATGATAATTTAGTTATTAGTTGGCTATTAGCAAAATAGAAATACCCATTTCTGAGATTATAGAAGTAACACTTGACGATACTTATGGAGGGGAGGAGAAAAAAGCTATCAGAGTTGGTACTCCATATGGTACATCTGATAGAGTTGTCATTAAAACTAATTCTAATACCTATATTTTATTTACAACCAATGCAGTCTCAATTACAAATAAAATCAGTTCGTGTATGAACAATTAATTCAAATATAAGCTCCATTAATGTCAAACCTCCCATTTTAACGGGTGGTGAAGAAGACAATCAGAAAGAAGCGGCATTCAGGCGACTGAAAAAGCTTGATGCCGCTTAACTTTACTTTACCATTAGATTATTAGGACAGGAATTTCCAATCGATAAATATATTCCTTTTTTTTAAAATGTGACTCTTCACCAAAAGATGTACTCGACCTTTCAACAGAAATGTGTTGAAACAGTCTTGTTGTCACTGTTCACCCTACCAATATATCTCATTATAAGTTAAGGCAAGAACCCATTCCGGCTCAAATAGATTTGTTCATCTGGGAATACTTTTTTTAGTCTGTCATACACGATACGATATGCGGAAGGATCATACCATTCTTCCAAACCCAATTCTTTGTACATAGAAAAAATGTCTAAATTCTTGGTTCGTTTTCCTTCGCTGCCATCTCCCATGAAATAATCATCCACACAGACACGATCGACTAAGTTCTTTAATTTTTCCGGAAACTTTTCACTACTAGGCAACACAGGGGCGATTGTGGTTTGAGTCGGCACACCTGCATCAGCTAAAAGCTGTAGCGCTTTTAATCTAGCGCTAATCGGTGGGGCATGAGGTGTAAAATATTTACGTATATCTTCTCTGTCTGTTTCAATAGTCATGCTAACTCGGACTCTATCCTTTAAAAGAAGAAATAAATCAATGTCTCTACATACTAGAGGGCTTCGGGTTTGTACGAATAAAAAATCCGGTTTATTTTCCACCATTACTTCCAACAAGGATCTTGTTACTTTCTCCTTATACTCAATAGGCTGATAAGGGTCTGTGCTCGATGACATAAAAATCGTCACTTTCCCTTTATTCTTGGCTCTCTCAAGCTCTTTACGAAGTAAGTCTGCCGCGTTCTGCTTTATGTCTACCCAGGTTCCCCATTCCTCCTTACGGAACATCGAAACAGGCATTTGACGCACATAGCAGTATGAACATCCAAATGAACAACCAGTGTATGGATTCAGAGAATGACTATAACCGGAAAGAAATCCTGTTCCTTTATTAAGAAGAGTTTTTTGGGAATTTGTAAAAAAACTCAACCTTCACATCGAATTCTCCCATAGGTGTTACATACGTTCTGTGATACTATTCGGCATGCAGGGGGGCTTTCTCATAAGCGTTCCAACTGTAGCAGACGTTTCTTCATTTCCAAACCGCCCCGATAACCTGTCAGTGTTCCATTTTTACCGATAACCCGATGACAAGGTACCACAATTAAAACTGGATTGGCGCCAATAGCGGTTCCAACGGCACGTACCGAAGCAGGTTTTTGAATATGATTCGCAATTTCCGAGTAAGATTGCGTTTGTCCGTGCGGAATTTCGCACAATGCGTTCTACACTGATAATTGAAACGGAGTACCGTATAAATCAACAGGTATCGTAAAGGTTTTGCGCTTTCCTTGGAAATATTCTGCTAATTCGACTGTATAAGGTTGTAATTTCTCATCATCTTGCACTAAAACGCTGTTCGGAAAGCGTTTTGTAACCCAATTGGCTAACTCTTCAAATGGCTTATTCGGAGAACCTACGTAACAAAGTCCATTTGATGTGGCAGCTATATGCATTTGCCATTGTTCATACATAAATAAAGTCCAATAAACCGTTAGATTATTTTTTGCCACCATGATTTAACGCCTCCATCGTTATTTTATTGCTCATTAATTGTCGATAATCTGTAGGCGTATAACCCGTTTCTTTTTTAAACAAAGTGATAAAGTATGCTGTATTAGGAATGCCTACTAATAAGGAAATTTCTGCAATGGTTTTACCTGAAGTGGTCAGATACTGCATGGCTTTGGATATTCTTGTTTGCCGGATATATTCGGCTGGGGTTATTCCCTTGATCCGTTTAAATGTACGGTGCAAATGGTAGGGACTGCCGTGACACATATTCGCCAATGTTTTCAGCGTTAAAGTTTCACTGTAATTCGTATCAATGAACTGTGTGATTTGGGCCACCCATTCTTCATCCGGCAACCGTTGTCCGGTCGGTTTGCATCGTTTGCATGGGCGGAAATTTTCTGATAGGGCTTGTTGCGCATTTTGAAAGATGCGAACGTTTTCCTTTTTTGGGGGACGGGATTTGCAAGAAGGACGGCAAAAAATACCGGTAGTCTTTACGCCGTAAAAAAATTTATCGTCATAGGACGAATCGTTGTGCACGATCGCTTGCCATATTTCGTCTGTCATGCTGCCCTTACCTGTACCTATTTTATTAGCGTGTTGAGGTATAATTTGAAAATTTTCTTGTTCTTGTTGCGTTTTAGTCTTCATTCGACCACCCTCCGCTTATAGTATACCTCGTGCGATAGCCGCATGTACGTTTTTACAAATGTAAAAGCAAGATTTCAAAATCACATCGAATCATTTTATGTTGCAGCTAAGAGTGCATCGCTATTGTTTTATAAGTGGAGGGAATTTACATGAAACATAGTATGATTTATCCTAAGTGGGACGCCCCTTATTTTATAGGAATGAAAACAACGAAGATCTATTACTTCCCCTAGTGCAAAGGAAAACCAAAGTCGAAACAGGCCGGCTACCGTCCTTGCAAAAATTGTTGTTCCGGTCTTCCGCTAGGTTCTTGGGAAGATAACAAGCAAGAGATCAAATTGATGGTCCGAAAGAATTCAGCTTTGCCGAAAACATGAAATACTTGTCTAACGCCCCAAACGAATGCATGTATCATATTAAGAATAATAGAATCTACAGAGTAGTTCCGATAGAGCAGGAAAACACGTTAATAGAAATAAGGGCTGATCATGAAGATGCTATTACCATACGTTTTGTGGGCAACACAGCTCCTTCTCGCAAATAGGTGCGGGCCGCGGTGGCGCGATATGTAAGAGAATGGTTTGATTTGGAGAGCGATTTACGCCCGTTTTATGATTTAGCGAAAAGAGAGATTTTGCTGCAAAAAGCAGTCAGACAATTTTATGGGCTTCGTCTGATCGGAATTCCCAACTTATTCGAGGCCCAGTGCTAGGGGATCATCGGACAGCAAATGAATCTTACCTTTGCGCATACATGAAAAAGGCGTTTCGTGGAAACCTTCGGCCGGCATGTAGAATGGGACGGAGAACAACATTGGATATTTCCATCCCATCAAGGCATCGCGGCATTGACGGTAAGCGATTTAACTGGATTACAAATGACAACTTAGGAAAAGCGAATATCTAATTGGAGTAGCTCAACTCATGGCGGAAGAGAAATTGATGAAAGAGTTGTTGATGGGCGCAGGAAGTTGTAAAGAAGCAGAAAAAATGTTAGTCAATATCCGTGGGATTGGGCCTTGGGCAGCAAACTATGTTTTGATGCGCTGTCTGAGAATGCCTTCTTCCTGCACAACGCCATTAAACACTTTCTGGGCTCCAAGAACAAATTCTTCTAAAGAAGAAATCTTAAAGTCATTTTCAAGATGGACAAACAGGAAGACCCATGCAACTTTTTTATTTGTGGAGATTCCTTTATTAATTTTGGGTATATCCCCATCACATTGGACAGCGTCGCTAAATAAGAGCAAGAGCTTTTGTAAAAATTTCAACGTCATCTTTGTTATTTGATACGGGGCTGTGCGTACAACATATTTTTCTTTGTTTGTAGTGTCAGCACTAAGTTTCATTTTTATGTTGATTCTTGCGCGATAAGATACACATTGCAAACTTGTATGTTATTATTAACTTTCTCCAATATTTACCTAACGAAAGCATTAGTTCAATAAGAAAAACAAAAGGTAAGCAAACGATTAATATGTGCTTACTTTTATTTTTGGATTTCAGGTCTTGATAAGCCTTATCCTGTCTTCTCGTATATGGCGATAGAGCATGGCATAAAGTATTGCAAGCGGGGAACGAAATGTGGTGCCGGCAATATGAAATTTTGCATGAAGGGTTATGCAAACACGATTTTTGAAGGAGGATAGTCGGAAATTGTTGAATCCCATTTGTAATAAGATGATATGAAAGAAATCAGCAGTTTCTAAATTCCTACAAATATAATAGGGGAGATGATGTTATGTATTTTTGGAATGTTAAAGCATTGGCTGAAGAATTAATGCAAAAAAAGATAACACCACAGAAGAAAATGCAATATTTACTAGCATTTATATTGGTGGAAACAATTTCCGTGGAACTATCATATTGGTTAGGTATTTATAGCAAGGCTAATATTTATGATGTCCTATATAGTTTTTTCTCTATAGCTATTAATTTTTTAGGCGTAATCTTTTGTTATAAGGCTAATAAAAGAGGCGACAATCAGGATTTTATTGAAAGGTTTGTATGTATTGGTTTGCCTATAAGCATAAGGATTTTATTCCTCGGTATTGTTATGGTTGGTTTATATATTCCCATAGGAGGATACTTTGGATTTTATACAGATTCAACAAACATTATTGATTTTATTATTTGTATTTTGCTTGAGGTACTTTACTACGCTCGGATGAGGTCTTATATTTTGAAGATTTCTACCCATTCAATATGAGAAAGAAACAGGATTTTGGGACAGGAATATTATGACGTGTAGGTTCTTCGAAAAAGTATTTTAAAAATGACATATTGTAAAATAAGCTTTTTAAGCCATTTCCTATTCATTTACTTATTCTGCAACTTTTGTAGTTCATTAACCGTGACAAATTGATAACCTTTTTTTGATAAAGAATCTAATATTCCTTCAATGGTTTTTAATTCGTTACCAGTCTCATCATACATTGGATGTAACAAAATAATGGTTCCTGGTTTTACATTTTTATTTACATAGTTCACTTTGTCAGAAACTGAAGAATAATAGGTGTCGGGTTCAAGACTCCATGTAATGGTTTCTATGTGATGTTTTTTCAAATAATAGGGTAAACCAAGCAGTTTTTTTCCATTAGGTGGACGAAAGTCTATTTCTCCTTTATAACCTGTCTTTCGAATCAATTGGTTGGTCATTTCAATTTCCTGCTTGATAAAAGAAGGTTTTTTGAAAATCATTCGTTTATGAGAATATGTATGATTTCCGATTTGATGTCCAGATTCTGCTATCTCTTTTCCTAACTTTAGATTTTTCTTCAGTTCATTTCCAATTACAAAAAAGGTAGCTTTCGCATTGTATTTATCCAAAAGAGGCAATATTTTCTCTACATTTTTTGTCGGCCCGTCATCAAAAGTCAACGCAACTACTTTTTGGTCTGTATCTATGTGACTAGTTAATCCTCCAAATAACTGGTATGTTCTTGAATTCATTAGTTTATATGTACCGTATAATAAAAGGAAAATGGCTAATATCACTATCCCAAATGTAACTATCCTTTTTTTCATACATTAACAACCTCACATCATAATTCAAATTAATTTCACTTTCGAGAATTAGCGTACTAATTATATTAAAAATTATATCAAAACTAGCAAATTACTTTTTCTTTAATTAAACCGCCCTTTAGTTGAATAAAAAAGCACTTCTGTTCTTGTTGCAGAAATGCCCCCGCTAGTGCAAAAAGAAACAAAAAGAAATTTACTTTAAATTTCTTTGAATATCGTTGATTAAAAATTCTCTATCTTCAGAGTAGGGCAGCTCTAATTTTTTAATTTCCTCTGCTGATTTCCAATCAATATCGTAAATTAGATTATCGGGGTCTTGAATTTTACGTTCTCCACCAATTACCTTTGTCAAAAAATAATGAACCTCGTATGAAATATTTTATATACTTCTTCAACTAATTGAACATCATAGCCTGTTTCTTCATTTATTTCTCTAATACAACATTCTGAAAAAGTTTCGTTGTTTTCTAACTTCCTTGAAGGAATAGACCACGTTTTTGTTTCTCCTGATTTGCCTTGCAACACCATGAGTAATTCTGCATGATCATTTATACATATCTCCACCGAACCAAACCATTTTTTCATGTAATACCGCTCCATATTAAAAGAAATTAATCAACTATTCTATATTAGCTACCCATACATCGCTGCGGGGCACCACAGATGATGGATTCTATGGGAGACAACTATGCCGCATCTATGCGGAACCATTATGAAGAAGGAAAATATTAATTTTCAGGATGGATTGCGTTTTAATTTTCTATATGGCCAAAAGAACGAAGAATCCTTAAATATTCAAGCGTTAACCAACCTCTCCACTCTTCTTTTGCCGTTTCCCATTCCTCTTCAAATTGTCCCTAGGACCCAAGTAGGCTCCCAATATCCATCTTTTGTTTGCTTCGTTACTAAATAATTTAGATTCATCGGGATTATATCTGCAAATAAATCGTAGTATTCTGACCTAGGTGAATTTACAACTTGAATTGGTTGAAGGCAATAGGAATCCCATTTTTCTGGGGCATCGGTAACACAAGCTTTCACCATTTCTCGTAATTTGTTAGACATTAGGTTGTATTGTTTGTCAGGTAATTTCTCTGATAGCTTTAGGAAACTAAGTAACTCGTGATGTTCAAATTTATTTAAATGATTTACATAATCAATGGCATATTGAGTCACATCATCCAAGAATTCAGTAGGCACTAATCCTTTATAATGATGAAGAAGACCAATGATTTCTGCACTGGGATTTCCCATTCCCAATTTTCAATATAATTCCACCAACTAGCACGAGGAGCTGTTTTCACTTCTTTCGGAACAATTTGCCATCCCATTTTTTCTTTGTTAAACGTATTTAATAAATAATTAACGGCTTTCTTGACCATTTCATCTGTTTCATCCGCATCTGCTCTAGATAGATAGTGAAGACCGATTGCTGTTGCTAGTGCTGAAGATTCCTTACATCTAAAATCAGGCTCTAATCCGTTCCCAAAACCGCCATCTTCATTTTGATAAGTCTTTAATTGTTTTACAACATGTTCCTTGCTTCCATTTTCAAATTCAAATTCGAACAGAGCACGTTCTAATTTTCTTGCTTTTGATTTTAAAAAAGTTTTTGCTTGTTCAAACCGATTTTTGGATAATTTATTCATTAAAGTTCACCACTTTTACTTTTTTACATGTCCAATTTCTCTATGGTAATCTTGTAATTCCTTCTTCAACCTATCCTGCTTTGTTAGTTGAACAGGATAATCAACAACATTCTTTAACAGAGATTTGTTTTTAAAGGGACAGAAAACGGAAAGAAAGAGGACGGAATATTTCTGTTTAGACGTGTTGTGATGATATCGCGGATAGTTTATTAAAGCAGGATGTCGCTCCGATCGGGGTGACGTTTTTTCTCTCAAGAACTTCTTAATACTAGGTGAAGAGAAAAAACAGACTCAGGCAAGAGCCTGAGTCCATAAGGTTTATTTACCTACTAGGGCTATTATTCCTTTGAATATAAGGACTAATGAAAAAACAAGAATAGTTAAAATCCCAATTAAGGACGTTACTGGTTTTATGCCAGCTAAAAGTGAACCGGCTAAAGGAAGGTTTATTAGTGCAAAACCAGCAAGGATGCAAGCTAAGTACAAGAACACGAAGTTATCCATACTACTTCCTCCTTTCAATAACAATATATGTAGAAGTAAAAGAATTTGTTCGTGAAGAAGGAACAATGAATGATTCTAAGACATCCATTTTTGGTGGAGTGATTTTATGCTAAGCAGACCAAAGAAGCCTTGCTCTTTTCCCCGTTGTCCTAATCTGACTGTGGAAAGGTATTGTGAGCAGTATAAGCCGCAGGAGCATAAACGATACGATGACAGATGAGCGAAAGAGAATATGATTACCGTTGGAGAAAGGAATTATGCGTGCAAGGCGCAAATCCTTACACGTAAAAACTTCATTGGCTTTTAAATCATTCGTTTCTAATTTATTCGCTTTAACGCCACTCTTTCTTGGCGAATTGAGGTCAGCCCGGTTGCCTCTTGCGTTTATGTGTGAGGGGGAAGCAAGATGCGGAGCGTATTTAAGAGTATTGTTGATTTTCTTCTAAGCTAACGGAGCAGGATCGTTAAAGAAGACGCAAATGAGCTTAATCAAGCATGAAAACACCACTCTGAGGGTGGTGTTTTATTAAATGCTATTGCTTTATTTGATTGGGAGAATACTTGACAAATCAATGCTCTTTTAAGCTGGATACAGAAACTTTTTGTTTATTCTTTGGTTCGTCAAGGGGATAGATTGTAGCTGTTCCATTTTGTTCATCCACCTGTTCAATATAGATAGGTACGCCATTATAGGTTACATTAGCCATAACTGGTGAAGCAGCAATTTCTTTCGCCCGTTGTGTGTTCATTATAAATAATGACCTCCTTTTGATTTGTAACAGTTTATAATATTTGCTCCAAATTACTTGAATATACTTGTTGTTATTGAAATATGGTTATAACATCACGATCTCGCACGTTGGATGCGACGGGGGCATTTTATGTGGTTTGAGTATATATTCTAACTAAAATATGTGCTAAATAAGAAGCAAGACGACAAGCATGGAACGATAGGACGAGTAAAAAAGTCATAATTTTTTAATTATTTTTGTAATTTTTAGTTCATTTTGTGTATAAATATATAACCGTGAAAATAAAAAAATCACCCGGTATGGCAGTACCAGGTGAAGGAATGAACTGCTATCTGACAAGAACCACGATTAGAGCAAGGAAGGTGATGATAAAAAAACAGAAAGCTGAAAAAGCTAAATACATTTTGTTCATATGTTCCACCTCCTTTGTTACCTTTATATTTTTAACGAAGGAACTTTATGCCATTTTTTTGAGAAATTTAAACATTTTTTGTACAAAATAAACTAAATCTTAATTATGATGAATTGGGTTTTGTTGATATTTGATGAATAGAAAATGTAGGAAAATATCTCCGTTTGTCGCATTAAGTTGGAAACGGTGAAGGGAAAGGAAAAGCAAAGTAAAAAATGATATTAAAGATTCTGTAAAGGATACTGCCATCGATACTACGATGTAGGAAGTGATACCGTAGCAAATATCGCCAAAGAAACATTTACGGAATATTTCGAGAGATATTGGTTGATGCAGGAGCTTCATTAATTCCAAGAGTATATGGAGCTATATCCGGTTATAAGTGAGCTCGTTTTGAACGGAACATAAAGAAATTTACCGGCGATTGTATTCAAAAATTGAAGAAATAAGGGTAATTTTAGATGTAAAACAGAAGGGAAAAAAAGCAAAATTGACCAACTATTTGGTTAAGAGGAAAAGATAAAATTTGTGGTTAATGGTTTTGTTAATATCACAGAACATGCTCAAGTTACAGAAGATCTTGTGTTAACTTATTATGCTGTCTTCTAAGGTTCATGTATTCATCACATTATTGGGTAAATGATGCTGAAAGAAAAACCTATGAAGATGTTATGAAAAGACATCGACTAAGTTACGAGCAGGATGAGTCTGTACGTCGGAACTTAGTTTGTTTACAACAAAAACAGATTTAAGTATAAATGATGATTCAGTTAAAATATACAGAGTATTTAAATAATTATATGCTTATTTAGATGAATTAACAACCCTTGGATATAAACGTTCATTACCAAAGTCAAAGATGGCTTACAAATATCTAGATTTGGACGAGATTTTGTTGAGTTTTTTTGGAACTTAGAAACAGGACAATAATAGTCCTGTTTTTACTTTTTTGAGAGAGGAAGAAAAATGAATTCCGAGATATTTTACTTTGCTTAAACTTGCGAAAGAAATAGAAGAGAAATCTGTTTTGTATTTCCGCCGAAGAAGAATTCTTAAAGCAAATGGATATTTTTGTTGAAGTAAATTATAGATACATTAGATGTTTTGGTTAACAAAGAATGACGTGCTAGATGGAATCCGAAATGTAGCAACAGCGTTAAATAAAAAGACAATGATTGCTGCAAAGAAACATTCCGGGAATACAGCTCTTATGTATGGGATGAAAAAGCGGCGGAACGTGGAGAAGATGAGCCAGTCAAACAAAAACGATCACCAGCTTAACGCTGATCCGCTATTTTGTCAATACGGTGTTATTCGGAAACAAAGCCCGCGCTGTTCCGGCTTTACATTAGACTCCGTCAAAGAATTCGGTTCTGGTACTAGAATAATTTTAAGTTCATTCTATGTATCTTAGAACCTATTGAATTTGTATCTGTTTGTGAGAAAATGTAAATAATAAGGAATAAATTGTAAACAGAAAGGGATAAACAGGTGAAAAAGATAAAAAAGTATTTTAATCTAATTTCAATAATCATACTCACTCTAATACTGTTTAACTTACCTCATACGGATTATAGACTGACACTTTTAGGAATGGTGGTAGGATTCATTTTAGCTAAAAAAGGCGAACCAGGACTTTTGAAATGTTTTGCTTTTGTAGTTTTCACGCTTTGTATTATGTATTTATTACTTGTGGTTCTGGCTGGTATTCTTATGGGCGGGGCAGCAAGATATTTGTAAAATTAAAAAAGTCTGGAATAAGCGATTTGCAGTGAATGAAATTGAAATCTAAAATAAACAAGAACACAAAACGATTTATTCTGTTTTAGTGAGAGGATAAATACTATGATTGAGAAAAATTATGGACATTGGCACTTAGATTATTACTGTGAAGAAAGAGACTTTTATACAACAGCTACTGGATTTTGGAATGATGAGGGGAGTTGGGATGTATTTTTTAACGAATTAAAAGATAATGAGATGTGCAAATTGTTCGGTAGTTTGGGTTATGAAATAGATAAGGCTTTTGGTGTCGTATTGTTCAAAGCAAATGATTTTGATGATGTACATGATAAGTTCGTAAGGTGGGTAGAGGATATGCTGCTACCATTTTTGGAAAAGAAATAAAAAGGTGCTTCTTTCACTGAACGGGTGCGATACTTCAACAAGAGGGGATCGCTTTTTCCTTATGTACTAACGATAGTTAATCAAGGGATATAAAACTAAGTGTAGAAATCAGACTAAACAGTTATAAGTTTAAGGTAGGGGAACTAAGTGGATAAAGACAAGAAATTTCATCGAGCTTTTGGAGTATATGGCATTTATTTTGAAGATGGAAAACTATTAGTGATAAATAAAAATGGAGGACCTTATATCAATCGTTTTGACCTTCCAGGAGGGAGCTTAGAAGAAGCTGAAAGTTTAACAAATGCATTAAAAAGAGAGTTTCTTGAAAAGACAGGTCTTGAAGTCAAAGTCGTAAAGTGCTTAGGTGTTATTGATGTTAGTCTAAAAAGTGGACACAGAGAACAGAGAGATTATAATAAACTTAATTACAATCGGTTCGAGGTGTCCAATCATGAAAAAGAGAACATTTGATCAAGAATACAAGATTCAAGCCGTTGAGTTATGCTTGGAGGGGGACAAGTCCATCGCCCAAGTGGCAAAAGAGTTAGGTTTGGCTTACAACACTCTTCACCGTTGGGTCAAAGAATACAAAGAAAGCAATGGCACAAGCTTTGTAGGTTCAGGAAACATCAAGCCACAAAATCAAGAAATCATCGAATTACGCCGCCGCAATCAAGAGTTAGAGGAGGAATTAGCCATCCTAAAAAAGGCGTTAGGCATCTTCACCAGAAACCAGAAGTAATTTACGCGTTCATTTTTCAACATCGAAATGAATTTCGCGTGGTGAAGATGTGCCAAGTTCTCGGTGTTTCTAAAAGTGGGTATTATGCATGGCTGAAACGCCCAAAAAGCAACCAAAAAGAGAAAAAAGAACAATTGACCCAACAGATTCGGAACGAGTATCTCAAGTCACGCAAGATTTACGGAAGTCCGAAAATTACGCAAGAACTACGCAAACAAGGAATTCGTGTGTCTCAAAAGACAGTCGCTCGTATCATGAGCGAAGAAGGATTGAGATCAATTACAGTGCGTAAATACAAGGCAACGACCAATAGTAATCACCCTTACAACGTGTATGCGAATCTGTTGGAACAGAACTTCCAAGCAACGGCTCCAAATGAAGTATGGATGGCCGATATCACGTACATTCCTACTGATGAAGGATGGTTATATTTAGCGAGCATCATGGATTTATATACACGAAAGATTGTAGGTTGGTATATCGATACACGAATGACCAAAGAGTTAGTTATCAAAGCCTTACAACGAGCGTTAAACAACGAGAAACCAACAGGAAGAGTGATTCACCACTCGGATCGTGGAAGCCAGTATGCGTCGAATGATGATCAACAACTGTTACAAGAGCATCATTTCCAAGTCAGTATGTCGAGACGTGGGAACTGTTACGACAACGCTTGTATGGAGTCGTTTCATAGCTTAATCAAGAAAGAATGCATCTATCCAAATCGATTCCGTACGCGAAAAGAAGCGAAACAAACCATTTTTGAGTACATCGAATGCTTCTACAACCGAAAAAGGAGTCATTCCGCTCTTGGCTATGTATCGCCATGTGAATTTGAGGCTGCTTACTACGCTAACCAGAGAAAAGTAGCTGCCTAAGTTCAGCTATTTCTCTCTGTTTAACGTGTCCATTTTCTTGACATAATACCATGTATTAAGGGTTATTAGAAAATATCATAAAGTTCCTGAAATGAGAATAGCTCCGTGTTATAATTAGCTTATATTTTCATCATTGGGAGAAATCCCGATTTTTTAAGATGACGTTTACGGTTTTTTATCTAAGCAACTAATTATATTAAAACATTGGTACTTGAGGAATAATTTTACCTTCGATACGTTCAAATATATCATCTAAATCGGTACCAGTTATTGTTAAGCCATGGTTTTTAAGACCAATAATAGCTCTAGAAGGTTCCTCCGAATTTCTGACAAGTTCAGCCACTGTTTTTGCAAGCTCAATTGTTCCACATGGATAATTAATCTCTGTAGCTCTTATGCCATCCATCCAAGCATGAACATGTACAATCGCTCCTACCTCCGGGTGTTCTTTATAAATCATCCAGTGCTCAATAGCGTCGACAGATGCCCTTTTTGGTGTTATATTCGGGGGAACGCTTACTTTCATGGCATTTTTATCAGGATCATATCCCCTTATTAAGAGAAAATCTTCACCAACCGTTTTCATATCTGCTTTGTTAATTCCGCTTGCGCTCATCCAAAAGCTTTCACTGTCCCGTCTGGCACTGAGGTTTCCATAGCTTAGTCCTCCGATTCCGTAAAGCTTTTTTAAATGTCTCATATCACGAGGTGTAAGATATTCCTCCAATGGAAATGGAGCAGGGAGTAAATTCATACGGTCAAGCTTTTTTCCTGATTCGCTTAATGATCTCGTAATCTCATCGCCGTTCCACATTTCTTCTGGAAGATCATCATAGAAATCATTATCAATCACTAATTGCGAAGCGGCAAGCGGTTCTAATCTTTCATAAATACGTTTGAAAAATGTTTCTTCTTCTCCTTTTCGATACGTCAATTTGTAAAACCCTTGTTCAGGTGTAAGAAAATAAATATCTGTTGTTTCATCCTCGTTATGTAAGATATACATCAAATGATTGGCTAAAGACCTGATTAAATATGGATAGGCTGATTTGTGAATGTTTTCGGATTTTTGGGATGTCTCCATAACAGAAACGACAAACGTTGCCTGAGCCTTTCTCCGGTAAGGCCGTGGTTTTTCAGGATCAATAAAATGAAACACAAGTTTAATATTTTCTTCAGGAGCGGAATAAAACGTATAACCCCTTGACAAAAACTCGTCTTTTATTCCTTCTACAAGCCAATTTAAAAAAGGAGTTTGCTTGTTTCCACTAATGGTGAAAGTTCTCACGGTGTTTCCCTCCAAACTAGTGTTTTGATATTAAAACAGCGCTTAAGGTTCGAATACAACTTTCATGGTTGAACCTTTTCTTTTGTTAATAACCGTTTGTAAGGCATCCTGATAATTTTCCAAAGGAAAACGATGTGTTACCAATGGGGATAAATCCACCTTTTGACTACGCATTAATTCAATGGCGATTTGTAACGTCCGCATTTTCTTTCCTTGATATTCTTCTGTACTGTATGCAAAGCTTCCTTTAATATCTAACTCATTAAGCCAAACGGTTGTCCAGTCAACACCGTCAATGATCCCTGCTAATCCCAATAGAACGACTTTTCCTCCATGTCTAGCAAAACGGAGTGCATCGTTTATGCTTTGCTTATTACCGACACATTCAAAAATAAGATCGGCACCACCTTGTACAACTGGATCGCCAAAGAGCGGCTCTAACAGGCTTGCATGAAGAGATTTGGCTGTTTGGTAAATATAGTTTTTATTTTTTGTCAGATAAATGATTTCATCTGCACCATAGTGGGAAGCGAGTTGTGCTTGAAAGGCGTGTTTTGCCAAAACCACAATTCGGCAGGGAATTTCAAGTGCTCTAATCGCAGCGACAACGC
Organism: Thermaerobacillus caldiproteolyticus; assembly: GCF_013761245.1. Classification (GTDB taxonomy): domain Bacteria; phylum Bacillota; class Bacilli; order Bacillales; family Anoxybacillaceae; genus Thermaerobacillus; species Thermaerobacillus caldiproteolyticus. The sequence continues at coordinate 121,462 of NZ_JACDUT010000006.1, read as the reverse complement.
AAATCCCTATTGTACCAGCTCCAATGACCAATACCTTATCATCCTTTTTCGGACGATTTCGCAAAACCGCATGCAGGGCACAGCTAAAAGGCTCTACCAACACACCATTTAAATCATTTACATTATCAGGAAGCTTCAATACTTGACTTTTATGTGCAACAAGATAAGATCCCCAGCTTCCGCCGGTGTCACGGCAAGTGCCTATTAACATCCCTGGTGAAATGATCCCTTCAGTCATAAAATGACAAAGGCTATAATCCCCCTGTTGGCAGTTAGGACAAGGATCTGCTATCCCTCTTGTTATACATGATAATATTGGGTCAATGACTACCCGGTCTCCGACATGAATGTTTTCTGCCTTTGAACCAACTTCTTCAATCGTTCCTACTACTTCATGTCCAATCGTAAATGGAAAAGACGCAAACGGAGAAGTGATTGGACTATCATTTAAAAGGATAAGATTTAAGTCACTTCCACAGATTCCTCCGTATTTTACCTTTACTTTTACCCATTCATCGTTTGGAAGTTTGGGGACTTCTACACGGCGTAATCGAATGCAGGATAATCTGGAATTCCAATAAAAAGATTTTGAAACTTTTCCCATCATTTTACTTAAGACATACCGCGGTATACTGTATTCAAATTGAATGGAATTCATTTTTATATCACCCCCTTATATGGAATATTCTTGTTAACAAGTATAATTTATTCTTTTGAGTAGAAAATATACATGACAACTAATTTAAACAACATTTTCTTATAGGGTATGAGTGAAGAAGTATGTTCTATGCGAGTATGAGATGGCTTTCAAAAATAATCTTATGTTTCATTTTTCGAATTGAAGTGATTGGCATAAAAAATGTTCCTAAGACTGGTCCGGTCATTGTGGCAGCAAATCATATAAGCAATTATGATCCCATTATTCTTTCCAGTATCTTTCACCGAAAAATTCATTTTTTAGCGAAAAAAGAACTGTTTCAGCGACGTTTTACCAATTGGTTTTTTCAAAAACTTCACGCTATTCCTGTTGACCGACAAAGCGGAATTGTCATTCGTCCAGTTCGCCGTTCCTTAAAAGTGATTGAAAACGGGGAAGTGCTTGGAATTTTTCCTGAAGGTAAAAGATGTAAAAATGGGGAAAGTATCAAACCGAAAAAAGGGGTAGCTTTTTTCGGTTTAAAAACAGGAGCACCTGTTCTTCCGGTTGCGATTGTTTATCTGGATACGAAAAAGTGGATTCGAAAGCCAGTAAAAGTTGTTATTGGGCCAATGATGTATTTAAATGAACTTAAAAGTTCAGATTATACCGTACTTGCTGAGGCAGTTATGAATCGCTCAAGAGAACTTGGAGAAATATATGCGCAAGTTGACGATTATCAGGAAATTTTGGGGTAAATACGTTGTGAATATTGAAGCAGTGGCATGTAGACATTCAAACTGTTAAAAACCCCTTTATACATAGCTCAGTTGTTTCGGTTACTCAGATGTTTTTTCTTTTGCCAATCACTATACTATTTCTTCATCAAAAATTTTTCTTTCCAAGGATATGCCAGTAAACTTAGACGGAGAAAAAAGCAGCATCAATTACTTGCATTTTCAAGTGATTCCCGAGCATATTCGTGTATTTGTCCCCTTAGACAACATAAATAGAGCTGTTTGAATATTTTCCTTATAAAAAAGGAAAAATTGTTATTAAAAATATACGGTAAAAATTAACAAAAAATAACCCTAGTTATAGAATACCTTTTTAACCATGCACAATAAACCGATTTTCGCATATCCTGTAAAACTCTTACCATCTCTAATAAAAAGGAAAGATCTATATGATGTATTATTTTATCGTCAATAAAATCTCGGGAAATGGAAAAGGACTAAAAGTTTGGAAAAAGGTTGAGAAATTGCTTCAAGGGAAACGGGTAAATTATCAAGTGCGTTTTACTGAACGTCCAAAACATGCAGCAGAAATCGCTAAGGAGTTATCTTCTGAACAATGTGATGCTGTTGTTGCCGTAGGCGGAGATGGTACAGTCCATGATGTTGCTAACGGATTAATCGATTCGAATATACCTTTGGGTGTTATTCCTGCAGGATCGGGGAATGATTTTGCAAGGGCTCTTGATATACCAATGGACTATAAAAAGGCGTTAGAACGTATTTTAATGGGAAAGCAAAGAAAGATTGATATTGGAAGAATTGGTAACGAATACTGCATCACTGTAACGGGGATCGGTTTTGACGGTAAAGTCGCCGAGGTAAACAATGCCTCGAAATATAAAAGTTGGTTGAATTTTATTAGATTAGGTGATCTTTCGTATGGACTTAGCTTCTTGCATGTTTTATTAAAATATCGTCCTGTCAACATTCAATTAAAGGTTGATGGGAAGAACCTAGTTTTTTTTAATGTATGGTTAATTGCCATTGCTAATATCCCGAATTACGGCGGAGGCATTAGAATATGCCCAGACGCTTATTATAATGATGGACTTTTTGACATTTGTATCGTACACAACATGACAAAATGGGAGCTGTTACGCACTTTTCCAAAGGCGTATAAAGGCAGACATATTTTTCATCCGTGTGTAACCATAATAAAAGGAAAACAAGTAGAAGTTATCTCTGAATTGCCGATTATTGTACAAGGCGACGGCGAGCTTCTTACTAAAACTCCGGTGAATGTGACGATTCATAAGGATGCATTACTTATCATTTAATAGAGGACGATAACCAGAATACTTAGTGAGAACAACACCGAGGCTGCCACTAGATGCAAAGTACATTTCATTTTTTGTGTTTCTGTTTAGGGGTTCCTTCAGCATAAAAAATAGTAGATAAGCATACATGAATTTACTCACTTTATTTACACTCTTTTTCGGTTAAACACCTTGAAGTGATAGTGAAAAATTCTAAAATAGGTAAATAAAATTTCTAATCTTTTTTATATAAATCATCTACTGTCCCACCTAACCGGTTCGCTAGTTTAAAGGCTTTATCCAGTGGAGGTTAACTTCTTCCTTTCATGCAATTTGACAGTTGATTTGCCGATCCGCTATGAATTTCTTTTTGTTTGATGATGCCGTCAATTTTGCATTTCATTGTATTCACTCATATACATTTTTCTTGCTGAAATCCTTTTCGAATGAGAGCGATAAAAAGAAGGGGGAGTGAGACTTATGCATATATACTGTATGAATGGGGAGTCAGCTTTTTAGAAGCATAGATCTTCATATGAAGATGAGGATTCGCCTGTTCCGGGACTGACACACCGCTATCCTGACCGAGTTCTCTTTTTAATTACGAACCAATGCTCTATGTACTGCCGCTACTGTACAAGGCGGAGATTTTCCGGGCAGATTGGCATGGGAGTGCCGAAAAAACAATTGGATACGGCCATTGATTATATTGCCCAAACCCCACAAGTACGCGACGTCCTGCTGTCCGGCGGTGATGCGTTATTAGTCAACGATCAAATTTTGGAATATATTTTGAAAAAACTGCGCGCTATTCCTCATGTAGAAATCATCCGCATTGGAACAAGAGCTCCCGTTGTATTCCCGCAACGCATTACCGAAAACTTATGTAACATTTTAAAGAAATATCATCCAATTTGGCTGAATACCCATTTTAATACATCCATCGAAATTACAGAAGAATCGAAACGAGCATGTGAAATGTTAGTCGATGCAGGTGTTCCTGTTGGCAACCAAGCGGTCATTCTTGCTGGCATTAACGATAGTGTGGCTATTATGAAAAAGCTCATGCACGATTTAGTAAAAATGCGCGTGCGTCCGTATTATATTTATCAATGTGATTTATCGGAAGGCATTAGTCATTTCCGGGCACCGGTGGCAAAGGGTCTGGAAATTATTGAGGGATTGCGCGGACATACGTCGGGCTACGCAGTACCAACGTTTGTCGTCGACGCTCCGGGTGGCGGTGGAAAAATAGCTTTACAACCGAATTATCTTATTTCGCAAACACCGGAAAAGGTCATTTTGCGCAACTACGAAGGGGTCATTGCCTCATATCCAGAACCGACCGGATATGTACCAAACCGAGCGGAAGCGTATTTCAAAGAAATCTTCCCGAACTTAGATGACAAACGCTCGACGACAGGAATCGCAGCAATTATCAATGAAACAAAGTTTTCTATCATTCCAGAGAAGCTAGAACGTATTGAACGCCGAAAAATATATGAAGCGGACCCGAATCATAAATCATTAAAGGATTTGCGTGAAAAACGAGATGAACTGAAAGAGAAAAAATATCAAACAATGTTGAAGAAATGGAGTGAAACGGAGGAGAAAAATCAATGATGACTTGCCTTTGGTGCACATCTTCACGCGTCACCGCCACGTTGCAAACCGTTTACTGGGAGCTTCCTGACGGCTTTCGAGCGATCGAAATTACCGATACACCAAGCGTTTCATGCGCCGAGTGCGGAATGATATATCAAGAAGAGGATATTGTAGAAAACATTGAAGACCAATTATTCCTCATCGATACAGCGCACCTAAATAAAACGATCAGTTACGATGAACTTATGCAAAAGCCGCGGCGACTGAAACGAAATTATTTTAAGTAAAATCGCTTCACAAAAACGAAAAAACTCATTACAATGACAAAAAAGAGGAATAGAAAGAGGATGAGGAGAAATGGCACGTTCGTTTTACCACTATTTGCTCAAATTTCGTGATGGCAAAAAAGAAGATCCGTTTGTTCGATTTGCCAATGGAGTCTATCATGATCACGGATTTCCAAAAGAGTCAACCGATTATGATGAAATTAGCCGCTATTTAGAGCTAAACGGAGATTATTTAGAAAGCATGACGATATTTGATGAAGCATGGGAACAGTTTTTACAAGAGGCTTGAGCGTTCGTTATGAGCGCTCTTTTTTTGAAAACGCTATCATATTAATATTGTGTGATTGACATTCGTGACATACAACGGTGTCCACTCATTTGTATTTGCATATAATTTATTATCAATCTTTCGAACGGGGGGAGACAAATGGGTGGCCCAAAACAGCCAAAATTTTCGCTTGGTGATGTCGTTGTCAATACGTTGTACGGGACAGTTGGGACGATTACGGATATTCAACAAGTTGATGGAGCGTTTTTATACGAAATTAATCATAGCCATAGCTTATTTATGGAGCATACATTAGTCTTATTATCTGAATTTACTGGTGATTTATGGATTACAGAAGAAATTGAAATTGAATTGCCGTTTTTCTTAGGAGAAATTGTTCGGGTGAAAGATTATGGACATGATTTATTTAAAATTATTGGAGTGCGTACGGAAATTTATCGTTATCAAGATGGAGGATGGGAGGAAATTATATACGAACTAAAGCGATTATTTGATGGACTAGAGATTGAGGCCAATATCGACGATGTGATTTCACTTACCGATTATGAAGAAACATCAGTGATTATTTTGCAGGATGTCATTTTGTCAGCTATAGTAAAACCCCATGCGCTATCGTCTCCTCAACAAGAAAAAATCGAATCGATTGATGGCTTACTCGATTTGTATAACGACTATAAACGATTATACGAGTGGTTTGGCGATGAACAATACAAACATGTAATGGAACTCGTATTAAATCATTTACATGGGCGTGCGGACAAAAAAGAGCTACCATAGCAAAAACTGAATCCATACGTAAATGAAATACGGGATTCCAAGGAAAACGATAAGAGCAAACAGCATGTTTAAGACCGTTTCCATTATTTTATCGATGATGTCATCGAAAGTAGAATGCTTGTCCAATAGCCGATTCATGATAACTCCCCCTCGTTTTTTGCTATTTCCAATGTATGAATGAACATCACCTCCTATTACATACAGAATAAAAAATTCTTTTGACATAAAACGGTATCGGCCTACATAATACATTACAAAGGGGGCGATATTGTGAAAGAAATAGAGGTTGTCATTGACACGGAAGAAATTGCAGAATTCTTTTACAATGAACTCATTCGCCGCGGATTTGTCCCGTCGCGAATCGAACTCGAAGAGCTTGCCGACATTACGTTTGATTACTTAATTGAAAAATGCATTATCGATGAAGAATTCGAGGTAGAAGAATAGAGGAGAAACGACGAGTAGAGCTACTCGTCGTTTTTTAGTTTTTTCATCGCAGCCGCAGCTTGTAATTCAACGAGATGATGGGAATAGGTTGTTGTCATATCTCCGTCGATGACAAACGGAATGTTCTTAATAGCTTTTACAATCGTTACATCCTCGAACCAATCGCGACGGTCTGGAAAGTGGTGAACGATGTCTGGCCATGCATCTTCAAGACACGGACTGTAGATGGTTGATATGTGTCGGGTGTTTGTGGAAGAAAAGGCATGTGGCCAAAAATCAGCGCGCGAACCGGTATGTTCACAGTGCACAGCAAAACGGTAGGCGCGTTTTATTAACCATGGTTTATAAAATAACATTCCATAAAGAGTTTTGCCGATGTGAATGCGGTGATGCACATCTGCAAAATCGCGAATCGTGATTCCAGCAAGCCGGACCTGTTTCGTCGTTTTATACGGAATGAGAACATCATTCATCCCAAGCCATTGCTGAACCAAAAATGGCAATGTAGAAAGCACGTGTTTTTGGAAAAATTCATCTTCAACGACCCTCTGCTGAATATACTGTTGTTCATTAATAATGAGAGCCACGGTTAGTAGAGCGGAGTGTCTTGCTTCGAAAAAATAATCCCAAAACGGTTTCATAAAAGAAGAAACAAAAAAGCACGGCAACAAGTGAAACAATGGTTTCTTCCTTCGCTTGCTTTCTTCGTATAATAGAAGCTGCGGATAAGCGTCATGAAAAATAAGAGCATTGGCTCGTTCTAAAAACAAAAAAAGCGGTTCAATTTGTTTGGGTGGGATGAGATTAGGAATGAGGTCCCCTTTTAAATCGGTCATATTCCAGCCGCCGTTACGGGAGACAATATGCGCTAAAAACGCCCAATGTACTTCAGGACAGCGTTGAAAAAACGCGAGATACGCGCGTGTACGCGTCACATTGTTGCGGTTAAGCTCTTTCGTTTTCTGTTGAATGGCTGCGACGATATCCTTTTCTTCTTCGGTCATTGTCTCGACTGTATGGGGGTGGGAGGCTTCCCATCGCTGTGAAAGCTGTTTTACTATGTGAGGGGAAGCGGTGCGAATCGTTCGCCGATACAGCCAATAACGATACAGCGATTGAAACGGATGAGTTATTTGATATACAAAATCATTCCATGACATCTATGATTCTCCTCCAAAAATATGATTGCTTTTGAAACTTACGTGTCGTTGTTCCGTATATATAAGTAATCTGTGATAAAGGAGAGATTTTATGTTAAAAAAACTTATTAAAGCGATTTTAAAAGAAAAATCCCATCATCATTATCATAAAGCGCATTATAGCAGCAGCGACCACTATCCGAAATATCACAACCATATTCATCCTTCCCACTACGGTCACGGACATTATAAAAAGAAGCACCATAGCGGCAGTTTCTTTTCAAGCTTTTTCGGTAGTTAATGATGGGCATTCCATATTTTCGATTTTTCGACCGACATTATAAAGAAGGTACGCTCATTCGAGGCCGCTATCAAATCGTGAGAGAACTTGGAGTGGGAAGTTATGGAATTGCTTATGTAGCCAACGATTGGGAAACAGGAAGACAAGTCGTCATTAAACAATTGCGAAAAACAAGACGAAAAATGCAAGAAAAAATACAGTCATTCCAGCGGGAGGCCGTCATTTTACGGCGGCTGCAACATCCGCAAATTCCAGCGTTGTATGAAACGTTTATAGAACGAGGAGTTCCCCATCTTGTGATGGAGTATATTTCTGGAGAAACCATTGAAACGTTAATTTTTGACAAAGGGAAAACGTACACGGAACAGGAATCATTTCAACTGCTAAGGGATGTGCTAGATGTTGTGGAATACATTCATGCAAATGAAATTGTCCATCGTGATTTGCGCATCCCGAATATTCTTTTCCGGGATGGGAACGTATTCATTATCGATTTCGGGTTAGCCCGATTTTTTCATGAACAAATCCCACATGTAGAAACATATGTATTGGAGAAAAAGTTAAGGCGGCAAATTGATGTCAAAAGCGATTTTTATGCGTTAGGTCATTTTACGTTATTCTTGTTGTACTCTTCATACGAGCCGACAACGGATGAAGAGAGAAGCTGGGAAGAGGAATTATCCATTTCCGAACATGCCCGTTTTATATTGCGAAAAATGTTACAGATTGATGAACCTTACCACCATATTCGTGAATTAATGAAGGATGTTGACGAGTTAATTAGAAAGGATGGGGCGACCGATGTCATTGTTTCATAAACTACTAGCGCGCGTTGGTATTGGAGCGGCTATTGTTGATACGAAATTGCTGTCTGAGCGGTTAATGATTGGCGATGAAGTAGAAGGAATCGTTGAAATAACTGGAGGAAACACCGAGCAAGCGATTGATCATATTTATTTATCTCTTTATGCTACGTATACAGTGGAAGTGGATGACCGAAAAACGACGAGCCACGCTTTAATAGGAAAGTGGAAAATTACCGAACCGTTTACGATTGGTATCCATGAGCAAAAGAAAATTCCGTTTCGATTTACGCTTCCGCTTGATACACCCATTACGGTCGGCAAAACAAAAGTGTGGCTCCATACTGGGCTTGATATGAAATATGCTCTTGATCCGAATGATCAAGATTATATCCGGGTTGAACCAACACCGGTTATGAATGCGGTCCTAGCGAGCATGGAGGATATGGGATTTCGCCTTCGAGAGGCGGAATGCAAAAAAGCAGTGAGTGCCAAACGGCTTCCGTTTGTGCAAGAATTTGAGTATGTGCCGAAAACAGGTCTGTTTCGCGAGCGACTAGACGAAGTCGAAATCATGTTTGCATCGATTTCTAAAGACGAAGTAATCGTATACATGCAAATTGATCGTCGGGCTCGTGGGTTGAAAAGCTTATTTGCTGAGGCTCTTGATTTGGATGAATCGTACGTTCACTTACGCGTCACAAGCGATGATCTCTCTCAGCTATCTCAAAAACTTTCTCGTTTCATTCAATCATATTGCTAAAGATTGGGTGCTGACTCAATCTTTTTTTATCTTTTATTTTCGGAGAACGCTCTAGTTCCAGTGCCAACTTTAAGCAGACGTAAGAAGGGAATCATAGGAGTGAATGGTAACATTACATGCTCATCGTGAGTTTATTGTGGCTCGGTAGTTTAACATATGATAATTCATCCTTTCATTCGTTCGACGAAGGGGACAGAGAAAAAATCGATCGCCTGCTTTCCCCGCATTCCTTGTTCGGAGTGCGTGTTGTCAATGTGCAATTAAAGCTTTAGATCGCCGAAGAGCGGATGCAGTGGACCCATTTGACCTATAGTTTTCCAAGAGGTCACGCTATAAATTCAACAGCCTTTTTTCTCTTTTTTACCAACGCACCCGCTATTAGGGGCATAGGTGTTTGTGTTTCTTTTGGTAATGCCGGTTTTAGTGAGTATGAGCCGTGTTTATTCGGAGCTTTCTATCCGGCCGATGCCATTGCTGGAATGATTGGTGGTATCTTATTAGGAACGGGCTATATCGTTGGGTTAAAAAGAGGATTCGACAAAACAACAATAATTTTGCTAAAGGAATCGACATCACGAATCGCTAATATGTTTGACAAACGGTATTGGATCGCCGTTTAGCATCCATATTGGGTAGAGGAGTGATGTCCGATGGTTCGCCTTTTAATGAAGAAAATGCTACACACAAAGCAAACATATGATGTAACGTTGTTTCAAACACCTCGATTTGGTCAGACGAAAGGATATCGTCAAGTATATCGGTTAACAATGGCAGCATTGAACCATGACGAAGCACTATCACTGGTGTATCGCATGTTTAACGTGTCGGATTTATTGCCGAAAGATTATAAAGCACGTTATGTCAGCACAGGGGATATTGTATTAATTGATGAAGGAATTAAGGGACAGGTATGTTATAAATTATGCCCGGAAGGATGGAAAAAAGTGAATCGTATTCATATTCGATAAATATAGATCTAAAAATTCTAAATATTCCGTTTTATATAACGCAATATCATGATATAATGAAAAAAATGAATAGTTTTATCTACACAAGGGAAGGGATATAAAAGGAAAGGGGGGCGATGATGTGCGACAACGAGAGGAAGACAAACAAATCCCTACTGTAGCTCCAGGAATGGATGACGATGAAGAGTTAAATGAGAAAGCGACAAAAGAAGAAATTGTTCACGGAGATTATACAAAAGTTGTCACGTTGTCATTCGATGAGGTCGATCCTTCCACATAGAAAACCCTTGTGTAGAAACAAGGGTTTTCTATGTTTTGCTAGCGTATGGGAACGTTATGAATCAGGATTATCATGATGTCCCGGACCATTTTTCCGTCCTGTTGCAGAGTATTCCTTTGCATGGGCTGCATCCTCAGCGATTAATGCTTCCTTTGGAATGTGATTATTCTTTTTCTGTCCGTTAATTCGGTTGCGGTGTTTTTTACCCATTGTGTTTTCCTCCTTTTATTGATCACTATTAGTTTGTTCGCTCAATATTCGTTCTATTGACGGAAATTGCTTGTAATTGAAGGTGTGTACAATTTCGAAAAAGGAGAATAAAGGATGACGGCATTATTCGTTTCCGCTTTCCTTGGCGCCGCTTCTACCATTGCTTTATTATTTGTAAAAGTGGAGATGGAAAGATTGTTTCATCGTCGAAAAGATTTTCCTTTGTTACATGTTGTAAATGTACTTGTCACAGGTGGTGTGGTTGCTATTTCATATTACCTATTTAGTGACATTCATATCGAAATATCCGAGATTAAGGAAACTAAACGGTTTTTTTACGTATATGCAGGAGCTCTTCAGCTCATTCTTCCTATGTATGCGGTCATCGCCCTATTATTTCAACAGAGGAGAAAAAAGCAGAGAAAATATACAACAAGCAAAGACAAAAAAGTGTTGTATATTAACGAAAAATATTTGGCGCGACGGTATGACGATTACCATTCGAAAACATCATAAAAAAGGGGGAGGACGTTCCCCCTTAAAAATTTTTTTGAGCTTGATGTCGATGGTTGGTGCGCGGTACAGGATGACGGACTGGTTTTGTCCGCGTATTCAACAGCTTGTTCTAGTTTCTTTTTTCATCTGTTTTCCCTTCGTGATGGTTGTTATTGTCTCCTCTTCCTTCTTAATAAAATACAAATCTGAAACGAACATTGTCTAGTTTCAGTGACAGCCCTCTTGTGCTAAATCATCTTCATGTTCCAAAAGTACCAAGCTGTCTTGCGAGTGAAGAACATTTGAGTTCGTGAGATGATGGTGGTGATTTCGCTTTTCTTATCTTGTCCTTCTTTTCCTTTCGTTGCATGTATGATATGATAAAAAGGATGCGAACCAAGCATGATATTTCTGCTGGAAAGGATGCTAAGGAGGACAGGTTATGAGTATTCACATCGAAGCAAAACAACATGATATTGCTGATAAAATTTTGCTACCGGGTGACCCGCTTCGGGCTCAATATATTGCCGAAACTTTTTTAGAAGGGGCGACGTGCTATAATCGAGTGCGTGGCATGCTTGGATTTACTGGTACATATAAAGGGCATCGCATTTCCGTACAAGGAACTGGGATGGGGGTACCATCCATTTCGATTTACATTAATGAATTAATGCAAAGTTACAATGTACAAACATTAATACGTGTCGGTACATGCGGTGCGATTCAAAAGGATGTACGTGTTCGCGATGTTATTTTAGCGATGAGCGCATCAACCGATTCCAACATGAATCGTTTAACATTTGGAGGAATGGATTATGCGCCGACAGCCCACTTCGATTTATTGCGAACTGCTTATGACGTTGGTATAGAAAAAGGATTGCAGCTAAAGGTTGGAAATGTCTTTACTGCTGATATGTTCTATAATGACAATGCGGACTGGGAAAAATGGGCGCGTTACGGTGTTTTAGCCGTAGAAATGGAGACGGCAGCTTTGTATACGCTAGCGGCTAAATTTGGTCGTAAAGCTCTTTCTGTTTTGACGGTGAGCGATCATATTTTAACAGGGGAAGACACGACAGCACAGGAACGACAAACAACATTCAATGAGATGATTGAAGTTGCTCTAGAAGCTGCGATTCGGGTATAATGACAAACACTCTTGGCGAGCCCAAGGGTGTTTCTATCACGATATTAACGAAATAAGTAAGGTGGAAAGAATGAAACGTTTATACATGTTATCGGTCATAGCTACTGTTTTCCTTATAAACGGTTGTACAGCAGCTAATTCTTCTCCCTCCCATTCAGCACAACCAAATAAAAATGTGACAAATGGGCAAAGCGTTGAGACTCCGTCCTCCAGCGAGCAAAGTAGCGTTCAAGGACAAGCGGGGACAAATGAATCGAAGGCGTCAGTCGATCCTGATTTATTATTGGAATCGAAATATTGGAATGTCGTTAAAGTGCAAAATGGGATGAAAGTCATTATGAATCCAAGCAATATTTTAGCGCTGGTGAATAAAGAGCAAAGTTTACCTGCTACGTATAAACCAGCCGATTTGGTCGTTCCCCGTGTGCAATTTTCTTTTGCAGAAAAAAATGTTGATAAACGCTACATGCGCGCCGAAGCAGCCAAAGCGCTTGAACAATTGTTTGCAGCTGCTCATCAAGCGGGTATAGAGCTGGTGGCGGCGTCAGGGTATCGGTCTTACGAGCGCCAAAAAGCCTTATTTGACGAAGAAGTGAAAAAAGGCGGGAGAGAAGAAGCTGTTCATGCTGTAGCGATACCGGGACAAAGTGAACATCAGACGGGATTAGCGATGGATATTACCAGTCCAAGTGTAAACAATGCGCTTACAACCGCATTTGGTGACACAAAAGAAGGAAAATGGGTCGCTCTTCATGCCCATGAATACGGTTTTATTATCCGCTATCCAAAGGGAAAAGAGGCAGTTACCGGCTATCAATATGAACCATGGCACTTACGATATGTCGGAAAAAAGGCAGCTAAAGTTATTTTCGAAAAAGGGATTACGCTAGAGGAATACTTCCGCATTGTAAAAAAAGTATAAGAAAACAAGGTGGCTTATTGCTCAGCAAACAGCCACCTTTTTATTTTTCTTTAAGAACATGTGCTCATCGCATTTAGCGAATTTCCTCTGCTTTTCGGATTTACCAAAAGAGGCCGATTAATGCAATAGCAGCAATAGCGGCGAGAGCGATTCCAAACCCCCAGCCCCAACCCCATCCCCCATAAAAGCCGAAACCGAATCCACCAAGATTTCGACGGCCGACTGGTGCGATATAGACGCGATTCGGGGTGACGCGCGTAATACGCCCAATGTGTACATTGCCAAATTTATCATGGATTCGCACGACTTGACCATGATAGCGGCAACAAACATTGTACCATTGTTGTGACATATGCGTTCCTCCTTTTTTGTTTACTACATCTATAGCGTATGAGAAGGGGACTAGGGAAGTTTGTACCTATGACTACTTTTCACATGAAAATATACAGTAACCAAGTCGTCGACCATATTGTTTTGTCATATGCTCGTGAGTGTGTAAAATGGTGAGCATCTCTTCAGAAACGTCAGCGGTAATGGTAAAAGGAGTTGCTGCAAGTACACGTTGTTGCATGACAGGATGATAAGCGGTTTGCACTTTATGAAATCCATTTTTGTGCAAGTAGGCTTCCCATTGCTGTTCTGTGAGTAAATGACGAAACCCGTAAAACGAGGTGATGTCTTTTTTTTCGGTTTCAGTTAATTGAGAGTGGGCCACTTCAATGGAGAGCAGTTTTCCCTTTGGTTTTAACACACGGTAAATTTCTTGCAGAGCTTTGGATAAGGAGACAAATGATAAAACTGATTCGCATAATATCACGTCGAATTGCTCTGAGGAAAACGGAAGTGATTCAATAGAGGTGTTATAAAGATGAACAGGATGTGATAAAGAAGCGAAACGTTCTTTTGCTTTTTGGAGCATCGTTGGGTGAATATCAATGGCAGTTACATTCGCACGATATTGTTCGGCGATGTAGGCCGCTGTTTGTCCAGTGCCGCAGCCAACATCGAGAATGCTGCTCGTTTGCTGTATGTTAAGTTTACGTAATATATTTTTTGTTAATGAAAAACCCCCGGGATGAGCACTATCGATTCCTAATTCCGCTAAAACATCGAGATATGTGGTCAATGTGATGTCCTCCAATCGTTCTTTTTCATAATCTATGCATATACGTTAACTTTTGCCCTTGCTCAATAAAGTTACCTATGTAGGAAAAAGTTTGTCCAATTCTATAGTCATTCCATATCCCAACTTTGTTGCTGTAGACTCACACAATGTTATGTTGCTAAACTAATATATGCAAATAAGGACGATAAGTTGGTGAAGTATGTGAAAAAACGGATGAAAGCGGAATTAGGAGCTTGGGTGAGTATTGCGAGCTATATCATTTTAGCTGTTGTAAAACTGATTATTGGATATATAGCTCATTCGGATGGGGTGACAGCGGACGGCTGGAACAATTTGAGTGATATAATTGCTTCCATTGCTATCTTAATTGGAATTAAAATTGCGCAAAAGCCAAGGGATCATAATCATCCATATGGTCATTCGCGGGCAGAAAACATTTCATCGCTCATTGCTGCGTTTATGATGATGTCAATCGGGATTGATGTTGTTTCTGAAGGAGCTTCGTCACTCATTCATCACGATCGAAGCCAGATGCCGAAATTGCTCGCGGCGTGGGTGGGAATGTTTTCGGCCGCTGTGATGTTAAGCGTATATTGGTTTAATAAGCGTCTCGCTCAACATGTCAATAGCCAAGCACTCGCCGCTGCAGCGAAAGACCATTTGTCAGACGCGCTTGTGAGCATAGGAACAGCGATCGGGATTGTCGGTGCACAATTTCATCTCTTTTGGATTGATCCACTCGTTGCTTTTCTCATTGGTATTATGATTTGTAAAACGGCATGGGATATTTTTATGGAAACGTCCCATATGTTGACCGACGGATTCGATGAACAAGCATTAACGACATATAAACAACAAATTTCTACGATCGAAGGGGTAAGACGTGTAGCGGATGTAAAAGCCAGAATGGTAGGAAACCAAGTCATTCTCGACGTTACAATCCATGTCGATCCGAATTTAACCGTCGTTAAAAGCCATGAGATTGCTGATGAAGTGGAACGAATGATGAAGGAACAGCATGACATTGAAACAACCCATGTCCATATCGAGCCGGATACGATACCTTAATCGCGTCTTCGCGATTAAGGTTTTTTTATAAAAAAATGTGAAAACTATACATAAAAAAGAAAGGAAATGGACGATGTTATACTACGATGAAATGAAACAGACAGTGATTGAAACGGAAACGTCATTGCTTCCCAATCTAAAAGGGGTATGTTGGCTGCATTTTACGGAGAAAACAAAATCAGATCTAGAGAGATTATTAACCCAGCTTCCGATTCATCCGTTGGCCAAGAAGGCATTATTGTCCGGTACAGATATTCCGAGGGTTGATGAATACGAGCAGTGTTTATTTGTTTCACTTTTTATCGCACGGCATGATTTACAAATGACACAATTACAGCTTGTCGCTACAGAACAATATATTATTAGTTATACAAACGAAGATGAATCGTTTATGAGAACCGTAAAAGAAAAATTGATTCATCACCCCCAATACTTGTCACATCCGGGTTATGTCTTATATCAATGCTTTGATGTAGCCACTATTCATTTTTTACGAGTCATTGATGACATCGCTGACAAGATTCAATCGCTAGAAAAGCAAGTGTTTAAAACGCCATTTGCCAACGAGATTGGACGTAGTGTGTATCGATGGAAAGTGAAGATTCATGAGCTTCGTCAAATTGCTGAAGCACAAGAGGAAATGATGAAAACGATCCATCATACGAAATTTCCATATGTCAATGACGAAACGAACCCGTACATTCAAGACGTCATTAGCCGATTTTCAAGAATTACAGCTGCCCTTGATGCATTTAAAGAAACGCTATCAAATATTTTTAACTTACAGTTATCGCTGAAATCCGATCATATGAACGTTATTATGAAAACATTGACGCTAGTCAGTGTTATTTTCATGCCAATGACCTTTGTTGCTGGAGTGTACGGAATGAACTTTGAAATCATGCCGGAGTTGACATGGAAGTATGGATATGCTTATGCGCTAATTGTTATGGCAAGCCTCGGTGTCCTTATCGCTTTTTATTTCAAGAAAAAAGGATGGTGGGGGGAAGATGAAACGAAGGAGAAATAACAGACAGTGTTCTGTTATTTTTTTATAAAAGATACTTTTTTAAATTAATTATAAAAAAGTATTGACTATAAATTAATATTTTATATAATATAACATGTATTAAATAATAATCATTTTAAATTAGTGGAGGTAAGAGAAGTGGCACAGCGCATGGTAGGAAAACAAGCACCGCGTTTTATGATGGAAGCAGTGATGCCAAATAAAGAATTTCAAACAGTCTCTCTTGAAGAAAATATGAAAAACGGAAAATGGACAGTATTATTTTTCTATCCGAATGATTTTACATTCGTTTGCCCAACAGAAATTACTGCATTAAGTGATCGATATGAGGAATTTGCTGATTTAGATGCAGAAATTATCGGCGTTTCTACTGACTCTGTGCATACCCATCTTGCATGGATCAATACAGACCGCACACAAAATGGTTTAGGTTCATTGAACTTTCCGCTTGCTTCTGATAAAAATATGAAAGTTTCCAAAGATTACGGCGTATTAATTGAAGAAGAGGGAATCGCGCTTCGCGGGTTGTTTATCATTAATCCAGAGGGAGAATTAATGTATTCTGTCGTAAACCACAATAATATCGGCCGCGATGTGGATGAAACATTGCGTGTCCTTCAAGCATTACAAACAGGGGGGCTTTGCCCTGCGAACTGGAAACCGGGACAAAAAACGCTTTAAGATAACAATGTACAGAAGGAAGGGATAAATTGATGAAGTTGCGCGATGAAATGCCAGAATTAGTCGGTGCTACCGAATGGATTAACGGTGAGGTCAGAAAAGAAGACTTGCTAGGCAAACCAACGTTGATTCACTTTTGGTCTGTCAGCTGCTATTTATGTAAAGAAGCGATGCCAGAGGTGAATGAGCTTCGCGATGAATATAATGATGAATTAAATGTTGTGGCTGTTCATATGCCGCGTTCTGAAGACGATTTAGATATTAATGTCATCCGTCAAATGGCGTTGGCTCACGATATTATCCAACCTATTTTTGTCGATAATGATCATAAGCTAACAGACACTTTTGAAAATAAATATGTTCCTGCTTATTACGTATTTGATGCGGAAGGGAAGCTCCGTCATTTCCAAGCAGGAGGAAGCGGTATGGCGATGCTACGGAAACGCATTAACCGCGTGTTAGGAAAAGAGTAAAAGATAAAGTAGCCTAAATGGGGTGGTTACGCCTCGTTTAGGTTTTTTATTGATATATTTAAAGGTGAACTATCTAGCTCCAATGATCAACCAGTTTGTTTCTTGAATCACATGACTTGAAACATGGTGCTCAAGAGCTGAAGAGTCAAACTAGCAAAGCTTTTCGGAAGAGAGAACATGTGCTGTCGCGAAAGACAGGACAGCGCCATTGGCCGTTTGCGTTTTTCTTCCTTATGATTAAAATGAACTATCCGTCACTTAACATATTTGAAGAGGGGAGATTTGCGGCTTGTATGTTTTAGCCGAATGATAAGCAACATAAAAGGAATCACTTTAGGCTTCCCCCGTTCCGAAAGAGTTCTAACATCACGATAGAACATATATTCTATTTTGTGGACTGAAGGTTATCTTCCTATTCAAACAAAACTTCGTCATGTTCTTGAAGTGGAAGGGCTCTTTCGGAATTATGCTAAAATACTGTCTCCCCTTCTTGTGACAAACCAGTTCCCTCAGGAGGAACATTTGGATTTGAGAGTGGTTCGTGCCTTGCGCTTTTCTTGATTGTCCACTGGGCATTCGCCCTGCCACCTGACTAGGCGAATACATATACTACCCCTGAACAGCTAAAGGAGGTGCTCGCCATGAGCGGCGTTTATAGCAGTGGTTATACATTAGTAGTTGTGTTATTCATCTTATTAATTATCGTAGGATGTGCTTGTATCGGTCGTTATTAGTGAAGAAACGGGGGAGTAAGTGATGTGGTACTACGGTTATGGACCATACTATGATGGATGCGGTTACGGATATGGTCACGGTTATACGTTCGCGCTCATCGTTGTTTTATTTATCCTGTTGATTATTGTATTAGCAGTGATTAAATAACGCGCCTGTTTTTCACAACAGGCGTTTTTTCTTGGAAAGAAAATCAAAAACGTTTTATAATGGACTTTGTTATAAATTAGAGGAACATCCCGCTTTCACTTAAAATCAAAGGAGATGAAGACGATGAAGCAGTCGGGATATAACGAAAAGATAGGGATTTTTTATACAGCGATCGCCTATGTCATGTGGGGAGTTTTACCGCTTTATTGGAAGTTATTAGATGAGCGCTCTGCTGCGGAAATTTTAGCACATCGCATCGTTTGGTCATTTGTTTTTATGATGGGGCTATTACTCGTCACTCAGCAAATGAAACGATGCCGTGAGCAGTTTCTGGAAATGATGAAGCAGCCAAAATTGGCCATAGGGGTCATTACTTCTGCATGTTGCATTAGCGTAAACTGGTTTATTTACATATGGGCGGTCAATCATGAACATATCGTAGAGACGAGTTTGGGTTATTACATTAATCCGCTTGTCAGTGTTGTATTAGGAATGGTTGTATTGAAAGAACGGCTCAATATTTGGCAATGGATTTCGTTTGGGTTAGCTTTTGTTGGCGTATGCATCATTACGTTTCAATATGGAAAGTTTCCTTGGATTGCATTGTCACTTGCGCTGTCCTTTGGATTTTATGGATTGGCCAAAAAATTAGCGACATTTGATTCAGCGATCGGTCTTACCTTTGAAACGATGATTGTCACACCGCTTTCACTTGTTTATCTGATTTTTCTCTATGGTCATGACAATACGTTTCTGTCGATTTCGATGTGGCAAGCAATATGGCTGATCGGTGCAGGACCAGCTACTGCATTGCCGTTACTGTACTTTGCCAAAGGGGCCAAACGCATTTCGCTGACGATGGTTGGTTTTCTGCAATATATTGCTCCGACTTTAAGTTTGCTATTTGGCGTCTTTCTTTTTCATGAGTCATTTACAAAGACTCATGTTTATGCGTTTAGTTGCATTTGGGGAGCGCTCGTTATTTTTTCATTGGCAAAAACCAAACGGATGCAAGACTTCCATCATAAACTTATTCGGCGCAGCTCTTTTGAAGGATAGAGTAAAAACGGATCTTCCTGTAAGATTACAATAAAGTTATTTAATTTTATAACCTCAAACACACAAAACCCCGTTCTGATTTAGGACGGGGTTAAAATAAAGTTGTTTAATTTTTGATATAAAATGCTTTACCGAACTCAAAACTATTACAAAAAAGTCGTTTAAATCTAAGGATTCTTATTCAACAATCGCGCCTGATTGTTAAACAAGCTAATACAGGCTATGTTTGAATCAGAAAGAAATTTCAATAGATTTTGAAATCTATTTAACAGTTATAAAAATTGACTAGTACTAGTTTCTCCTAGTTGAATTTTTCCCTTAGCCTGCTTTAACGTCGCTACTATAAGAAAGCTAACAATCACTAATAAGAACCATGAACTCACCTTTCCTAGATGAACGAAACTCCATGCATCGGTTTGGTTTGGATATTCCCAAGCTCCAAAGAACGTTGCGATATTTTCGGCTATCCATATAAAAAATCCGATAAGCACAAAAGAAAGTGCGAGTGGCATACGGTAACGAGTTCCATCAACCTCGTATGTGACCCATGATTGCCAAAAGACGATAATTACAAGTCCAGATAACCACCAACGAACGTCAATCCAATAATGGTGGGTGAAAAAATTCAAATAAATCGCAGCTGCAAGAGGTACAACTACCAAAAACGGTGGCCAATTAACCAGTTCAACCTTAAGCCTCCTCCACGCCTGGCAAAGATAACTCGCTACACTTGCGTACATGAATCCACTATACAAAGGCACTCCAAAAATTTTGGAATATCCTTCCTCTGGATAAGACCAGGAGCCCATATGTACCTTGAAAAGTTCAAGAGCAAGTCCAATAAGGTGGAACAATGTGATAACCTTTAGTTCATCCCGTGTTTCGAGCCCAGAACGCACCATCCACCACTGCATCAGAAGGCAGATGATGAGCAGCCAGTCATACCGTGGTAGGAAGGGAAGTGGCATGATTTTTGTAAAAGCCAAAGAGGCAAAAATAACGACAGGAAACAAACATGATAGGGCCTGCTCCCAACCAAAACGAACGAGTTGTTTTAGGGCTCTCACGATTTGTGCCTCCAAAGGTTTTTTCTGAATATATGTAAGTCCTGCTTAGTATAGTAGCTAAATAGATTTAGGGTTATGTACATAGGTTCACCGCCGAATAATTTCTTTTATTTTAAAAGGCTATTTAAAGAAGATTTATATCATCTAATTCCTTTTTATTTCCAAAATCTTTAGAAACATTATGAATGGTTAAACTCATGAGTAACTCCCCTTTTATAAATTTGATTCATTTGATAATGGATATTATTACAGCAATGATAGAAACTCAGAATATCATGGTGGAATAGGAGATTGCCAACGTAAAAATTAAATGTTAACCCTCCTACTACCACCATTTTTGAAAGGATTATTACTTATAAAAAATGTCAACAATAACATCCTGTAAAATATCCCCACTTTATTATCCTTGAGTGTCTTCGTCACTTTTGTATTCTAAAATATCTCTAGGCTGACATTCTAAAGCCTTACAAATCGCATCTAAAGTTGATAATCGAATCGCTTTTGCCTTTCCATTTTTCAATATAGAAAGATTAGCCATCGTGATTCCAACCCTCTCCGAAAGTTCTGTAACGCTCATTTTCCTTTTAGCCAGCATTACATCAATATTAATTATAATTGCCATGTTATTCACCTCAGATCGTTAAATCATTTTCTGATTTTATATCGATGGCTTCTTGTAAAAGCCTTTGAAGAACAGCAGCAAAGACTGCAATAATCGTTGAAGCAAAAATAATGCCCAATCCGATTAGCATGATACCTGGGGCGTCTTCTAACTTCGCAGCGATATAGAAGAATGGCAAACCTGGCACATACAAGATACTGATTGTGATTGCACAGTATTTTATATTCTTTAAAGCCTTTACAGATAATTCCGAGAACGCTTTGTTCTTGTCAATATAACTTAAAAGTTTAAAAGCCTGATACAGAGCGAAGAAAAATGGTATCGCCGATACATACATAACGATTAAAAAGCCATATAGTACATAAGCGAACTCCGAATTACTTTCTGCTGCTTCTTTAGCTAACATAGGCAACCCAAATATACATAAAGCAAGAACTGGAGTTCCGATAATAAAAACAGCTATTTTTAAAAACAATGTTGATCTTTGTTTCATAAAAAGCACCTCACTAATTTATTTTCGAATAAATTTTAATACATCATTTATCGTTTTACAATAAAAATTTATTAAATGTTGATAAAAATTTGTTGTTAAATTTGACCGAAAACTTGAAGTCGGGAAAACCTTACCATTGATTCTCATATAATTATAGAAGCATCTCTGATTTCACAGAGATGCTTCTTAAAATTAGAATATCAGACACAAAAAACATCAAAAGAAGTATATTGGGCTTATTGTGCAACATCCCGTTAATTATAAGTATTTTCCTTTAAAAATAACTGGTACGCTATTCAACAATACGGCCCGTTTGTTGAATAAAAAACTAAACGACTTTTTTATTTTTTAAATGACATTTTTATAATTTAAACAACTTTTTTATTACTCAACACTTCCGTGTGAAGATCCGTTTTTTTTTGACTCAACAAATACCCATTTTTATGAAAACGTCTAACCATTTTTAGCCTAGATGAATAGTCTACTAGTACAAAAGTGAAGGAGGTGCTCAAAGATGGGTGCAGCTTACGGTGGCGGCTTTGCGTTAATTGTCGTCTTGTTCATCTTGTTAATTATTGTTGGATGTGCATGTATTGGTGGTTGGGGATACTAATGAACAACGATAACGATGTCATATAAGGAGGTGGATGTATGCCATTCGGATATGGATACGGCTGGGGCGGCTATGGCGGCTGGGGCGGCTATGGCGGCTACGGGTACGGCGGCTACGGTCATGGCCGTAGCTTCGTGCTAATTGTCGTCTTGTTCATCTTGTTAATTATCGTTGGTGCTACATGGTGCTAATGCGTATAAACGGGAAGAAGCTCCAGAACAGCTTCTTCCTTTTTTATTTTTAGATAGAATGAATGAAAAAGAGAAAGAATTATGACAGGATAGGATAGCTGTGCATACACATTCCATAGTTGAATATGATCAGGAAAAATGAGTTGGGCAGTCGGTTCAGAAATTTTTCGGAGTCGACGCTGTCATTTCGTAGGTGAAAGCTGGGGCAGGGATGATTGTAATTCAATCGTATGCGAACACATCTTACGCCGCCAGAGGATTAGAATTAATGGCATCAAAAAAATGTCATAAGAAACGCCTAAGTAAGATATTGCTGACAGAAGAGAGCGACCGCGAACGAAGGGAAGCCGGAATCGTGGATGCGAAAGGAAATACAATGGTATTTTACAGTTAAAAAATGTTATCCTTAAGATGTTGGAATTATCAGAAACTACTACGCTGCACAAAGAATATGTTAGGAGAGAAGAAACAGTATTAGTGATGGGAAGAACGTTTGAACAAAAAAGGATTGCCTCAGGCTGCTTGTTGAAGGCGTTATATGCTAGCTAAGAAGCTGGGACATCCAAGGTAAACAGTCGTTCCGCGTTTTTAGTTGTCAAAGAACATGGAGGTTTTGGTGGCTACAATGACCGTTATATTGATTTATGCGTCAATGACCATTATTGCAGAGTTGTCCTTTACCAAAACCGAAAGAGAGAAACATCGCTGCTATGAAGAAGAAGTGAAAAATGAGCTTTCATGCCTTTTTTCTCACATCGGCTGTCTAAAAGGCGATAATTGATGTAATCATCTTTACGAAGCGTTAACCTTGCATTATTGAGTGACCATAAAGATGCGGAATTATCAATAATGCCGTTGAATTTACAATAGAGCTTTTTTACTTTTCATACTCAACTAAATTGGTAAAGGTGATACGATGATAGGGAGGGTTATCGCCGTTACTCCTAAAGCAGACATTGAAAATTATATCATTCTCTGATTAGATTTAGAAATTTTTTGGGGGAGTATCTTGGATACTTTGTTTTTTGCTTTATTAGGGGTAGGAATTATCTCTTCTTTTGTTGGAACGTTAGCTGGCGGTGGCGGATTAATTACATTACCAGCAATGATGCTTGTAGGAGTTCCTATTCAAATCGGCATTGCCGCCAATAAGTTTTCATCTGGGATTGCCGCACTAACGAGTGTATCATATTTGTTAAAAAATAAATATCTAGATGGCAAAACGATATGTATGAATGTTTGTATTGCATTGCTTGGAGGGATTTGCGGAGCTCTAATTACTACAAGTATTGACGAAAAGACTATGAACGTTATAGCCCTTATTTTATTGGTAGTTGCCTTAATTGTTACTTTAAGAAGCAAACAGTGGGTATCGTCTGTTGAAGGGAAAAACAAAAAAACTAGTATCGTAAGCAGAATTGTCCCTTTCTTCATAGCTGCATACGATGGAGGATTTGGACCGGGATCTTCAACGTTTGGAATTATTCACTATATGAGTCAAGAAAATACTTACATGAAGGCTGTTCAGCTTACAAGGGTTTTAATTTTAGGAAGTTGTTTGGGAGCATTTGGTGTATTTTATCAAACGGGATTTGTGCAATGGCATTATGCTTTTGCTATGGCAATAGGATCAGCAATAGGTTCTCAATTTGGCTTACTGACATTACCGCATATTCCTGTAAGATATGCTAAGTCTTTATTAATCACTATCATTTTTTGTTGATAGGACAAGTATTATACAAGTTCATATAAACTTTTTGTTTAACACAAACATTTAAATTTTCCTTTTTTTAGATAATTTAGTTGAACTAGCAGAGGGCTGAATAGTTGAGGGGCATGAAAAGGCTTTATATTACTGTTTCACATAATAAAGTTGCAGCTATTTTTATTATCCAAGTAAGGCTTAAGAGTTTTGTTATTGAATACGTATTTACATACGGAGAATATTTTGAAAAACGATGACTTGAAAATGAAACATTGATTGCGAAGTGCTTGACCATATGAAGCAACAACGCTGAAAGGAGAAAAGGCTGACAGTTATTCATCTGTCAGCCTTTCATTGTTTGTATGCGGTGGTAGCGGCGTTGGATAAACAAAAGACGGGCAAGAAGGAAAACGGCACCAGCAGCTAAGCCTGCAATAAGCCCAATCCAATAACCAAACGCGTGAGCTGAAGTGAACTTCGCTAGTAGATAGCCAAATGGCAGTCCGATGACCCAGTAAGAAATTAAGGCGGCTACAAACGTAGCATTTACATCTTTATACCCTCGCAATGCTCCTTGAATCGGAGCAGCAATCGCATCAGAAAGTTGGAAGAAAATAGCGTACAACAGAAATTGTTTCGTTAGTAAAAGCACTTCTTGTTCTTTTGTGTAAATTGAAGCGATTTCTCCACGGAAAAAATAAAGAAAAAGCGAAGTAAGAACGGCTGTACATACCGCCATTCCGATGCCGAGAAAACTGTATTGTTTGGCATCTTTATAGCGATTTGCCCCAACTTCAAAACCAACAGCGATCGTTAGTGCTGTGGAAATACTTAACGGAATCATATAAAGAAGTGAGGCAAAATTCATCGCGCTTTGATGGGCAGCAATCGTTGTTGTGCTAAATTCACTCATCAATAATGTAACCGCAGCAAAAATACTCGTTTCAAAAAAAATTGCAAATCCGATCGGAAGTCCTACTTTTAATAACTCTTTCCACATGGCCAATGAAATAGGATAAAGGCGATGAAGAACACGATAACGGGCAAATCGGCGAAAACGATGGATGACTAATAAAGCAGAAAAGCAACAACACCAATACGTAATCGCTGTTGCATAGCCTGCGCCGACTCCACCTAGCTTAGGGAACCCTAGCTTGCCGTAAATGAGTAAGTAATTAAAAAAGATATTCATCGGCAATGCGGTTAAGGTAATGAACATTGTTACTTTCGTTTGTCCAAGTGCATCGATAAAACAACGTAACACATGATAAATGAACAATGGAATAATACCAAAAGCAAGAGCGACTAAATAATCATAGGCAATTTGTTGCACGTTATCTTCTAACTTCATTTGTTCTAAGATAAAGTCCAATCCGATCATTCCGCATCCAATAATGACAAATGCAATGACAATTGCTAAATACATCGCTTGCATGACCGAATAAGGGATTTGATCATATCGTTTGGCTCCGAGGTGTTGAGCAACGATCGGGGTAATGGATAACAGAATTCCACTAAGGCCCGTAAAAACGGGAACCCAAAGGCTTGATCCAATGGCGACCCCCGCTAAATCCACAGCACTTGCATGACCTGACATTGTTACATCGGCAAAGTTCATCGCATACAAGCTGAGCTGCGTGATTAAAACAGGAAAGAGAATGTGCAGTAATTGAGCTGCTTTATCTTTTAGTGTGACGGTTTGTTGCATTTCCGACGCCTCTCTTTTACAAAGAAATTCCACTATTACTATAGATTACGAGAAAAAGAGAAAAGAAACAATAATTTTAAACGAAAAGATATGGCGTTCGCAAAAAGGGATACGAGAATCGAATTATGTTTATATATTTAAGTAAACATTGTTCTAAATGAATAATATAAATGAAGCTGTCTCGACTATATTTAAGACAGCCTTGCTTTCACAATGGGCAATTCGATGAAAAAGCATGTTCCGCATTCGCTGCTTTGCACTTTCATCGTTCCTTTATGTAGTTCAATAATTTTACGTGATAACGATAGTCCGAGCCCTGTTCCGGTTTCCTTTGTCGAGAAAAATGGGTCAAAAATGTGATCGATAATGGTCGGAGGAATTCCTGGGCCGTCGTCACAAAATTGAATTTGTACAATGTTGTTATGTAATTTGCTTGAAATCGATACATTCATCGTTTTTTTCACTTTCGCTTCGACTGCGTTGCGAAATAAGTTTAAAAACACTTGCAGAAGCTGATTTTTATCTGCTTCGACATCATAATCGGTTAAACGTTCATCTAAATTAAAACGAATCTCCACGTTATGGAGTAACCCTTCACTTTGTAGTAACATGCCTAACTCCTCTTGAATAAATTGATTGATTTGTATTTTTTCCATCTTGATGTCAGCGGGTTTGGCGATATTCAAAAAATCGGTAATAATGCTGTTAGCACGGTCGAGTTCAGGAATAAGCAATTGATCGATAAGTGAAACGATTCGGTCAGGGAGATCGCTCTTTAAAAATTGCAAATATCCGCGCACGGTTGTCAGCGGATTGCGAATTTCATGGGCAATTCCTGCAGCGATACGTCCAGCTACGGCTAATTTTTCCGTTTCTTTCATCAAGTTTAACGATTGAAACATACTGATAACACGTTTGATAGAGCCGTCCTCATTCCGGATCATGCGCGTATTAATAATTCCGTAATAGCGGTCTAATACTTCTTGATTATAAATCGGTTCGTTCATTTCAATTGATTTTAGCGTGACAATGAGTTCATCCGGTAGTTTTACTAAATCACGTATATGCTTTCCAATAACAGAATCGCGGTTAACTCCCATATCGTTGGCTGCTTGCAAGTTGCAAAGCGTAATGATTCCGTTACCATCCACAAACACGATATGATGTGGAACGAAATCAAGAATCGGTGCTAAAAATGTTTCGATTTTCTCAAAAGGTAAATCGCTATCCAGATTGATATCAAGCTGAAGATAGGTACCTGTTTCACGAGAAGTGGAAAGCGAATGAATCGTTGGTGCTATTTTTCCACGCTTTTTTTTCAATTTCATTCCTAATGAGTGATCCGTAAATTCCACTGGAAAAGGAAGCTCCTTCACAAAATTTTTATATAATTGTAATTCTTGTTCTAATTCGGTGATGCGCTGTTTGAGCTGTTCATAGGAAAAATCGATCATACTACACGACTCCTTGATTAAAACGTTCGTTAGTTAGTGTACAGAAAAATGGTCGTTTCCGCTAGAGGAATTTTTGCGACGTCATTTGTAAAGCTTCCTTGTATTGGTAACGATGCTTGCCCGTATTGTTGCAATATCTTGGCGATAAAAGGAAGCGACGGCTTGAAGCGAATACGATAATAATAAAGGCGATGTAGGAACATCGGTGAACGGTCCATCAAATGGCCAAGGTCCGTCCGTTTCTAATAACAGTTGCTCGATCGGAACGTGAGAAAGCAATTGTCGATCACGTTTCCGATAACAAACTTCTGGAGTAACGGAAATATAATAACCGCATTGGATAATTTGCTGAACGAGAACGGGATTGGCTTTTAGCCAATGAAAATGTGCCTTTGTGGCTTTATACTTTTGCAAAATTGTTAAAGCAGTCTGCGCGCGATCATATACGGCATGAATCGCTAAAGGTAAGGAAGTATCGACAGCAAGCTGAGTGATCTGTTCAAATAAATCGCGATAGTAGGGAAAATGCGAAACGGCTTCCGCTGAATAGTACGGAAGCCCGACTTCTCCGATGGCAGCAAGATGTTGACGTTCTTGTTGTAATAAACGAGTCCATTCGTTCCAATCTGCTTGATTTGGCAGCGGTTGTTCCGGATGAAAGCCGATCGCTGCATAAATGAAGGTAGGGAACCGTTGTTTGAGCTCGAGTGTCCGATAACTTGACCGTAAGTCGGTAGATACAGCGACAACCGCCTCAATTCCTGCCTCTTGCCATTGTTGTATAGTTTCTTCGATATCAGCATATTGGTCAAGATGAATGTGGGCATCAATCATTCGCTGTCACTCTCATCACTTCCGTTTCCAACCAATGCATAAACGCATGTACATCTTCAATGGTTGAAAAGGTTGCCTGTGCTTGTCGTTCGTTACCGCCACCTTTTCCGTTCATTGCTTCGAGCTGCTGTTTGAACAATTGTCCGACATGTAATGAAAGAGAAGGGGACTTGACCATGACTAAACGATGTTCTGTTGTTGTTGCCAAAATGGCAGTTTTATTGTAACGGGTCACGATTTCGTTCGCAATGGCCTGCAAATCTTTCATCGTATATTGTTCATAGAGGCGAACGACAACTGGAATATTTTCGGCTTGTTGAGCGCTTGTTTGTGCTTCGCTTCCATAAATGACTTGCTTTAGCTGCTGCAGCTGTTTCTGTAACTCCTT
Organism: Thermaerobacillus caldiproteolyticus; assembly: GCF_013761245.1. Classification (GTDB taxonomy): domain Bacteria; phylum Bacillota; class Bacilli; order Bacillales; family Anoxybacillaceae; genus Thermaerobacillus; species Thermaerobacillus caldiproteolyticus. The sequence goes on along the minus strand of NZ_JACDUT010000006.1, from coordinate 92,945 downwards.
GTTTTCTGATTCTAGTTTACACAGCACATCGAACAACATTTCTCGGTTTGTTCCGAATTGTTGAGATATATTGGTAAGGATAGTGTGAGAGGCGCGATAATCGTCAAGCGCGCGTTTACCGCATTTAAACGACAGGCGCGTCATACCGCGATGTCGTTCGGTTTTTAATAGTTTAATCATTCCAATTTCTCCAGTCCGTGCGACATGCGTGCCGCAGCAAGCGGAAACATCTACTCCTTTGATTTCTACGACGCGAATTTCACCATCGACATCCGGGAGTTTACGAAACGGAATCGTATGAGCTTCTTCTTTTGAGACGTAGTACGTTTTAACAGGAATGTTCGCATAAATAAGCTCGTTCACCCGGTCTTCAATTGCCATGAGTTCGTGTTCCGATAAGGATGGAATGTTCAAATCAATCGTAACGATATCACTGCCAAGATGAAAACTAACGGTATGGGCATCAAATAAGTCGATACATACGGCGGATAATAAATGTTGACCGCTATGTTGTTGCGTATGATCAAGACGACGATCAGCATCAATTTGACAGTGAATCGTTGATGTAGACGGAAGGGAAGGGAGGCGATGATATACTTCCCCGTTTTGTTCAAAAACATCGATAACAGGAATATCTTCTATCATTCCTTTGTCAGAAGGCTGGCCACCCCCTTCTGGATAAAAAGCTGTTTCTGCTAATGTGACGATATATGTATCACCATCTTCGCGACAGCTGGTGATCGTTGTCATCCATTCCGTCGTCGAGGGCGAAGTATAGTACAATTTCGTAGTCACAAATTTCATCCTTTCTTGTCATCTCATTTTCTTTATTTTAACAATTTTTCAACCTCCTGCCCACTTTTTGTTATATATATTTTTAATAAAACTATGTTCTAAATAAATAATTGTAAAAATCAAAAATAACATGCAATAGAAAAGAGTGAAAAGAGAAAAATATTTCTCTAATCGAAATAGTGTGATAAAATGTCAATGGCAAAAAAGAGGAGATGGTGACATGTGGAAAAACCAAAATGTGTGGCTTGTGCTAATAGGAGAATTTGTTGCAGGATTAGGGTTGTGGTTGGGGATCATTGGGAATTTGGAATTTTTACAACAACATGTTTCCTCTGATTTTTTGAAATCCCTTATTTTATTTATAGGGTTGTTGGCGGGGGTTATGGTAGGTCCGATAGCGGGAAAAGTGATTGACCGCTACAAGAAAAAAACGGTATTGCTATATGCAGGCTTTTTTCGAATGGCCAGCGTCATATTTATGATGCTAGCGCTGCATTTTTCATCCGTTGGTTGGATGGTTGTGTTTATGGTTGTCATTCAAGTGTCAGCCGCTTTTTATTTTCCAGCACTTCAGGCAGCGATTCCGCTCATAGTGAAGGAAAAAGAATTGTTATCAATGAATGGGGTTCATATGAATGTTTCGACGGTGGCTCGAATTCTCGGCACTGCCTTGGGTGGAGCATTGCTTGCTGTGATGAACCTTCACTCGCTATATGTATTCAGCATGATTGCCTATGGAGGCCTATTTGTATCAACGTTTTTCCTACATATTCAGGAAGAGGGAAAACAAAGACGGAACAAGCATCACCAAGCAGCCAATTTTAAAGAAATCGTCCCTGTTTTAAAACAATTCCCTCTTGTGAAAATCGCATTGTTATTAACGATTGTTCCAACGTTGTTTCTCGGCGGATTTAACTTAATGGTCATCAATATAAGCGAATTGCAACATGACAGCACGATTAAAGGGCTTTTATATACAGCAGAAGGGGTTTGCTTTATGATCGGCGCGTTTATCGTGAAACGAATTGCGGAGAAATGGGATTTACGAAGAATGTTATACAGCTTTTCTCTGTTGATTGCTTGCGCTCATTTATCGTTATATTTTGCGGAAATGAAAATTGCTCCATTGTTGTCATTTGCTGTATTTGGTTTTGGAGTTGGCTGTTTTTTTCCGATTGCTGCAACCATTTTTCAAACAAACATTCCAAAACAATACCATGGCCGCTTTTTCTCGTTTAAAAATATGTTAGACCGCGTCATGTTTCAAGTCGTTCTTCTTGGAACGGGATTGTTGCTTGATACGATTGGACTATCATATATGGTCGTCGTCTTTGGTACCATTTCATTGGCGCTTGTTTTATACTTTTTTACCAAAGAAGTAAAGAAGCAACCGTCCTTTCATCATCATGACCCATCGGCATGATCATAATATTATCTAATGAAACTATGTTCTAAATAATCAACTAAAAACAAAGTATCTTTCTTAGGAAACAACTTGCTGATTGTCCTTTTTAAACTTGACAACAAATAATAGTAAAGAGACAGAGTGAATGCAGATAAAGCAATGCTATATAATTACGAAAGTTCAATCATTATCGTAAACAGCTATTCTGCTGTCGAAGGATCGAAAAATACAACCTAGCGAATCGAAAGAAGTCCAGTGGTGCTTCCTTGACTGCTTATAGCGTGTTTTGTAATGGGCAATGACAAACAAGGGAAGATCACGCCGTTTCCAATCTCGGAAATGGATAAGTATAGGGGGCGTGAGGAAATGAATTACTAGAAAAACGGGCGCAAGCTCTAGTAGCAGAAACAACGATTCATGCTTGATCACTTTTTTCCTTCTCCGAATTTTTCAACGAGTTTGCTGGCCAGTCCCATATTAATTCTGTTGAGTGAAGCACTGCGAGTTTTGCGGCATAGTAAGCAAGACCAGATAAAGATATACAAATATGGCTAAAGCCCTAGTCGGTTTCTTTTCTTTCGGTAACGATTCTTTTAAGAAAAAAGAGGTTATGAGCAATAAAAAAGGGAATTACACGATTTTTTAGCGAAAATCTTCCAATTGTAGGGTCACAAATAATCCAATCCCGATCGCTTTATAACAGCGGGAGAAAGCGAAGTTTTCCATAGCTGACACTTCCGTTATGTACTATCCCAATGGCAAAATATATCGATTTAAGGGGGAACGTATGGGTACACTCAAAACATTGCATCCGTTAAGCTTACATATTATTATCGGAACATTATTCGCAAGAACGGCAACATTTATGGCGATTCCTTTTTTATCGATTTATTTAACAAAAGTAAAGGGAATTAGTCCTGTAGAGGCGGGAGCTATTATCGGAATCAGTGCATTTGTCAGCTTGTTTAGCGGATTTATAGGCGGTCACTTATCTGATCGTTTTGGAAGAAAACGGATTATGCTTGCTTCTATATGGGTATGGGCATTCGTGTTTATTGGTTTTGCTATAGCAGAGCATGTTTTTGTCTTTTTTCTTCTAAATGCCCTAAACGGAATATGCCGTTCATTTTTTGAGCCATCTTCGCGGGCATTGTTATCGGATGTAACAAAACAAGAACAAAAGTTGCTTGTATTTAATTTGCGCTATGCTGCTATTAATGTTGGAGCTGCTATTGGTCCATTGCTCGGCTTAAAAATGGGAAGTGCTTCCTCGACCTCTGCTTTTTGGCTTACCGCCATCATTTATATATTATACGGCTTGTCGCTATCGCTCATGTTCCACCGCAAACAATATACGATAGCCTCGCCGTCTGGTGAAACGAAAGAGCATATCACATTACGGAAGGCATGTTACGTATTAATCCATGATAAAGTATTTTTCTTTGCAATTATCGGTATGACGTTAGGTGTGGCAGGATATTCGCAATTTAGTTCCACCATTCCTCAATATTTATCGAGTGCCCCGTATTTTCAAAATGGAGTAGAATTGTTTTCTTATTTGATCGTGGTGAACGCTGTTACTGTTTTAGTGGCGCAATATCCGGTTTCACGAATTGGCAAATTTTATTCTCCTATTGTATCGATTATGCTTGGTACGGTCACAGTTGGAAGTGGATTATTCTTATTTGGACTTGTTCATCAGCCTTGGTTGCTAGTCATAGCTGTGGTCATTTTTACGATTGGAGAAGTGATGATGTTTACAATGAATGACTTATTTATTGACCAAATTGCCAATCCAGAGATGAAGGGATTATATTTTGGAGCAATGAGTTTTACTTCGATCGGCAATGCGTTTGGGCCAACATTAGGCGGATTTTTCATTTCTGTATTCGGTGTTTCTGGGGGAGGTTACTTATTCGGGTCTCTAGCGCTCTTAAGTTTCTTGGGCTTTCCGTTTCTTTTCTACGTATCCCGTTTATTAAAGGTGGAAAAGCAACATATTGAATATAGTTTGTAGATGAATAACCGCTTGATATATAATAGCAATGCAAACGCTTAAATGAATGATAGTTAGGTGATAGAAACGATGTTGATACTTAATGACGTTCTACAGGCAAGAGAAAAAATGAAAGGGACGATTCACGAAACTCCTCTTGAACATTCGCAAACGTTCAGCAAACTTTCTGGTAATGATGTGTATATGAAGTTAGAAAATCTGCAAAAAACAGGGTCATTTAAAGTGCGCGGTTCGTTCAATAAAATTATGTCGTTGCGGGAAGAAGAACGGCAGCGCGGAGTAATTGCTGCATCTGCAGGAAATCATGCCCAAGGAGTTGCTTATTCAAGCAGCATGATCGGCATTCCATGCACGATCGTCATGCCGAAGGGAGCGCCGTTAAGTAAAGTCCAAGCAACACAAGGATATGGGGCAGAAGTGATTTTACATGGAGATGTTTTTGACGAGTCGCTTGACTACGCGCTAGAACTGCAGCGGCAGAGGGGAGCGACATTCGTCCATCCGTTTGATGACTTAGCCGTCATGGCAGGACAAGGAACGATTGGGCTAGAGATTTTAGAACAACTCCCAGATGTGGATGTCGTGTTATGCCCTGTTGGTGGAGGAGGGCTACTTTCCGGATTGGCGTTTACGTTAAAGCAATTGAAGCCGTCGATTCAAGTGTATGGGGTCGAATCATCAGCTTGTCCAGGAATGACAGCGGCCCTTCGCCATAAAAAGCCGGTAACGATTACTTCTTCCGATACGATCGCGGATGGCATTGCAGTAAAGAAACCAGGAAACATTACATATGAGTATATTGAAAAATACGTTGATGGCGTTGTTTGTGTAGAAGAAGCGGAAATTTCGCGAACGATGCTGTATTTACTTGAACGAAATAAACTGTTAGTCGAAGGTTCTGGCGCGTGTCCACTCGCTGCTTTGTTATATCATAAATTACCGTTTACAGGAAAAAAAGTTGTCGCTGTGTTAAGCGGGGGCAATGTGGACGTCACACTCATTTCCCGCATCATTGAACGCGGATTAGTCGAATCGGGGCGATTTGTTACGTTTACAACGGTCATTTCTGATAAACCGGGACAACTTAATAAACTATTGCGCATCATCGCTGAATTGGAAGCAAACGTCATGTCGATTCATCACCAGCGCATCGGAACAAAAGTGTTACCGGGTCAAGCGGAAATTCATTTCTCACTTGAAACCAAAAATCAAGACCATATTCATCAAATTCACCAAGTGTTAATAAAAGAAGGATATGATGTGGAATTTTTTCAATAATTCCAAAAGGATGGCTATATAAGCCATCCTTTTGCTTTGCCTAATGAACCACTGATGCAGACGGCATCTTCGTTTGCCCGAGTCCTTCGTGCGCCATTTTGGCTTTAAGGCTTTCGAGAATGAAAAGACCTACCATGCCCATTAATTCATCATCATCCATTTCTTTAATAAGTTGAAGTAAATCATGTCGGTCTAACTCTTCTAAAATCGACATCGTCACGACTTCTGCGTCTTCCTCGTCTCCTGTTAGCCGATCTTTGTAATATTCATATAGCTCGTCAACAAATTTCATTATTTAGTCCTCCACGTGTTCGTTTTACTATCAGTATAAATAAAAACGAAAAATTTATGTACATTGTTACTGTCTATTTTTAGTTAAATATAGTATTCTAGTAAAAATATTAAAAAACAGGGGAGATAGATGGGATGATTCGTCGTCTAACGAAAAATGATCATAAGTTGCTTTTTTCTTTACTAAAAGAAGAACCGTCATTCAATCTGTTTATTATTGGGGACATCGAATCTTTTGGATATGACGCAGATTTTCAAGACATATGGGGAGAATTTGACGAAAATGGTACGTTAAACGCAGTGTTGCTTCGCTATTACGATTCTTACATTCCATATGCGCGAACATCGTTTCATATGGAAGCATTTGCGCAGCTTATCCGACAAACGTCTACCTCGTCTTTCGTGTTGTCTGGAAAATCAGAAATTGTCGAGCAATTCGAGCACGTGCTACCGCTAGGAAACAAGCGTGTTACCTATTTTTGTGAATGTCAAACAGATAAACTCGCGACAGGAACAGAGAATATTGACATCAAAAAGGCGACGCTTGATGATGTTGACCGAATTATCGCTCTGCGACAAAGCATTGCGGAATTTACAACAACGCCGAGAGCGCGGGAGATGTTGGCGAAAGGGCTAGAGACGAATACAAGCAGAACATATTATATTGAGGAAGATGGAAAAATGGTTGCTTCCGCTTCGACGACTGCGGAAAATTCATTATCGGCGATGATTGTTGGTGTATGTACAGAAGAAGCATATCGGCAAAAAGGGTATGCGAGTGCCATCATGAAAAAACTCATACAAGATTTGATTTCCGAAGGGAAAACATTATGTTTATTTTACGATAATCCAAAAGCAGGAAATATTTATAAGCGTCTTGGATTTCGAGACATTGGCACATGGACGATGTATCTTTAGAAAATCGCAAGATGCTTGCTTAGGCGATGATAAGCGTTGAGGCTTACCGAAAAAAGCACGGTAAGCCTATTTTTTTAAGAGAGATTATTATCCATCGGCTTTGTTCAGTGTGGCGCGGCGAATATGTCCGTTTCCTTTTGCATTATTATTAACGGTTTGCTTTGGTGGCCATTTTTCACCCCATTTCCGAAGAATGTTGCGCTCGTTTAATAAACATTTCCGGATTTTCAATGAGTCCACATGCAGCGCATTGAACGCGATAGCTCGGCCCGCGATAAGGAAGATGAAACGGGTTAAGTGTGTCGTTCGTATATTCTTGTTCGATTTCACCCGTTTGCGGATTGAGTTTTACCGCTCTCGGCTGCTGCTCAATCAAATTAAAGCGCGTTCGGTTCGTTTTGCAGTTTGGACATAACATCGGTTCCAAACAAATCACCTCCATTTTTATCTTCTAGAACTGGTGTGATGATTATACATAAAATGTGTAAATTTCCCATGCCAATATAGAGGAATCACATAGAAATATAGAGAAAATGTAAAGCAACAAAATAAAATAAAAAGGAGACGATCGACATGCAAACTGCCATTACACTAGAGCATAACGGGATGACGTTACGTGGCATGGAACATATACCAGGTACAGCATGCAGTCAAAAAGTTCCCGCAGCCATTTTGTTTCACGGATTTACCGGCACAAAGTTAGAGCCGCACCGTCTGTTTCTTAAAATATCAAGAAAGCTCGAACAGCACGGTATCGCCAGCTTCCGCTTCGATTTTCTAGGAAGCGGGGAAAGCGATGGTGATTTTGAACAAATGACTGTATCGAAAGAAATTGCAGAGGCGCATGCGATTGTTGATTTGGTGAAAAACGATCCGCGTATTGACACATCGAATATCTATTTACTCGGGTTAAGCATGGGTGGGCTTGTCGCCAGCGTTGTTGCAGGAGAACGGCCAGCAGATGTGAAAAAGTTAATCTTGCTTGCTCCTGCCGGAAATATGTATGAACTCATTATGCAGATGATTCAACAAGAGGACATTGACGTGACGACTCCATATTATGATCATGGCGGAAATTTAGTCGGCCGCGAGTTTTTGGAAGATTTAAAAACAATCAACGTGTTTGAACGAGCAAAACCGTATCACGGTCCTGTACTACTCATTCACGGCACCGGTGATGATGTCGTACCGTATCATGTGAGTAATGTGTACCGACAAAGATGTTATGGTGATCAAGCAACCGTTCACTTTATTGAAGGAGCGAACCATACGTTTGACCGGCACGACTGGGAAACAGAAGTCATCGAAACAATCAGACGATTTGTCGTTTGATTTCGCTCAGGTGAAAGGGAGGGAACGTGAGGGAGTATGTACGGGAATTTTTCTCTGCTAAAGATGTGATCGCTGCGGCGGTTACCGCTGGCGCTTCGTTTATTGCTTCGATCGTTCAAGCAACCGATATATCGATTGTTGTTCCGCTTTTATCGGTGTTTTTCTTTATATCGTTAGCGAGTCTATAACGCATCGCTTTATTTTTATGAAGCCGCCGAAACATCCGGTGTTACTTCAATGAATGAGGCGTCTTCACTATGATTATCACTCAGATCCGAATCATCTCACATGTTGTTTTTACCATTTTGGTACGGCTTTTCACAAATGGTCATGATCAGTTTGATTACGTATAGCGTTTCTCATCAATTCGTCTATTCTTTAGCGATGTATGCCGGATTGTCGATGACCTTACTTTATTACGAATTATGTCGCACATCGACCGATTCAGCCACGTACGTCATGAGGAAAAGGCAAGGATTACGCATTTTTAGTTCGAGGACCCGGAAAAGTGGAAAATGTTACTTACATTCTTTTTAATTAAGAGAAGGATGATCCTCCTAAGTTGGAAGAATATTTAATCAATAATAAAGCTATACCACAAGTAGAAAAATACTTTCAAGTTAATTGAGTCTGCGGAGGGATTTTTATGCAATATAATCGTTTTCATGAAGCTTATCTGGATATATTGAAAGATATTTATTATAATCCTCAGTTTTTTAATGCTCCACGTGGCAATCGGAGTCGTGAAAAGCTAAATGTAAATTTTACGATAACTAATCCGATTGAACGAGTATGTTACATACCTTCTAGAAAAACAAATATAATTTTCAATTTCGCAGAAGTATTATGGTATTTATCATCAAGTAACCGTCTAGATTTTATAAGCTATTATGCCAAAAATATGGTTAAATATTCAATGGATGGAAAAACTCTGACGGGTACAGCATATGGCCCAAAAATATTTGAATTTGGTAATGCTAAAATCAATCAATGGCAGCAAATAAAAGATTTGCTGTTAAATAAAGATCCTGATTCTAAGCGAGCGTTTATGCAAATTTTTGATGCTTCAGAATTGGTTATTACAGATAACATTGATGTGTCATGCACGATTGGACTGCAGTTTTTTATTAGAGAAAAAAAGTTATATATGGCTTCTTATATGAGGGCGAATGATGCTTTCCGTGGTATGGTCAGTGACGTTTTTTCTTTTACTTTTATCCAAGAAATGATGGCTAAAGACCTTGGAGTCGAATTAGGTGAATATTTCCATAATGTAGGTTCTGCTCATATTTATGAATCTGACGAGGAAAAGGCAAAAAAAGTTCTTTATGAAGCAAATAACAAAACTCAAAATCTAAACCCTGAGCTTAGCTTTCCAAAGCTGCCGGATGGCAACAACTGGCCTTTTATTGAAATAGTATTAGAGCATGAGGCTTTACTGCGCAAAGATCTTATTAGGTTAAATTTAGATAACATTGAACAATTGAGAATACCAGAATATTGGAAACAAGTTTTGATGTTATTTAGTTTGTATCAACAAATTACTTATCATAGACCGATAGATATGGAGCTTTATGATAGTCTATATCCGGTTTATCAATTTTTTGTAGCTAACAAGTGGCCAGAGTTATTTGCTACAGTGACAAGGGAATTATAGAGGGAAAGATTTATGTAAACACCATAGCGAGGAAAATCCGTTACCATAAATTTGTGATTTTCAAGGCCCATAGAGCAGAGGAGGTTATATAGATATATAAGCTCTTATTACTTATTGATCGTTGAAACTATCCTTTGAGAGGGAACATAAACCAAAGAAAACTGGGAAGTGACTGTCTGTTATTTAGCTAGAGTGGAGGAGTATCGAAGACTATGATTTCAGAACAAATTGATGCTTTCTTTATTATTTGACTTGGACGGAGTTATTTATAATTATATGTATTTTAAATTTGGAAACATATTTCCCTATATCATTGACTGACAAGTAACCTTTGTCACTTAAAGCTTATTTTTTCACTTGGGCAAAGCTACACTCCCACTTTCCACAGTCTAGGAAAGTGGGAGTGAATTTTATAACGACTGAAAAAATTGATTCCAGTACTTCGCTTGACGAATCGCTAGTTCGTCGCGGAGCACATCGCCTGGAGCATTTCCTTTTCCAATCAAATACCCTATGTATTCAAGACCGACAAACTGAAAAATATATTGAAATTGTTGAATGAGCGGCAGTCCTTTTACATACGGATCGTCTCCACCACAAATGAGAACAAAAGCCTTTTTCTTTTCCATTTCCGCTTTAAAAGAAAATCTCGTATCTCGTAAACTTTGTGACCAACGATCAACAAATTGCTTCATATGCCCGCTCATTCCATACCAGTAGATAGGCGTCGCAAAAATAAGCACATCATGTTGGCGAACCGTTTCAATCACTTGATCATAATCATCAGCAACTGCAGTGAACCCACCCGGAACGTGGCGCTGGTCAACAATTGGTTGAATGAAAAAATCCCTTAAATTCATGCGAGTACAAGAAATTCCTTTCAACATAACATCAGCTAATTGCTCTGTATTTCCGTTTTCTCTTGAACTCCCGTTAATCAATAATATATTGGTCATCATATCTACCCCGTTTCTTTATTTACATCACATAATCATTATAAACGATGATTGACATTTCTTGCATGAATTACGTATTTTATAATCATGAGTGAAAATAATGTCAAGATCAAATAATAAAAAATATTTAATTTTTCAGAAAATAATGTTAATATAAGAGTAAAGGAGACTTTTCATGGGAGAAAAAACATTAAAAGATCGAATCATTGATACCGCACTTCATCTCTTTGAAAAATATGGATATCATGGGGTCACTGTTGACCGCATCGTAACCGAGAGTAATACATCAAAAGGTGGATTTTATCATAACTTTAAATCAAAAGATGAACTGCTCTACCATATCCATGATGTGTTTATTACCTATGTACTAAACAAGGCACAAGAAGCATATAAAAATTACGACACACCAACAGAACGGCTGTACGCTATTATTCAGTCATTTGTAAAAGTATTCCATTTATATAAGCCGCATATTACTGTCTTTTATCAAGAAAGCACGTACTTAAAACCAGAATATTCCCAAAAAATTAATGAAAAACGGGATGAATTCAAACAAGTGATTTTTCGTGTCATTCGTGAAGGAATCGAGGCAGGGGAATTTCGCCGCGAGCTTTCCGTTGAAATTACCGGCATGTCGATTATCGGTATGGTGAACTGGACATATAAGTGGTATAAACCAGATGGACCAATGACCATTGAAGAAATTGCCCATCACTTTATCGATTTCATTTTACATTCCATTTTGACAGAGGAAGCAAAACAAAAAGAAAGCATTTCTTCGTTTTTCTTAAAACACCGCCCCATTCCATCTAATATCTATCGGTAGGTATGGATGGTGAAAAATTACTTTATATATAAAGGGTATGCTTATTAATATAACAAACCAACTAGTCGGTCTAAAAATATTTAAAACCGACTAGTCGGTTCAAATACATCATAGTTGAATGAATGGGGGAGAGAAGATGAATTTTGAATTAACGAAAGAACAGCAAATGATTAAAGAAATGGTCAGAGAGTTTGCTGAGAAGGAAATTGAGCCCAATGCAGCAAAATGGGATGAAACAGCGTGTTTTCCTGTTGAAATATTCAAAAAGATGGGGGAGTTAGGGATTCTAGGTATTCCGTTTCCAGAACAGTATGGTGGGGCTGGAGGAGACACGATTTCATATGCAATCGCTGTTGAAGAGATTGGTCGCGCTTGTGGGGGCACAGGACTTAGCTATGCCGCTGCCGTTTCCTTAGGGGCAAGTCCGATTTACTATTTTGGCACCGAAGAGCAAAAGCAGCAATGGCTTGTTCCGATGGCAAAAGGAGAAACGCTGGGAGCGTTTGGATTGACTGAGCCTAATGCTGGTTCGGATGCTGGAGGGACACGAACAAAAGCGGTGCTTGACGGAGACGAATACATCATTAACGGAGAAAAATGTTGGATTACGAACGCTGGATATGCAAGACAAGTCATTATTACAGCGGTAACTGGAAAAGACGGCAGAGGAAAAAATATTATTTCCGCCATCATTGTTCCAACGGACGCTTCTGGCTTTACGATCCGATGTAACTACGACAAAATGGGGGTGCGCGCCTCAAATACATGTGAGCTTGTCCTTGAGAATGTACGTGTGCCAAAAGAAAATGTATTAGGCGATCCAACGAAAGGATTCAAACAGTTTTTATACACCCTTGACGGAGGGCGCATTTCAATTGCAGCACTTGCGGTTGGTATTGCACAAGCGGCATTTGAAAAAGCTCTTAAATATGCAAAAGAACGCACGCAATTTGGCCAATCCATTTCCAAATTCCAAGCGATTCAATTTAAACTTGCCGATATGGCGATGGAAATTGAATTAGCCCGCAATATGGTGTATAAAGCTGCATGGCTGAAAGATCAAGGAAAACCGTTTACAAAAGAAGCTTCTTTCGCCAAGCTGTTTGCGTCAGAAACGGGATTCCGTGTTTGCAATCAAGCGATTCAAATTCACGGCGGCTATGGATATATGAAAGAGTATGGAGTTGAGCGCCATTTACGAGACATTAAACTGATGGAAATCGGCGAGGGTACATCCGAGATTCAACGGCTTGTCATCGCCCGGCAATTAGGATGCTAAATGTTAGGATAAGTGCATAATGTTTAAATAGACTTGTACAAAGGAGAGTAGGATTTTTATGCTGCACATTACGATGGGGAAGCTGTTAGAAGAAAAAGCGAAACTACATCCTGAACATGAAGCAGTTGTGTATGCCGATCGAGGATTAAGAATGACATACAAACAATTTGATGATTATTGTCGGCTTGTCGCGCGCGGGTTCATGAAACTTGGCATTGAAGCAGGGGAACATATCGCGATCTGGGCGACGAATATACCGGAATGGCTCGCTTGTCAATTTGCCACAGGAAAAATGGGAGCCGTTCTTGTTACGGTGAACACGAATTATCGCACAGCAGAACTTGAGTATTTATTAAAACAGTCAGATTCAACGACGCTTCTTCTTATTGAACAATATCGCGATTCTTCTTACATTGAAATGATTTATGAGATTGCCCCTGAACTTCGCGAATGCGAGCCGGGTCAACTGAAAGCAAAGCGACTGCCTAAACTCAAAAATGTCATCGTTCTTAGCAACACTCGGTATCCCGGCACTTATTCATGGTACGATATCCTCTCCATGGCTCACGATGTGACAGAAGAGCAGTTAAACGAGCGAATGAACTCCCTTGACCCGCATGATGTCATCAACATGCAATACACCTCAGGAACAACAGGATTTCCAAAAGGAGTCATGTTAAGCCACTATAACATTGTAAACAATGCCTACAATATTGCGCAATGCATGAAACTCACCAAAGATGATCGGCTATGCATTCCAGTTCCATTTTTCCATTGTTTCGGTTGCGTGCTTGGCACACTAGCCTGTGTCTCAGTAGGAGCAACGATGGTACCACTTCAAGAATTCAACGCCAAACAAGTACTTCGCACCGTTCAGGATGAAAAATGTACGGCGTTACACGGTGTACCGACGATGTTTATTGCTGAATTGAACGATCCGGATTTTGATAAGTACGATTTATCATCACTACGCACAGGAATTATGGCTGGGTCCAGCTGCCCCATTGAAGTGATGAAAGCTGTCATCGAAAAAATGGGAGCCAAAGAAATTACAATTGCATACGGTCAAACGGAATCCTCACCGGTTATTACGCAGACACGAACAGATGATCCGATTCATTTGCGTGTCGAAACAGTGGGGCGTGCGCATCCAAATGTGGAAGTGAAAATTGTTGAGCCGGGGACGAACAAAGAAGTGCCACGCGGCGTGCAAGGAGAGCTTTGTACGCGCGGCTACCACGTGATGAAAGGCTATTACAACAATCCGGAGGCAACCAAAGAAGTGATTGATGAGGACGGATGGTTGCATACTGGCGATTTAGCGGTGATGGATGAAAGCGGTTACTTCCGCATTACCGGACGGCTGAAAGATATGATTATTCGCGGCGGTGAAAACATTTATCCGCGTGAAATTGAAGAGTTTTTATATCAACATCCGAAAATTTTAGACGTTCAAGTTGTCGGTGTGCCAGATAAAAAATACGGAGAAGAAGTAATGGCATGGATTATTTTGAAGGAAGGGCAAACGGCCACAGCCGAGGAAATTCGCGAGTTTTGTAGAGGGAAGATTTCACGCTATAAAATTCCTCGTTACATCGAGTTTACTACTTCGTATCCGATGACAGCATCTGGGAAAATTCAAAAATTTAAGTTGCGAGAACAAGCGAAACAACTTCTCGGTCTTACCACATAAAGGAATAGGGGGGATTGTATGTTTTCGAAAATGTTAATCGCCAATCGTGGAGAAATCGCCGTACGCATTATTCGGACGTGCAAAAAACTAGGAATTCAAACTGTCGCCGTTTATTCGGAAGCAGACGCGGATTCCCTTCACGTCAAATGGGCAGATGAAGCATATCTTATCGGCAAGCCACGCGTCAGCGAGAGCTACTTAAATATCGAAAAAATCATTGAAGTCGCGAAAAAAACAAAAGCAGAAGCGATTCATCCGGGGTATGGATTGTTATCAGAAAATCCGGCGTTTGCTCGACGCTGTGAAGAAGAAGGCATTGTCTTTATTGGACCGAGTGCCGATGTCATTGCAAAAATGGGCAGCAAAATTGAATCGCGAAAAACAATGGCAGAAGCCGGCGTGCCGATCGTTCCTGGCATCTCGTTTCCGCTTAACGATGCCGATGAGGCGATAAAAACAGCGGAAACAATCGGGTATCCGATCATGTTAAAAGCGTCGGCAGGCGGCGGTGGCATCGGCATGCAGGTCGTAAAAAATGAAGAAGAGCTGCGAAAGGCGTTTGAAGGAAATCAAAAGCGAGCCGCCTCCTTTTTCGGCGATGGAGCGATGTATCTGGAAAAATACATTGAAAATCCAAGGCATATCGAAATCCAGCTACTTGCTGACCACCACGGCCATTGCATTTATTTATGGGAACGAGAATGCTCAATTCAGCGGCGCCATCAAAAAGTAGTTGAAGAAGCCCCATCACCGTTTTTAGATGAACAAACGCGGCGGAAAATGGGAGAAACGGCTATACGGGCGGCAAAACATATCGGCTACACGAATGCGGGCACGATTGAGTTTCTCGTCGATGAACAAAAAAACTTCTATTTTCTCGAAATGAATACAAGGCTTCAAGTTGAACATCCAGTTACGGAAGAGATTACAGGCCTTGACTTAGTCGAAGAACAATTGCGTATTGCTGCTGGTGAAAGGCTTCGTTATACACAAGACGAAATTCAGCAGGACGGTCATGCGATCGAAGTGCGCATTTATGCTGAAGATCCCAAAACGTTTTTCCCATCCCCGGGAAAAATTACGCTCTTTCAGGCGCCGGAAGGAGAGAATATTCGCAATGAAACGGCGGTAACGAGCGGAATGACAGTAACTCCTTTTTACGATCCAATGATTGCCAAACTCATTACAAAAGGACAAACTCGCCAAGAAGCAATGACTCGTATGTTGCAAGCTCTTGAACACTACCAAATTGAAGGCATTAAAACAAATATTCCAATGTTAAAAGAAGTCGTATCCCACCCCGCTTTTCAAGCCGGACAAACAACGACGAATTTTGTCGAACTACATTTGCATAAAGCGACAACAAAATAAGAAGAAATGGAGGAAGAAAAGCAATGAGCCAAGTAGTGGCAACGATGGCAGGAAACGTATGGAAAATTGTTGTGTCTGTTGGAGAACAAGTAGAAGAAGGGCAAGATGTTGTGATTTTAGAATCGATGAAAATGGAAATCCCGATTGCCGCAGAAACATCAGGAACAGTGAAAGACATTCGTGTACAAGAAGGTGACTTCGTCAATGAGGGCGATGTGCTACTTGAGCTTGAGTAAGAGGTGAAACGCGCATGAGCAAATGGCCACAACGTGTCACGATAAAGGAAGTCGGCCCTCGCGATGGATTACAAAATGAAGAAACCACCATTGCGACGGAAGATAAAATTACATGGATTAACCAATTATCAAAAACAGGATTGACCTATATTGAAATCACGTCGTTTGTTCATCCGAAATGGATTCCGCAACTCGCTGATGCATTAGAAGTAGCGACAAGGATTGAACGAGTCCCCGGTGTCACATACGCTGCGCTTGTCCCGAATATGAAGGGATTAGAAAAGGCATTAACTGCTCAAGTGAATGAAGTATCGGTGTTTATGTCGGCGAGTGAAACACATAATCGAAAAAATATTAATAAATCAATAGAAGACACATTTCCGGTGCTCAAGGAAGTGGTCAAGGTGGCAAAACAGGAAGGGAAAACAGTGCGAGGCTACGTCTCAACCGTTTTCGGTTGTCCGTATGAAGGAGTCATTTCTGTTGATCAAGTCATTAATGTTTCGGAAAAGCTGTTTGAAATGGGGATTGATGAACTGTCTCTAGGCGATACGATAGGGGTTGCGACTCCACGCCAAGTACAAGAGATACTTGAGCAGCTGCTAAAGCGATTCCCGAAAGAAAAACTTGCCATGCATTTTCATGACACGCGCGGTACAGCGCTTGCGAATGTGCTTGCTTCATTAGAAATGGGAATGACCACATTTGACAGCTCGCTTGGCGGCTTAGGAG
The DNA here is from genome assembly GCF_013761245.1 of Thermaerobacillus caldiproteolyticus. GTDB lineage: Bacteria > Bacillota > Bacilli > Bacillales > Anoxybacillaceae > Thermaerobacillus > Thermaerobacillus caldiproteolyticus. The sequence goes on along the minus strand of NZ_JACDUT010000006.1, from coordinate 76,159 downwards.
GATGTCCGTACGCCCCAGGTGCGTCGGGAAATGTCGCGACCGATGATTTAGTGTATATGCTTCAAGGTATGGGAATTTCGACGGGCCTTCATGTTGAGCGATTAACCGAAGCTGCATTATTCATTCAAAGCAAAATCGGGCGCCCGCTTCCTAGCCATTATTTACAAACGGTCGATGTACCGCCGTGCTAGCGTTCTATTTTGCCAAAAAAGGAGGCATCTCTTCTTATGTCCGAACAAGTCCTTTATTCGTCACTTGACCATGGTATTGCTCTTATTACCCTGAATCGGCCCGAGACAGCAAATGCATTGTCAATTGCGTTGCTAAAAGACTTGCAACAGTTGCTTCATCATCTTGCATTTCAACGTTCGATTCGTACTGTCATCGTCACAGGAGCCGGGGAAAAAGCTTTTTGCGCCGGAGCTGACTTAAAAGAGCGCGCTGGCATGAATGAAACGGAAGTGCGGAAAACCGTTGCGCTCATTCGCGAAACGGTTAATCAATTCGAACAGCTTCCACAGCCTGTCATTTGTGCGATGAATGGTTCCGCGTTTGGCGGAGGACTTGAACTTGCCTTGGCGTGTGATATCCGCATTGCTGCCGATACCGCTCAACTCGGACTTACGGAAACTTCACTCGGCATCATTCCGGGTGCCGGTGGAACACAACGGCTCCCTCGCTTAATTGGAAAAGGAAAAGCAAAAGAACTTATTTTTACTGCGAAACGAATTACTGCGCGAGAAGCGGAACAACTCGGGCTTGTGGAATATGTCATACCGCGTGAACAAGTGCTCGAAAAGGCGGTTGAACTTGCAAAACAAATGGCGCAAAATGCACCGATTGCCCTTATGCAGGCGAAACTCGCTATCAACCGTGGCCTTGATGTTGACTTATATACAGGGTTGAAAATTGAACAAATGGCATATGACATCACCATTCCAACAAAAGATCGGCTCGAAGGATTACAGGCATTCAAAGAAAAACGAAAACCCGTCTACAAAGGGGAATAGGGGGAACGAAATATGCAAACGAATGATGTCATCAATCAACAAAAGCAAACGCTCACTGAAAAATTAGAAGAACAAATCAAAAAAATCGAACAAGGCGGCGCTGCCAAATACCATCAAAAAAATGCAGAACAAGGAAAACTGTTCGTTCGTGACCGACTTAAATTATTATTTGACGATGGAATGCAATTTGAAGATGCGCTATTTGCCAATTGTCTTGCAGAAGGGCTCCCTGCCGACGGTGTCGTCACTGGAGTTGGGAAAATCAACGGTCAGACGGTTTGTGTGATGGCCAATGATTCTACCGTAAAAGCCGGATCATGGGGAGCACGGACGGTCGAAAAAATCATTCGAATTCAAGAAACAGCGGAAAAACTTCGCTGTCCTATCTTATATTTGGTGGACTCCGCCGGCGCGCGCATCACTGACCAAATCGAAATGTTCCCGGGCCGCCGCGGAGCCGGTCGCATTTTTTATAATCAAGTCAAGCTGTCAGGAAAAGTACCCCAAATTTGCTTGTTATTCGGACCATCTGCGGCAGGTGGTGCCTACATCCCGGCATTTTGCGATATTGTCATCATGGTAGAAGGGAACGCTTCGATGTATTTAGGTTCGCCGAGAATGGCGGAAATGGTAATTGGTGAAAAAGTGACGCTTGAAGAAATGGGCGGTGCGCGCATGCATTGTACTGTATCAGGATGCGGAGATGTGCTTGTCAAAAACGAAGAAGAAGCGATTGCCTTTGCGCGCCGCTATTTATCTTATTTTCCAGCCAATTTCAGTGAAAAGCCACCGATTGCTGAGGCAAAGCCGCCAAAAGAGTTTGAAAAAACCATTGAAGATATTCTTCCAGCCAACCAAAATGCACCATTTAATATGTATGACCTCATTGATCGTATTATCGACGAAGGATCGTTTTGCGAAATTAAAAAGCTATTTGCCCCTGAATTAATTACAGGGATTGCACGCATCAATGGGCAGCCGATTGGCATTATCGCGAATCAGCCGCGCGCCAAAGGCGGTGTATTATTTCACGATTCCGCTGATAAAGCAGCGAAATTCATTACCCTTTGCGACGCATTCAATATTCCGCTTCTATTCTTAGCGGACATTCCGGGATTTATGATCGGCACGAAAGTAGAGCGCGCTGGCATTATTCGTCATGGTGCAAAAATGATTTCGGCGATGTCAGAAGCCACCGTTCCGAAAATTTCTGTCATTGTGCGAAAAGCGTATGGTGCAGGGCTTTATGCGATGGCGGGACCGGCGTTTGAACCGGATTGCTGCTTAGCGTTTCCGAACGCACAAATTGCTGTGATGGGACCGGAAGCGGCTGTCAATGCGGTCTATGCGAATAAAATTGCCGAGTTACCTGAAGAGGAGCGAGCCGCCTTTATCGAACAAAAACGGGAGGAATATCGCCGCGATATCGACATTTACCGTCTCGCTTCGGAAATGGTGATCGACGGTATCATCGCTCCGAATGCGCTTCGTGATGAACTTATTCGTCGATTTGACGCGTACATGTCGAAATATATGACATTTTCAGAGAGAAAGCACGGCGTTTATCCGGTGTAAAAACAAAAAGGGGTGAAGAGGAAACCATGAAACCAGTCTACACCGATTTTGTAGAGGCAGTGAAGGATATTCAAGACGGTATGACCATCATGGTCGGCGGCTTTGGCTTATGCGGGATTCCAGAAAATCTAATTCTCGCGCTTGCGGAAACGGGGGTGAAAAACTTAACCGTTATTTCAAACAACTGCGGCATTGATGATTGGGGACTCGGCATTTTATTAAAAAACAGGCAAATCAAAAAAATGATTGGCTCCTATGTCGGGGAAAACAAAGAATTTGAACGGCAAGTTCTCTCTGGAGAGATCGAAGTAGAGCTCATTCCTCAGGGAACATTAGCAGAAAAAATTCGAGCGGGCGGCGCAGGAATTCCTGCGTTTTATACCCCGGCTGGAGTCGGCACACCGGTTGCCAAAGGAAAAGAAACGCGCGTGTTCCATGGACGTGAATATTTGTTAGAGGAAGCGTTGACAGCGGATTTTAGCCTCATTCGTGCCTGGAAAGCAGATAAAATGGGAAATTTAGTCTACCGAAAAACGGCGAGAAATTTTAATCCGATGATTGCCGCTGCTGGAAAAGTCACGATTGCCGAAGTAGAAGAGCTTGTCGACATCGGTGAGCTTGATCCGGATCACATCCATACCCCAAGCATTTACGTGCAACGCCTCATCGTCGGCAAGCAAGAAAAACGAATCGAACGATTAACGGTACGGGGGTGAGCGTGATGAGTATTCGTGAAAAAATTGCAAGAAGAGCAGAACAAGAAATTCAAAACGGATATTATGTCAATTTGGGCATCGGCATGCCAACGTTAGTCGCAAACTTCATTTCTCCAGAGAAACAAGTCGTTTTGCAGTCAGAAAATGGACTGTTAGGAATCGGTCCTTATCCGACGCAAGAAGAAGTCGATCCGGACTTAATTAACGCTGGAAAAGAAACGGTTACTGCCATTAAAGGGGCGGCGTTTTTTGACAGCGCCGAGTCGTTTGCGATGATTCGCGGCGGTCATATTGATGTCGCCATTTTAGGAGGCATGGAAGTATCTGAAAAAGGAGACCTTGCGAACTGGATGATTCCTGGGAAAATGATTAAAGGCATGGGCGGAGCGATGGACCTCGTTCATGGCGCAAGAAAAATTATTGTCATTATGGAACATGTCAACAAAAACGGTGAACCGAAAATTTTAAAACAGTGCAAACTTCCATTAACGGGGCGACAAGTCGTGCATCGTATTATTACTGACCGTGCTGTCATCGATGTTACCGACAACGGCTTAAAATTGGTCGAAGTAGCGAAAGGCTATACGATCGAAGAGGTTAAAGCCTCCACAGAGCCGTCCTTATTCATCGACGATAACGTGAAACTAGACGCGTATTAAACTAACCCTCTTGCAAAAAAGCAAAAAATTAAGTATTATAGTGATTACCTGCTGCGTTGTACGTGAACGAATGAAGTTTCAACCGATGGCTGTAAAGAGGGAGTTCTATATCGAAACGGGAATGTCATGCCTCCCATTGATGATGGCAGAGGACGACAAGAACGTTTCTGCGAACACCCACCTAGTGGAGTGTGGTTGAGAAACTCCATTCAAACAACGGCAAATCGCGGCACTTTCATTGTAATGAAAAGCCGATCTCTACAGATAGAGATCGGCTTTTTTCTTTTGGTAAACATGTTTTTCTGATTTGTTGGAGCAATATTGTTGATTTCTCTTACAAACGTGTTATAATCATAATTCGTGTAGGAATAATTCGCATAAGAACTATTTGTGATGAAAATAAAAAGGGGGGGAGGATCGTGGAGAAAGCTGGACGCGAAATCATGTATTCCGTGTTTCGGATTCAGAAGGCGCTGTACCGGCTCGTTCGTGAAGATGCGACTAGAGTCGGAATTACGGAAGTACAACTCATCGTTCTATACACATTGTTTAAAAAAGAGAATATTCGGTTAAATGATTTAGCTGAGAAATTAAACATGAGTAATAGCACTGTTAGCGGGACCATTGATCGGCTTGTCAGTGCCGGGCTAGTCATGCGGGAAACATCTAGAGAGGACCGACGTGCTGTCACGCTTCGTTTAACCGAAAAAGGAAGAGAAAAGCTAATAGAAGCCTTCAATCATGAATCCGTTCTCGTACAGCGGTTACGAAAAATAGAAAATGAAATAGAAGCCGCTGATATTGAGAAGTTATTATCGATTCACCAAACCATTAAAGACATTTTACTAGGGGAGGAATAGGACGTGAACGTAAGACGTTTGATTACCTTAAATATCATTGTGCTTATCTTATTAGTGGCAGGTGGATTCGCCGCTTATTATTATGTTAATGAAACAACGAACTATATTAAAACAGATAATGCTCGAATCGATGGGCAGGCGATTACGATTTCGTCACCGATTTCTGGAAAACTTATTAGTTGGTCTGGTGATGTAGGAAAAACATTTGACAGCGGTGATAAAATTGGGGAAGTGTCTGACGGGGAACATACTGTTCCAATTACGGTTCCTCACTATACAACCATCGTCCAACAAAATACTGTTACAAACTCTGTTGTCGCCGCGGGTATGTCTTTGGCACGTGGCTACGATTTAGATGATTTATGGGTTACAGCAAACATTGAGGAAACTAAAATTGAAGATGTGAAAGTCGGTCAAGATGTCGATATTTACGTCGATGCTTATCCAGATCGCAAATTTACAGGAAAGGTTGAAAAGCTTGGATTTGCGACAGCGAATACATTTAGTTTACTTCCAAGCTCCAATAATACAGGAAACTATACGAAAGTGACCCAAGTTATTCCGATTACGATTTCCATTGACAATTATAACGGGGCGGGGTTAGTACCAGGAATGAACGTCACCGTTCGCATTCACAAGTAGGTGATCGGTATGTCAACATTTTTAACCGCGTATATTGTTTTTTCAATTCTTGTTCTTGTTGTACTGAATTACGCAATAAGAAAAAGAAGAAACGCACCCGTCCTGCGCGAAGAAGCAGAAACGGCTGAACGTGTTCAACCGATAGATGAAGAGTCTCAAGCAGCACCGCCTCCAAATCAAGGAGGAATGATGAATATTGGAAGCAGCCGTATAAAAGTCGTTGCCACCATCATGCTCGGGGCGTTCGTAGCGATTTTGAATCAAACCTTAATTAACGTTGCTCTTCCACATATGATGAGCGATTTTAATGTTGAAACATCGACGATTCAATGGCTTGTGACTGGCTATATGTTAGTCAACGGCGTATTAATTCCGATTAGCCCGTTTTTAATTGCCAAGTTTCCAACGAAAAAGCTGTTCCTTTCAGGGATGACGCTGTTTGCGGCTGGTGCTCTCATTTGTTCATTTGCCCCTTCGTTCGCGGTTATTTTAACCGGTCGTCTCATTCAAGCCGTTGGTGCAGGGATTATCATGCAATTAATGATGGTTATTATGTTGAACATCTTCCCGCCAGAAAAACGTGGAGTGGCGATGGGGACAGTCGGGATTGCAATGATGTTTGCGCCGGCGGTCGGACCGACATTGTCCGGTTGGATTGTCGAACATTATTCATGGCGCTTACTCTTTTATATCGTGCTGCCAATTGCGATTGCTGATATTATTCTTGCTTTTCTTTGGTTAAAAAACACGCCAAAAACGGCGAATCCTACGTTGGATGTTCGTGGAGCGATTTACTCTACGATCGGATTCGGTGGAGTGTTATACGGCTTTAGTGAAGCGGGAAGTAACGGCTGGGGCAGTACAGAGGTAGCGGTATCGATTATTATTGGTGTATTGTTTTTAATTTTATTTACATGGCGCTGTTTAACTGTTGAGAATCCAATTTTGAACTTACGTGTGTTCAAATATAACATTTTCACATTGACAACGATTATTGGCTGCGTCATTAACATGGCGATGTTTGCAGCGATGGTACTGCTTCCAGTATATTTACAAAACATTCGCGGCTTTACGCCGCTTGAGTCCGGGTTATTGCTATTACCAGGGGCAATTGTGATGGCAATTATGTCTCCGATTTCGGGAGCGATTTTCGACCGAATCGGTGCGCGTTTATTGGCCATTGTCGGGTTAACGATTACCGTTATCACAACGTGGGAATTCAGCCGGCTCACATTAGAGACACCGTATCGCCACATTTTATGGCTCTATATTTTCCGAATGTTTGGCATGTCTATGCTGTCGATGACGATTATGACCGCAGGATTGAACCAACTGCCGCGTCAGCTATATAGCCACGGTACAGCAACAGCCAATACGTTGCGCCAAGTGGCTTCATCGCTAGGAACAGCATTTCTTGTTACAGTCATGTCAAACCGGGCAAAATTCCATGCGGAAAATTATACAAACGAAATGACAACGAATAACCCGGTCGTGACTGATATGATTGCGCAATTGAAACAATTGATTCCAAGCGACCAGGTGATTACGCAACTTCTGTACGGAATGGTTCAACAACGTTCTACTGTAGAAGGAATTAACGATTCATTTATTGTTGCAACAGGTCTTGCGCTTCTCGCGTTAATCTTATCGCTCTTTTTAAAAGGGAAAAAGAATGATATAACCTCTTCTTAATAAAAAACCACCTTTCATGAACCGCCTATGAAAGGCGGTTTTTTTGTTTATGTACGAAAAATAGCTGCTGCCATCGAATCGTATAAAAGCGACAGAATAGGGGGGATTCGGTTGGAAGAAAGTCGAGTATTGAAAAGAAAGAAACAAAAACGAAAAAAGGGAAAAATGTGGATTATTTGGACTGCGGCTGCTTTGATTGTTTGCAGTTTTGCTGCAATTCAATTCTATATTGCTACGCGTGATATTGGTGCTCTTGCAGAGCCGCTTCCAGCTCCTACGATGATTTATGACCGAAACGGAAAGGTGGCTAGTAAAATTTCTGTGGCAAAGATGGATCCGGTATCGATCGATCGCATACCAAATCATTTTTTAGAAGCGGTTGTTGCGACAGAAGATCACCGTTTTTATGAACATGATGGCATCGATTATCAAGGAATTTTACGTGCGCTCATTCGCAATATCGAAGCAGGCGAATGGGTCGAAGGCGGTAGCACGATCACCCAGCAACTAGCGAAAAACGTCTTTTTAACGAATGAAAAAACATTGCGGAGAAAATGGGAAGAATGGTTCATCGCCAAAAAGATCGAACGAACATACTCGAAAAAAGATATTTTAGAGATGTATGTCAATCGAGTTTATTTTGGAGAAGGGGCGTGGGGTGTAAAAAAAGCAGCAGAGACGTATTTTGGAAAGGATGTTTCTGATTTAACTGTGAGCGAATCAGCGCTATTAGCGGGGCTCATTAAAGCCCCTTCTTCTCTTTCTCCGTTCAAACATTACGAAAAGGCGATGGCGAGGAGAAATATCGTTCTCGGTTTAATGAAAGAACAAGGATTTATCGATGAGAAGACGTTTTTACGTGCGAAACAAGAAAAAATTGTATTGCGAAAAGAAAAGACGGATCCATATCAAGGAAAATATCCGTATTATGTCGACCATCTCATCGATGAGGCAATACATCAATACCATTTGACGCAAAGCGAAGTGCTTTCTGGGGGATTGCGTATTTATACCGAACTTGACCAACATATGCAACAAGCATTAGAAGCGGTATACAAAAACGATGAACTTTTCCCGAAAGGAACGAATGACCAGCTTGTTCAAAGCGGGGCGGTGTTACTTGACCCGAGATCGGGTGGGATTACTGCTTTGATTGGTGGTCGAGGTGAGTATGTCTTTCGCGGATTTAACCGGGCGACTCAATTGAAGCGACAGCCCGGCTCGACGATGAAACCACTCGCTGTATATACACCAGCGCTAGAACAAGGGTATCACATCTTTGACGAACTAAAAGACGAACCGATGGACTTTAACGGTTACCGTCCAGAAAACTACGATCATACGTATCGTGGGCGTGTGACGATGCATGAGGCTGTCGTTCATTCGCTCAACGTTCCGGCGGTATGGCTTCTTGATCAAATTGGGCTTGAAAAAGGGGTAAACGCTGTTCAACGATTTGGGATTCCTCTTGAAGAAGAAGATCATTATTTAGGAATAGCTTTAGGCGGACTACAACATGGGGTGTCACCATTACAAATGGCCGAAGCCTATTCCGTTTTTCCAAATGAAGGAGTTCGAACAGAGGCACACATCATTACAAAAATTATTGATCAAAATGGAAACGAAATTGCTAAATGGAAGAAACACGCAGTGCGAGTGACAACGAAAGAAGCAGCACAAAAAATGACGTTTATGCTTCAAGGAGTTATGAAAGAAGGAACGGGAAAGCGTGCAAATATTCTTGGAAGAGCATTGGCAGGAAAAACTGGCTCAACCCAAGTTCCGCTTGGTAGTATCAACGGTGTTAAAGATCAGTGGTTTGTCGGATTCACCCCGCAACTTGTAGGGGCAGTATGGCTCGGATATGATCGGACAGACGAACATCATTATTTACAAACGACGAGCAGTCAAACGGTAGCGGTGATTTTTCGTGAAATTATGGAAAAAGCTCTTGAAGGAATACCGCCAAAATCATTTTCGTACTCCATGCTGAAAACAGAAAAACGTCAATTACAGAAATTTTATGAACAAAGAGAGAAAGAAAAAGAAGAGAAGAAGCATGAAAAAGATTATCCATCAAGACCGAGAAAAGTGAAGGAAAAGCTGCCACACTATCCCCATGAAAAGAAACAAAAAGAAAAAAGTCATAAGCATGAATAAGTAGAGAAGCGGATTGGTTGAATTAAGCCAATCCGTTTTTCTTATCGTTCTAACGAGAATATTTTGATCATATATATAGGACAAGTTCAGAGGAAAGGAGTTTTTCACATGGCGCACTTTGGTTCCAAAGGCTGGCTTGTGAAGCAACTGAAGGACGTCGGAATTCGGCGTCATCCGGTTGAACTGAAAAAATTAGAAACGTACAAGTCATCAATTTTGTATGGGCTATATAAAAAATATGTGATGAAAAAATTGAGTTAACCGGGCGAATTTTTCGTTCGGTTTGTTTTTTAGAAACAGATAGGTGATTATAATAGAATAGGTAAGGAAGAAAGGAACGGTGGAGAAATGGATAAAAAAAGAAAAAAGAAAACGTTCGAAGTAGGGGCGAATGAAACGATTGAACAATGTCTACAGCGCATGAAGGACGAAGGATATGCTCCGATACGACGTGTTGAAGAGCCGATCTTTCATGAAGTGGAAAGGAACGGAGAGCGGATCATTGAACCGTGCGGAAGAAAAGTAATTTTCGAAGGAATACGCAACGAATAACCAGAATGCCTCCTAGGGCATTCTGGTTATTCTTGCAAATCACGTGTTTTTTTGGCGATTCGATGCTCCCCGGTAGGGTTGCCGCTGGATGATTCGTATCCAACTCGATATGCATAGTTTTTCGGCGCATGAACGACATTGTCCATGTTGTATTGCTCCAAATCTTGTTGGAATTGGCGATCACTTAGATGTTTTTCTATCGCTCATTATATGATGCGCCAATCGACAGTATTATGTGAACATTGTTAAACGAACATAAAAATACTCCTTTCCTTTCACTTCAAAATCAGTGTCATTCTCTCTTTTATTACCAAAGCAAATCATCCTTTTTTCGCTTTTTCTATTGTCTGCAAACATAAATATCGATAAAATGGGATTAGTTTAAGGCGGAGCGATTGTTCTTTCGCTCAGGCGTGAGCCTTTTGACCATCATAGCTGAAAAGGGGAGACAAATATGATTCATCACACTTGGTTGAAACGTCCAACCATGAAAAAAGTAAAATGTGTACATACGAATGCGGAAAAGTACATCGTTGACCATGTGTTAACACCGGGAAAAACGTATGAAGTGAAAAATGAAACGGAAGAATTTTATTTTATCATCGATAACACCGGCAAAGTCGGTGGTTTTTACAAAGATTATTTTGAAGTAGTAGAAGAGGCGAAATAAAATCGCCTCTGAAATATTTTGCTGTTATGAAACAAGGCTGTCTTTGTTCTTCACGGAGACAGTCTTTTACCTATTGAGAAACGAGTGCTTTCTCTTTCGGTAACCACCATGTGAGTACTCCGAGCAGCGGAAGAAAGCTGCACAATATCATAAGAATGTTCAAATTATACAAATCAGCAATTTTTCCAAGAACAACAGCCCCAAGCGCCCCCATCCCAAACGCGAGACCAACGATCAGCCCCGACGCCATACCGACATTTCCGGGAAGCAATTCTTGAGCATACACGACAAATGTGGAAAAACTTAATGATAAAATAAACCCAGCAAGAAAAACGACAGGCAGTATCCATGCAAGCGGAAGATACGGAAGCATGAGGGCAAACGGTGCAGTGCCGAGTGTCGAAAATAACATTAAATTTCGTTTTCCAAATCGATCTGCTAGAGGTCCGCCTACAAATGTACCGATTGCTCCGGCGATCATAAATACAAACAAATAAACCTGTGCTTCTTGAATCGGCACATGATAGTGTTTCATCAAATAAAATTGATAATAGTTTGAAATGCCAGCGGAGTACCATGACCGCGCAAACACTAAAAAGATTAATAGCGACAAAGCGAAGATGATATTTTGGCGTTGTCTTGGATTTGCTTTGTCGGCTTTCGCCTGTTTACGAATGGTTCCGTATTGTTTGAGGCGGTTAGAATACCATCGTGACACGCGAAACAAAAGGACGATACCAAAAGCAGCAATAACGGTGAACCAAACCGCGCCTTTTTGCCCAAACGGAACAAAAATCAGTGCCGTAAATAGTGGAGCAAGGGCATTCCCTGTATTCCCGCCCACTTGGTAAATGGATTGGGCAAATCCTCTTCTTGCCCCTGCTGCAAAATATACAACGCGTGATCCTTCCGGATGAAAAATGGCTGAGCCGAACCCTACAAACAAGACGGATAATAAGACAAAGAAAAAATGCGGTGCAAACGCAAGCCCTACCATGCCCAGCAAGCTCGCTGCCATTCCGAGCGGAAGAAAGTAAGGAGAAGGGGTTCGGTCCGTAAAAAAGCCGACAACCGGTTGCATCACCGAGGAAGTCATATTTAACGTAAATGCGATCCATCCGATGGCCGTATATGATAAATTCATTGATTTCTCCAAAATCGGAAACAGGGCAGGAATGACCGCTTGCATTGAGTCGTTTAATAAGTGACCAATACTAATGGCAATTAAAATGGGATATACCGTTGTATGTACTCCTGTCATACGTTGAAGATTTGTTTCCACGTTTCTCCATCCTCCTTATCGTTTTCAAAAAAAATCCCCTTCGTGGAAAGCGAAGGGAGGCATTTTATTCCATTATAACCCATTTGATGATGGTCGCAATAAAAAGATTTTTTACAAATAGCATATGTTTCACAAACATAGAGATACATTATTATCTTAGTTTCTCTTTCCCAGATGTATCAATGGAAATTTCTACTTTAATCTTTTTTAAATTTTCGTCTGTTAATGGAATCTTTCCGTTTTCGGAAAACTTCTTCCAATCTTCTGAGTTTTTGCGATACATCACTTCAGAGAGATTAAGGATATCAATATCATATTTTATCCCTAACTTGTAGAGGCTTCTTATTTCATCTTCCACTGCTTTTTGTGCCAAGCGAATTAATTGTGTTTCTGTTAATTTTTCCCTTAACTCAAGCACACTTCCACTGCCGGATACCTCTATGTTAAATACAGGAGTATTTCCTTTGATTTGGTAGGAAATCTTTGAATTAGGATTAAGAACATTTATAGATGCAACTACTTTGTTTCCTTTTTTTACATAAATAGGAGTCCTGCTTATTTTTTTTTCAAGCCACCTGATTCCCAGCAACTTAGAGCGATCAATGCATTTTTGAAGCTCATAGTGATCAACAAAGCAAATTCCTTTTAAATTTAACATCGATTTTTCTTTATTATTTTCCTCCCAATTACGCGTAGTAATGTTGAGATAAGGAAGCCGCGCTGTTTTTGAAGCTTCATTGATATCAGCTATAAAAAGATTTAAGCGAATCGGCCGAATAAATGAACTTTGTTTAAAAATCTCTTCAGGATTTGATAATAAAGAATAGTATGGGGTTGTATGCAAAAATGGTGTTGTCTCAAAAAGTTTTTTTAATGGCTCATCTGTCGCATAGACCCATATTGTATGCCTAATTTCGTTATATCGGTTTAAAACATCTAAGACGTCTTGCAGTACTGCTTTCTTCAGCGCTCTTTTTGTAAACACGATACTTTTCGCATGCCCCCATGATACCCTTCGTTGAATCGAAGTATACAGCTTATCGGTTGCAATATTAAACGTTTCGCCTGTGGCTTTTCCAACGGCAACGGATGTTTTTTCCTGAGTCCCTCCAGTTTCCACTTTTGCTAATCCGGTGAAGCTAAAGAGCTGAACATAAACGATAAAATGATCATCTTTATAATCAACACCTATGGAATCAACATACACCAGATGATCAATATTTTGTGCTCCCCAGCACCCTGTCAGCAAAAATATAGAGATCATAAGGGGAAAGGCGGTTTTGAATTTCAATTCGCTCCCCCCTTCGATGTATCGTCCTGCGGTTTTACCAAACCCGCCCTTTTTTTGAATAGTTTCCAACCATTTGGGATTAAGGGTTTCAAAATATCCATGGTTGGTGGAGAGAATGGAGTAAGATATGGAATTCCAAATATAGTTAAATTTGCTGTATATGTTAAAAGTAAAAATAAAGAAGCGATAAACCCAAATAACCCTAGTACAGAAGAAGCGATTAAGACAATAAAACGCAACAATGTCACGGTTCCCGATAAGTTTTGATTCACTAATGTAAACGTGGCAATTACGGAAATAGCCGCTACAACAAGGCTTCCCGGTGTCGATAAGCCAGCGTTGACAGCCGATTGTCCAATAATCAATCCGCCGACAACCGATAATGTTTGACCGATCGCTAACGGCAAGCGCATGCCCGCTTCTTTAAAAATTTCGAACAACCCTACCATGATAAACATTTCGAGTGGAGCAGGTAGCGGTACTCCTTGCCTTGAAAGCACAATGGTTGCTAAGAGAGTGAATGGTATTTCGTCTTGATGAAACGATAATAAGGAGACCCAAAATCCGGGTAAATAAATAGACACAGAAACGCCCAACAAGCGAAGGAGTCTCTGAAAAATGACAAAGATAGGTGATGTAACAGTATCTTCGGATGTATTCAGTAAAAACAATAAGTTTCCTGGACCAATAATGACGGTAGGAGCACCGTCTAATAAGATGATAAATCTTCCATTTAATAAACAATTCGCTGCAAAATCCGGCCGTCCTGTGTATGCAAATAACGGAAACAGCAAGAAACTTTTGTCACCAATCAGTTCTTCCAACTGATTGGTACTCGTAATGGAATCAATATTTACATGTAAAATTCTTTTTTTCACCTCATGAATCATTTCGCGGTTCGCGATATCATCCATGTACATTAATCCCACTTTTGTTTGACTTCTTGTTCCAACGATAAATTGTTCATAAAAGAGCTTATGAGATTTCACTCGCTTGCGGATGAGTGCGACGTTTTTCGAAATTTCCTCAATAAAACCGTCTTTCGGACCGCGGATTGACACTTCCGTGTTCGGCTCTTCCGGGTTGCGGTTCGGCGGATTGGCAAGCGTAAGGGAATATAAAACATCGGCTTCTTGAAAGTAGACTAATAAATCACCGTTAAAGAGAAGATAGTTCAGATCATCAATCAGCACTTCTTTTCCAAGCAACTCCATTGGCATCAGTTTATTTGCTTCAATTTCCTCCACCGACTGGCAAGGATATTCGCGGCACATTTCGCGAAACATTGGAAATATAGCCTGTTTCATAAGCTGGGTATCACACAGCTCCTCGCAATAGACAAACGCTAAGGTAAGCGTGCCGCTTGCGGTTTTTGCCGGTTGAATCGTCGAAGTAAGAATTGCGACATCTTTGCAATTAGAAAAATGATCGCGCAAAGTTTGCTCGGAAATGATGAGTGTTTCCTGTCCGCTATGATCATTTTTATTATTTCTGATTTGTGGTGCTCTTGAAGGAATTTGCATGATTAAGCTCTCCTCTTTTTTAAATATGAAATGAGTGCCAATATTCCAATGAATAAAGAGAGAGATAGAATGGATAGCAGCGAAAGCGGTAAAACAAATTTATATAGCAAATCTAAAAATTTGTCGTCGCTGATTGGAATCAATGCGGCTAAAAAAATGGTGATATAAATGACGATTAGAATCCATAATCGTGATTTTTTATCCGTTACATGAAATAGCTCTGGTATAAGCGCAGTAACCAGAGAAATGCGGATAAACGCTCCAGACATCCACTGATAAACAGAAAGAAAATCAAGATATTCAATGTACGTTCCTAATTTGATTAATCGCCATTGTTCAAACGCCGGGTAACGTAAATTCGCTGCTTCTTTCGGTCCGAATTCAATAATCGCACCAATCGTTGGACCAATGCATAAGCTTGCGGCGAGAACACTAATGATGAAAAGTGCTGTAAAAGAAAATCGAGTTTGAAGATGATGTTGCATGAATAGAATAATAAAAATTTCTACATATCCGGCACCGACATAAATCATCCCTTGTAAAACAGGAGTAAAACCATTTTCCATGATTGGCTTTAACAATGAATAATCTTTATGCGGCGCGGTTGCGATCATCACTAAAATCCCAAAAAGAACGACAAACGGAAAAATAATGACCGCCGTCTTTGCGATGGATGGTATGCCATAATAGGCGTTATAAAAGCACATCGCTGTAATGGTTAACAAAACAGCCCAATCGGGTGTGCGCGTTAAGTAGGTAGTAGTAGTAAACGTAACCGTGTCACTGAGCGTAATATAGCCTATAACAAGTAATAATAGACTTCCAACAATAGACACAAAATATGCAATGGCACTTTTAAATTCGTTTTTTAACCATAAGAATAAATTCATTTGATTGGATTGCTTCATGACAAAGTACAAAAGCGGAAGCCACAATGGCAATGCAACAAGGGCTGTGAGTGCCGAAATCCACGCATCACGGCCGGCTGCGTCTAATAGCAACGGGATCACAATGACATGATTCATTAGCCCGATAGATAACATAAATATACAAACCAGTTGTACTGTACTTAACGAACGATTATTCACAGCGGACACCTTTCTTTGGCTAACTATGTTGCTATTTTTTCCAAAAGAGGCAATGCCTATTCTTTTTCGTAATATACATGAAATAATATACAAAAATAGTAATGTGTATTTGACGATAATTTGATACAATGAAACAAAATTCAGTGATATTCATATAGGGAAAGGATGGGAACGATGAGAATGTATTGCGATTTATTTGAAAACGATCAACCTGCTGTTCACTTTTAAGACGAGGTGAGCAGCTAGTAACCGCGCCTCGTCTTAGGGATGATGGTGTTTTTAAATCCCTATGAGGACGGAGGTTTGTTTCAATGAAAAATACATTTTTCGGCGCTTTATATTTATCGTTAGCAGCTAGCATCTGGGGCGGGATGTATGTTGTCAGCAAATATGTCCTCGATTTCGTTCCGCCATTTACGTTAGTGTGGCTTCGTTATGTCATCGCGTTCGTTGTTTTATTCGGGATATTAAAAGTCCATCAATATAAAACAAAAACGAGTATTTCCATTGGAAAACAAGATTGGTTTTTGTTAGGATGGATCGGCTTTATCGGCTATTTTGTTTCCATCTCATTGCAGTTTATCGGAACAAAATTATCTGATGCGCATACCGGAGCGTTAATCACGTCAGCAACTCCGGCGTTTATTATCTTGTTCGCAAGATTTGTCTTAAATGAGTTGATTACCTTGAGAAAAGCCGCTGCTCTTTTGCTGGCTTCCATTGGAGTTATCATCGTCATCGGTTTTGACAATAGCGGTGGATCATCATTTTGGGGAAATATAGTGTTACTTGGGGCAGCGCTGACATGGGCGCTTTTATCTGTGTATGTGAAAGTGGCCTCCACTCGCTTTTCGGTCTTGACGATCACAACATATGCCATTTGGTTTGCCTTATTATTCACTACCCCGATTATGCTTTGGGAACTACATGAACAACCTGTTTCTTTTCCTAGCATGATCGTCGTATTTGGAATACTGTATCTTGGAATTATTTCGACAGCAGGGGCGTTTTTTCTCTGGAATAAAGGAATGGAAATGATGGATGCGGGGATCGGCTCGTTATTTTTCTTTTTTCAGCCGCTCGTCGGCGCTGTTTTTGGCTTTTTGTTTTTACATGAACAGATGACCGCTTCGTTTTATTTAGGCGGGCTGCTGATTATCATAGGGGTGTTTATTGCCGTTATGTCTCCTATCCATCATCGTCAGTCAAAAGAAGGGAAGAATTATGGTCGCTCAAGTCTCTAATCGAATAAAAGGACTAATAATGGTCATCACCGGTGCAACGCTTTGGGGATTATCAGGGACAGCGGCACAAGTGTTATTTCAAGAAAAGCAAATAACCGCAGAATGGCTTGTCGTTGTGCGAATGATTCTTGCAGGAAGCGTATTACTATTGTTTGCGGCATACAAACGGATGGCAATATTTTCGCTCTGGACCGACATCAAAAGCGTAGTAAATTTATTATTGTTTGGATTTGTCGGCATGCTTGGAGTGCAATATACGTATTTTGCATCGATCGCCACCGGCAATGCCGCTACAGCCACGCTATTGCAATACTTAGCTCCTGTATACATTGTTATATACGTGATGGTTGTCCAAAAGCATCGTCCATCGAAAGAGGTGACGTTTGCCATTTTATTAGCCCTTCTAGGAACCTTTCTATTGATTACAAATGGTTCGACAGGAGAATTAAAAGTATCGCTCATTTCTGTCATTTGGGGGATTCTTTCGGGTGTTGCTTTAGCGTTTTATACGTTATCTTCGGCACAGATGTTGAAAAAATGGCACTCCGTCATCGTTGTCGGCTGGGGAATGGTCATCGGTGGGGGAGGCATGTGTTTTATTTTTCCTCCTTTTCCTTTGCCGTCGGTTCACTGGGATATGGAGACATGGCTACTTATCTTATTTGTCGTTGTATTTGGCACTTTATTAGCCTTTTTATTGTTTGTCGAAAGCATTCGCTACTTATCGCCGACGGAATCGAGCCTACTATCTAGCGTAGAGCCGCTATCGGCCGTAGTAGCCTCGATCGCTTTCTTACATGTCCCGTTCGGCCTGTTCCAAACCATTGGAGCTGTTTGCATTACTGTGACGGTTCTCTTGTTGTCTCAGAAAAAAGAGAGACAATCCTCACGTTCGACAACATCTATATTATAAAAAACGAGGGATGTTGACTAGGTCGACATCCCTTGTTTTGTTTATTCAACAAGTAAAATTCTCCTTAGAGGACATAATCAGACTTGCATCCGCTCATAATGAATAATAACGAATGTGCGCAGGAGGGCGGGTATGAAGCTCATTCATCTTACATTAGAACTCGTCACAGGGTTTGTTTTTTTGTTTCTCATTGTCAAAGTGATTGGAAAAAAGCTGATTAACCAGATGACCCCTTTTACGTTTATTTCTGCTCTTGTGTTGGGAGAATTGCTTGGAAATGCACTGTATGATGATCAGATTAGCGTATTTTATGTTATCTACTCAATGGGGATATGGGGACTGTTGCTTTTCCTTGTCGAATATATCGGGCAAAAATTTTTACGCTTTCGTGGCATTGCAGAAGGGAAACCATCAGCTCTGATTAAAAACGGCATTATCGATTGGGAGGAGTTAAAGAAAAATCGAATAACGCTCAATCAATTACAAAGTTTGCTTCGCCAAAACGAAACGTTTTCCATTCGTGAAGTAGCATTTTGTTATTTAGAGGTCAACGGTTCGATCAGCGTGATCAAAAAAGCGAAATATCAAAAAACGATCCGGGAAGATTTTCGTATGCCGCCACAACCTGTTCATGTTCCCGTCACGCTCATTCGCGATGGGGAAGTGCTTTTAGACGAGCTTCGCGATGCAGGAAAAGATGAAATCTGGTTACAACGCGAACTGCGCGCACAAGGAATTTCTAACTATAAAGACGTATTGATTGCCGAATGGCTTGAGGGAGACGGACTATTTGCGCAAACATATGAATAGTACAACAACAAATGAAAAGAGGGCATACATCCCTCTTTTTCTCATGATTAGTTCGTAGCCTTAGGAAACGTAATCGTTAACGTAGTTCCTTTATTTACCTCGCTTTGAATATGCAACGTTCCCTGCATCGTTTGAATCATCTTTACAGCTACCATTGTTCCAAGACCGGTTCCCTTTTCTTTTGTACTAAAGTATGGCTCACCAAAACGGCTCACTTGTTCCGCTGTCATTCCCACTCCTGTATCTTTAATGGCAATGATGACATGATTCCCATGCAAGCGGGATGAAATCGTTAATGTTCCTCCGTTTGGCATGGCTTCGATGCTGTTTTTTATCAAATTCAAAAAACATTGTTGAAAGTACTGAATATTTCCAACAATCATACCGGGCTGCAGTTCCTCAACAATTTCAATCGAGTTCATATGAGCCATTGGTGCTAACATCTGAACGACCCTTCGCAATTCCATATCTACCATGAGATGTTCCACCTTGTTCGATGTTGGTTTGGCAAAGGTTAAATAATCGTTAATAATTTCTTCCGCTCGATTAATTTCGTCTAAAGCAATTTGAATGTAACGATCTTTTGTATCTTGTGGAAGAGAAGGGGTTTTTAATAATTGAATAAATCCTTTTACAACGGTTAATGGATTGCGAATTTCGTGTGAAATGCTGGCCGCAAGTTGACTAACCACTTCCATTTTCTCGACTTTTACTAGTTTTGAGCGCATCATAATCGCTTCTTTTAATGTTTCCATAATATACACAACAAATAGCATCCCAATCGGAGGAAGCAAGATGAAATAAACAATATAAGAATCCGTTACTGGAAAATGAGCGATGATGATGGCAAGAAACGTGGTAAGAATCGCCAGAAGAAAGGTTAACCAAACCGACATAGAGAGCTTGTTTGGGCGTTTTAATGTCTTAAATGTTGGCGAAATGAGAGCCGTGACGCCAAACATGGTCATATACACTATCGCAGTAAGATGCTCAAACCCGTAAATCAGAAAGCGGGCAGCTAGCAAAATCAGCAGCAAAATAAAGCCGACGATTCCACCACCATACAGTGTGCCTAGAAGAAAAGGAATTTGTCGCAAATCATGAATGCAATGCTCATCAATGTAAATGGGAAATTTCATGCATAAAATTAACGGAAATCCCATGCAAATGGTAAGGAGAGCATTTCTGTATGATTTTCTCTTTTTAAATATCTCCCCGTGATCATAAATAAAGTAAAAAACAAATACGCTCACTAAAATATAAAACAAATTGTTTAATACATGTTGATTTATATAAGCCCCCATATAATATCTCCCATCTACGAAAATTCAACACTATATTATTATACGGAAAGAATGCGTTTGAAAAAAATAGCTTTTTTATTAAGGAAACAGACATTGCTGCAAAAAGAGAGTTGCTATCATTACCAATTTCTTTTATGATTATAACTGTAATATATTAAATAATACAGTTAGTACGCATGATACATCATGAAAGGAGGAGGGACATGTTCGAACTTGATCTTCGAAGCCGACAACCCATTTACGAGCAGCTGGTTGAAAAAGTGAAAGAGCTTATTATTCACGAAGTATGGAAATCTGACGAACAACTCCCATCTGTTCGTTGGCTGGCAAAAGAATTAACGATTAACCCCAACACCATTCAAAAGGCATACCGCGAACTCGAGCATCAAGGTTATATTTATTCCATCCCGGGGAAGGGGCATTTCGTTGCTCCTCAAGCGAAAACAATGACGAGGGAGAAGGTGGAAACAATGCGGAATGAATTACTTCGTCTCATTTCTGAAGCGTTATATTTAGGGATGAGCAAAGAAGATATTTTGTCCTTGATCGAGCTGGCCGAACAATCGGTGAAAGGAGGCATAAAACATGATTGAAATCATTAACATCGGGAAAGAATTTGATGATCTTGAAGCCATAAAAGGGATTAATATGCATATACAAAAAGGATCGATTTATGGCTTGCTTGGTTCTAACGGTGCTGGAAAAACGACGTTATTGAAAATGATTGCCGGCATTTATCGGCCTGACCGTGGAACAGTCAAGATTAGTCGAGAGCCGGTGTTCGAAAATCCAAACATTAAAAAAAGAGTTTTATTTTTACCAGATGCTCTTTACTTTTTTCCACATGCCACAATTCGACAAATGGCGGACTTTTATAAAAGTATATATCCATCATGGAGCGAAGAACGGTTTGCGCGGTTACAAGACGTATTTCCTCTTGATCTTCATAAAAAAATTCATCGTATGTCGAAAGGAATGCAGCGACAAGCGGCATTTTGGCTCGCCTTTTCCGTCATGCCTGATGTATTGATTCTCGATGAGCCGTTAGACGGGTTAGATGCAGTCATGCGACAAAAAGTAAAAAACTTGCTTGTCCAAGATGTAGCTGAACGTGAAATGACAGTGGTAATTTCATCCCATAATTTGCGAGAGGTTGAAGACCTTTGCGACCATATTGGCATTTTACATCAAGGAGAGCTTCTTATCGAAAAAGAATTAGATGATTTAAAGGCTGATGTTCATAAAATTCAAGTGGCATTTCACGGAGGCATTCCTGCTCGGATTCTTAACGGCCTAGAGATCGTTTATCAAGAACAGCGTGGAAGTGTGCTTTTATGCATTGTGCGTGGAAACAAAGAACAGATTATATCGTATATTAACAAGTTTGAACCAGTCATCTTTGATGTGCTCCCACTGACGTTAGAGGAAATTTTTATTTATGAAATGGGGGATGTCGGCTATGCTTTCGAAAACATTATCGTTTAATCGCGGTATCACCGTTCAAAATCTCCGCCATGTTGGATGGATTGGACTTGTTCATTTGCTCGTTTTATTGGCAGCTGTTCCGCTTCAACTCATTATGTTGTACACAAGAAGAGAGCAAAATGACGCACCTCTTTGGAATAATCTTTTTGAAATATCAGGCTCTTTCCAAGCGGTGGTTGTGTTTACTTTCCCGGTGTTGTTAGCGATCTTTTTATTTCGTTATATGCAGGTGAAAAGTTCTGCCGATTTTATGCATAGTTTACCAATTCGACGGAAAGCGTTATTTTATCAACATACGGCATTAGGAGCATTTCTGTTAGTCATCCCGGTGGTCGTCACTGCCCTTATTACTCTTATTCTTTATTATACACTAGGGATTGACGTGTTGTTTTCCGCCACTGATATTTTCCAATGGGCAGGAGAAATGTGCCTGATGGAGCTGTTCGTCTTTTTTGTCGCCGTATGGATCGGCATGATGACAGGGATGTCGGTGCTGCAAGGAGGGCTTACATATATTTTGCTTCTTTTTCCTGCGGGAATTTCCGTTCTTTTGCTCATGAACATGACATATTTGCTCACTGGGTTTGCCGCTGATTATTATTTGAATCGAGATCTCGAACATATCATTCCGTTTTTCCGATTTATGCGGCTCGGCGCAGAACCATTTGCCTTCATCGAAACGTTCGTTTATCTCTTTCTGATCATCGTTTGTTACGTGCTGTCTTTATGGCTATATCAAAAACGTCATAGTGAAGCAGCAAGCCAAGCGCTTGCTTTCCCTGTATTGCGTCCGGTATTTAAATATGGAGTAGCGTTTTGTACAATGCTTGTCGGCGGTTTTTATTTCGGGGAAACACAGCAACAATTCGGCTGGATTATATTCGGATATATGACGTTTTCGATCGTTGGCTTTTTTGTCGCAGAAATGATTATTGAAAAAACATGGCGCGTGTTTGATAAGTGGAAAGGTTATCTCTATTTTTTCGTAGCGATGCTGATCGTTGGTACTTTGCTTCATTTCGATATTACAGGATACGAAAAACGAATTCCGGAGTTAGGAGAAATTGAGCAAGTGTATTTTGGCGATTCTGTTTATGATTTTATCGATAAGAAAAGCGAATACGTGCCTTACATCCAACTAGAACAAGTAAGTCAATTTTTAAAAGAAAAAGAGAATATCAAAAACGTCTACTTGTTCCATCAGCAGCTCATCGAAGATCAACCGATGCCTTCCTCCCGGTCTACAGAAACGAGATACGTTGTCATTGGCTATATTCTCAAAAACGGAGATCGCATGATTCGCTCGTATGAAGTTCCGGTAGAACAATATAAATCATTTTATCGCCCGATCATGGAATCGAAAGAGTATAAGAAAAACTACTATTTTCTTCTTCGTGACAAAGGGGTTTCGCCTGTTCGACAAGTGACAATGCGTAAGGCGGATTCGGGAGAAGAAACGGTCGTGTTAACCGAGCCGAAACAAGTCGAATCATTTTTAACCGCGCTGAAAGCGGATTTGCAAAATGAATCGGTCGATTCGATGCTTGGTAATGTCGGCGTATGGGGCGATATCGAGTTATTACAAAGCGATGGCGATATTCTTCACGTGACATGGAAAAAGTCATATATGAACGTTGAACAATGGTTGAAACAGCAAAGATTGCTTTCCAAAGCAAGACTAACTGCAGAGGATGTCGATTACGCGATTGTCGTGAAAAATAAAAATATCGAAGGGAAACCGTTAACTGCTGATCCCCGCTTCATACAACGATTATCAGCAAGAACTGATGTTGTACGCATCACCGATAAGAGGAAAATCGATGAATGCTTGCGCCAATCGTCATCGCCACTTGATGAGCGGCATTTGTATATCATTATATTTTATCGTTCTGACGGTTCTGATCCGCAATTGGGCGGCTTTGACGAAAAAAACGTTCCATCATTTATTCGTGAACAATTGCAATAAACCCACAAACGAGGTTAACGATGCTACGTTAGCCTCGTTTTTTTACCTATTATTCAAATGAATATTTGAATGAATTGACACATTTTTTATAATTGCACATAATATATTCAAATGAATGTTTGAATATTGAAGGTGAAATTATGGTTCAAGATATGTGCGAAGTTTTTTGTTTTGATGAAGAGAAAGTGAATGCGCTCAAACAGCGAATGGATGACATTCAAGGAGTGGAACAATTATTTAAGGCATTATCAGATGCGACGCGGCTAAAAATTGTCTATGCGCTGACGCTAGAAGAAGAGTTATGTGTTTGTGATGTCGCGAATATTATCGGTTCTACGGTCGCGACTGCTTCTCATCATTTACGTTTTCTTCGCGATATCGGCTTAGCGAAATATCGGAAAGAAGGAAAACTTGTGTTTTATTCTTTGCAAGACGAGCATGTTTACCAGCTAGTTTCGATTGCCCTTGTCCATGTAAAAGAAGGGGAGAAAAACGATGGAGAATAAACAGGTATACCGCCTTCAAGGTCTTTCATGCGCCAACTGCGCGGCACAATTCGAGAAAAATGTCAAAATGATTGATACGGTCAAAGACGCACAAGTAAATTTTGGCGCTGCAAAATTAACTGTGATGGGAAGTGCCACAATTGAACAGCTTGAACAAGCGGGAGCTTTTGATCGTATAAAAGTCATACCGGAGAAAGAACAAAAAGAAACTCCTTCCGTTCCGTTTTGGCGAAAACGAGCGAATCTATTAGCGATGATATCGGCTTTCTTCCTTTTATTTGGCTATATTGCTTCCATTTCCGTTGGTGAAAAAAGTGTTGTGACCATCGGATTATTTGCCATTAGTATCCTCATTGGCGGTTACGATTTGTTTAAAACGGGCATTGCACATTTTTTCCGCTTTCAATTTGATATGAAAACATTAATGACGATTGCTATTATCGGTGCAGCGCTGATCGGAGAATGGCAAGAAGGAGCGGTGGTTGTTTTTCTATTCGCTATCAGTGAAGCGTTAGAGCGGTACTCAATGGATAAAGCGCGTCGTTCGATTCATCGTTTAATGGAAATCGCACCGAAAAAAGCCATCGTTCGTCGAGGCGGACGGGAATACGAAGTGAATGTTGATGATTTGCAAATCGGTGATACGATCGTTATAAAACCGGGGCAAAAAATTGCGATGGACGGGATCGTCATTCGAGGAGAATCGTCCGTCAATGAAGCTGCGATTACAGGAGAGTCCATACCTGTTTATAAAACGGTTGGGGACGAAGTGTACGCGGGAGCGCTGAATGAAGAAGGAGCATTAGAAGTGCGCGTTACTAAGCGCGTCGAAGATTCGACGATTGCTAAAATCATTCATCTTGTCGAAGAAGCGCAAGCAGAACGCGCTCCATCCCAACAATTTGTTGATCGCTTTGCCCGGTATTACACGCCGGCCATTATGGTCATTGCTTTTCTTGTTGCGGTCATTCCACCGTTATGGTTAGCCGGAGAGTGGCAAAGATGGATTTACCGTGGTTTAACTGTATTAGTCGTCGGTTGTCCGTGCGCCCTTGTCATTAGTACCCCGGTAGCGATCGTGACCGCGATCGGCCAAGCGGCACGGCAAGGAGTGTTAATCAAAGGCGGTATTTATTTAGAGGAAATGGGGCGGCTTGCTGCGATGGCTTTTGATAAAACAGGCACGTTAACGAAAGGGATGCCGGAAGTCACGGACATTCGTTTATTTGGTTCCACAAGCGAAAAGGAATTGCTAGAAATGGCTGCCGCAATTGAAAAACATTCACAACATCCGCTTGCTTCAGCTATTTTGCGGAAAGCACAACAGCAAAATCTCTCTCTTGACCGCTTACATGTGACCGATTTCCGCTCCATGACAGGAAAAGGAGCAGCAGCATGCATTCATGGAACAATGTATATGATTGGGAAACCATCTGTCTTTTCCGACCATCTTGTCCCAGCAGAAGCTCACGAAGAAATCCAAAAGCTCCAACAAGAAGGGAAAACGGTCATCTTGCTAGGGAATGAGGAGAAATTGCTTGGCTTAATCGCTATTTCTGACCAAGTGCGCAGCAGCGCTGCTTCCGTGATCAAGACATTGCGAAAGCTTGGCATTGAAAAAACGGTCATGTTAACAGGTGATAATGCCGCTACCGCCAAAGCAATCGGAGAATCTCTAGGGTTAACAGACGTCAAAGCGGAGCTGCTTCCAGAAGAGAAATTGACAGTGATCAAGGAAATAAGAAACGAACTGAACTGCGTTGCAATGGTCGGAGATGGAATTAACGATGCTCCAGCACTGGCGGCAGCGACAGTGGGCATTGCGATGGGGAAAGCTGGGACCGATGTGGCTTTGGAAACAGCCGATGTCGTATTAATGGCTGATGACCTTCGTCAATTGCCTTATGCTATTCGTTTAAGCCGAAAAACGTTGCGAATCATTAAAGAAAATATTACATTTGCCTTAGCGCTAAAGCTGTTTGCTTTACTTCTCATCATTCCAGGGTGGCTCACCTTATGGATGGCGATTTTTGCGGATATGGGAGCTACGCTACTCGTGCTTCTTAACTCATTGCGACTTGTCCGGTTACAATAAGAAAAGCAGAAGCAATACTCCCAACCTCCATAAGCAAATATATAGAGATGCGATTCACAAAAACAGTCTCTTGTCAAAAAAGCAACTCGGACAAGAGACTGTTTTTATGTTTGTTTTTTCTTTTGTCTTTGGCGAAACAACGTAACTAGGACATTAAGCACCCATAATAGTAAAAATGAAAATAAAATAAACAATTCAGGCGTTTCCATCACTCGGAAAGGATTGATGACATTATGGAGCGATTGCTGTAGCTTAAACCCCATTAATAATATATCGATCCCAATGATAACCCCCATTAACAATCCTCCAATAAGCAAAGAAACCCCAAGCAATTTCATGTTACCACACCTTTGGCAAACTACGATTTTTTCTAGTTTCTGTTTTACGAAGTTCCCTCATTCATGTTTGTATAACTTCTTCGTCATTTGTCCATAATGGCGAATAAATTAAGAAGAATGGGGGATAGTGATGTTATTTCAGTGGGGACTACGAAAAAAGCAGCCAGCTAATTCTGCGACAACGAAAGAACAAGAACAAAGTGGCCAAGCAAAAGATGTTCCCAACGGGAGCCTCGACACCATCGTGAATGTCAACATTGATATTGTTCAACGAACGACTGGAAATAGTTCTGATATTGTCATTCGTCGGTTTACGATCGGTGAAGAGAACCCTATTCATGCTGCGATCGTTTTTACAGATGGACTTGTTGATGAGAAGATTATTTACAATTTTTTACTCGAGTCACTAATGACGGTGAATATTCCTTCCTCTTTTTCACCAAAGGATCTGTTTTTATTCATCGAGCAAAAATTGGCGGCTGTCGGTGGAGTCAAGCACGTTCAACAATGGTTTGATGTATTTTCATCGTTATTATCTGGTCAAACGATTATTTTTATCGACGGTATTCCTACTGCGTTAAGTGCCAGTACAAAAGGAGGGGAGTATCGCTCTATTGAAGAGCCGAGTACACAACTGGCCATTCGCGGTCCACGTGAGGGATTTACGGAGTCGCTTCGTACGAATACGGCGATGATCCGCCGTCGCATTAAAAATCCGAACTTATGGCTTGAAACGATGAAAATCGGTGAAGTGACACAAACCGATGTCGGAATTATGTATATAAAAGGAATTGCGAATGATGAAATTGTTGAGGAAGTAAAAAAGAGATTACGAAGCATTCATATTGATAGCGTGTTTGAGTCAGGATATATTGAACAATTAATCGAAGATCAAACGTTTACTCTGTTCCCAACTACGTATCATACGGAACGACCAGACGTTGTGGCCGCCAATCTTGTTGAGGGAAGAGTCGCAGTGATAGTGGATGGGACTCCGTTCGTATTATTGGCGCCAGCGGTATTTATTCAATTTTTTCAGGCGGTCGAAGATTACTATGCCCGCTTCGATATTGCTACAGCACTTCGCTTTTTGCGCGTATTAATTTTCTTTATCTCGCTTGTCGCTCCCGCTGTGTATATCTCAGCGACGACATTTCACCAAGAAATGATCCCTACTCCGCTTGTCATTGCGATTGCGGCTCAGCGCGAAGCTGTGCCGTTTCCCGCTTTTGTGGAAGCATTGATAATGGAAGTCACGTTTGAAATTTTACGGGAGGCAGGAGTGCGTCTCCCGCGCGCTGTCGGACAAGCGGTATCGATTGTTGGCGCGCTTGTCATTGGCCAATCAGCGGTGGAAGCAGGAATTGTATCTTCCGCCATGGTCATCATTGTATCAATTACTGCCATTGCTAGCTTCGCGACACCATCATTTGCGATTGCAATTTCTGCACGGCTCATCCGTTTTTTGTTGATGTTTCTTGCCGCTATGTTCGGATTTTATGGTGTTATTATAGGACTTCTTTTGATGACCATTCATTTATGTAGCCTCCGTTCGTTCGGAGTGCCATATATGTCACCGCTTGCTCCATTTATTCCTGCTAATGCAGGCGATACGATTTTCCGCGTCCCAACATGGGCATTTAAAGAACGACCGCGCCTCATCAACCAAGCAAATATCATTCGTCAAGGAGAAAACCAACGCCCGCAACCACCTGACGAAACGAATAATGAATGATAAAAGAAGGTGACCTAGGTTGAAACGCAAGGCTTTTTTTCTCATTGTTCTTTTCATGAGTATGACCGTACTTTCAGGGTGCTGGAGCAGAAAGGAATTAACGGATCTTGCGTTTGTCATTGCAGTTGGTCTCGATAAAACCAAAGACGGAAGGTATATGGCTACGTTTCAAGTCGTCAATCCCGGTAACGTTGCTGGGGCGACCCAGCGTGGGGGTGGAAGCGGAGGAGTCCCGATTACTTTGTACAAGGCAACAGGGGACAATTTAGTCGAAGCGAGCCGAAAAGGGTCACAAAAAATATCACGCTTGATCTATTATGCTCATACGAACTTAATTGTGATTGGAGAAGAGATGGCAAAAGAAGGAATTGGCCCTCTGTTTGATGCAATGGAGAGAAATCCACAATTCCGGACAACAGCTATTGTGGTAATTGCACGACATCGGACAGCAGAAGAGATGTTAAAAATATTAACTCCGATTGACAAGCTCCCCGCCAATCAAATGATAAAAACACTACAATTTACTGAAAAAACATGGGGACAAAATATTAGTGTCCACGTAGGAGAGGTGATTAATGATCTCACATCAGAGGGGAAAGAGCCTGTTATTAGTGGATTTCGTTTAGTCGGTGGTGTACAAGAAGGAGAGCGACAAACAAACGTACAGGAATCCGAACCGGATGCACGGCTGAGTGCTGATGACTTAGCCATTTTGAAAGATGGTAAATTAGTAGGGTGGATCTCTGGAAAAGCGGCACGTGGTGTCTTATGGGGGCTTGATAAAATCGAACAAACCGTGATTACGATAGATTGGAAACATAAACAAGAAGCCATCGCGTATAAAGTCGTAAGGGCAAAAACGAGCGTCAGTGCCGACATGAAGAAAGGAAAACCTGTTGTTTCTGTCCATATTGGAGCAGAAGGAGATATTGGTGAAGCACTCGTTCCTTTAGATTTCTCTGATCCCCAAGAAATTTTTGCGCTTGAAAAAAAGATACAAAAAGAAATCCGCCAAGAAATTATAAAAGCCATCGAGAGAGCTCAACAAGAAAAAAGCGATATTTTCGGATTTGGAGAAGCATTACATCGTTCCGATCCCCAAGAGTGGAAAAAAATAAAAGCAGACTGGAACGATACGTACTTTCCTCAATTAGAGGTAAAGGTGAGTGTAGATGCATCTATTCGGCGAACAGGATTGCGCAATAAGCCGTATATGTTCGGAAGATAAAAGGGGCGGTGAGACCATGGAACAAACGAAAATCAATGCAAGACAGCTATTTGTATTGATCGTGTTATTTGAACATGGCAGCACGATGGTCATTCCGCTTGGGGGGGAGGCCAAACAGGATGTTTGGCTAGCCATTTTAATCGGAATGATTATAGGACTATTGTTATTTCTTGTTTATTATCGTCTTTATCTATATTACCCTGATCTTCCGCTTACCGGATATATTCAAGATATCACAGGACCGATTTTTGGAAAGATATTCGCGTTGGTTTATGTGTTGTATTTTTTGTACCTCGTTGCACGAGTATTACGAGATTTTGGAGAACTGTTGTTAACGTTTGCCTATCCAGAAACGCCATTATTTGTTCTAAATGCAATTATGATGTTGACGGTCATGTATGCCGTCTATAAAGGGATAGAAGTGTTAGCCCGAACCGGAGAACTCTTTTTTACGCTTCTCTATGTTCTTGCCATATCGGGGATGATATTAGTCGTTGCAGCAAAATTGATTGATATTCACCGGTTACAACCAGTTCTTGAAGAGGGGTGGAGAAGGGTTTTTAAAGTCGTATTCCATCAAACACTATATATTCCATTCGGTGAGATCATCGTGTTTACGATGCTATTTCCATATATCAATAATCCAAAAAAGACAAAAATAGTTGCATTGTCGGCGATGACTTTATCAGGAATTAACTTGGCCATTATGATGACGGTGAATGTTGCTGTGCTTGGAGCTGATGCTGTCTCCCGTTCGACGTTTCCGCTTCTCAATACGATTCGCGAAATTCAAGTCGCGAATTTTTTGGAGCGATTGGACGTCTTTTTTATGATTGCTTTAATTATTGGAGGATTTTTTAAAATTGGAGTCTTTTTTTATGCAGCAGTCATTGGCGCTGCTCATTTATTTAATGTAAAGGAACATCATCGTCTTGTGTATCCGCTGGGATTAGCATCTTTATTATTATCTATCGCTGTTGCTAGCAACTTCCCTGAACATGTTAAGGAAGGGGTAAACATTGCAACTGTGTATATCCATATGCCGTTACAAATCATTCTTCCAGTATTACTACTTGCTATTGCTTGGATTCGACAACGGATGTAAATCGTCAACGATATATGTCACTTTTATTTGATTCAAAAGAAGGAAAATAAATATGATTTTAGAAATAATAGGGAATAGAGAATTTCTAAGAGAAAAGAGGTGCCATGTGATGATCATCGATGTTATTGACAAATGCGGATCGGTGTAAGTAAGTTTGCAACGAGCAATTATTAATATCCAACAAGTTAAAACTTTTATCCTATGAAAAAAGATGGAGCCCCTTTGTCCATCTATCATTTATAATAAAATTAACCAATATTATCACAAAAAGGGTTGAAAACAAGTGAAATTGGATTTACATGTGATGGAAAAAACGTGCAGTCATTGTGCAACACAAGGCATTATCATTACCGACCACAATGAAACGATTGTTGCTGTCAATGATAGTGCTTTAAGATTAACGGGTTACTCAAAGGAACAACTCATTGGCCAACCGTTCCGCCTACTTACCTCAAACGAACACTATATTGCTGTCTATGAATCCATCTGGGAATCGGTAATAGAGAATGGGTATTGGGAAGGAGAAATTCGTAATGTTCAGTCGAACGGAAAGATATTTTTTATCAAGTTGACTGTCTATGCGCTAGCAAGCAGCATCGACAAAAGCGACCTCTATGTGTGGTGCTTTTCTGATCTGGAAGAACGCTCGAACGACGTAGAACCCAAACAAATGTTGGAAGCGATTTATAAAGCTTCACCGATGGCGGTCACGACGCTACATAAGGATATGACAGTCAAAGATTGGAGTGATACCGCACAAAAGCTGTTTGGCTGGAAAAAAGAAGAAGCGATTGGTCAGCCGCTGCTGTCATTATTAAGCTGCCACTCCCATTATATCGCATCATTTCTTCAACAAATCGCTAAAGGCGACATTTCCAGTCTTGAATGTACCGCTAGACGAAAAGACGGAACTGTCATCGACATTGCTTGTTCTATTGTCTCCATTGCTCGTCCAGATGGAACTATTACGGGATATATTGTGATGATCAATGACATTACTAAAACGAAGCAAAAGGAGCTTGAATATAAAAAACAGGTGGAGCTAGCGAAAAAAATCCAGCAGAGCGTATTAACGGCCCCCATTCAAAGCAACGTTGTCACAATGGATGCGATTTATATTCCATCAGAAGATTTGTCGGGCGATATGTATGCTTGTTACCAAATTGACAGTCATCGGTATGGTGTAATTATTATCGACGTCATGGGCCACGGGCTCTCTGCCTCTTTAGTAAGCATGTCTTTACGTTCATTATTGAGAGGGTTAATTCTTCGAGTTATTGACCCCGTTTATGTAGCGGCGGAGTTAGAGAAACATCTACAAAATTTATTTCCGGACCAAGCGAATGATATGCATTATCTTTTTTCAATGATTTATTTAGTCATTGATACAAAAACAAAGCAAATTGAATATACGAACGCAGGACATCCTGCTGGTCTTTTATTAATGGACGATGGGAACATTGTGGAACTCGATAAAGGGGGACTTGCGATTGGAAGCCCATTCTCCGTTCCGTTTGACAAAGGAGTCGTTCGCTATCATAAACGCACGAGATTGTTTTTATATACAGATGGTATCTTGGATGAAATAGACTCGTCCATTTTAAACAGCATGGCAAAAATTCGCGGCTACGTCAAACACAATCGTCATCTATCAGATCAACAGTTTTTGCAGCTGTTTGTCGAAAAACATTTATATCAATCTCGTCCAGCGGATGATATTTGTTTACTTTCAATTACGATTAATGAAAAATAGTAGGTGCAGAAGATGTATGAAATTACCGTCAAATGTCCAGCTACTATTGAAGCGATGGAGTTTTGTGATGCATTTGTTGAAAGCATCGCTCAGTTTTTTTCCATTCACGAACGTGAATCTCTTGTTTTATCGATCCATGAAGCCATCATTAACTCTATCGAAGCGATGAAACAATTGTATGGTGAGGATCATAACAACACCTTCTCGCTTTACATGCGTATTACCGAAGAAGAATTGATGATTCTTGTGATTGATCGTGCAAACGGTATCCCAGCGCATGAACATAAGAAATTGCATGTCAATAGTTTAGAAGATTTATTGCTAGCCGAATCAGGTCGAGGTCTTTTATTAATCAAAGAATTAATGGATGATATGTGGTTTGAGCAACGAGAAAACGGAGAGCATGCGATTGGGATGAAAATGAGGAGATGAAACAAAATGAATCGTTGGACATCTACTCTAGAAATGGAAGCAACGTCTATGGCTATCTATGAAAAAATCTCGTTTAAAGGGAAATTAACGTATAGCACCCAACAAATTGCCAGACAAAAGCTATACGATTTATTATCGAAAACAAACAAAGATTTTGTTCTTCTTGATGTGAGTGAGTTATCATTTATTGATAGTACCGGCCTTGCGGTTTTTATTCATTTTTTAAAACAAGAAGTAGACAAAAACAGAAAGTTTATATTTGTCTTTTCGAATAATGATGTATTGAACAAGCTTTTAATGATTGCTAAATTTCATAAACTGTTTCCATTTGCAAAAACGGAACAGGAAGTCAATCAATTTTTAGTAGAACAAGGCCACTTAGTTGCTAATCAAGAAGCGCTGTTAAACATTTGGGTTAAGCAGGGAAACGAAGAGAGCAAATAGCGGGAAGATTACTCCCGCTTTAATTTTTGTATCAGGAACTAAAGTTTTCTTCCCCCGATAGCAAAAAATTGTAAAAAACTATCTTTAGGAGGTACAATATAAATTACAGCAAAAGTGTGGGGGAGTGAACATGCAACATGTATTATCATACTTAAAGCCGTATCGAAAATGGATGATCGTTGCCTGGATATTCATGCTCATTGAGCTGTTTGTTGAATTGTGGCAGCCGCTATTGATGGAAAAAATTATTGACCATGGTGTGATATCAAAAAATTTACACATCATATGGACATGGGGCGCAGTGATGTTGGGGACGTCGCTTTTGGCGTTTGCCTCAGGGATCGCTAACTCTTTCGTTGCTGCTCATGTCGGTCAACAGTATGGGTTTGATTTGCGAAAACATTTATTTGAAAAAATTCAATCGTTTTCGTTTGCAAACTTTGAACAATTTTCAACCGCTTCGTTAATTACGCGAATGACCAATGATGTAACACAAATGCAAAACATGGTGTTTATGAGCTTGCGAATAATGCTGCGAGCGCCGCTTCTTGTCGTTTTTGGCGTCGTCATGTCGTTATTCGTTCATGTTCAACTTGCGCTTATTTTTGTCGTTACCGTACCGCTGCTTTTAGTGTTTCTCATTTGGATGATGAATAAAGCTGCGGCATGGTTTTCCGTTGTTCAACAAGCGCTCGATCGTGTCAATAGCGTTATGAGAGAAAATTTGGCAGGCATGCGTCTCATTAAAGCATGGATGAGAGGAACATATGAACAAGAGCGGTTTACAAAAGCGAACGAAACGCTTATGACGCGGACGATGAGCGTATTACGCCTCATCGAGACGATTACGCCTGTTTTACTGTTCGTTATGAATATGGCCATCATCGTCATTCTTTCTGTCGGGAGAATGGAAATCCATACAGGCAGTGCCACGGCAGGACAAGTAGTGGCGG
The DNA here is from genome assembly GCF_013761245.1 of Thermaerobacillus caldiproteolyticus. Classification (GTDB taxonomy): domain Bacteria; phylum Bacillota; class Bacilli; order Bacillales; family Anoxybacillaceae; genus Thermaerobacillus; species Thermaerobacillus caldiproteolyticus. The sequence goes on along the minus strand of NZ_JACDUT010000006.1, from coordinate 42,128 downwards.
TTGTGAATTATACGACGCGGATTACAACGGCTTTATCGATATTTACCTTTATTACGATGGCGTTTTCCCGTGCCAGAGCGTCTGCCCAACGCATTTCCGATGTCTTCACCGCACAAGTGGATATTGTCGATGATGAGCGGGCACACGACACGAACATTCAAGAAGGAGAAGTACGATTCGATCATGTTTCGTTTCGCTACCCGAACAGTCATTCATTCGTATTGAAAGATATCTCGTTTGTTGTTCGTCCGCATGAAACGGTCGCGATTTTGGGAGCAACCGGGGCGGGGAAATCGTCGTTATTGCAGCTCATTCCTCGGTTATACGATGCAATCGAAGGGCGAGTGCTTATCGATGGAATCGATGTTCGGCAAATGAAACAAGAAAGTTTGCGGACCTATATTCGTTTTGTTCCACAAGACATCTTACTATTTTCTGGAACGATTGAAGATAACATCCGTTTCGGAAAAGAAGATGCCTCGATGGAAGACATTATCCAAGCAGCAAAACACGCGCAAATCCACGAGACGATTATGAAATTTCCGAAGGGGTATGATACGCTCATCGGGCAAAAAGGGGTCAATTTATCAGGGGGACAAAAACAGCGCCTTTCCATCGCCAGAGCTCTTGTTGGAACACCGAAGATTTTATTGCTTGATGACAGTACAAGCGCTCTTGACTTAAAAACGGAAGGTAAATTGTTACAAGCCTTAAAAACGTATACGTGCACGACCTTTATCGTGACACAAAAAATTCAAACAGCGATGGAGGCTGATACAATTTTCCTTTTAGACGATGGAGTATTGCTAGCGAAAGGAAGCCACAACGAGTTACTACAAACTAGCGATCTGTATCGCAAAATGGTGGAATCACAGTTTGGAAAGAAGGGACTTGGCGATGTTAAGACCGCGACATAGTGCGATGATGCTCACAGAAAAAAAGCGTCATGCCAAAGACAGTATCGGAACATTAAGGCGGATATGGTCATTTCTTTCCGACCAAAAAGGGCGTTTTGCTGCTGTGGTGTTCATGGTTATCATGAGCTCCGGCTTGAGTCTTCTCGGTCCTTATGTCGTTGGCAAGGCGATTGATACATATATCGTCACGAAACAAACGGATGGTTTTGTTTTTGTATTAGCGATACTTGTACTCATTTACCTTTCTCTTTCGCTTTCTACGTTTTTACAAAACTATTGGATGATCCAGATTGCCCAAAGAACGATCTATTTGATTCGCAAACAATTGTTTTATCACTTTCATCAATTGCCGATTGCTTTTTTTGACAAACGGCAACACGGTGAGTTAATGAGTCGCATTACGAACGATATTGAAAACATGAGTCAAACGTTTAATAGCACTGTCATTCAAGTCGTCTCAAGCATGCTTACCCTCGTTGGTGCGGTATGCGTCATGCTTTGGTTAAGTCCGTTATTGACGTTTGTGACATTGCTCATTGTTCCGATGATGTACGGGGGTATGAAGTGGATTACGAACCGAACGCAAAAACGATTTAAAGAGCAACAACAAAATTTAGGAGAATTGAACGGTTTTATCGAAGAAGTCATTTCCGGTCAAAAAATTGTAAAAATGTTCTCTCAAGAAAAGAGAATGATTGCCCAATTTTTATCGAAAAATGAGCGCTTAAAACAGTCAGGGTTTTGGGCCCAAACGTATTCTGGATTTATCCCGAAACTTATGAACGTTTTAAACAACGTAAGTTTTGCGCTCATTGCTGGCGTCGGAGGAATTCTTGCTTTAAAGGGGATTATTTCCATCGGTGTCATCGTTATTTTTGCTGAATATGCCAGACAATTTACGCGGCCGTTGAATGATTTGGCTAACCAATGGAATACGCTATTATCAGCTTTAGCCGGAGCAGAACGAGTCTTTGAAATTTTAGACGTGGAAAAAGAAGAGCGCGATGAAACAGAAGCGATTTCCTTGCCTGAGATGAGAGGAGAAATTGCCTTTCGCCACGTCTTTTTTTCGTATGACAAGGAGCAGGAAGCAATTCGTGATGTAAGCTTTTCTGTATCACCGGGCGAAACGGTAGCGCTCGTCGGTCCTACCGGTGCAGGGAAAACAACGATCATTCAGCTGCTGACGCGTTTTTATGATCCCGATCGCGGCCATATTTTCATTGATGGGCATGATAGCCGATCCATCAAACGAGCAAGCCTTCGGCAACATATGGCATTCGTCTTGCAGGATACGTTTTTGTTTCAAGGAACAATTCGCGAAAATATTCGTTACGGGCGGCTTAATGCGAGCGACGAAGAAGTAGAAGAAGCGGCGAAATGGGCCAATGCCCATTCGTTTATTATGAAGTTGCCAAACGGATACGATACCGTTTTAAACCAAGATGGCAGCGGAATTAGTCAAGGGCAAAAACAGCTGCTTGCAATCGCTAGAGCGATGGTCGCCAATCCATCTATCTTAATTTTAGATGAGGCAACAAGCAACATTGATACGATGACAGAATTAAAAATTCAAGAAGCGCTCGGGCGGTTGATGAACGGACGAACATGTTTTGTTATCGCCCATCGCTTAAATACGATTCAAAACGCTGATCGCATTCTTGTCTTGAACGAAGGACAGCTGATTGAACAAGGAACTCACGAGTCCCTTTTAGAGGCGAAAGGGTTTTATTATGAGTTGTATCACAGCTACTTGAAAAAAGAGGAGATATCCTAAAAGACTTGTACGCGATGTGTGCGTACAAGTCTTTTTTCTATCTTTTTAGTTGATGTAATCTGTTAGAAAACCATTCTCGCCAATCTTTGGATAATGCTGGTTCTTCTACAATCGTTTGAATCGCTTCGACATTGCTCTTTTCTATGTAGGCGATTCGATTGATATATTGAACGGATAGGGGTGTTTTGCTGCGCTTGACGAGCCTCAATATATCACCTTGCGTGACGACCCCTTCTTGCAAGACACGAAAATAAAAACCCGTGTATCCCGTTTCTTGCATTTTGAGAGGGAGCTCTTTGATGCCGTGGCGTTTTGCCAATTTAAAACAAGGTTGACGCGGTTGAGATACTTGAACTACCGCCGTTCCGACTGCAAATACGTCGCCGATGCACACATGTTCTTCCGTTAATCCGGAAATAGTGAGATTTTCTCCGAATGCTCCAGCGGCAAACGAACAATGATACAGACGTTCCCATACGGAAAGATGTTCAGACGGATATACGCAAACCGCTTTATCAGGGCCTCCGTGATGCACAAGATCTGCTTGTCCATCTCCGGCGAAATTGAGTTTTGTTAGTGTGAGCGGCTCATCAACCGGTTGTTTATAAATTCCGGTTGTGAGCGGCTTTCCATCTATCATCACTGTTTTTGGTGTTCCGACATTCACCGAAACAACTTTGACTACATGGTTCATTTGATCTATCCCCCTAGGCGAATATTTCCTTTGCGATCAATTCAAACGATGTTAACTTGTCTTGAAAATCATAGGTAATCGTCACAAGCATGATTTCATCCGTTTCGTACGCTTCGCTCAAACGAAAAAGCTGTTCCTTTATTTGCCGCGGTGTTCCTACGATCATCCGCTTACGGTTTTCTTGAATTCGCTTTAATTCAAAAGGGCTATAACGATATGCGGCCGCTGTTTCAGGGCTTGGTGTGCCGAACGACACAATGCCCTGTTCAATCCTTAATAGTGACAAATCGAGGCTGGAAGCAATGCGTTCCGCTTTTTCCTCGGTTTCTGCGCAAATGGCAAAAATCGCGACCATGTTGCGAGGCTTGTCAAGATATTTTGATGGAACAAAGCGCTCACGATAGAGCTTTGTATAATATTCGCCTCCTTCTCCGTTAATAAATTGGGCGAACACAAACGGTAATCCTTTTTGCGCAGCTAATAGGGCGCTCGACGCACTTGAACCAAGAAGCCATACATCCGGTGAGGTTTGGATGTTCGGGGTCGCCTTCAACCCGTAAAACGGGTGTTCTTCTTTCAAGTCGTTATGTAAATAGGCAAGCAAATCATCGATTTGTTCGGGATAGCGGTCGACATCCCTTCTCTTTCCATCATGAAGGGCAAGGGTGGCAATCGGCATTCCTCCCGGCGCTCTTCCAACACCTAAATCAATTCGTCCTGGATGAAGCCCCTCTAGTACTTTAAAATTTTCTGCCACTTTATAGGCGCTATAATGAGGAAGCATAACGCCGCCTGAACCGATGCGAATGCGCGTCGTTTTAGCACCAAGATGAGCCATCAACACTTCTGGAGAAGATCCGGCTAAACTATTCGTATCGTGATGTTCCGATACCCAAAACCGGGCATACCCTAATTGCTCCACAAACTGTGCAAGCTTTACCGTGTTTAACAGCGCCTCTTCTGCTGTCATTCCCTCTGAAATAGGAGATTGGTCAAGGACACTTAATGTGAGACCCATGAAAGAACATCCTTTCTTTTCAAAACATGTAAACAAAGTACAATTATTCTCTATTATGTTCTGTTTATGGAAAAATGTCCATTGGTTTGCCTGTTACTAAAAGCTGCAGCCCTTCACTTGAAGCGAAGGGCTACATATGGACTATCTCCTTCACCGGTTCTTCATGTTGTTCACGATCCTGTTTTTTTGAAGGAATCCGAAGCAATGAAGAACATAGTTGTTTTACCGCTGTTTCAATTTTTTCGACTACGTACGAACACCGCTCAAAAACAATTTCTTTCAAATTATCAAGTTGCCGCACTACTTTATGATTCACTGCTTCTTGGTCGTCTAAGCGCTTGATGATCGTTTCATGAAAAACGTCTTGAAGCTCTAATTTTTCCGCTAACGTTTGAAATAGTTTTTCTTGGCTTTCGAGACGAGCGAGAAGGTCTTGGTACAGTTGTTCTTGTGACGTCACTTGTTGAGCTAAGTTTTTCGTTGCTATCTCTTGAACAGTGAGCGAATCAAGAATGGCTTGCTTGAGTGTTTCATCCTGTTGGATTTGTTTCATCCATTGTTCGTAAAGATGATGGTGTTGTTCTTCGTGAGAGGAAAAAGAAGCTTGTAACTGTTCGGACAGCTGCTCGACAGAAGAGGATAATTGTTTATGGAAAGTTTGTTGTTGTTCGAATAGTTTTTTTGCTGTGGAATGCCGAAAGTAAAAAACCGGATGGGTTTCATTCGGAAGGCGAGGAGTACCTTTGTATACGCTCGGCTTTGCTTTTGCATTAACATAAATGACTAACACGTTGTTCCACTCCTTTAAATAAAAAGTAAGAGTGCCATATCATATGCGGGCACATCTTAATATGTTTAGGCTCATTATTTGTTAAATATGGTGAGGTTTGCTATAATGAATAAAGCGAAAATAATGAAAGGATGTGAACGTATGCCGGCAGTTGAATCAACAATGTTTCCATTAGGCAAACAAGCTCCGTCTTTCGAACTTGTTAATGTAACAGATGGAAAAACGGTCCGTTTGGAAGATGTAAAATCAGATATTGCCACGGTCATTATGTTTATTTGCAATCATTGTCCTTTTGTCAAACATGTTCAACAGGAGCTTGTTCGTCTTGCAAATGACTACCAGCCAAAAGGGATTACCTTTATTGCGATTAACTCCAACGATGTGGAAAAGTATCCGGATGATTCGCCAGAAAATATGAAAAAAGTAGCTGAAGAACTCGGCTATCCGTTCCCGTATTTATTTGATGAAACACAAGAGGTAGCCAAAGCATACCAAGCTGCATGCACACCAGATTTTTACGTATTTGATGGCGACTTAAAATGCGTTTACCGCGGACAACTGGATGACTCTAGACCAAACAACGGTATCCCTGTTACAGGAGAGTCCATTCGTGCTGCTCTCGATGCTTTATTAAACAACGAGCCGGTACCAACACAACAAAAACCGAGCATTGGCTGCAGCATTAAGTGGAAAGAATCATAGATAGACAAAAATAGCGCATGATGATGGTTAATTGTCTTTATTGAAATAGCTGTTGACTTTTTAATGTCTATCCGTTATGCTGTAAAGGCACCATTCAGTTCGTTATTTCGTTATATCAAGAATCGTTATAAGTCGTGCCTCATGGAAAGTGCAGGCCCTCTTATGGCCTTTCTCCATGCGGGTACGGCTTTTTTGTTTCACAATGAGTAATGGAACGATGGTCAAAATTTGTTTTGGAGGAATCACGATGAACACAGGAAAAGTAAAATGGTTTAACGCAGAAAAAGGATATGGATTTATTGAAGTGGATAATGGCGGAGATGTGTTTGTCCATTTCACAGCGATTCAAGGAGATGGGTTTAAAACATTAGAAGAAGGACAAAAGGTCACGTTTGATATCATCGACGGAAACCGCGGTCCCCAAGCTACTAATGTACAAAAAGCATAAGGAATGAGGAAACACGGAAGGTGATATCGCTTTTGGCGGTATCACTTTTTTTTAACAGAAAACATCCTAGCCTTATCATCTGCTGCACTAGTCTCTCCAAGCATTTCCGCGGATGAAAAACATTTGCCCATCACGGTTAGACATTTTGCATTTGTTTTTTCTTATGGCGAAAAACGAATTCACAACGGCGCAGCCTCGGAGCTGTAAGGATGGAAGAGAGGCAGGGCTTCCATTGTTTTACGTTTTTCGTTATTTTGATTATATAGTCATAAAAAATGGAGGGACATTGCATGGGTGAGCGAATGTATCAAGTATTTGTTTATGGGACATTATTAGTGGGCGAAGAAAACCATCATATTGTCGCACCTTATTTACGCAAGGTACAACCGGGGAAAGTAAAAGGCTGGCTTTATGACGTGGGAGCATATCCTGCACTGGTTGTGAGCGGAGATGGATATGAGGTGATCGGTGAATGGCTTACCGTTACAGAAGAAGGATTGAAGCGAATGGATGAATTCGAAGACTATGAAGAAGGCGGACATCATAACGAATACGAGCGAATTTGGATCAAAGATAGCGAACAAGATATCGAAGGATACGTATACGTATATCCAGCTGATCAAGCAGCACACCTTCCTCTCATTCCATCAGGTTCATGGAGGAAAGATCGCAAAGAAAAATCATAATGGCGCTAAGAGAACGGTCATTTGCAGACAGTTCCCATTCTATTCTTGTAAATAGAACAAATCATTCCAAAAAATAAGAGAATTGTATAAAATAGTCTTATCATCCATTAAAAAGGAGTTGACAGTAAGATGATAACGCCTAAAACCGAGAGCAACTTATCGGTGGTATAACTTTGTTTTTATCAGCCTGGACATGTGCTGTTTTACAGACGTTTGATCTTACAAAAGGAAAAGCCAAGTTTACCGCTCTAACTATCTGGAGTCATTGATTTGTCAGTACGAGATCCATATCGTCATCCTGTTGTTATCCTCTATAGAGATACGACGGTTGGCTTTTTTGTTTTACATGAAGGGAAAAACATTGCCTCTTTTACGAATAATCGTAACACGATGTTAATCCGAGCATTTTCTGTTAATTTGATTCACCAAGGAAAACGATGCACAAAACGAGCCTTTCATCTTCTCACTGCGTTTGTGATGAAGCATTTCCCAAACATCAACGAGATTGTTTTGGCTGTCAATGAAACAAATAAGTTATATGAGAAATCGAGATTTCAAGATAAAGGAATAAGAGGAATGGAAAAAATCGGTCTACCGCTCATTTTACAACGATATTGAACTCATGATGTTGTCTCAAAAGAAAGGGTGTTCTCATTGAAAGAAGTGCCATATACAGCATTACTAGCTGTTTTATTGTTCATCTTTGTGCCCATCATTGTGTCATATCAACAAGCGTTAAAACTAGAAAAAGAAATTCTTTGGTCATCACTTAGGGGATTTGCTCAATTATTGTTATTGGGATATTGTATATCATACATTTTTTCTTTTGAACGATGGTATGTCATTACTGGATATGTGTTGGTTATGATCGTTATCGCTTCACTCAATGTATCGAAGCGGGGACTTGAGATGAAACGAACATTTTTTCTTGTTTTTTCTGGGATGATGGTATCAGTGGGAATTCCCATCGGTTTATGGCTTATTTGTCATATCATTCCATTTGAAGCGCAATACATCATCCCTGTTGCCGGCATGTTTTCAGGGACGGCGATGGTCGCTGCGAGTGTCGTACTCGAAGCAATGAAAAAGGAGGAAGACAAGAAGGAGAAAGAAATGAAGCGCCATGCCATTAAAATTGCCATGATCCCAACGATCGACACATTAAAAACAATGGGACTTGTGCAAATTCCCGGCACGATGACAGGAATGATTTTAGCTGGAGCAGAGCCGATTGCCGCTGTCAAATACCAAATTTTCATCGTGTTCACGCTTCTTGTTGTTGCATCCATTTCATCAATGATCGTTTGTCTCCTAAATTACCGCGCGTTTTATCAAACGAATCATGTTCAGGAATACTATGAAAACAAGCTCTTGTCGTAACGATGGAGTGTTTGGGGATGGTTCCAAACACTTTTTTTATGTTTTGGATTAACTGTAATGTTATCGAGTTGCAGGCAAAGAAATGCCGTATCGAGTCAAGGAAGTAGCGGATATGTCAGGGATTAGTGTACGTACATTGCATTATTATGATCAAATCGGACTTCTCATCTTAGATACGTTATAGCGTATGGTTATCGCCTGTATTCAAAGCGGAATCTTTAGTGATTACAACAAATTCTCTTTTTCAAGGAAATGGGCTTTCGCCTTCGAAAAATCAAACACCTTCTCGACCGTCCTCACTTTGTCAGAAAAAAGCGCTGCAAGTCCATAAAGAATGCTTATCAAAAAGACAGAGCGGCTCGAAGAAATGATCAAGACGGTGGAAAAAACACTTCAATCGATGGAAGGAGGAATAGAGATGGAGAGGAACGAAATGTTTGAAGGCTTCGATATGAGAGGAATCGAGGAACATTAGAAAAGGAGTAAGAGGGCAGGTAGAGAAGCGAACGTGGACGCATTCAAAAGAAGAGTAAAATAGAATCATATTTATCAGAGAATCATTGCTCGAATGGCGTATGGACCTGAAGATGCACAAGCTCAGGAAGCGGTTGACGAATTAAGACAATTATTCACCGACTATTTTTACGATTGCATCATCGAAATTTTCTGTGGAATGGCTGATTGGTATGTAAGTGATGAACGTTTTACCCAAAATATTGATCAGAATCAAAAAGGATTAACTGCTTTTTTGCATGAGCCATGCCTATTTATTGCAATCGCCATAAGAATTAACGCGCCCACTAGAGCAGCCACTCATCATAGTGAGTTGCTTTTTATTTAAAAAACACACTTGACAAGTAGGATTAGTTGGTATTAATGTAAGAATTAATAAAATGATTAAAAAATTCAAATATACGCATGCTGATCAGACAAACTGAAGGCATGAAGTCGTATTAACGATTTCATGCCTTTTTTTCTTATGGAGGGGGGCACAAGGAATAAATGCGATAATAAACACAATAATAAACTTTTTTGTTATTCAGTAAAAAAATTGGAGGACTGGAACGATGAAAAAACTGTTGGTTTTTGTAATAATTGGATTTATTGCTCAACTCATTGACGGTTCACTTGGGATGGCGTATGGAGTGACTTCCACGACATTATTGCTTACATTTGGGATCGCGCCGGCGGTCGCTTCAGCTTCGGTTCATTTAGCGGAGGTTGCGACAACAGCAGCTTCTGGTGCGTCACATTTAAAATTTGGGAACGTTGATCGTGAGATGGTGATGAAACTTATTATTCCTGGCTCGATTGGAGCGTTTGTCGGGGCATGTTTTTTAAGCAATCTTCCCGGAGACTTGATTAAGCCGTACGTTTCTCTTTTTCTATTAGCACTTGGATTTTACATCATATATCGTTTTCTTTTTCTTCATTCATCTCAAGAACAAAAACAGCCCCAAAAACTGTCAAAGAGTCAGTTGATTCCGTTAGGTTTATTGGCTGGTTTCCTTGATGCGACCGGCGGAGGAGGATGGGGACCGATCGCTACGCCTGTTCTTCTTGCCAAAAAAGGAATAGAAGCACGAAAAGTAGTAGGGACTGTTGATACGTCTGAGTTTGCCGTAGCAGTTTCGGCAACACTTGGATTCTTTATTTCCTTAGGATGGGAAGATGTCAATTGGTTTTGGGTTGGAACCCTCATGCTAGGAGGGCTCTTCGCCGCTCCTATCGCTGCATGGCTTGTCAAAATCATGCCATCCCATTTGCTTGGTGTTCTCGTTGGTGGGCTTATCATCTTCACGAATGTGCGAACATTGTTACATGCTTGGGGAATTGCAGAAAATTGGTATACCCCTATCTATGCCATCATCGTATTTGGTTGGGCCGCCGCTGTATGGTGGGCGATTCGCAATCATCGAAAAGCGCCATTATCCAACGATTTGGCTTCATGATGTCACAAGCCGCTCGTTCAAGAAGCGGCTTTCATTATGTTATACTCGATGTAGAGGCAAACAGAATGAAACGCATGATAGTTCAGACTTTTTCTTTTCTTAGCTGTCAACTCCCTACTCAGTCGAAGTTTCGTAACGACTGGAAGTGAGAGCTTGCGAGTGTCCAGCAGTACCAACGCACCAAGCACTATTGACTTTACTTGCCCCATGTATCAGGGCAGGACTGGAAGAGACATGATCAGACAGCCGCTCTTTTCGGAGGTCTTTGTCTGCTGACGGTACGTTTCTTTTCCGCCTATAGCAGACGCGCGACCTATGTTCAACGTTTTCGACTTTCGGCCACTGAGTTGGCAAAGAACGACTAAGAGTCCTTTATCAACGGTTTTTCCTTTTTCCTCATTATACAAAGAAAGGCGGAGTACAGAGGTGGGGGCTCCTGTGCAAGCAAGATGCCATCTACTTTTGATAGTAGGGTATTTTTATCTTCAAGTCATATTATTGAAGAACTTATTTGTATAAAAATGTTGAAATAATTCAAGAAAAAGCGGAGTTGGATAAATAGATGTCAATCTATAAATAAAAGCGATGGTTTATAAACCATCGCTTTTTATTTATAGATATGGGATGGGGCGCATAGATGCTAAAGAAAAACGCACAGATTACGAAAACGTTTTCTTATAAAAATGCAGAAATATTTATAAAAAAGGTATTGTCAAAACAAGAATGTTTCAATATAATAAACTCATGTTATAAAACTAAACATTTGAATGTGAGGTTATCTGACATGTCGAGAGTGGTTGCTTCTCAAGTAAATCATGATGTGGCGGTCCTTGAACAAATTAAAAACATCATCAAACAAAAACATGTAGAACTTTTACATCTCCAATTTGTCGACATCGAAGGAATTTTAAAGCATGTAACGGTTACTGCGGAACAGCTTGACGACGTTGTCGAAGGAAAAATCATGTTCGATGGTTCTTCAATCAAAGGTTTTTCTCCTATCAACCAATCAGATCTCTACCTTCTTCCTGACTTAAACACGTTTGCCGTATTGCCGTGGACAGAAGAAGAAGGATACGCTGAAGCTCGCTTTCTTTGCTCGGTTACAAATCCTGATGGAACATTATTTGAAGGGGATCCTCGCAACGTATTAAAGAAAACTGTTGAACGTGCAGCGGAAAAAGGATTCACGATTTCTGTTGGTCCAGAGTTGGAGTTCTTCCTATTTAAAGCAGACGAGAACGGAAATCCTACGACAGAACTGCAAGATAATGGTGGATACTTCGAACCGTCTCCTAAAGACCTTGGTGAGCGTGTTCGTCTAGAAATTTACCGTGCATTAAAGGCAATGGGCTTTACAATTGAAGCGTCTCATCATGAAGTTGCAGAGGGACAACATGAAATCAATTTTAAATATGCAGACGCATTAGGCTCTGCCGACAATGCGACAACGTATAAATGGGTCGTGAAAACAATCGCAAGCAAATACGGCTTGCACGCAACGTTTATGCCAAAACCTGTATTCGGAATTAATGGTTCTGGTATGCACGTGAACATGTCATTATTCAAAGATGGTGAAAATGCATTCTTCGATCCTAGCGATGAAAATCAACTTTCTGAAGCAGCGTATCAATTTATTGCTGGCTTAATAGCGAACGTAAAAAGCTTTGCGGCTATTACAAACCCATTAGTGAACTCTTATAAACGTCTTGTACCGGGTTATGAAGCTCCTTGTTATATTGCGTGGTCGGCTTCTAACCGTTCAGCGTTAATTCGTATCCCGGCAAAAAGAGGTTTGGCCACACGCGTAGAGCTTCGCTGTCCAGACCCATCAGCGAACCCATATTTAGCGTTTGCAGTCATTGCTGCCGCAGGCCTTGAGGGGATTGAAAAGGGCTTACAAGCGCCGGCTCCAATTGACGAAGATATTTTCCATATGACAGAGGAGCGTCGCGCACATCTTGGTATCGAAAATCTTCCATCCAGCTTAGGAGCAGCGATTGAAGAGTTCGAAAACGGCACGATCGGCCGTAAAACACTTGGCGATCACGTTTTTGGTGAATACGTCGCCATGAAAAGAGCAGAATGGAACAGCTACCGTACTGCTGTGCATGCTTGGGAAATCGAAAACTATCAATCTAAATTTTAATTTCAAAAAGCGGGCATTTTTGCCCGCTTTTTCTTGTACAAATAATTAAACAGATTGCATTTTCTTTTTTAATGAATGAAAGAAAGGGGGTTTTGCCACCTGACAACTAAATAAGTAAAGCGGAGTGTTTTGAATTGGAATTACAATATAGATTTAAAAAATATAGATTATTCAAATAATTCATATTGAAAAAACGCTTACATGATGTTATAATTTCTGTAAATCGATTTACTAAATCGATTTACAGAAATGCTTGAAGAGGGGGTGAGCTGTAAATGAGGAAAATTATCGTACCATTAAATGTTTTCCAAAGTGAGAGAGTAATAGAAAAAGGTCAGGAATTTTTTATTCCAATTATTTCGGAAACGGGCGCAGATGGTGTGGAGATTCGTAGAGAATTGCTTACACAAAACGATTATCCCTTGACAAGGTTAAAAAATATAATCATGGACTATGGATTATTTATTGTGTATTCCGCACCAATTCCCCTATGGAAACGATGTGGGGCTTTGAATGACGAAGAATTAAATTCCGTTATACACGAAGCGAAAGAATTAGGGGCAACGCTGATCAAAGTGTCATTAGGCTTTTATCAGCCAAACCGCTCTGATATCCATCATTTAAAACAACTGTTATATGAAAACGGTAATGAAATCCATTTGCTGGTGGAAAATGATCAGACTTCTTGCGGAGGATCTATTCATCATTTGCTTTGTTTTTTTAAAAGCGCTTCCATTTATAAACTACCAGTTAATATGACATTTGATATCGGGAACTGGAAATATAGTGGTGAAAATGTTTATGATGCGTTACATCAGTTCTATAAGTTTATCAAATACGTTCACCTTAAACATGTGGAAATAGATAATGGAAAATGGAGTACTTTGCCGTTGCCGCTAGACGAATCAGCAGAATGGAGAAGGATTTTGGATGTGCTTTCACAAGATTTACCTGTTGCATTAGAGTTTCCAATAGAAAACGCTCAAATGATACAACGTTATATTAGTATTTTCAGAAAATCAGAGAAAAAGAAAGGAGTAAATAAATGGATGTAGTCACATTTGGAGAAGCAATGGTCATGTTTATCGCAAATGAGGTAGGCCCCCTTCATAGCGTTCGTTGTTTTAGTCGATCGCTAGCCGGGGCGGAAGTGAATACAGCTATCGGATTTGCGAGATTGGGTTTGAAAAGCGGCTGGGTAAGTAAAGTAGGGGATGATATTTTTGGAAAGTATATTATCCAACATTTACAACAGGAAAACGTGAATATCGATCAAGTGATGATCGATAAGAAATTTCCAACCGGGTTTCAATTAAAATCGAAGGTGATGAATGGCGATCCCGAAGTACAATATTTTCGAAAAGGTTCAGCAGCTAGTCATTTAAGTATCGATGATTTTGATGAAGCTTATTTTCGATCAGCAAGACATTTACATATGACAGGAATTCCATTAGCTCTTTCTAACTCAATGAGAGAATTTGCAAAACATGTCCAATCATTTATGAAAATGGAAGGAAAGACCGTATCATTTGATCCTAATCTAAGGCCATCTTTGTGGAAATCCCACAAAGAAATGAGAAAAGTAATAAATAAAATTGCTTTTGAAAGCGATTTCGTATTACCAGGCATTCAAGAAGGAGAATTTTTAACAGGATTCACCCAACCGAGTGATATAGCTTCCTTTTATTTAGAAAGAGGAGTAAAGCTTGTGGTTGTTAAATTAGGAAGTGAGGGAGCTTTTTACAAATCCCATAATGAAGAAGGATATGTAAACAGCTATAAAGTTTCAAAAGTAATAGATACAGTGGGAGCTGGTGATGGTTTTGCTGTGGGACTAGTCAGTGGTTTACTTGAAGGGATTCCAGTTCGTGAAGCGGTTTTGCGGGGGAACGCGATTGGAGCTTTAGCCGTTCAATCGGCAGGGGATAGCGATGGGTATCCTACTCGAACTGAATTGGAACAGTTTATAAAACATTCTGTAGGGAGGGAATAAAATGCAAAACACAATTGCAAAATCGCGATGGTATCGGCTTATTCCCATTTCTTTTATCACGTATAGCTTAGCTTACTTGGACCGTGCGAATTATGGATTTGGGGCTGCGGGTGGAATGGCTGAAGATTTACAGATTTCAGCAGCCATGTCCTCGTTATTAGGATCACTATTTTTTCTCGGATATTTCTTTTTTCAGATACCTGGAGCTCATTATGCGGAAAATAAAAGTGCTAAAAAACTTATTTTTTGGTCATTAATTCTTTGGGGAGGGCTTGCTAGTGCAACAGGGCTAGTGAGCGACATTAAATTATTAATTGTTATTCGTTTTTTGCTTGGGGTAGTAGAAAGTGCAGTGATGCCTTCAATGCTCGTATTTTTAAGTCACTGGTTCACAAGAGAGGAACGCTCACGAGCTAACACATTTTTAATTCTGGGAAACCCAGCAACTGTATTATGGATGTCCATTTTATCTGGATATTTAGTTGAAGCAGTTGGATGGAGATGGATGTTTGTTATTGAAGGTTTCCCGGCGGTTATATGGGCATTTATTTGGTGGAAGTTAGTCAATGATGAGCCGAAAGACGCGACATGGTTAACTGTAGAAGAAAAACAACAATTACAAGAACAATTGGCACAAGAACAACAAGATTTAAAACCAGTCAAAAATTATGTGGAAGCGTTTAAATCAAAAACTGTTATTTTATTAAGTTTACAATATGCTCTATGGAGCATTGGAGTATACGGATTTGTCATGTGGCTTCCATCTATTATTAAAGCTGCGCCTAATATGGATATCGTTACAACCGGATGGTTATCATCCATTCCGTACATTTTTGCCATTGTATTTATGCTCAGCTCTTCTTACTTTTCCGATAAAACATTAAATCGAACTGGATTTGTATGGCCGTTTTTACTGATTGGATCCGTTGCGTTTTATGCATCTTATTTAATTGGAACGAGCTACTTTTGGATTTCATTTGTCCTGCTTGTTATCGCGGGAGCTACAATGTATGCACCGTATGGTCCATTCTTCGCGATTATTCCGGAAATCTTGCCCCGCAATGTTGCCGGCGGTGCGATGGCTTTAATTAATAGTATGGGTGCACTTGGTTCGTTTGTAGGATCCTACATTGTCGGTTATTTAAATGGGATAACAGGAGAATTTGGTGCGTCATACATTTTCATGGCTGGTTCTTTGTTCCTTTCATCTTTCTTAACGATTGCTGCTGTTAAAGGAGTAAATAGGCAAAAAATAAAAAATGTGCCTGATGAATGGGAAGTTCATCAAGCACAAAAATAGGGGATCTCTGAATTATTATACTATAAATATTTTAAGCTAGCATAGTTCATTTATTAAATCTATAGGGAGAGAGAATATGAATATTTATGATATAGAAAGAAAAGGAATTGTGGCCGTTATTCGCAATGCAACTTTAAATACAATTATTCCGATTGCCCAAGCATTGCAAGAAGGGGGAGTGACAGCACTTGAAATTACGATGGAGACACCGAAGGCATTGCAAATGATAGAAAAGCTGCGCTCCGAATTTGCCAATGACACAACAGTAGGAGCGGGAACGGTGCTAGATGCGGAAACCGCAAGAGCAGCTATTTTGGCGGGGGCACAATTTGTGTTTTCTCCAACAGTGAATGTAGAAACCATTCGTGCTGTAAAAAGATATGGGATACTATGTATATCAGGAGCAATGACACCATCAGAAATTTTAACTGCATATGAGCATGGGGCAGATGCAGTTAAAATTTTTCCGGCAAATGTTCTTGGTCCAGAATATATAAAAGCAATATCCGGGCCATTTCCTCATATCCCGCTCTTACCAACAGGTGGCATAACTTTAAAAAATGTAACAGATTATATAAAAGCAGGTGCCGTTGCAGTGGGGGTGGGCAGTACATTGTTAGATACGAATAAAGAAGTTACGAGTGATTATTTACTGAAAATTAAGGAAACAGCCCGCTGCTTTGTTGAGAAAGTAACAAATGCCAAACAACGCTGTTAATTTATTTTCTGGATGCAATTATTTGATCGAGATGAATAATCTTTATCCCCATATACTGGATAAACTAAATAATACTTGCTAAAATGGAAACACGAAAAATCTAAATCTAGCTAATAAAATTAAGAGGAAGATGTCCAATGAGAAGAGTAACAATGGCTGATGTAGCTAAAGAAGCTGGGGTTTCTAAAAGCACTGTATCACAGTTTTTAAATAAACGATATGAGCATATGGGGGACGAAACGAAAGAGAAGATAAGGGCGGCTATCGAAAAACTGGGATACCGTCCAAATTATATAGCACGGAGTTTGAAACAAAAACGAACAGCGATGATCGGTATTATTGTAGCTAATAT
Source organism: Thermaerobacillus caldiproteolyticus (assembly GCF_013761245.1). GTDB lineage: Bacteria > Bacillota > Bacilli > Bacillales > Anoxybacillaceae > Thermaerobacillus > Thermaerobacillus caldiproteolyticus. Next base: position 25,252 of record NZ_JACDUT010000006.1, on the reverse strand, counting down.
CATGCATCGAGTTTCCACAGAAATAAGCAGGGCAATTGAAGACTATTGCCATGAACATGATATGCACGCTATTGTATGCAACGCTGATGATGATCCTGTAAAGGAAAGAAAATATATTGAAATGTTACGTGCGAGACAGGTTGATGGATTAATTGTTTTTCCAACGGGTGAAAATATCGAACTGTATAAGCAGATGGAAAAAGAGAACTATCCTATCGTTTTTGTTGACCGAAAAATTGATGGAGTGAATGTAAATACGATTGTAGTGAATAATAAAGAAGCGACGCATCAGGCTGTCTCTCATCTTATTCAAAAGGGGCATAGGAAAATTGCGATTGTAACTCCCCCTTTAACGATTTATCCACGTATCGAACGGGTAAACGGATATAAGCAAGCATTAAGAGACTATAGTATAAAAATAAAGCCCGAATACATGATATCAACAGACATAAAAAATATCCTTTCTCAACTGAAAACGGTGTTTACTTTGCCTGAAAAACCAACTGCATTAGTCGCAGGAAATGATTTGTCTTTTTTTGAAGTCATGACATTTATAAAAGAAAATCGTGTTTGTATTCCGCAAGATTTAGCTATTGTTGTTTTTGATAACATCCCGTTTGCCAACATTTCAAACCCAACTATTACAACAATTGCACAGCCGGCATATGAAATGGGAAAGAAAGCGGCAGAGCTTTTACTTAAGCAAATCAATAAGGAACGCGTTGGTTCAGAACTGTATACGTTTCCATGTAAGTTGATTATCCGGGAATCTTCTAGCGAGAAGAACATTATAAATTGATAAAGCTCCCCCGAAGAAGCGGGTAAATAAAAAATAAGGAGAATTACTATGTATATTCAGCTCGCCCTTGATCGAATGACAGTTGACAAAGCCATCAAAATAACAAAGGAAGTAAATTGCTATATTGATTGGATTGAAGTTGGTACATCGCTAATTAAAGAATTTGGTATCAAAAGCATTTATACCATCAAAAATGTATTTCCCGATAAGCCGCTTGTCGCCGATATCAAAACAATCGATAACGCTAAGTACGAGTGTGAGCTATGCTTTGAGGCAGGGGCCGACATCATTACTGTTATGGGAGTGGCTCCATTAGTTACTATTGAAACATGCTTGAACGAAGCAGCAAAACGAAAGAGGAACATTATGATTGATTTATTGAACGTAAATGAAACAACGTTACGAAAATTAATAGAATACAAGGATGCCATTTTCTGCGCCCATTTAAGCAAAGACGAGCAAGAGCTTTCTGTTTCGAAAGCTGAACATTCTTTCGATCGCTTTAACATTCTGGAGGACCGCACATTGGCGATTGCCGGAGGGATTTCTATCGATTCAATCGAAAAAATTAAGCCATTCAATCCCTTGATTATTATTGTTGGTTCTGCAATAACGCAAGCCGCAGATAAAGTAAAAGCAGCGAGAGAATTAAAACAATCTATTTTATTTATGGAGGATTAACGATGAAACATCCTATTCAAACTATTTTTTATGAAATGGAGCAGGTTTTTCAGGATTTTGATCATATGAATATTGAACATGTAGCCACTCTTCTTCAAAAAGCAAATCGGATTTTTATTGCTGGGGAAGGACGTTCGGGATTAATGGCAAAAGCATTTGCAATGCGGCTCATGCACCTTGGAGCGAACGTCTACGTGGTAGGTGAGACCATTACTCCCGCGCTTCAAAAAGGAGACACATTGGTTGTTGTATCTGGTTCCGGGACAACCAAAAGTACTGTCTGGATTGCTGAAAAAGCCAAACAGCTCGATTGCTACGTAATTGCTTTTACCACTGATGTTGCATCGGAACTAGCCGCAAATGCATCACTCACTATTCATGTTCCTGCAGCGACCAAATACCGCCGCGGCCATGAGAAAAAAAGCGTACAACCATTAAGTTCTCTCTTCGATCAATGTATGCATTTAATTTTTGATGCCATATGCTTGCAGTATGCAGCTGTACAAAATATCAAGCACGAAAGCGCATTAAAACAACATAGTAATTTAGAGTAATTAGTAATTTAGTATGGGTGACCTGAGCAATCTCTTTCTGTCAGGTCACCTGTGTGTTTTGGCATGATATCATATTGCAGCAATTTTTATGATGCTCACATTTATCATCAATCCAAAATTTAGAAGAATATCTATTCCTTATCAATCCGTTATTTGATAGAATATTCAGTAAGAATAGATGAGTAGGAGAGAAGAAAAAGATATGCAAAAACCAATTGATTTAGGTCATGGAATTTCGTTAATTGATGTTTTTGATTTAGGAGTTGCTCAACGAACAGGTACATATGTGCTTCATGAAGAGGAATTAACGATTATTGAAACAAGTGCAAGTCCCTCCATTCCGTATTTACTAAAAGGATTAGAAACGTTAGGGATCGCGGCAAAGAACATCAAAAACATTATTGTCACCCACATTCATCTTGATCATGCGGGCGGTGTAGGTCTATTACTTGACAAGTGCCCGAATGCAAATGTCATCGTCCACCCAAAGGGAAAACGACACTTAGCCGATCCTTCAAGATTAATTCAAGGTGCGCAAGCTGTTTACCGTGAGAAATTTGATGAATTGTTTAATCCAATCTTACCTGTTCCAGAAGAACGTCTATTTACAATGGAGGATGGCGATATATTACAAATTGGCGAAAATCGCACATTGACATTCCTTCATACGCCTGGACATGCAAATCATCATTTTTCCATTTATGATTCTCGCAGTAATGGAGTTTTCACGGGAGATACTGTTGGAGTTTTTTACCCTCAATTGCTTGAGTACGGATTAGAATTTTATTTACCTTCGACATCACCAAATCAATTTAATCCAACAGCGATGTTAGATTCTGCTGATCGTCTCGAGAGCTTAAATATCGAGCGAATTTATTTTGGACATTTTGGAATGTCGAACAACCCAAGTGATGCTTTTGAGCAATTAAGGTACTGGCTGCCAAAGTTTGTGGAAGTTGGTGAAAGAATCACGAAAGACAATCCTAACGCTTCTTTTGAAGAAAAAACAGATGCTGTATCCAGAGATCTTTTTGAAATGATTAGCGCGTTTTTAGATAAACAGAATGTACCTCGAGAAGCAGATGTTTATGAGATTATTAGCTTAGATTTAAAGGTTTGTGCTATGGGAATTATCGATTATTTACAAAAGAGATAATAAGCCATACGGGAGCAGAAACATTTGGTTTTAGACGATTTTCCGTTTCCTGATTTTTAGAATCAGAAGAAAAGAATAAACATCTATGAGCAAATTTACTCCCAACCTAGTCAGGAAAATCAATCTTTCCATAAGGATACTAACGCAAACAGTTTCCAGGACGTGTCTTTTAGTGGTGGTTCAACTCTGTAGAATAAACTGTTTGAGTAGATTTGATGCTTAGTCCATTGTGAACCCTTTTCTTTTGGTGAGGAATTCTTTTTGGATGAAGGGTCATCTCTTTCTGATGCTCTACTTAAATGGTTGAAGTCATTGTCAATAAAATATGCGATATGGAATACATTATTATGAAAAAGACTGCATGAGGAGAGGGGATTTAATATGAATTATCGCCGCCGTAACACCCAGGCGTTTACGTTTCTTGCCTGGGCTTCTTTTGTACTGTCATGCGGGTTTATGTTTATCGGTTTGTACAACTTGGATGCGCCTTTAGTGGAAAAAGGATATTATGCCGTGTGCGCCTGCTTTTTAATTATGTCTTCGTTTGTTCTTCAAAAAACGATTAGAGACAATGCAGAAGATGATGCTTACGAAAAAGAGCATCTGCCTAAAAAGTTTGAAAAAGAGGATGCAAAATAGGTATAAAGATTTGTAGCGTCAAAGATTTATAATCAATAATGAACGGACTTTTTACAGTGCCAAGTAATGAAGTGGAGAGGGTTTAATGTGCCAAAAGCGAAATTCACATGTAACGAACCGTTTGAGTTCAAGGTTTTATAAATATCGACGTATTGATTGAAATGAAGAAAAGGGGTATTACTATTTTAGAGTTTAGTTTGATAAACAAGGAAAGGATTTATTCCATATCAAGAAAATATGATCGCAAACATCTATTACGTTAAACGAAGATTTGCCGTAAATGATTCGCTTGCTAAATAAAATAAATACCTTCTCAAAAAATTTTATTATTTTGAACCTAGCGTTGTTTATCTCCAATATTGGATAGTGAAAAAATACCGAACATCTCAAAATAGGCAACGTATAGTAACTTAGAAGCCTTAGCCCTAAATTCTATTGGGTTAAGGTGTTTAATTTTTTCTGAAATCATTTATCATCGGAAAATAATTTTTTATTTTATTTAATTAAACTATGTTCTAAGTAAACATAATAAAAACATGTACGACAACAACGAACGAAAAAGCTAGCTTATAATAATAGGTTTAATAAAAAATTATGTTATCTTATGATACAGTGGAATGTTTGGCTTGGGCGACTGTTTCATTTGTCTGAACAGTTGGCTAAGATTATGAACAATTGGCCCCTTGGATATGTGTTTGAAAATATTATTCCAATACTAATTAGCAGTGACAAATAAACAAATTGATTTTATAATCCAGCTAAACTATTGGGAGAATAGCAATTAAAAAGCAGCCTTATTTATGGCTGCTTTTTTCGTATAGATAATAGAAACAAAGGTGAGTTTAGCGGGTTCCGGGAGCGGGCTTATCAACACCTGTCACATGATGTCTATGACCGTGATCTTCTGTTGTGTAGAAATCGTAATAATGTACGTGCATGCCATCTCCAACTGGAATAGCTGGACCTGAGTATGCTCGATAATAATGTGTATGCCCATCTTCATATAACACATAACCTTCAGTATAGTGGATGTGGCTTCCATCTTCCGTAGGAATTGGTGGCGATGTGATATCTAAACATTGATGTACATGCCCATCTTCAACAGAAGTATAATCCACTGAACCGTGATTATGATTTGGGACAAAACCAGAGACAAAATCATCTTTGCCCACCCTTTTCATAACGACACCCCATTCAAAAAAATTATAAGATATCGCTAATATATATGAATGGGTGTAGGAAATAATCATAATTTATGAACGAGTTTCATTTGTGTAAAAAGGACAAGCATTTCTTTACTTACGACATGACACAGGTTCATTAACATAATTCCTTACGAAAAGCGAATAAACAGAGTATGAAAGTTTTCATGTTATGAAAGAGGAGAACATTTAATTTACATAATATATTTATTATAAATTTTTTGCTTAGTTACTTGAAAACTTCGGATTGCCAAAATACTTATAATTAATAATGTAGGAAATCTATGTCCATATTTGTGTTTTCCCAATTGACATAAAGAGAAGAGGGAATATTATATACTCTATATAACATTCTTTTGGCACCTAAAGTTTTTCAACAAAGGAGTAGGAGGAATAAGGAAATGGAAGTAAATTAAACATTCTTAAGACGATGGTTGTATAGTTTGTCTATTACGCTAGGCGCTTTAATTGCAATTACAGATTATAATGCAGATGAACCTTTTAATGCGATTATTCTATTGTTCATATTTGGAGTATTTTTAGGGGGTATATATCCGAGCGGAGCATGGAAATTTAGTATTGCTTTAGCCATATTTATCCCTATAATCAATGTTTTATCGGTTATCATTCACGGAAGACATGATTTGTTTATTTCACAAGGGATTGGCTCCTTCATAGCATTAATACCTTCCGTAATAAGTTGCTACATTGGAGCATGGATCAATAAATTTTTAACTATTCGCCATGCGGCTAAATAAAAGCATCACATCGCTATTAAGAAGAGATTAATTGTAAAAGAAATGTATTACAATTAATCTCTTTTTTGTGACCTAACAATACTTTCAAAACATCCAAACGGAACCGCTTAGCATTAGACGTTTTGAATAGTCAGTACATTTCTCTCTTTTTAAATACCGAGCGGGCTTTTCACATTTTTAACATTTATCATGGTTGACCTGCATTATCATCGGCTCTTTATAAGTGCTTAATACGGACAGATGTTGTATGATGTAAATAATAAATGGGCTCTGATAGAAAGGATGGTACCGTGAAAGTAACTACAGTTAAGGTCATCACAATTCTCTCTATCCTTGCAAGCGGATTGTGGCTTGCCGGATTAGGAATGACAATCAAAGATCAATTTTTTCACGGAGCTGTATCTCCGGTAAAGGAATCACATTTGGGGGAAACGGCAAACGACAAAAAGGAGAGGTTCTATCTTGTTGCGCTCGGTGATTCATTGACCCGGGGAACGGGAGATGAAAGCGGGAAAGGGTATGTCGGCTATGTACTTGATGAACTGAAGGGAAAAACGAAGCAACCTATTTCGATGGCGAATTTAGCCATTAAAGGACAACGATCCGCTGGATTAGTCAAGCAGCTTCAACAAATAGAGGTGCGCCGACAGCTCCAACAAGCGGATGTCATCTTGATGACCATCGGCGGGAACGACTTGTTTCAAGGTGGGGAAACGCTAAGTCATTTTTCGATTGACCGAATTAATAAAGCGAAAGTCGATTACCTTCAAAATTTAGATACGATTTTCAAAACGATTCGCACGGTCAATCCGCAGGCTATTGTATTTTACATCGGTCTTTACAATCCGTTTAACGATCTTCGTGATGCCAAAACAACATCGGCGATTGTGCGCCAGTGGAATTTTGACTCAGCGGAAATCGCCGCCCGTTATCCAAACATCATCGCTGTTCCGACGTTTGATTTGTTTGAACTTCATGTCAATGATTATCTTTATAGCGATAAATTTCATCCGAATAAAGAAGGATACAAACGAATTGGTGAACGTGTAGCTTCCTTGATTACGCTCACAAAGGAGGAAGGCAAATGACAAAAAACGCTACCCTCGTCGTTACAGATTTGCGAAAAACGATTCGAAATAAAGAAATTATTAAAGGTCTTTCGTTTGAATTAACCGAGGGGGAAGTATTTGGGTTTTTAGGTCCAAATGGTGCCGGAAAAACGACGACCATTCGTATGCTTGTTGGACTGATTAAGCCGACATCCGGACATATCTCTATATGTGGGTATGATCTACATCGCCAATTTTCCAAAGCAATTCGAAATATTGGCTGCATCGTCGAAAATCCGGAACTTTACCCTTATTTAAGCGGATGGGAAAACCTTGAACATTTTGCTCGAATGGTACCTGATATTCCCAAAGAGCGAATTGTGGAAGTTGTTGAATTAGTTGGGCTGCAAAATCGGATCCACGATCGGGTAAGAACGTATTCATTAGGGATGCGGCAACGACTTGGTATTGCTCAGGCGCTACTTGGGAAACCGAAAATCTTGATTTTAGATGAACCAACGAACGGATTAGATCCGGTTGGGATTCGGGAAATGCGTGAGTTTATTCGCTTTTTAGCGGAGACAGAAGGATTAAGCGTGTTAGTATCTTCCCATTTGTTAAGCGAAATTCAATTAATGTGTGACCGTGTTGCGATTATGTCCAAAGGGAAGATGATTCGAATTGATACAGTCGAACATCTTTTAAAAGAGCAGGCACGTGTTGCTTGGAAAGTGAATCCTGTTGAGACCGCTAAAAACATTTTATCGAAAGAAACAGTGGTCATTAGTGTACAAGGTGGCACGCTGATTACCCCATATGAAGCAAAACAGCTTCCAAAATGGAATGAGAAATTGGTACAAGCAGGGGTGGAAGTAAGCGAAATTCAACCGAAACTGCCGACGCTAGAAGATTTATTTATCGAACTGACGGGAGGGGAGACGATTGATTAATCTCGTTCACAACGAAATGGTAAAAATTGTTCGAAAAAAGCGCCTTTTCATCATTGCTGCCATTATCGCCGTTCTCGTCGCTCTCTTTACATATGCCCAATTTAAACATGTTCAAGACTTGCAAGAGAGGCTAGGAACCAACGATTGGCGGACTCAACTTCAGCAACAAATTATTGATGCACAAAATCGATTAAATTCAAGCGGTCTGTCTGACGAATGGAGGAAATATTTACAAATTCGTCTCCAGCAACAGCAATACTATTTAGATCATGATGTTAATCCATCAGCGCCGGGCGCGCCAACTTTTATGCGAATGTTTATCGAAAACTCCATTGACTTGTTTCTTCCGCTTATGGTTATGGTCATTGCTGCTGATTTAGTGTCTTCGGAAGCGAGCGGGGGTACCATCAAATTGCTTTTAACAAGGCCTGTAAAAAGGTGGCGAATTTTACTCAGCAAATACATAGCCATGATTTTATCGATTTCATTTATTTTGTTATCGGTAACGATCATCTCTTATCTTATCTCAGGAGCGGTATTTGGATACAAGGGATGGAATTTACCATTATTAACAGGATTTACAATTAACGGGGAAGAATTAAATACTTCAAACGTTCATTTACTTCCGCAATGGCAGTATTTGCTTATCGAATTAGGACTTGCTTGGTTTGTTTCTATTATTGTCGGTACATTAACATTCATGCTTTCAGTTTTGATGAGAAGCACAGCTGCTGTGATGGGAATTATGTTAGCAGCGCTCATTTCCGGGGCGATATTATCGAGCATGGTCTCTTCTTGGGAGTCAGCGAAATATTTGTTTATGGTCAATTTGCGCCTCACTGATTACATTAGCGGCACAGCACCGCCAATCAATGGAATGACACTCGGATTTTCTATGGCCGTTCTGGCGGTTTGGGGCTTCATTGGATTTGTCGTTTCTTTTGCTGTGTTTACGAAAAGAGATGTGTATTAAGGGGCAAGAAGGTAAGCGCATATTGTTTGCTTACCTTTTTAGATTTTCTTCCATCATTTTTGCAATTTCTTGCGAATGATATTGGTTTGTTGTTTTTAAACCATGGATCACGCGATGTTGTCTTTGGATCGAACGATTCTGACTTAACTTCCATTTCTCCTCTATTTCGTTAATGGAGATTTCAAAACCGACAATGCCATTTAGCAAACCATCTATAAATGGATCATGGGCATTCATATTCCAAGGATGAGGCAACGATGATTCGTAAACTTTCACTGTCTTTTCTATGGCTGTCACTAGCTCCTCTTTTGTCTCCATTAATGTAAATGTTCCATATACGTGAACAGATACATAATTCCACGTCGGGATAGTATTTTTTTCGTTATAACAGGATGCTGAAATATACGCATGGGGGTCAGGGAAAACGACAAGAACCTTTTTTCCATGCAATGATTCCAGTGCAGATTGTGTTTTGCCATATGCCTCAGCAATACACCGTTTTTGCCTTTGTCTACATCAAGTAGAAATGGGTCGCAAATGGTCCATTCTCATTTTGAGAACACAAAATGCCGAAACTATTGTTTTTTATAAAATCGAATAATTTTTCTTGATCATGAACTTCAAATGCTTTAGGTATGTACATCACTATTTCCTAGCTACTAAAATCTTATAAATATCGAGGTCATATCTCGATAGAACCAGCAAAACTGCTTGCCCTTGCCGCTTAGATTCTTATAGAGTTCCTTCCCATGTCATTCATCTGGCGTGAAAGATGTACCGTGGCTTGCTGTTAGCGACAGCATCGTGCATTTTTCCTTCCATCGGTCAGTACGTGGCAAAAGGGTCTACGCCTCCTTTAGTTAAGTTTGATATTGGTTCAGCCGACAATTTCTATGTTATTTCCATACAAAATAAAAAAATCCCAACTGCAACTAATAAAAGAATGATGGACTAGAGCAGTCACGTACCGCTATTTATTACGTGCGCATTTATGCATAATTTTGAGCTGTTGCTCTGGTTTATAAATAGTCTAGTTGTGAATCTATAACTCGATTGATCGAGGAGATGCATAAAATAAAATTTTGTATGCAACGTGAACATCTACACAAATACAAATGGTTTTAACTCTTGTTTGACATCAAAAATGGTGGAAATATATGATAAACTTATATAAAATTCGATTCATTATTAGGAGGTCCTATGCAAAACCAACGAGGCATTCGCCGTATAAAAACGGTACAGTATCAAACAAACAGCTCAATTCATCGGAATGGATTTGTGTTAGAACCTGGGAACTGGAAAGAGTACGATCCTTTTTTAATGTTAATGGAGGATTTTTTTCAAAGGGGAACGTTTGATTTTCATCCGCATCGTGGTATTGAAACGGTGACATATGTCATTGATGGTACACTGGAGCATTTTGACAACAAAGCCGGACACGGAAAGCTCGGACCGGGGGATGTGCAATGGATGACTGCCGGAAAGGGTGTTATTCATAAAGAAGACCCGGCTCCCGGTTCTACGGTGCACAGTTTGCAATTGTGGATTAATTTGCCGCGCTCGAAAAAAATGACAGAGCCGCGTTATCAAAATTTAAAAGGCAAAGACATGCCTGTGCGTAAAGAAGAAGGAGCCATCGTTCGTGTGTTTTCTGGTTCTTCAAAAGGCGTGCAAGCTCCGACGCTTAACCACGTGCCTGTCACCATGGTAGAAATTTTACTTGAATCCGGAGCGAGTGTTGTGCAAGATTTGCCTGGGAGTTATAATGGCTTTCTCTATATTCTGGAAGGTAGTGGGACTTTTGGTGTTCATCAAACGGAAGGAAGGGCTGGACAAGTATTATTTTTAGATTCAGCCGATGAAGCTCTAGAGAGTGAAATCACCATGACTGCCAGAGAAAAACTCCGCGTCTTGCTGTATGCAGGTGAGCCGATTAACGAACCGGTTGTCGCATACGGACCGTTTGTCATGAATACACAGGAAGAAATCCGTCAAGCGATGATCGATTACCAAACAGGGAAATTTGATGAATAGCCAATATCCAGTGAAGTTACCTAAACAGCTAAAAAGATTCTATTATCCGGTTTATAAACATCTTTCAGGGCAGCTTTATTAGATGCGTTCCTTTGTTGGAACGCGTTTCATTGTTTAGTCTGTAGCAAAAATCTACTAACTAATATTTTTGTACAGAGGGAGATCTTTTCATAAAGGATCAGCATCTCTCCGCCGCGCACTATCAAAAACGATTCGCTTTGCTCCGCGTCTGGTAAGAAATGAAGTAAGTCTGGCGAATTTTCTATCTAAGTGAATCGTTTAGTAGCGTTGACAAGGAGCTTATGGGGAAGGTTATGATCGGCGTGTGATTGGTATTAAGCATAGTATTTCAAGGGTAAATGTTTTTAATAAAAAGTGGTATTTATTCAATTGTATAGAAGATTGATTATTCGGAGTATGAGTTGGGCTCTTATTCGTACTTCCTCTAATTTATTGTCCAACAATTAAGTGCCAATTAAATGTTGTGGGAAATATTATAATAATCGTTAAAAAGTAGATAAAACTATTACAAGAAGAAAAGAGTGATAGGGTTGAAGATTGAATTTCTTGGAACAGGAGGGGCAATGACCATCCCGCGCCCACTCTGTCGTTGTCGAGTGTGTGAAGAAGCGAGAATAAAAGGTGTACCGTATAGTCGTTCAGGTCCTGGTTTATTTGTGCACGGACCAAATATATTGCTTGATACGTCAGAAGATATATATTATCAAATCAATCGTTCGAATATTAACGAAATAAACGCGGTATTCTATTCTCATTGGCATCCTGACCATGTGATGGGAAGAAGAATTTTAGAATCTATCAATGCCGATTGGAGAAACTACCCACCAAAAAATAGACAAACCAATGTATATTTACCTGAACAAGTAGCCGTTGATTTCAATCATCGTCTCGGAAGCGGAGAACATCTTAAATTTTTTTCTGAACAAGGATATATACGAATTCATGAAATAAAAGACGGTGATAGCGTTTGGATCAATGAGATAGAAATACAGCCATTCCGTCTGGCAGAAGCCTACGTTTATGCGTTTTTATTAAAAACGCAAGAGAAAAAAGTTTTAATCGCACTTGATGAACTTCATAACTGGAAGCCCCCTCAAACACTACAAGGTATTGACCTTGCCGTTTTACCTATTGGCATTTTTGAATATCATCCTTTTACAGGCGAACGATTAATATCTTCTGGACACCCTGTGCTAAAAGAGGAAGCGACTTTTTCAGAAACACTCGAAATTATTAAAGAATTGAATGCTAAAAAAACGGTATTAACACACATCGAAGAAATGAACGGGTTGAGTTTTGATGAACTAAAAGAAGTGGAAAGGCAGCTAAACAAAAAAGGTCTGGAAATTAGAATAGCGTATGACACCTTTATAGTAGAGGTGTAGCCCTGGATGTCAGTCAAACATCAACTATCTCTACTACTTAATTGAGGCTTCGTAACGAGTGGAAGTGGGAGCTTGTAAGTATCCAGCAGTATCAACGTGCCAAGCACCCCTGCCTTCACTTGACCTCTGCATCGACTGCAAGAGACATGCTGAAGCAGCCGACGTTCGTACTTTTCTTTTCCCCATACAACAGATATTACAACAGATATACGGTTATGTTCAACGTTTTACGGTGGCAGCAACTTCTTGCTACCAACCTCATATGTTAAGCGTCAAAGAACGAATAGGAGTGCTTATATGTATTCTAGACAAAATAGAGCGAACGCCTTCGAAAAGAAGAGAAGCGTAAAGCAGTTCTTGTATGTCGCTTATTGTTCGGATATCACAGACAAGTCGCATACAATCTACGATCCCTATTCAAACGTTAGTTAAGTGGGCAGGTATTCGTATTTCTTTCATAAGGCATTACAAGGAAACAATGACAAAAAGTAATCCAGCAAACGATAAGTACACAAATACAAAAAAGGAAAGAGTGACTGGTTAATTGTTACAGTCACTCTTTTTCTCTTCAATGAATTCAAGTGTCTGTTTTCCATACCCCTTCTCGAAGTAAAACGTGGTGAACGAATTAGAAGTTTTTCGCTACTTCCTCTGCTTGTTTAATTGCTTTTTCTTTAATGCTTTCTGCTTCATTTGGGAATTGTGCCATTCCTTCTACAATAATTGATTGAACATTTGTAATGCCGATGAAGCTGAGCACAGTTTTTAAATAACGGTCTCCAAACTCCATGTCTTTCATTGGACCTTCGGAATAAATACCTCCGCGGGCTTGGATATGTACCGCTTTTTTATCTGTTAATAACCCTACAGGTCCGTTTTCCGTATATTTAAATGTTTTACCTGCCATACAAATTGTATCAATATACGCTTTCATTTTTGGTGGAAAACTAAAATTCCACATAGGAGTCACAAATACATATTTGTCTGCTTCGATAAACTGGTCCGTTAATTGGTTAATGCGGCTGACTTTTTGTTTTTCCTCTGCGCTTAACTGATCAAAAGCATGTCCTTGTTGGAGTTTTCCCCAACCGCTAAACACATCTTGATCGATGTGCGGAATATCGGTCTGATAAAGATCCAATTCCACTACTTCATCTTGTGGGTTTTGTTGTTTGTAGGCATTTAAAAATGCTCGGCCGACAGATAAGCTGAACGATTCATTTTCCGTTTTTGGATTCGCCGTAATATACAATAATTTTGCCATGGTAATTCTCCCTTTCTTTGTTTGATGAAATCATCCATTATTTTTTTCAAAAAAGCGAATACCATACCTTTTGCAACGTGTTTGGTAGGAAGGGGTACTTCTAAACAATAAATATAATAAAGTAACTTACTTACTTTTGTAAAGTGATATATTCTCCATGAAACGGTAATTTTTTCTACAGCGAATACGTATAGAAGAGCTGTTGAATCAAGTAATTTCATAACTGTTGTCTCGATGACAACGAACATATATTCTTATTTATGTTATAATAATATTTAGAAAATAGTTTGAGGTGAGGCGGTGCTATCGTGTATAACACGACCATTTTTATCAGCTCTGTCGCCCAAGACTCTCTGTCTCCTATACGAAAAATTGTATTTGAAGAGCTCAAAAATATGGGACATGAACCAATTCGCTTTGAAGATACGATGCAATATATTTATCAGGATGCTGTCCGAATAATACGGCCACAAATTAAACAATCGCTAGTGAAGCATTTGAGTGAACGTAGAAAAGAGCCTGATTCGATGTAGGAGTTTATTCGTGAAACCATTAAAGATTCATCTCAAGCAGCTGAACATTATGTGTGGTATTTTCTGTATGATGCCGAACAAAAAGGCATATATTTTGAAAAATGCTCATTAGGTGTTGAAATTCTCCCAATATAAAGGGGTATCTTTCAGCACGACTCAAAGAAAGCCTCCACTACTTCAATATTCGTTCCGAAATCGAAAAAAGTAGTTATACGGCGATTTTTATGGACTTTCCCTTGAATTCATCAACTTATTGCATAACGGACAAATTACCAATTGGAGAAGACTGCTGGTACTTTTGCGTTCAAATATGGTCAGATGCAATCGTTATGTGACAAACACCAAGTACCAGCAAGAAGCAATAGGGGCATTAATGGATTGTAGAGCGGTTACCCTTTATGAATAAAGGGGAAATCAGATGGTGTGTAAAGAATATGATGGGTTGATGACCCCTGAAATCAAAGAGTTTTTCCATTTGGGATAGACCGAACAGGGGACCACTGATATTATCTTTTGTAATCAAGAGTTTACAATTCATAATGAGTTAGCTGTAAAGATAACAAAAGCAAGGAATCAAGAAGGAGATATTGTAGAGGGCGTTAATTACAACATATTTGATTTTTTACACCAACTAAAAGGAAATGACAATTTATGATGAACATTTCCCTTTTGGCTTGCCCATGGAATAGATTATGTTACTAGGATAGAAAGAAATGCAATATTGCATTTAAACGCTAACTTTTAAAAAGAAAAAAATAGATTAAGGTAACATAATAAAATTATCGTAAACTAAAAGCCGCAATTCTAAATGAATCGTTTCATAACCAGAAAAGAAATGATTAAAAGAAGAGTTGTTAAAAAAATTACATTACAAAGAAGGACAAGCCATGGTATTGAACGCATCCTACGGGTATCGTTTAGGCATCGATCTGAAGAAGGAAAGAAATCGAGGGAGAATATCATTTTGTTCAACTTTATGTAAAGAGTGCTCAAGAAGCAGATGAATGGTGACGAAAGTGATTCCGGTCAAAAGAGTAGTGTATTTTTATCAATATTTGAAAGCTAAATATTTTTTGACCTTTTCTTTTTTGTTATGATGAATAACAAAGAAAAACTTTATCATTATTGGTGTAGGAGGGAAAGAAATGAATCAAGTCATTGAAACGATTTTACAGCACCGTTCCATTCGAAGATTTGAAGACCGCGCTCTATCCGATGAACAAATTCGTACCATTGTCGAGTGTGCCCAGGCAGCTTCCACATCCAGTTTTATTCAGGCATATTCCATCATCGGGGTGAAAGATAAAGAGACGAAACGGAAGCTCGCTGAGTTAGCGGGAAATCAGCCATATGTGGAGAACAATGGTCATTTCTTTATATTTTGCGCAGATTTGCATCGCCACGAGATTATCGGCGAAATGGAAAACGCCGATGTATCTGCGGCGTTAGAAAGCACCGAAAAGTTTATGGTTGCGCTCATTGACACGGCGTTGGCAGCGCAAAATGCTGTAATCGCGGCTGAGTCAATGGGATTGGGAGCTTGTTATATCGGCGGTTTGCGGAACAACTTACCCGAAGTGTGTGAGCTCTTAAAAGTTCCGAAACGAGTGATTCCGTTGTTCGGGATTGCAGTAGGGTATCCGGCGCAAAATCCTGATAAAAAACCGCGCTTACCTTTCCATCATGTTTACCATGAAGAAACATACGAACAAGATCGTTCCAAATTAGAATACCAACTAAATCAATATAATGAAACGATTTCGTCATATTATGAAAAACGTACAAACGGAGAACGCCGTGACACATGGACCGGACAAATGGCCAGCATGCTTAGTAAACAGGTTCGAATGTATATGAAGGAGTTTGTCGAAGGAAAAGGTTTCAATTTAAAATAGCTCATGAAAGGCAGATATACATGGCAGAAGAAGGAGTTCTTCTGTCATGTATGATCATTTTTTAGAAAAAGGTCTATAAAAAGAACAAGTAGCTTCTCGTCCATGTTGTCATGAAGTGATCAAGAATAAACTTTTTAATGTTTTGTATCGAAAAGCAAAAGCAGAGGTGTTCACGCATGACTGTCATTGAAACAGAGCGATTAATATTAAGGAAAATGGATTTTCGTGATGAAGATAATCTGATGAAAATTTTTTCTGATCCGATAGCCATGCGATTTTATCCTTCTACAAAGACCAGAGAAGACGCAAAAAAATGGATTCAATGGAATCTGAATAACTACGAAAAACATAGTGCCGGTTTGTGGATTTGTGAATTCAAGGAAAATGGCGATTTTGTTGGAATGTGTGGGATTGTCCCACAGATTGTTGACGAACAACATGAAATGGAAATTGGCTATTTATTAGTGCGCGAACATTGGGGAAAAGGTTTAGCAACAGAGGCAGCGAAGGCATCAAGAGATTTCGGATTCAATGTTCTTAAATTAAATAGACTGATTTCGATGATTTACAAACTAAACACACCATCTATCAGAGTTGCTGAGCGAGTGGGTATGACGTTTGAAAAAGAAACATTGATTCGCGGTAGGGAGACACTCGTTTACTCGATTGAAAAATCTGTATAATGTTTTGGTGGTAACAAGTTTCTTCAACTAAAGAGCAGTTAAGTTAAAAAACGAAATCACGTCTTTTAATCGTCGCAATTGTCATGATTATAAAAATTTAACAGGGGAGAATGTCGTTGATCAATTACAATAACCAGACACAAGAAGGAAATATAATGATTGTTACATAATCGAGGGAAATAGTAAGTGAATATTTAGCAACGATGGAAGCCCAGAATTTAGATATAATCACGTTAATATCAAAAATGAGATTAATGGTGAAAAATGCAAGTCTATTCCTAATCTTTTGTCTGAATATAAAAAATGGCAGAAAGTGATTTTTTATCACGTAATGATTTTATAACCGAAAACAAAGTCATTCAGCAATCGGCTATGTATCATTATGAAGAATTTAAAGAGACTGAAGACCCTAAACAGAGAGAAGTAGCTGCATAGGCTCGGCTACTTCTCTCTGTTTAACGCGTGTCCATTTTTATGCCACACCGAATAAGAAGTTCGTTTTATGAAGGCAAGCAGCAGTGCGGATGATCAGGTGGTTGCCCGGCCAATACGGTTAGCTTCAGGTACTTCAATCAGACGACCGTTTTTCACGTCGTAAATAAAACCGTAGATCGCAATGTTGTTCGGAACAAGAGGATGGGAGCGAATCCGTTCGACATCGTCGATAACGCTCTGTTCAAGATTGTTGATCGTTAAGAATTCCATGTATTCTCCTGCTCTGGAACCGGGGCCTCTTCCCACGTCATGCCAATTTTGTCCATCGAACTTGGCTGTTTCCAAGCTGTTGGCGAGCAAATTACGGATAATTTCATTGGTAAACGTCTCCATACCACAATCGGTATGATGAATCACGAACCATTCCCGTGTTCCCAACAGCTTGTACGAGATGACGAGGGAACGAATCGCATCGTCGCTTGCCCGGCCTCCTGCATTTCGGATCACATGAGCATCACCTTCCGCAAGTCCGGCAAACTTGGCTGGGTCGAGACGCGCGTCCATGCAGGTCAAAATCGCAAATCGACGCTTCGGCGGCATCGGCAAATTTGCTTTGTCCCCGAAACTGGCAGAGTACACCTCATTTGCGGCCAACACTTCGCTCAAAACGCTCATTTTCCGCCACCCTTCCTTAAATAATTCTTATAAATTTTATAGGTTTGCTATGATTATAATACTCCGTTTTTTTGCCGTCAATTAGCTCTTGTTCCACATGTATTTTATTTTCTATTGAGTTATATCTAGTGTTATTCCAGAAATTGGACAGAGATGTATCTGATTATAAAAATATACGGGGACGGGGGATTAATATAATTAATTAAGTTTTTGTTATCATAGATTGGGACATCTACTTGTAAACCCAGTGGAGTTGTTGGGCGAATTATTTTTCGGAAACGCTTTTTACTCATGGCAGATTAGAAACTAGGGACAGAGTCTTGCTACAGGTAACGTTGGTGTCGTAAAAAAGAATTGAAGATTACTCTTCTGTCCGCCCTATATTTAGATGAACAGGAAGCAGGGGAACGGAAGGGGGATAATATGATATCCGGTTATGGACATACTGCTTCTCAATGATAAACCATCCCAAAACGAGAGTTTTAGCTGAAGCCAACGGATGAAATTAAATTTGTTATATGACAACTGGAGCAAGAATCTTAATCGTTTGATTATGAATGAAGATAATGGTAAATTTCAAGATAGTTACTCAAAAAAATTGTTGAAAATCTGTTTAGGAGCTGATTACATGAGAGTGCTAACGATTGTCTCGCATCCTCGAAGGGATTCCCTTACTTTTGCCGTTGCCGAACGTTTTGTTCAAGGGTTAAAAGATGCCGGACATGAAGTTGAAATAGCGGATTTATATGGTGAAGAGTTTAATCCACTGGTATATGAACAAGATGAACCTGATTGGGACAACCCTCATAAAAAATATTCCCTGCGTGTTCAGGCAGAAATGGAAAGGCTAAAGAGAAATGACGGATTAGCGTTCATATTTCCATTATGGTGGTACTTGTTACCGGCCATTACAAAAGGATATATAGACCGCACATGGAATTATGGTTTTGCTTATGGAGGAGCGCGCCTTCCACACAAAAAGGTATTGTGGATTCCGCTTGTCGGGGAGACAGAGGAAAGTCTTAAAAAGAGAAATTTTGATACCATGATTTCCCATTATTTAAATGTTGGTTTAGCTGGCTATACAGGCATTTCTCAGTCTGAAGTGGCATTTTTGTATAATACGTTAGCTGAAGATATGGAAAACGAAGATGAAATCAAAAAACATTATGACAGTCTGCTTAATCGGGCGTATGAGCTAGGGAATACGTATAGCCATTCATTATCATGATAAATCGTGCGTCAAACAGATTCGGGACGATGATATGAGTTTTTCGCCTGATTACATTGAACTCATAGTTCAATACAGGATAATTGTATGGGGGACTTTCGGTAAAGTGCGCATCCCACAGTGCAGAGGAAGTAAAAACTTGCATTTGAATGCGACTGTGGAACTATGGTAACGGCAGTATAAAGTCAATCTCCATAGCGAAAGGGATCTATGGTTAGAACAAAAAGGAATGGGAATATGAAAGTCCTTATCGCAGGTGCAAACGGTCACACGGGTAGATTGATAGTGGAGCTTCTTGGGCAAAGTAATCGTCATGAAGCTTATGCAATGATTAGAGAGGCAGCGCAAGCGTAAAAATTGAAACAGCTTGTTGCCAAAGAAGCTATAGTGGCTGATCTTGAAGAAGATGTTTCTCGTGCCGTTAAAGGTATAGGATGTGGTGATTTTGCTGCTGGATCCGGCTCAAAAACGGGTCCAGATAAAACCATTTAGACCAAGAAGGAGCAAAACGCCTTATTGATGCTGCCAAGAAAGAAAGCATCGCTCATTTTGTTATGCTTAGTTCATATGGATCTGGTGATCCACAAGCTATACCCAAAATTGCACATTACCTGAAATCAAAGGGGAAGCGGATAGATACTTAGAAGAAAGCGGATTAACATATACCATTGTTCGTCCGGGGTTTCTAAGCTTTGAACCACCGACGGGTAAAGTCGAAATAGCTAAGCATTTTGAAAGCATTGAAGAAATATTCCATGTGGAGATGTGGCGCAAGTAATTGTGTCTTGTGTTGATATTGAAAATGCCAAAAACAAAACGTTTGAACTCCTCAATGGTAATCAACCGATACAGGATGCACTCAAAGCTCTTTGAGGTAAGGGGATAGTAATTAACGAGAACGATTTTATCCTTATTCCGATTTTCTGCTTCAGTAGCTATCCCCACAGTCAGAGAGAGATATTATTGATTTTCATAATGCCTCTTTTTTCCGTTCTTTAGACAGTAGCGGCAAAATCACGCTGTCCAAAGTTTCGTCCCGGATCCCATGCCATAGCAGGCATTTTAACGGCACGGTCTCACACTGGTGTGTTTTTTCGAACGGCTACTTCTTCTCAATATCAACCTCTTTTGATATTTTAAGAGGGAAAGATTCACCTTCGTTACGAAATAAAAAAATGCGAAGGGACTGATTGCTTTTATTGATATCCTGAATCGTTGTTCCATAGTTTCATATAGATATTTTCAATAGCAATTGCTTTATTGTTGATTGACAGGGGGACAGGCTGAGTAAAGGCTTCGAAACAATTCCAGCGCATATTAGCAGCTTAGCTTTTACAAAGAACATGAATCTCTCTTCTAGGATCGAAGGAGAATCGACCGTGACGCCGGAGGCGAACGACCTCGAGTGACAGTATGATTTACCTTGTCCTGTAAATGAGAATGGTATGTTAAAAGACTGATTTGAACTAACCAAGCTGCACCCATGCAGAGTAGAAGCAAGGTATTGTCTCCATTCGGATCTGAGAAGAGAAGATTCATACATAATGTTTTCTGTCAGTTGTCTACTGCATATTATTCTAAATATACATGAGGTTTGTTCGGTAGTCACAAGCACCTATCCAATAATTATCGCAAGTGAGCCGCAATGTTCGCAGCAAGGATGGCATTGTTTTTTACCAAGGCGATATTGGCTTCTAGGCTTTTACCTCCTGTTAATGTCTTTACTTTATCGAGTAAAAATGGCGTGACCGCTTTACCAGTGATCTGTTTTTTCTCTGCTTCTTTTAGAGCTTCTTCAATGATAGAAGTAATGTATGCTTCTTCTAATTCATCCTCTTTTGGGATTGGATTGGCAATGACAAGTCCCCCGTTTAACCCAAGCCCCCATTTCGCTTTGATTAATTGTGCAATTTCCTCAGCTGTATCCATGCGGTAATTGACCTTGAAAGGGCTCATTCTCGAATAAAAGGCTGGTAATGTGTCTGTACCATAGCCAATCACCGGGACACCATTCGTTTCGAGATATTCTAACGTAAGACCTAAATCTAAAATTGATTTTGCTCCTGCGCATACAACCGCTACATTTGTTTGCGCTAGTTCCTGTAAGTCAGCGGAGATGTCCATGGTTTGCTGGGCGCCGCGATGAACGCCGCCAATTCCGCCTGTCGCAAATACTTGAATCCCCGCCATATTTGCACAAATCATCGTAGCGGCAACGGTAGTTGCGCCATGCTTTTTTGTTGCGATGATATAGGGTAAATCTCTCCGGCTCACTTTTTCAATGTCTTTGCTTGTTCCTAAAAACTCAAGCTCATCATCTGTTAAGCCAATTCGTATTTTTCCATCTAAAATCGCAATTGTTGCAGGAACCGCGCCGTTTTCACGAATGAGATGTTCCACTTCTTTTGCTGTTTGTATATTTTGTGGATACGGCATCCCATGAGAAATAATCGTTGATTCTAACGCAACAATCGGTTGGCGATTTTCCATCGCTTTCGCTACTTCTTCTGAAAAAACAAGTACGTCTTTAAGTTTCATTGTTTAGGCCTCCTCAGAAAAATATTGCTTATATGTTTGATTTAATAGGTGTTCATTCAGTTGTGTACATACTGTCTCTTTCGTTTGCAAAGCGATGATCGAACAGCTCATTCCTAATTTGCAGGCTTTTTCAAATGATTCTCCGTTGTTCATGCCATATAGGAAACCTGATGTAAACGAGTCGCCTGCTCCCGTTGCATCGATTACTTTTAACTTTGGTGCAGATATTGTCCCGTGTTCTCCTTTTTTATTTTTATATACAATTCCTTTTTCTCCTTGAGTAATAATGACATTCTCCGCTCCGAGAGTGAGGATTTTTTCACATGCTTCTTCTACATTCCCGCTCTCAAGACCTGCTAATGTCATCGCTTCGTCTTTATTAGCGATGAGCCATGTCACACCGTTAAGATTTGCGGGCAATTTTTTCACTTTTGGCGCAGAAACGGGTGCAATGCATAGAGGAATTTTTTCTTGATAGCAGCGCTCAATGACCATTTGCAATACATCACTAGGAAAATTCGTATCGAGTAAAACCATCGATGCAGATGAAATATGACTCCATCTTTTTTGAATAAAATCTTGACTGACTGTGTCATAGATCGCCATATCAGCGAGCGCAATTACCATTTCTCCATCATGATCCAGTACGGCCGTGTATGTGCCTGTGTTCATTTTCTCTACTTTCATTGTTTGGCTCGTATCAACGTACGGACTTGTTATTGAAAGAAGCCATTCGCCTTCTTGATCATCTCCCACAACGGTTAAGAGAGAAACTGAACTACCAAGCCGGCCAAGATTTTCAGCGACATTTCTTGCTACCCCACCACATGATTGCGTAATAGTTACAGGGTTAGAGGTGCCGAATTGGACTGAAGATTGCGCTTGTGCCTTGCGATCGACATTTGCTCCGCCGATACACATAATTCTGGATGGTTCGGGCAACACATAAGCTCTTCCAATAATCTTTCCTTGTTTCGTTAGTGAGGAGATATAGCCGGCTACCGCAGACCGTGAAAGATCAAGCTCCTCTGCCAGTTTACTTTGTGTAATAAATGGGTTTTTTCTTATCAATTCTAATATTAACTTTTCTTTCTCATTCATCAGAATGCACCTCAGCATTCATTTAATTATAAACATTTGTCTATATAATAAACAAATGTTTTGTAGCTGTCAAAGAGACTTGTCTCCGCTTAAAAGAAATATGCATGTTCCGTAAGCAAAGAGCCATCTCTTTGGAAGAGGGATTTTGTAAAAACTTGATTCACGCCAAAGAAGATAAAATATTGTAGATTTCTTGGTGATATGCTAATCATGTTCATACATGAATTTCCTTGATAGGGGAGTTGGGTTGCATATCTTATCTAACTAGGGAATTAATTAATTTATGTTAGTTGATTTACTCAAGTACAGTAATGTAATATAAAAAATACGATTGATTGACGAACTTGGAGGTAACAATGGAACTTTTGGAAGTGTTTAAAGCCTTGTCCAATGAAACGAGGCTGCAGATCATAAAGTGGTTAAAAAATCCTGAAATCCACTTTCCAAAACCGCAACACGGGGATATACACGAAGATAGAGTTTGCGTGAGCGACATCCATAAAAAAGTGGGATTATCTCAATCTACAGTGTCCCTTTACCTATCGATGCTGCAAAATGCCGGATTGATAAAAGCAAAACGAGTTGGGCAGTGGACTTATTATAAAAGAGATGAGGAGAACATCAAAAAATTGATTGAACTGTTATCTAGGGAATTATAAGTTTAAATCCTCGCCTTAGATCGTAAGCGTCATTACCATTTTGAACTTGAATTTTTTTATATTATTAATATTGATAATTCTAGATATTTATAAATATAGAAAATCCGTAGGAACGATGATGAACCGATTTGATAAACATAAAGGATATGCATGTTTAAAGAAAACCATCTGACTTTTGGGTTATTCTTTCCTATAGAATCGTACGAGGGCAGCATTCCGGAGATGAACGTTGAACAATAAAGGATTTGGCAATTCAAAATGAAAATGTTGAAAAATTTGCGATTGCTGTCAGAGGAACACACGGACTCATAAGCAGAGTTACGAAAAATAAAAAGGACGCATAATCAGCCCTGAGATCGGAATGGGCGGTCTTGGGGGCGTTTTACGTAAGCACAATCCCTTGCAAAATCTACCGGCCTTAATGCGAGTCCAATGAAGTATTGACGCATTCTCGAGCCATGATTGTGATTCATTACGGCATATAAATACAAGGCAGCAGCGAATAGCCATTATCGTGTATGTAAATCTTGTTGAAACAAAACTTCCAAACAACGTCTCCCAAAATGAAGTATTATTGACATAACACCGGCAGATGTGGTTTATCTAAAACGAACATGGAGGGAGAAAAATGTCAAAAGCAAAAACCAATGCGATGCGTGTTCTTGATAAGAAAATGATTCCTTACAATGTCATTACCTACGACAGTCAAGATGGAAAAATCGATGGAATTTCTGTTACCAATAAAATTGGGAAAGACCCTCAATCGGTGTATAAAACATTAGTAACGCAGGGGAACAGCGGAAACATTTATGTGTTTGTCATCCCTGTGGAGTCAGAGCTGGATTTGAAAAAAGCTGCGCAAGCAACGGGTGAGAAAAATATCGCGCTGGTGCCGATGACAGATATACAAAAGTTGACGGGCTATATCCGCGGAGGGTGTTCACCGATAGGCATGAAAAAACTTTATCCGACCTTTATTGATTCTAGTGCTTCTCAACTTGAGCATATCGTCGTCAGCGGCGGAAAAATCGGTGTGCTAATTGAACTTAGTGTAGAAGCTTTACAAAACGTAACAGAAGCTGCGCTGCAAGAAGTGGTAAAAAAGCAATGAATTTTTGAGTATATTAAACGCTTAATCGCGAACCAATTTATTCCGCATTTGGTCTTAACACTCCGTGCGAATCTGAATAGGTTTACTAATCATAGAAAAGTGGCTGTCTAAGCTAGAGTTTTCTCGCTATTTATCTTATCGTGTCCATTCTTTAGCATAGCACCAAGCGGGAAGGAAAAGGGGATTTGTTTGAACTACACAATTATGATTGGATTGGAGGAAGAAGGGGAGACGTTTACGTTATACTTTAATTATAAAGATAACGGAGGGATAGCCAGCTATGCCGACATGTAACAGTAGAGTAAAATTAGAGAACGAAAAAGGAAACCACCGATAAAATAGTGGTTTCCTCATGATCTATTATCGTTCCTTCTTTGTTGACATCAGCATCTCCATCATCAGGGAGGTAAATGCTTACACTTCTTGATATGAAATGAAACAGCTGGAGGTAAAAAGCCGTCATCTGTTCATATTTATTTCGTTTGGGGCGGACGTTTCAGCCGTTCCTTATAAGAACCTATCGATATCAGGTTCGAAATCTTTTATGACCGGATACCAAGGAGTTACCGCTTCTGTCTCAAGCTGAGTCGCACAGCCAGGGCAGTAGTATTCGCGGAGTATCTGCCATTCCGGATTTTGCGCCAGCATTTTTGGATACAGCTCCGTCAATTTTTCCTCAGTATCACGAACATATACTCATGAAGTTTCCAGTTATCACTTGCCTTGCAGAATTCATGTCCGCAATCGTTCTTCATGAAGAGAGCAAAGAAAGTGCACGATGCAGAGGTCGTGCTAAAGATGATCAAAGAATTTTAGAACCGTTTTTAGATATGATGGTGTTGCAAAACTAGAGTAAAAACTCAAAATCGTGCATAATAATGCATAATTGTACATGCAGTAAATAGCGATGAAACCCATACCAACGT
>NZ_JACDUT010000005.1 GCF_013761245.1 Thermaerobacillus caldiproteolyticus | reverse complement strand
TTCATTGCATGTTCGATAACAAAATTGGAAATCATGATAGTGTCCACCCCTTGGAAATGTGTTTTTTAGGTCACTGTATATGATTTCCAAGACGGGTGGATTTTTTGTGTACATTTATGCATTCACTATGCGTTTTGCAACACGTTCTCTTTTAAATAAAACTTGAATTCATCATTAAACTCTTGATCATCTTTGTACTTTAAAAACTGTTCCTCCAAATAATCAAGCGCTTCTTGCAGTTCCGGCGGCACAAAGCTTCCACCAAATTCTCCGAAATAACCTCGTCTTTGCTGAACTAAACTCATTGCTCATCTCTCCTCTGCTTTTCAAACTTCATAATTAGGATATTACCTTTACCCATGAAAGTCAATGAATTTTCTGTATTTTCTTATAAATTATATGATTTTTGCTTCCTCCAAGCCAGCAGGACGAACGTGAAAAGGAAAATGGCGTTTTGATAAGGAAGTTGGTTGTGTCAAAATGGTCCTTTAAACGTTATGATCGCTATACCACTCTAATGCTTTCTTCTCAGTCTCTTTAATAAACGGATCCTTTCCTTCAATATAAGATTTCATATCGGTCGGAAACTGCTTGGCGAGCCTTTGTTTCAACTCGCTATATGCTTTTGCTTCCTTGGGATGGGCAATCATATATTCTTTGAACGCCAAATGCCTTGTAATATGTTCGCTTCCTGTTTTGAACACATGAACATGATGAGTTCTCTCATCTTCACCTTTACAGAAAAATCTTCGTCCGGAAATTCCGTGCTCCCCCATCGCCCGATAACCGATCGCTGACATTTGCTCGTTGTAGTGATCAACGCTCTCAATGTCTTTTACCTCTACTAAAATATCAATAATCGGTTTAGCATACATGCCGGGAATCGACGTACTTCCAATGTGGTAAATAGCAACGATTTCATTGCCAAAAATGGTATTCATCTTTCGTACTTCTTCTTCAAACATGACAGACCAGCCTTCATTAAACGGAACAACTTCCACCTTTCTCATCAACAATTCTCCTTTTCATCATGAAAATCTAGTAATATTCGATCGCCTTTGCTTGGCGGCTGCGAAATAACTAAAAATTCGGCATCGTCCTTCGATTGGTTAAACACTTGATGTGGAACAAGCGGCGGAACTTCGATGCCTTCATGCTTATCGATGTTCATTATATTACCGTTCACTTCAATTGTAATTGTTCCTGATAACACAAAGAAAAATTGCCGCGATTTTTCGTGATAATGTTTGACTTCTGCCGTGTTTGGCGGCATGCGCTCGTGAATAATGCTTAAATCCTTATTTTTCACTAAATGCCAGCCGTCACAATGCTCTCCCCAGATGTAATGCTCAGCGTTTTGTCTGCTAATTTTCATATATGTCCTCCCGCTTCACTTTTTCATGGGAAATAAGTTTTTCAACAAATTCATCAAACGAACCCGTAAACCTCTCAACTTTTGTTACGTCATAAAACGTCGGTGTTGCCGTAAGATCGTTTACTTCGCTGTCAGATGAGTAAATATACACCCTCTTTCCTAATCCAAGTGCAATCCCCAGCTCCACATGACTCCCTTTTCCGCTTGGAAGCAATAAAACAAAAAAGTCCGCGGACATGACCGCGGCTTTCTCTTCCTCCCCAATTCGCGATAAATCTTCTAACGTTGCCGCGCGTTCATTTTTTGTCCAGTCATACGTTTGTACGTTTGTGTAAAACCTTCTCTGATAAGACGGCTTGCCAAAGCGCGAACTGCTTTTTTGTTGGCAAAACTCGAAGCAATGTAAAACTTCATGTTTTCACACTCCTTTTGTTTTTCAAACAACCAGCCACGCCTTTTCCAGCTTGACTTGTGTATGAATCATGTTTTTCCATTCGCTCGAAGAAAGCTCCATCGACGCACATAAAACAGCAAATAAATGATGATTTTTTTGATTTTCTGAAAGGAACGTTGCCAATATATGTTTATCTTGTTTTATCGTATCTGAAAGTGTTTGTTTTTCTTTTAGTCTTCTCGAGTTAACAACGTACAGCATTTTGCTTCTTTGTAGTACTTCGATCATGCTCATATGATTCAATTCGATCCGTTGTTTTACTTCAACAATATCAACTGAGATTTTGTAATACGTCCCTTTTTGCCTGCTTCGCGCAAAAATTTCGTCATGTTGATCACTCATAAAAGATTGATAAGAATCAAGATTTTCCCAAAACGCTAATATACACGCTTCTTGCGGATCCGCAACATTCCAGCCGCCTATCTGTCCGAGAAAACCCGGGTATCCTTTCAAATCGCGCCATTTTTCTTGCGCAGCCGAAAACGCGGCTTTCTTCTCTTCATCCATTTCACATTGAATCCATTTTAAAAGCATCGCTTTCCCCTCTTGCTTTTCTTTTATCATTTCATTTTCTCATACACTTCATCATATTTTTTCGCCAGTTCAAAATCGAGTTTCGTAAGCCCTTTCGCTCGCCAAGACGAAATTTTTACCGTGATTAACTTATAATCAATAGAAATAAACGGGTGATGGTTGACTTCTTCAGAAATAGCCGCAATTTGTCGCACAAATTCGATTCCTTGCAAATAGTCTTGAAAGCGGTACTTTCTTGCAATCCATCGCTCTTCAAGAAGATTCCAATCTTCGACCCCTTGTAAAAGAGATTGTATTTCTTCATCTGTTAACCGCATCACTGTTTTCCTCCTCGGGTTTTGTATCAAACACAGACGACAAACATCACATATCAGTGTAAAAAATATTACCATATATAGAGAAAGCCTTCTACAAATCTATAAGATTATTAAGAACATTTTGTTTATAATATCCCCTCTTTGAGGGTATATCAGATTTCTGTTCGCTTCTTTTTTAGAAAAAAGATTCGATCCTTCAATCACTAATTTGCTAAACTCCTTGAACATGTTTGAGGTTGTTGGAAGAATTTCCTTCGTTTTGAAATAAATCCTTATAATAAAGTGTTCCATATCAAATAAAACAGCCTGCACATACAAAAGCCTCTCTGTATGTACAGGCATCTCCTTACTGAAAAACTGCTGCCAGTATAGCATTATTACTTACTATACATTTTGAAACCGATAGAAAATAGTAGAATTTATAATTGATGTGGTTGCTTTCGTACGTCCTATCTCCTTGCAAACTACATGTTGAAAAACGGTAGCATCTACTGGCTCATATAACAATTGATAGATTCCATCTACCGATCTTATTGCTACAATCGCGTTTGGATTTGTCTCATATATTCTTTTGACAACCTCTTCTTTATTAGGTACAAGACTGGCAATCCATACTAAATTACAACTACCGTAATGATAGGATGCACCATCTGCTAATACATACTCTAGCAAATGCTGCAGACTGTATTGATCAATTAATTTTTTGCCCATCTTATATGCCTCTGTATTGATATCCAAGCATACAACCGGTTTTTCTGTTTGTTGCTGAAGCAATATGGTACTAAGCGGCAACGGTCCTGATCCGACAAACGCAATAGAAGATAATTGTTGTCGTTCTATGATCGCAAAAAGCTTATTTAATTCTATTTCAACGAGTCTTTCATAGTTATCCCAATAAATAAATTTTCTCAAATTATTTATATTTGATGTATCTTGTATAAATTTTTCAGCATAATAAAATTCCATGAGCGTTTCTGCAGTTTCTAATTTTCGAAGCATATCTTTTCGTATCTTTACTATTTCGCGATCTGATAGTATTTCATTTTCTAGTTCATGTTCAAAAAACTGCCCCAAGTTGTTTACAAGTGAATAAAGCGTCTGGTTGATGATTGGATTATTCGGGGATAAATCATGTTCAGCCATAAGTATTTTGTAGGCATGTTTGTATTGGTTAATGATTTGTTCTTTCAGTTTCATAGATTCAGCTAATGGCATCAATAGCACCTCATTTTCTAAATAATGTCCTGTTTAGCCTTGGAACATACATGGCTAAAAACAAGGATCGGCCTAAACTGAAAATAATGAAAGCAAGCCACAATCCATGGTTATGAAACACAGGTATAAAAATGAGCAGGAACGCAATATATACCGCCAGAGAAATCAGCATAGAATTGCGAATCGGCCCTGTCTCTGTCGCTCCTGTAAAAACACCGTAAAGAATTAAACCAAAGCTTGCTGCAAGCGGAAATATAGTGATCCAAATACTATAGGAGCTTGCCAGTTCGATCACCTCCTGATTTTTTGTAAAAACAGGTATGATCGAATCTTTAAACAATATATAAATAAGCATCATAAACAAAGGAGAAATAATCGCCCACTGCGAGGACAGCGATAAAGTGCGCTTATACAACGTTTCGTCGTTGGCGCCGACAGCTTTTCCAACGAGAATACTGCTGGCGTTGGCAAAGCCGTCAAAAAAATATGCCATCATATAGTGTATTTGAATCAGAACGGCATTGGCTGCTAGTATCTCTGTGCCAAAAGATGCACCTCTCGCTGTAAAGAGATTGAACACCGTTAATAAACAAATCGTGCGAATAAACAAATCTCGATTGACAGCCACCATTTTCTTAAATTCTCCTACATTCCACAGTTCGCTATTGGAAATGTCGGAAAGACGAAGATTGGAAGACTTTAGAACAATATACATACCAACCAAAAATGCAGTCACTTCTGCAATCAATGTGGCGGCTGCTACACCTTTAACATCTTGATGAAGGATGTTAACAAACAATAAATCAAGCACAACATTTAATAGATTCATAAATACTTGTAAAAATAACGAAATTTTGACACGGGACATTCCCATGAGCCATCCAAGAACGACGTAATTCGCCAGCGTAAACGGCGCGCCCCAAATACGGATCGAAAAATATTCATCAGTGAAAGTCATGACTTTCTCATCCGGATTGATAAGCGTTAATGCGATATACTTAATCGGCCATTGAAAGATGATAAATATAACACCAATGACTAACGCAATGAGAAACGGCCTTACTAAATATAAAAAACACTGCTTGGCATCTTGGGCACCATGGGCTTGGGCGGCAAAACCGGACGTACTGACTCTTAAAAAACCAAACAACCAATACATCGTGTTAAAAATCATGGTCCCTACAGCCACGCCGCCAATATACGCTGGATCGGGAAGCTGTCCCACTACTGCCGTATCGACAGCTCCTAATAACGGAGTCGTAATCGTTGAAATAATAAGCGGGATCGCCAGAGAAAGATATGTTCGATGCGTCATCGTTGTCCCCCTCATCCTTCAAACAAGTTAACTAGTTTTTTTGTGTAAGGATGGCGATGTTGAGAAAACAAATCATCCTTTTTAAAACTGTCTACAAAAATTCCTTCTTTCATCACAAAAATGCGTTCGCTTAGAAAATAGACCGCTGGAAGATCATGAGAAATAAACAAATAGGATAACTCTAATTGTTCCTGCAGTTCCTTTAAAAGAGTTAATATTTGTCCTTGTGTATATACATCCAAGCTTGCTGTTGGCTCATCAAAAATGATGACAGACGGCTGGATACTAATCGCCCGGGCAATAACAATCCGCTGTTTCTGACCTCCACTTAATTCGTGTGGATAGCAATAAAGATAGCGGCTCTCAATCCCAACCATTTCTAACAATCGTTTCGCACATAATTCGCGATGGTCTCTTACATCCTGCAGATAAACAGGTGTGATATTTGGATACGTATCTAATACCTCCATGGTAGAATCAATGATCTTACGTTTAGGATTTAAAGCCGATGCCGGATGTTGGAACACTGCTTGCATACGATGACGAATTTTTCGAATTTCTCTTTTTGTCATGAGATGCAATGGTTGGTCATGTAAAAAAATTTCTCCTTCGTCCAGCTTTTCTAACATAAGCAAACAGCGTGCCAACGTACTTTTTCCACTGCCGCTTTCTCCAACAATCCCGACACATTCGCCTTTTTGTATAGATATCGACACCCCATTTATCGCTTGATGACCTGAAACATAAGTTTTTCTAATATTTCTGGCCATTAATACATTTGTCATCATGCCTTTTTCCTTTCTATTGCAAAATCAAGTCAAGTTTTGCAGGTGAGGTTGAGCTCTTGATCGTCGGAACAGCCCCCAATAACCGCTTCGTATAAGGATGGCTAGGATGGTATATAACACTTTCTTTCGTGCCCGCTTCCACGATTTCTCCTTGTTTCATTACTGCGATGGTATTGGAGTATTTTCTAGCCAACCTTAAATCATGTGTAATAAATAAAATCGCGCAATTTATTTTTTCTTTGATGTTTGCAATCACTTCTAACACATGGACTGCGGTAATGCTGTCAAGAGCAGTTGTGGGCTCATCTGCAATGAGTAATTTAGGATTCAGCATGATCGCCATGGCAATGGAGGCACGTTGCAGTTGTCCGCCGCTTAGCTGAAAAGGGTAACTATTATATACACGTTTTGTGGGCAGTTGTACGTCTTCCAATGCCTGTAATGCGATTTCTCTTCTTTCATTCTTTGTTAAAGAACAATGAGCTTGGATCATTTCATCCATTTGTTTTCCTATTTTCATAAAAGGGGTCAACGAGCTTTGATAGTCTTGGAAAACATAAGAAATTTCTTTTCCGCGTAATTTCTGAAATTCTTTATTAGATAAATGCGTAATATCCTTGTTATCAAAAAGAACATGACCAGCGGCTATCGACATTTCTTTCGGAAGCAATCCTCCAATAGTAGAAGCGGTTATACTTTTGCCGCTGCCGCTTTCACCAATTAACGTAAACCATTCCCCTTGTCTGACAGTAAAATCGATATTTTTGACGATGGGTTTATTACGACAAGAAATATGCAAGTGACGAACAGTTAATAATGACATGTCATCTCCCCTTTATCCTTTCACATCAAAGCGATCTCGCAAAACATCACCAACTAAATTCGAAATGAGTACTGTACACATAATCGCTATGCCTGGAATAATCATTAAATGTGGAGAGCTTTGAACATACGGTGTACTTTCGTTAAGCATGGCCCCCCATTCAGGAGTTGGCGGCTGTGCTCCTAAGCCAATATAAGATAGGGAAGCAATCATCAAAATGATTTTTCCAAAATCTAACGTCGCGAGAACTAATACATTTCCCATTACATGGGGCAGCAAATGTTTACGAATGATTTGAAAAGCGCTTAGACCATTGACAACTGCCATTAAAACGTAATCCTTTTCTTTCTCAGATAACACAGTGCTGCGAACGAGTCGCGCATAGCTCCCCCATTTCGCAACAACAATCGCAAAGATTAAATTCAACATACTAGGACCTAAAATGCCGCTAAGAACAATGGCGATAATAAAGTCAGGAAACGCCATAAAAGAATCTATAATTCTCATAAAATAACGGTCAAAACGCCCGCCAATAAAGCCTGACACCATTCCCAATGGAACCCCGACTAGCAATACAATGATCAATACGAGAAGGCCTGTTCCTACCGTTACTTGCCCTCCTGTTAATATGCGCGAGAATAAATCCCGTCCAAGATGATCCGTACCAAAAAGATGTTCTTCACTTGGTTTAAGCAGACGCTCATTCATATTGATTTGTAACGGATCATGTGGAGTAAATAAAGGAGCTATCACAATGGCAAGAAAATATGCAAATACAAGAATAAAAAGAAGCGATTGCGAGTTCATCTGATACGTTTGTTTGATGATTTTCAACGTCTCTCTACTCCTTTTAAACGTATCTCAGGGTTTAAATAACGGTAGCCAATATCAACAATTATATTAATCAAGACAATAAAGATCGTAATAAACAAAACATATCCCTGAATAACTGGATAATCTCTGCGAATCATCGCATCAACCACCATCTTCCCAATCCCCGGGTATGAAAACAGCACTTCAATGACAACTGTACCGCTTATTAAACTTCCAATACTCATCCCGAAATTGGTTACAACGGGAATTAAGGAACGGCGAAAAACATGGAATAAAACTATCCGTCTTTCACTAATTCCTCTTGCCCTTGCCGCTTTCACATAATCCTCATTCAAGCTTTCTAATAAACTGGAGCGCAACAATCTTACATAAACTGCTGACATTGCGATTCCTAATGTAAGCGATGGCAATATGATGTGTTTCACCGTCCCCTTTCCCATACTCGGCAATATACCGAGTCTAACGGCAAACAATTCAATGAAAAGGAGCCCCAGCCAAAAGCTAGGAATGGATGAACCAACAAGTGCAAACAAACGGCTTATATGATCCACCCATTTATTTTTATAGAGCGCAGATAAAGTTCCTAAAGGGATGGAAATCAGAATCATTACGATTAAAGAAGCGCACGTGAGCATCATCGTCGCCGGAAACCTCGATAACAACTCAGACAAAACTGGCTGCTTTGTTATATAAGAATGACCTAAATCAAATGCAAAAAATCGTTTCAACCAATACCAATATTGAATATATAAAGGCTCATGAAGCTTCAATTCGTCTCTTAGCGCTTCTATTTGTTCTTTCGTAACGGACACTTCATCCACCTGAAGCATCCGTCTGATAGGATCACCAGGTACTAGTTTGATCAATATAAAGCTGATGAAAGAAAGCAGAAACAAAAATAGCATGAATTCGATGAATCTTTTCGTTATTTGAATCATTTTACTTAACCACATCCAAATCTTTAGTTAGCATGTAATACTCGCTTTTACTAGTCACCCAATTTTTTACTTCGTCACGATAGGCAACCATAATATTTGGATGTACGATAAAGGAATGAAGCGTCTCTTTATCAATGATTTTCAATGCTTCTTTTGCTAATTTGTCCCGTTCGTTCGCCTCCAACGTTTGGTTTAATTGATGAATGATAGCTGTTAATTCCGGATGGTTGATATTTGCGTAGTTTAGCGCTCCATTCGGCATGTATGTCGCGTTCAAAAAGTATGCCGCATCACCACGAGGGGCCGTTAAACTGCTGTATGTAGCAAAATCCCAATCATCATTGTCCGCTAAATACTCATCAATATTTTCAACTTGTTGAATCGTCATCTCGATTCCGAGTTCCTTCGCCTTTGATTGGAGAATTTGTACAGTTAAAGGAAGTTCCGGACGTGATGAGTACGTGAGCACTTTCAACCGAACCGATTTTCCATCTTTCGTAAGTTTTCCGTTTTCCACTTGAAAGCCTGCTTGTATAAAATATTGTTTCGCCACTTCGATTCCGCCTTTCTTCTCTTCATAAGACGGCGCGAACGGAAAGTCTGTCAAAAAAGGACCTTTTGCTTCAACTGCATGTCCGTTTAAAATATGTTCAACAATCTCTTTGCGATCAACTAATGCATCAATGGCTTTACGTATATTCCCATCTTTCATATATGGACTGTCCATATTAAAGATTAACTGATGTGTGCGCAATCCTGGAACAGACTCTACTTTTACTTTTTCTTCTTTTAGCTGTTCGAGATTTTCAACCGGCGGTCTAAAAATAATATCCGCATCTCCTGATCGAAGTGCCATTAGTCGTGCATTGGCATCCTCATTAAAGGAAAACGTTGCTTTATCAAGCTTTACTTTTCCATCCCAATACTTTTCAAAACGTTCGACTTTCAGTGCCACCCCAGGCTCGAAAGAAGATATCTTAAATGGCCCTGTACCAATTGGCTTTTTATCAAAGTCTTTTTCGGTAACATCAATGATCGCTGTGTTAGGGTGAACTAGCTCTGAAGGAAATTGCGGAAATACACCTTCTGTTTGAATGGTTAGCAATTGTCCGTCCGCTTCCATCTTGCGGATTTTTAATGCAGCTTTTACGGCTGGACTATCTTTGATAGCTCTTTCCAAAGACGCCTTCACCGCCTGCGCATCAACTTTTTTTCCATTATGAAACGTAATTCCTTTCCTAATTTTGAAAGTCCAATTTTGTCCATCTTTACTTTCCCATTCTTCGGCCAGCCAAGGCTCTATTTCTAACTGTTCACTAATCTTTACAAGCGTCTCTCCCACTCCCGCACGAACCATCGTATAATTACTGTCTAAGTGCGGGTCGATTGTATTTGTCGGGAAACTAAAAAGCAATGTTAATTCCTTTCCGCCCTTCTCTTCTTCTCCAGAGGAAGATAGTGAACATCCGACCAGCATAAAAATTATGAGAAGTATCAATGTTCTTTTGACATATTGAAGCATTTTCTCACCTACACAATTCGTAATGATTACTATTTTCATTTAATATGTTACATAATTTTGCCTTTATTGTAAATATAGTTTTGAATAAATTTTTAAATGAAAAGCAGAATCCTTCTCAAATTTAATGTGATGAACATATTGAGAAAGATTCTGCTTATAAATAAGAACATATTGTCAAAAAGCTCTGTTTCAATGTGAAACAAAGAAGGATCAAACAACAAGTTCAGCCATCCCTGCAACTATGTGCCAGAATTCACCTAGATAATCAACCATTACACACTCTCAGTACAATTACTTATCCCTCTTCTATTAACTGTTTTCTGTATCGAAGATCTTAATCTTAGATTCTACTCTAAAAATCTTTTTCGAATATCCGGAGTTGGAATCATACAACCCTCTCTTTTCCCAAACCACTTGTATCTATTTTCAGCAATAAAATGATAAAAACGATCACGAATTGGACGCGGAACTAGAATAAATACATAAAACAACTTCCAAAATCCTTTAAGATGCTTGCATACTCTTAACGCCGCACTAGATTTCGTATAGTACCTCTCTCCGTCAATTACTATCAAGCTGCCCATATCCTCAGGAATTCCATACTTTGTTAACATCTTCTTCCCCGCTTCGCTCTGCAATGGTGCAAAACGGAACCGAGCTTGTGGGTCTCGTTTTATAATAAAATGAACGCTTGCGTTACAGAAGTTGCAGATCCCATCAAACAGGATGATTGGTTCCATCAAAAACCTCCTATTTTCATTTCTTTTTATCATTGTACGGCAAAAATCAAACGCCTGTCCTCGCTCAGACAGACGCTTTTGATTTCATAAACTTCATAATCCAGCGACATATTAACCTAAGGGCTACAACAAAGTATGTGTGCTCCACGTCACTTGTTTATATACTCCAATCCATCTGCAAGCACTTGGTATAATAAGAATAGAAAGAGTCTAACGGCTGTTAATCGGCTTTACACATTCTTCTACATCGTTTTTTGCTGAATTGACTGCTGTGGATACTCTATACATTTTCATTTCTTCCGCTGGATACGGCCGCAATAACGATTTCAAATACTCAGTATCGTCTATCGCCGGATCAAGCCAAACTTCCTCCCATTCTTTAGGGAGTATGACGGGCATTCGCTCGTGAACCTCTTTAACAAGTTCATTTGCTTTTGTGGTGATGATCGTACACGTATACATTGAATCGCCATGTTTGTCCCACTTCTCCCAAAGACCCGCAAAAGCAAAAGGTCGTTCGCTTTTTAGCGTAAATCGGTGCGGTATCTTTTTGTTCCCTTCTTTTTTCCACTCGTAAAAACCATCAGCGAGAATTAAACATCTTCTCTTTTTAAAAGCATGCTTAAAACTTGCTTTTTCATCAACCGTTTCCGCTCTTGCGTTAATCATCTTAAAGCCGATTTTTGGATCATCCGCCCAATACGGTACAAGTCCCCATTTCATCATCTTTCCTACTCTTTCCCCTCTATTTTCCACTATTGTCAACACATTTTGGCTCGGAGCAATGTTAAATCGCGGCTCTATGTTCCCAACATATTGAAAATGGAAATATCGCGCTAACTGTTCTGTATTTCCGGTTAATGAAAACCTTCCGCACATGATGAGATCACCTCCATTATGACGAATAAAGAAGGCTTATTATATAGTTAGAATTATAATCCAAAAAAAGGAGTTATATGCAAAGAATTGATTGTGTTGATCTATTTAGCGATGTGTTTGTATTGCTTAAGGGCGTTACAAAAATATGTCTTGCTTGTTGCGTTTGTCATCGTTACGCTGTTCATTCAATACAAAACCGGATTTTTTCATCTTGATCGATTCGAATGGTTTAATTCGGGTGCTCCAGTGTTTTCACGTTTCTTCTCCTTATTTTGTTTCGCCTTATCCAAGCGATAGTGGCGGCAGGTCCAAAAAGAAAACGGCTATTTCTTGTATTTACCCTTTTCTTTACGATCGCCTGCTGCCGCTTATGTTTTTTTTGTGAGCGTTCTCTCTGCAACAACATACAATCACTAGTAAGAAAAGCGCAAGTACCCTCTAAAGTGTGATGGACAAATGTTTTTTACCCGCTAGATGGCTCTATCCCGAGGGGCGGATTTGGCCCCGAGCTGCGTAAATTATCTCCTTTCAAATCATGCTTTACGCAAGTGCTGCATGGGATGACTATTCAAGAAGCAAGCTGGTTGAGCGCTGAAGCTAGACCAATTTTGTTCCACATTTATACTTTCTTATCTTGCAAAAAAGGATGCCTAATGAATCGCAGCATCCTTCAATCAAAATCCTTTATCTCTGAATCTTATACTCTGCACCACATGTTTTCTTGAGAAAACCACGAATTCCATTTGGATGATACGGCATCATCTTTTCGGCTTTTTCCACATCGACCCATTGAACATCGAGAACGTTTTCATCGCCTGACATCGTTTCCGGCGCTTGAACAATGGTTCCACGAAAAGTGATAAAAAAGACATGATTGTCATCCATTAACGCTTCATCGAGTGCAACGATGTCACTAACAGCTATATCGTATCCCGTCTCTTCTTTCACCTCTCGAATCGCTGCTTCTTTTAGCGTTTCTCCTCTCTCAACTCCACCTCCGGGCAATGACCATGTTCCTCTTTTGTTGAACACCATCAGCACTTTTTGGTTCACTTCGTCATACAAAAGTACATATACCACATCTACTCGCTTCATTTTCGTTCTCCTTTTGTAATTTCTGCAAAAAATCTAGCACTTTCTTTGTATATTCGCTCTTGTACATTTCAAAGCTTTTCACATGCTTCGCTTTTTTGGTGAGCCATAGTTCAAATACGTCTGGGTGTTTTTTGTACATTTTTACACTTTCCTCGTACGGGATAGATGAATCAGCTTTGCTGTGGATGAATAAAATCGGGCGTGGAGCAACGTTGTCTAATGCATTCATCGGCACCGATTCACTCGGATCTAGTTCGGTCAACATCGGAATGAGTGTTAAAATTAAATATGTAAACGGAACATTCGGCAAATGTGTCCAAACCGGCATATATGTTCGCAAATATCCTTCTAGGTCGCTAAACGAGCTATCGGCAATGACTCCTTTTACATCTTCACTCATCCCTGCAGCTAAAATCGACGTTGCTGCCCCCATCGAAACACCATAAAGCACAATCGGCTCTGAATAGTGGTGTTTCGCATAATCAATGACCCCTAACAAATCATATTTCTCTTTTGCTCCAAGTGTAATCATGTCTCCACCTGATTCGCCACTAGCCCGGAAATCGAACATAATAATTCGGTATCCTTCGGTCACGAGACGCTGTGCCAGCGGAAGAAATGGAACGTTCGGCTCATAGCGATTGCCGCCGTATCCATGTGAAAAAATGACCGTCATTTTCGCTTGTTTCTCCGGTTCAATGACCCATCCTTTTAACTTCGTTTTCCCGTCTTTACTTATAAATTCCGCATCTTGACAAGTCATCCCATAATCGCTTGGCGTTTCGAGAATCTGCTTGCGTTCCTTATGCGTCAATTGCCAACCTACATAAATGGAAATGCCGATGCAGGCAAAAACGGCAAGAATCAGCAAAACAAGAAGAGATGGCACAATCACACTCCGCGTCCGTCTTCGCCTCTCCAGTTGTGTTTGCAGTTCCATAACACCCTCTCCCCCCTTTCGTTCATACTTATTATATCTG
Organism: Thermaerobacillus caldiproteolyticus; assembly: GCF_013761245.1. GTDB lineage: Bacteria > Bacillota > Bacilli > Bacillales > Anoxybacillaceae > Thermaerobacillus > Thermaerobacillus caldiproteolyticus. The sequence goes on along the minus strand of NZ_JACDUT010000005.1, from coordinate 266,359 downwards.
AATATTCAGTCTAATAGAAATAGCTTTTTGATAAAAGTCCCCCTTCCCAACTTTATGGTTCTTCACAAAGCAGAGAAGGGGACAACACTCATTTTGTATTGATTTCAACAATGATTCTTTGTCGTCCATGCGACGCGACTAAAAGCACACCGATCACAAATGATACTACTGCTGATTCTTTAATTAAACACATGCGCTCCGACGATGCGAACGAACATAACAAACATAATAGTTAACGTTCATTCCAAATTGACAGAAACGAATCTACTCTACCTAACATTACTTCTTGCAGTATTCCAATAACTCCCGCAGCTCTGCCACGTACTCTTTCGAACCTGTGACAATGAGGCGATCGCCCATATGCAATTCTGTATCGCCATGAGGAATGAGCGAATCATTGCCGCGGAAAATACGGACGATAATGCAGTCGCCCATAAATGGAAGCTGCCTTAGCAGAATCCCTTCATAGACTAAATTATTCAGCGTAATCTCATAAAAGGCAACATCTTTGTTCGTAAGCATACGGGCTACACGCGGAGATTCGATGTATGCTTGTAATACAGCCTTCGTCGATAGTAAAACCGACATCACTTCTACTTCTTGGGCTTTTAGTTGCTCTACTTGTTCCGGTGTCTCTGCTAATGCAATCACCCGCTCGACATGGCGTTCTTTCGCGGATAAAGCAAGCTGAGCATTCAATTTCTCATCTCCAGTGAAGACAACAAGCACATCCGTCGCAAACGCACTATGCTTTTCTAATGTTTCGAGTGAATAATCTTCAATATCGACAATTGGAAAGACGTGATCCGATACCGGCAACTCTAACTTCTCCTGCTTAATATGATAAAGCGTGACATCATATAGATGTTCGTTCAACTCTCGTGTCACAGAAAGGGTAAACTGATTCGTACCAATTAATTTGACTGTAATTTTATGAGCGTCCTCATTCGGTTTTTCATACAGCTTTTTGAACAAAATCGGTGAAACAATACTAGTAAGCACCGCAACTAAAATTAATGCCCCTTTCATATCGGAATTAAGCACGCCTATCCGTTCGGCAATCGTTGCTGCTGCAATGACAAGGGAAAGAGTGGACACAAGCAAAAAGGCAGATGCGAGCGTCGTTTTCACATCATACCAAATGCGGAGCATATAGACAGGCACCACTTTCGAAATGACAAGCGCCAAAAACAAGAGCGGGATTAACGCTAAAATTTTCGGTTCTGTCAACAGAGATCGCAAATCTAAATTGACACCGACCATCACAAAAAAAATCGGAATAAAAAATCCATAACCAAACGAATCGAGTTTATGCACTAAATCTTGGTTCGGCGACAACAATGACACGAGCACTCCTGCTAAAAAAGCGCCTAAAATATTTTCTGCCCCCAGTTTTTCCGATAAAGCAACAAGCACGATAATTAATGCAAATACCGCGCGCGTGCCAATTTGAATCGTCCCTTTTGCCATCGTCTCGACAAAAGAACGACGTTGAAAATGTTTGCCGACAAAATAAAACACAACACCTGCGGCAAACAAAACGAGAAGGAGCCATGTGTTCCCATGACTTGGTTCGTACATGGATACAAACACAGCCAGCAAAATCATCGTCACTAAATCAGCAATGACAGCGACAAGCAAAATCGTTTGCCCAATCGTCGTTTTCATCAGTTGGGCATCTTTTAATGTTGGAACAACAACCCCAAGAGAAATCGTCGAAATAATTAACGTCATTAAAAAGGCGTTATCAATATAGCCTGCGAGAACGAACAAATACGAAAGCGCGAGCGACAAAATGAAAATGGCGACAAAAATCAATGATGCTAGAAGAAACGGATTCGGTTCGTTTCCTTTCTGACGGGAATTCGGCTTGCGTGCAAACGAAGAAAAGTCGATCTCCAGCCCGCTTAAAAACATAAGAAACAGAAACCCTAATGTTGATAATGTTTCTAGCCACATGTCCGGCTTAACAAGATCAAATCCTGTTTTTCCGATAAGAATCCCCGCAATAATTTCCGCCACTACTACGGGAATCACTTGCAGACGAAAGCGATGCAACAAAATCGGAGTGAAAAACGCAACGATCATCACGATCAATAATGATGTAATCGAGGAATGTTCCGCCAATGGTATCCTCCTTTCTGCGGATCAACCACACTTTACTAGATTGTAAGAGATTGTGATGTGTTTTACCAACAGAAGAACAACAGCTGTTTCATCAAACAGAATAATAAAGAAGGCAGGAGGTAAACAGAAGCCCAACCAACTCAGAATGTCATCGCTCAAAGACAGGGTGGACATATTGGTAGGCCAGAACAATACTTTTGTTTATTTATTCAGCATCTTGAATCGTGCCTGCTTCAATCACTATCACCGTGACAAAAACAAGCGGCTAGAGGGCGCATGGCTGAACACGCAGAACACCTTAATTTTCTACTTAACCAAACAGCGCAACACGAACGAACCCCCACCAATTTTCCTAGCAGTACACTCTTGAATCATTATGAAATGTTGCGATATATGAAGTACAATCAAACGAAGATAAAACCACCGCTGTATCGCAATTCGTATACTTTTTGACCATGAACAAAAATGCATTCTTCCCCATAAAACCGTTCAAGCGTGCCATGATAAGCATTCTTATATGTATATTGGCCATTTTCAAAGTGCTGCGGTCCGCGATACGGAGCAGCAGCAGGGACAAGCCGTAATGCTTGTCGCAAAAACGCATAAATCGAAACAATTTGTTCCCGTGACACATCGGGAACAGCAATGCCTCCCGAGTAAACCATGGACCAAATCGGTTGCTGCTCGTACTCTACCGTTTCCTGTCCAGCAAAAAAAGCAGAGCCGAAATAAATATCGCGATAAACGTAATTCCCGTCTTGATACTCAAACTGTTTCGATCCGTTGAACAAAGGACGTACCGATGTGTTGTCCTCACCGGCGGCGTATGCCCGTTTTTTCGCTTCCACTAGAAAGTCGATGAATCGTTTTTGGTTCATTCACATTTCTCCCCTCTCCGCTGCTTTCCAATTTACTTCTCTCTTGAGCACAATTGTTCGATCCGTTGAAATTTTCGTGCCGCACTTTCTAAAGTAGCTTTTGTCATCATTTCATAAGTAAAGCGATTTTCGTCGAGTTTCTTTGTCGCCCCTTTTCATAACATTATTCATGATCTCTTTAATTTTCCACGAAACGTTTCTTTATGATGCAACTAAAAATATAATGGAATCGGTTCCCTCCGCTTTAAAGCGGCAAATTCCTCGGTCATCCCTAGTCGATAAAGCTCTACAGACTATCCTAGCCTTGAATATAAAAACCTTGTACGCTGGACTTAACATGCTGCCGTACAGTGCTTCGCGTTTCAGTTATTCCCAAAAAGCCGAATGTACGTGATACCCTAATTATAGTACATATGTTCGTATATTGCTACAAAAATATGATTCATCTTCCGATTTATTCTACCTCTTGAATATTTTAAAATTGAGAAACTACTCACCAGTTTATGATAAAATCATTTTTTCGATTATCCGAATGGTGTTAAAAATGTTGTTTAATTTTTTGGATTAAGTACCTCAATGTTTCAAAAAATAGAGCAAAAACCGTCTGTGATTGAATTAACGCACTAGTGTCAATCTGCTCTTTTATACCACAGTTGCACTGATTTAAAAAAAGCTACTCCATTTTCAATTAATTTTAAAGCATCTTCTATTGAAGTTTCGTTGGAATAATATCGCTTGGCATGCTCGTAAAACCGTTCTGCATAGGCTTTCATTTCTTCATCAGGCAATAATTTTATTGCTTCGTTTTTTGGCATTTGCCATACTTTAACCGCATCTTCCTGTTCGATAGATAGGACTTGATATACTACGGGAGAAACTTGTGTACAAAGTAGCCGAATCATTCTCGATAAGCGTTCTTTCCCATGGTCCAGAAGATTATTTAAATACTTTGGGACAGGTGTCAAATTTCTTAACGCATTTATAGCCGATTGTTTTAATTGTTCATTGGTTGCTTCATTCACTGGCAGCCTTCCAGCCACTAAATGATAAGCACCCGGAATAGGGCCTACATATCCATCAGGAAGCTTTGAAGAAAGTGCTCTACATTGAATATAACTAAATGGATAAGGATTAATTTTGGCTAAATCTCGATGAATAGCCAAAGATAGTTCCAAGGGAAGCCTTCCGTTCTCATCAAAAGCTGATTCCTTTAAATAAAGTTGAAAATCAATGTCGCTGGAACCTGAGATAAAACCGCCCTTCATTGCCGAACCATGAACAATTAATCCGATAAAATCCTTTTCGGTATGCTTTATATAAACTTCAGCTGCCTGCTTAACAATCGGCTTCGCTTCCAATCATATCTGCCCTCCTGAAATGAGACTGTATTATTAATTAGTAGAGTAACACGATTACATCTAGTATTCAAAGTACTCGTTCATTTACATTACTGCTCGTTAGTACAAAGAAAAAATGAAAACTTTTTTAGTTTTTCAACAACATTTCGTACATTAAACAACTTTTTATCACTCAACACGATGATCCGACCGACAATTTCGATTGCGTACGTCAAGGAAACTGAATTGACACCATTGTATGTAATCGATGTTTGAATCGATCGGCAACGCTTTTTTGCCTAAATCACCAATGGAATGTATACTGTCTCTATACAATAGACTCCCTTCACAGCTTTCGTCAATCCCCATTCTTTTCATACATCATATACAATGATGTAAAATCGTGTATTCTTATACTCCTGCTACCTCTTTTCATGACGTACTGTTTTGAAAAAGAAAAACAAGGCCGATGGAAGTCGACCTTATCTATCTCTGATCACCCACCTCTAATTCACTTTTCTCATTTATTACTACATCAAAAAAGTGAACGGAAAGCATGTCGCGATCAAAAAGATCGTCATTCCAAATGTGCTGTAAAAAGAGGCGGGCGATGGTTTTGTTTCGTTCGCTTTCTTGCGCACCTTTTAACGCGATGATACTTAAATAAATGTCGCATAAGCGGTTAGCGATTTTTTTCGCATGGTACGTTTGTACTTCATCAGGCTGTCCGCTCAGCTGTCCAAGCGCCTGAATGAGTTCGTTAAGCCCGTTTTTCACCGGTGCAGCGAATGCACGCACATCGTCTCGGAGATTGGTAAGTTCTTTGCTCATCACTTCAATAAATCGCTCGTGTATACGGAATTTCCGCATGAGTCGCAATACTTCTAATCCCAAAATGTTTTCAGTTCCTTCCCATACAGTTAACACTTGGGCGTCGCGAAGAAGGCGAGGAGTGACGAAATCTTCGATGTAGCCGTTGCCGCCGTGCATTTCAATTGCTTCATGGGCAAACTCAATTGCTTCTTCGGCGGTGCGCATTTTCAATAGGGCAATAAGAAGGCGGTTCCACGCTTTGTCTTCTTCGGATGCTTCATTTGGTGCAGTCATGACGCGGTCAAAGAATGAAATGAGTTCAAAGCAAGCGCTCGTTTGCACTTCCTGTCGTGCTGTTAAATTCGCAAGCGTTTCTCTTATCATCGGATACGAAGTGAGTTTATGACCGAATGCCGAGCGGTTCTCTGCATATTGCTTCGCTTCATCTAAGGCGCGCTTCATAATGCCGATGGAAGCCACGGCATTGCAGACGCGTGATAAGTTAAGTGCTTCCATCATATAGTAAAACCCTTTTTTTGCATCGCCAATGACATATGCTTGTGCTCCGTCAAACACAACTTCCGCTGATGGAACGGCACGAACGCCTAGCTTATCTTTCAAACGGCGAATATGAATGCCGTTGAGCGTGCCATCATCATTGCGCCATGGCACGAGAAATAAGCTAAGCCCTTTCGTTCCGGGATCGCTGCCGTCAATGCGCGCTAGCACAGTCGCCACTCCGCACATCCCCGCATTGCTCGCAAAATATTTTTCCCCATACAGTTTGTAATGGTCGCCGCACGGGACAGCACGCACTTCATTGGCTCCAACATCTGATCCGCCTTGGCGCTCCGTTAAAAACGTCGCCCCCTCGTATAACTCGACTTCCCCTGTTGAAATGACATGCGGTAAATATGTTCGCTTTAATTCCTCATCAGCGAAATGTTCAAGCAAATACGCCGTTGCCATTGTTAACGTTACCGGGCAGTAAAAACCTGGTTCAACTTGCGACAATAAATATCCTTGCGCATACGAATAAATATAATTTCCTTTTCGTCCAAGTTCGGGAATCGGCTTATGAATATAGCCGACAATACCCGTTTCATACGTTTGTTTCACCGTTTGTTTATACCCTTCGTTCACCCATACTTCCGAAATGTCATCACCAAAGCGATCATACTTAATGAGTCGCGGCTGTCCTTCGCGATCAGTATGAACTGCCCGACGATCAATATCGGTTATGCAAATTTCCCAAAATTTCTCAAGCTGTTCTTCTGCATACCCATATAATTCATCATCTAAATATTTTTTTAAATTCGCCAATAGATTTGGATCAGCGTCTCGCAATCGTTTCATCGTCCATCCCCCTCAGCGCTTGTTTTAACACTTTTCCTGTCGCGTTTCGCGGCAGCTCACGAATTTCTTGGTATAAGCGTGGAATTTTATAGTCAGCAATTTTACCCATAAGAAAACGTTTACATTCATCATCAAGGTTATTGAACGGCTTCGTTGTCACAACGAACGCTTTCACCGTCTCTCCCCACTCCGGATGCGGCACGCCCACAACAGCAACATCAGCAATGTACGGATGCGTCCGCAATACATCTTCGATTTCTTTCGGATAGACGTTCACTCCACCGGAAATAATGATATCTTTCTTACGGTCGACAATCCAAATGTACCCATCTTCATCACGGCGTGCGATATCCCCGGTATACAGCCAGCCGTTTTTTAATGTCTCTGCTGTTTTTTCTTCATCTTTATAGTAGCCTTTCATCGTTCCCTCTCCGGATAAAACGATTTCTCCGACTTCGCCGACAGGGACTTCGTTTCCATGTTCATCAACAATCTTAATTTCACAGTTTAGCGCTGCCTGTTTGCCAATGCTTCCCGCTTTTGTCGTATGATCTTCCGTCGCCAAATACGTGCCGTTCGGTCCTGCTTCGGTTAAGCCGTATAAACACATAAGACGATCGGTACGGAATTGTTTCGCGATGAATTGGACTTCATTTCTCGAAAGCGGTGCCCCGCCATATGTCCAATAGTTTACAGAAGAAAGATCGTATTCATGAAGTCGAGGATGTTTTGCGGTGAGCAAATAAGCGACAGGTGCTCCAAAGAAATGAGTAATTTTATATTTCTCCACAAGGTTAAGTAACGATTCCGGGGAAAACGATGGTGATAACACATGTGTTGCCCCGACGTACATTCCGCCGATGAAAAACAAATGAAGCGGTGCGGAATGGCTAAGCGGCATCATATGCAAAATCCGGCTCTCTTTGTCCATCTTTGTTTCGATCGCCATCATAATTGCAACCGTTAAAATATTACGGTAGGTAAATAACACTCCTTTTGGCCGTCCTGTTGTTCCTGATGTGTATAAAATTGCCGCTTCATCATCTTCTTTTAGCGGACAAACGATCGGATCGGCTGCTCCGCTCAAAATCAGTTCAGAGAGCGGCACCCACCCTTCTTGAGCATTTCCTGTCTTTATCCAGAAAACATCGACCTGTCCGACAAGCGGATCGAGCTCTTTGTAAATCCAGTCATGAGCAATGACCGCTCTCGCTTCACAATGTTCGATAATATACCTGACTTCCTCGGCAACTAAGCGCGCGTTCACAGGAACGACAATCGCTCCGAGACGCAATACTGCAAAATACGCAAACACCAACTCTTTCGTATTCGGCATATACAAAACAACTTTATCGCCTCGCTGAATTCCTAAATGCCCAAGTGATGAAGCAAGACGATTGACGGCTTGATCCACTTCACGATACGAAAGGGCCGCCTCTCCATCGATAAATGCCTTTTTTTCTGGAAACTTTCGCGCGTTCCGTGCCAACAACTCAGAAATGTTCATCCGACTCCCCCAATTCTTTTAATCTTTGTTTAAAGTCTTCTAAAATCGCTTCCATTTCTTGTTTGAGTTGCATTAAGTCTTCAATTCGTTCGCTCACCTCCTTTAGCTTTTTCTCGCCGTATTCAATTGTTCTTTCTAACTGTTTTCGTCCCGTTCGGTCTTTGTCAAATAATGAAATCATTTCATGAATTTCTTCAAGCGAAAAACCAAACCGCTTCCCACGCAAAATGAGCTTTAGCACCGCGCGATCTTTTTTCGTATACAGACGCTGCCCCGTTTCTGTGCGCATTGGCGCAATCATCCCTCTCTCCTCATAATAGCGAATTGTCCTCGTACTAATATCAAACTCCTGCGCCAACTGCGAAATCGTATAGTAGTTCATCTGTTTCACCTGTGTGAATAGATTTATTTTTCTGAATTTTATTTTAATTTACGTTTACGTAAAAGTCAATGTATTAAAAAATAAGACTGACTCCCAAAATCACAACAACATAATTTGGAAGTCAGCCTTTTAAGATCGACAGCAGCTTAACGACTTAGATGGTTGATCCTTTTTCTTCACTTATTGTTCTCTCTCGAATATATCCGTTTTTCACTAGTTCCCGATCAAAATCAGTAACCAGCCACATCTTTCTTTTTATTGTATTCTCCAACAGCACATCCCGAAGTTAATAAAACGTTATCTAACTGCTTGCGCTCGTATAAGATCGGAGCGCATAACGCCAAAATCTTCGCGATAACCATAAAAAGAGCCCCGCAATCCCGATGGATAACAATGTCGTGACACCGTTCCATTTCCCTAATAGCGCTACAGCAGGCGTGTTCGTAATGAAGGCAGCCGGCAAAACATACGTCAGCAAAATACGAAGCCACCCTCGATACATTCCGATCGGAAAGCGCGTCGTCTCAAAAAACGAATAAAAGATAAACGAGAGATCATCGATTCGAATGACCCAAAACGATGTCGTCATCAGCATCATCCAAAGAGAATAAATTAATACGAGAGAGGAAAATAGACTAACGCTAAACATAAGAATATCCGCTAAAGACGGAATATAATGCTTTTGAACTAGTCCGTAAATGATTAGTCCTACTCCAAGTAAAATATCGATCAGCCTCCAAAATACTAAATGACGAAAGCTGACGTAAAACATACTGTCCACCGGTTTTGTCAAAATATAATCCAATGTTCCCTTTCGCACATGCTCCAACAGCCGTGACATATTAGGACGCAAAGCAAAATCAATAGCCCCTTGTAATGTATTGAAGATGCCAAGTAAAATCAACACATCAGCATACGCCCAGCCGCCTAGTTGATTCGTTTGATAAAAAAAGATTTGAACGGTTAAAACAGCAATGCCTACTCCAAAGAAACTCGACAGCAAATTTCCAAGAAATTCACTGCGGTATTCGAGCTCTTCGACAAAGCAAGTTCGAAAAAACTCTTGAAAAATTCGCCAATATCTCCGCATATTAACCTCCCACCGCTTGGTTTTTCTTTAGCCCCGCTTTCCATAGCCATCTCAATACGCTAATGAAAATAATCGCCCAAGCCATCGCGCCAAAAAAACCGTATCCTATTTCTACACGCGTCATTGTCCCCATTACGATGTCAATCGGAAAGCCAATCATGTAGCGAAACGGTAAATACATGCTTATCTGTTTCAAAATAGGAGGCAACAAAGATAAAGGAGCAATTCGCCCCGACAAGAACAGAGATACCACTTCAAACATGCCGTAGATCGCCGTCACCTTCGTAACCCAAAAACCGAGAAGTCCACAGATGTAACTAAACATGAATCGCAACGTAGCACCTAAAAACAAGGCGGTGACAAACAAAACGAATTGCCATCCGCTTACATCAGGACGCAAAGCGGGAACAAAGACAGCCAATACTCCCCATATCGGCAGCAAAACAATCAAAAACAAGACTTTATAAACAATATTTTCAGCGATCGCCCAATGAATCGGATGGAACGGACGAAGAATATAATTCGAAAACGTCCCTTCCCGAATTTCGCGATCCAGTTCCCAAACATCCCAAGCGCTCGTCATTCGTTCTACAAAAATGAGAGTTATAAAATACAAAATAAAAGAGTTTGATTGCGATGGATAAATATTCGTCCATACAACCATCGTAATCAGGGGTTGCACCATCGCCCCTGTCATCCAAACAATCGTGGCGAGCCGATACGCTAACATTTCCACATACTTCATCCGAATGAGGGCTATGTACTTACGAAACATGAGCCCCCTCCTGAAACGCCCGTTTGATCACTTCTTCCATCGGCGGATCTTGAATATTTAAATCGTAAACTTGAAAATTCCGTAAAAATTGTGACGAGACCTCCGGAACTTGTTCACGAGGAACGCGCAATGTCACTTTTCCTTCCTCTACTGCAACCAACTCACCGTAATCATCCCATGATACATCGGGTACAGATGGAAAATGAATTTCCAGAAGTTTGTATGGTGTTAATGTTTCCGTTAATACTTTTAAATCCCCGTCATACATTAATGTTCCGTAATTGATGATCAACACTCGGTCACACAACGCGGTAACATCCCCCATATAATGCGATGTTAGCAAAATCGTCGTTTGATGTTCACGATTGTACTGGGCAATAAATCGGCGAACCTTTTCTTGCGTATGTACATCGAGACCGATCGTCGGTTCATCCAAAAATAAAATTGCCGGACGATGCAATAAAGCAGCCGCTAACTCGCATCTCATTCGCTGCCCTAACGATAAACTTCGTGTCGGTTTTGTCAACAATGGCTGCAATTCAAGCAATTCGACCAACTCATCTAACGTTTGACGAAATACACGATCATCAATTTCATAGATCGCTTTGTTAACCAAAAACGTTTCCATCGGTGGAATGTCCCAAATGAGTTGACTCTTTTGCCCCATGACCAGACTCATCATTTTTTTAAATTCCGCTTTTTGTTCAAATGGAACAAATCCCCCTACCGTAATCTCCCCTGAAGTAGGATGAAGCAGTCCAGCCAACATTTTCATCGTTGTTGTCTTTCCAGCCCCATTCGGGCCTAAAAACCCAACGATTTCCCCCGGTTGAATGCTAAATGAAATATCTTTAACCGCTTCAACGATACGATATTCCCGTTTGAACAGACTGCGTACCGCATCGAACCAACCTGCTTGCCGAACATGAACTCGAAAAGATTTGCTCAGATGTTGAACGTGAATCATCTTCTTTTCATTCCTCCGATTGGTGATGTATATTTTTTACAATCCCCATATCTTTCATTAATCATCATGGTCTTACATAAGAATAAGGACTTCAACAAAACAATTTTCTATTTACCGTTTCGCGTATTCTTTATGGTAAACAGGCGGGAAGACGCTCATTTTGGCATGTGCAGAGCATAGCTCAAATCACCTTTTTTGCGGTCATTCCGAACATATGTGCCAACAGGAATATTTCGTATAGATTGTCTTTGAGAACGGAAGGTAGGGAGTTGTGACAGGAAAGAGGACTGTCACGTAACCTCTTTCCTCCATCATGCTCCCAGCTGACCGAAACAGAAAACCAAGCTATGCGTCACGTATTCAGGACCGGGACGGAATATAGAGCTTAGTCAACTTCTCTTTAGTAGAAGCATTTCCCCAAGAAACTCCTTACTTCAAAGTGGGAGTAGTGTAAATTGTTCAAACGCATCATACCGCATTCTTCATCCCGCTTGCACAGGACAGAAAACCGATTCAATAGAAAATGATTACATTTACAACGTTCATCGTCAAGAAATTTATCATGAGACCACATAAATAATTACGGTGAAATCGAATTTTAATCGTGATTGTTTGAACTAAGACTCATAACAACGCTCATGACACACTGGAGAGGAACACCTCCTCAAAACAAAAACAAGGCTAATTTTCATATAGAAATCAGCCTTGTTTATCTCTTAACCTATACTATTACCGGCTCTTTTTGGGAACGGCTAATCGCATACGGTAAGCATAACGGCAAGCCTGTACGCGGGTCTTGGATGATATCACACTGAATCCCAAATACTTCCTCGATAATATCTGGTTGCATGACTTCCATCGGAGTGCCTGCTTTGACCACCGTTCCTTTTTTAATTGCAATCATATGGTGAGCGTAACGGCTTGCATGGTTTAAATCGTGGACAACCATAACAATCGTTCTCTGCTCTTTTTCATGAAGCTCCTCTAAAAGATTAAGGACTTCTAACTGATGAGCCATATCAAGAAACGTCGTCGGCTCGTCTAAAAACAAAATGGGTGTTTCTTGAGCAAGCGCCATCGCAATCCAAGCTCGCTGCCGTTGCCCGCCCGATAGTTGATCGACAGGACGATAAGCGAATTCTTCCATCCCCGTCGCTTCGATGGCCCAGAGGATCACTTCTTTATCTTTTTGCGTTAACGAACCGAAGCCGCGCTGGTGCGGGAAGCGGCCATATGTCACTAAATCGATGACCGTCATCCCTTCCGGAGCTGTCGGGTTTTGTGGTAAAATCGCCAATTGCTTGGCCACTTCTTTCGTTTTTAATCGATGAATCGCTTTACCATCAAGCAAGACATGCCCGCTTTTTGGCTTCATCAAGCGCGCCATCGTTTTCAAAATCGTCGACTTCCCTGAACCATTCGCCCCGACTAACGCTGTGATTTTATGGGGTGGGATTTCCACATTCAATTGTTTGACAATTAATGTTTGATCGTACGCAATGTCTAAATTTTCGGTTACAATCAAGCGATCCACTTCCTTTCGGTTTTATCTTAATCAGCGAGAAAACACCCATTTTGACATGTGCAGGACGTAGACCAAGACTAAGGTTAATTCGTGACAAACGCTTGATGATGGGTGGAAACCATTGCCATTGGTTGAGCGTTGGGCTCAAGATACATTTTGACGCTATTGACCGCCGTCGGTCCTTCCATAAATCCTCCGGCAATTAACGTTAATTTATTAGGATAGTATACAATATCTCCTGCGGCAAATATGCCAGGGATGTTTGTTTCCATTTTTCCATTAACGACAATGCGCCCTTCCATCATATCAAGTCCCCAGTCTTTGATAGGCCCGAGATCGATGTGAAAACCATGACTAACAATGAGTTCGTCAACCGGTAATTCTACCGTTTCCCCCGTTCCTACATGTTCGATCAGCACTTTTTCGAGAAGGGTTCCTTGTCCGTATAGTTGTTTGACTACATATGGTGTCAACAGTTCCACTGACGAGCGCTTCATGTTCGTCACGCTGCTTTCCAATCCGGAAAATTCTTCACGGCGATGAACGATCGTGACTTTTTCAGCGATGGGCTCCAATTGATGGGCCCAGTCTAACGCTGTATTACCGCCTCCGGAGATAAGTACTCGCTTTCCACGGAAATGTTCTAATGATCCAACTTTATAATGAAGCGTATGCCCTTCGTACTGATCGGCACCATCGATCTCCAGCTTCTGCACTTCCCATGTTCCATGTCCGATCGCAAGAATGACGGTGCGTGTATGATGTTGCTCGCCATTTGTGCTTGTCAACAAAAACGTGCCATCCTTTTGCCTTTCCATATAGGCGATTCGTTGACCTAAGACAATCGTTGGTGCGAATGTTTTGGCTTGCCGCTCTAAATTTTGAATTAACTGCTCCCCGGTAATCTCAGGAATCCCACCAATGTCTCGAATAATTTTCTCGGGGAAAAACCCTCTCACTTTCCCGCCTAACTCTGGCAAACTTTCAATGACTTTCGTTTTTAGCTCGCGCAGCCCACTGTAAAAAGCAGCGAATAACCCGACAGGACCTCCGCCAACAATGGTTACATCATAGAGTTCAAGGTTTCTCTCCATCGTGAAATTCCTCCATACGATTAATGATTGGATCGGGCTAGCAAATACAAGAAATACGGTGCCCCGATGATCGCCACGACGATGCCCGCATGAATTTCTGATGGCTGTAGAATCGTACGACCAATCGTGTCGGCGGTCAGTAACAATAAGGCCCCTGCAAGCGCCGAGGCCGGCAGCAAATATTTATGATTTGGCCCGATGAGCCGCCGTGCTAAATGCGGACCAATTAAACCGATAAAACCGATGCCCCCGCTGACAGACACGCAAGCAGCCGCAAGTCCAGCAGCTGCTGCTAGCAGTTTTACTTGTTCTTTTGAAACAGACGCACCAAGTCCTGTGGCGACGTTGTTTCCAAATGATAACACATCAAGTACGAGTGCTTTATAATACACAAAAGCAAATAAGACGACGATCCAAGGTAAAAGCGCTAACACGTAATCCCACGTCGTACCCCAAATGCTTCCAGCTAGCCATACCGCCACAAATTGATAAAGTTCCCGGCTTAGTCGAAGAGAAAGAACCGTCATGAGCGCACTCAATCCTGCCGCAACTGCCACTCCTGTTAAAACGAGACGTGTTGGTAATAGCCCTTCATATTTTTGATAAGACAATCCAAACACAAGAGCAGCCGCTAACAAACTGCCGATAAACGCAAGGACTGGTAAAAACAAAACGGGAACATCCAAATGTGTTGGGAAAAATGACAAATATAAAACGACCATTAAACCAGCCCCGTGCGAAATTCCTAAAATACTCGGATCCGCTAAAGCATTGCGGGAAATGCCCTGCATAATGCACCCCGATACGGCCAATCCTGCTCCGGCAAGAAGGGAAATCACAATACGAGGCAAACGAAATTCAAACAAAATCAACTGTTGCTTTTCATTTCCCATTCCAAACAGCGTTTGAAACACTTCAAGCGGGGATAGCCGACTGAAACCTGTGTTCATACTTATCACAAACACAATAAGAATCAGAACAGAAAAAGTAGCAAGTATGGAAAAACGCTGAAGATTCTTTCGCCGCTCCACTCCATTCATGAAATTTCCCTCCTTCCTTTTCGGGACACGTAGAGGAAGAACGGAACACCAATAAGCGCAAATAACACACCAATTGGTGTTTCATAAGGAGGATTGATCATTCTTGCACCAATATCAGCAATAATCATGAATCCTCCTCCGATTACGGCCGAACAAGGAATAATCCAGCGATAATCCACGCCAACGAAAAATCGTGCAAAGTGCGGAACGACAAGTCCGACAAAACCAATCGGTCCGACCGCAGATACAGACACTCCTGCTAAGAGAAGCACAATGATTGTACCGACCATTTTTACCAAGACCGTTTTTTGTCCCAATCCTGTCGCTACTTCATCTCCTAGGCTTAAGAGCGTAATCGAACGCGATAAAAGCAATGCTCCAACTAAGGCAATGACAAGCCACGGGGTCATCACTTTCAATTGGCTCCATTTCACACCAGCCACTCCGCCTGCATACCAAAATGCTAACTCTTGACTTAACTGAAAATGAATCGCAATTCCTTCGCTCAGCGCCGTTAACAATGCACTAACTGCTGCTCCCGCTAACACAAGACGAACCGGCGTTAAGCCACCCCGGGCAAGCGAACTAATCCCGTATACAAGTCCTGCCGCAACAGCTGCTCCTAAGAAGGAAAATAGAATCAAAGAATTATAGGATAATCCTGGTAAAAACGCAAAACAAACTGCTACCATCAATGCGGACCCAGCATTTAAACCTAAAAGTCCGGCATCAGCAAGCGGATTTCGCGTCATCCCTTGCATGATCGCACCCGCCACCGCAAAGCTAGCACCTACTAAAACATCCGCAAGTGCCCGTGGCAGACGCAAATCTCGAATAATCGCATGTTCCGTCTGATTCGAATTATAATGAACAATCGCTTCCCATACCGTCGAAAGATGAATATTGGCAGCACCGACGGAAATGGATAATGCGATTCCAAAAACGATAGCCAAAACTCCAACGACGAGCACCATCATCGCGACCCACGTCCGCGAATGCTGATTTACTGTATCGTTTTTCATGATTTCCACCTATTTTCTCTTCATCTATAATAAGTGCAAAAAGAAGAACGCTTTTCTGCTATGGTCGGCAAGATTTTTCTTGCCGACCCGAATGAAAGCATGCTGACCATAGCGGACAAAATTCATTTGTCCGGCTTCATTCGGAATGATTAGCAGAAAAGCTTGTTGGTTTCATATATGTCATACTGTACTATTTTTTATTATGGGAAAGCAATGTGTCTACGACAAGATCAAGCTGATGTTCCAGCGAAATAGCGTCGGTGAACCATACATCTTCAAGTTTCATCTTGTATAAGTGATTATTTTTGACAGCTTTTAAATTTTTCCAGATCGCACTATTTTTCATTTCTTTTTCGATTTGATCCGTTCCCTCTGTCCGATATACTGTCCAAAACATATGATCGGCTTCATAAGAAGGCAATGCTTCTAGAGAAATCGTTTTCCATTGTTGTGGACCTTCGATAACTTCTTTGTTCGTCTTTTTCGGTGGAGTTAATTGTAACGCATTATAGATGATTTGTCCTGCTCGTCCAAAATTTGAGCCAAACACAACAAAATCTTTTCCTGATAATTCATAAATACCAACTGTTTCATTTTTTCCAATAACTCCATGTAACTTTTCACGAGCGGCAGCCGCTTTTTTATCAAACTGTTTGATCCAATTTTCTGCTTTCTCTTTCTTTCCAAGAACATCTCCAAACACACGCATTTCTTCCTGAATGCCTTTGTAATGTCCAAACGGAATAACGACAGTTGGCGCAATTTTTGATAGCTGTTCATATTGATCATCTAAATAGACAATAATTAAATCAGGCTTTAATTCCGCTACTTTCTCAAGCGAAATTGGATTTCCGACATTTTCAATTCCCTTCATTTGATCTTCTGTAATATAAGGATTTTTCAGCAACGGATTTGTAACCGCAATCGGTTTTACTCCGAGCGCTAGTGCATTCCCTAAAAATTCATACGGCATAACGACACGTTTCGGATGAGTAGGAATCTTTACTTCCTTTCCATTCGCCATTTTAAATGTTTGAGTTGTTGCTTCTTCTGTCTTTGTCTGTTTTTCCTTTTCAGCCGCATTGTTTCCCTCTTGGTTTCCGCATGCGCTAAGCATAATGAGAAAAATAAGTAACATGACCCCTGCAAACAAAAATCTTTTCTTTTTGAACACTTGCTTCATCTCCTATCACAATTATATTGATATTATTTATTGTAAATAAAAACTCCTTGACAAGTCCATTCATTTTCTACTTTCTCCACAGCTGGTTATATAACTTTGTCCAGCCATGGATATTATGTCTACTTTTGAAAATACTATAGTTCGAATTATTTCTGGCTATGAGATAACAGCGTATCTACGATAATATCGATTTGGCCTTCAATAGCAATAGGATCATAATAATACATCTTGTCTAAATCCATTTCATAGAAATGACCGTTTTTTACAGCATCGAGATTTTTAAAGATGGGACTGTTCTTCATCTCATTGATTACACTATCCTCTGTATCATATACCGTAAAAAACATATGATCCGCAGCATATTCAGGTAATACTTCTAACGAAATCTGCTTAGGCGGTGTTCCCTTTTTAACCATTTCTTTAACCTTTTTCGGTGGATTCAGCTGAAGAGCATTATAGAGAACTTGTCCACCTCTTCCCCAGTTGGCACCTAACACATAAAAATCTTTTGAATGCAATTCATAAATACCTACTGTCTCATCTTTACCAATGACCCCTGCTATTTTTTCCCGAGCTTTTTCAGCTTTTTTCTCAAATCTCTTGATCCATTCCTCTGCTTCCTTTTTCTTGCCCAAAAGATTTCCAAATGCTCTTATATCTTCGCGAACATCATTGTTATATGTACCATAAGGAATGAGAACTGTTGGAGCAATTTTTGATAACTTATCGTATATTTCGGAATCTGAAGTAATGATGAGATCTGGATTAAGTTCTGTAACTTTTTCAAGTGAAATAGGAGTCCCAATATCTTTAATTCCAGAAAGCTGATCTTTTGTAAGAAATGGGTTTTTTAACTCATAATCAGTTGCCCCAACAGGTTTTTTTCCAAGAGCTAAAATTTCACCTAAATATAAGTCCGTTACAATTCTCTTTGGATTTTTGGGAATTTCAACTTCTTTTCCATTCACCATTTTATATGTTCTTGTTTCTTTTTCTTCTGTCTTCGCCTGTTTTTCGTGTCCAGACGCAGTTTGCCCCCCTTGATTACCGCATGCTCCCATTAACAAAAGGAGCAGGAGAGAACATACTAGCAACAATCTCTTTTTCAAATTATCCCCCCTTTATAAATGAAATTAATTATCAAAACCATAAATAATGATAATCATTATCATTAAACTTGTCAATTAAAAATTTTATATCCATTCAACTCTCCCTCCCCTGTTGAATAAAGTTTTTTATATCCTTAAATAACATTAGACTCAGCATATAGATGCATTTGATTGTAGAAGATAAATTCAATTTACTGTACTTGAGCAATTTACAATTCCGAAAAGAACATGAGCTGATTCCTTGATTAGAAATAATGTCCCGCTTAAGAAAAATGCTGAAACAAAATTTTTGTTGAAAAAACAGAAAAAATCATTTATTCTGAATTTCATAAATCAATTTCATATAGTTCAAGTTCACGCAACAGGTGTGACATAGTCGGAATCCCTTCTATGTCGCTTAAAAGGGAAGTTTGGTGAAAATCCAACACGGTCGCGCCACTGTGATGGGGAGTTGTCTATCATCATCCACTGTTTCTTGTATGAAATGGGAAGGAGATAGCCAACGATGATCCTAAGTCAGGAGACCTGCCTGTTGTATGCACTTACGACCTACGCGTCATAGGGAGGAGTGAGGATCATGATGTTGGGGCACTTTGCATATCTCAACACAAGTTAGTCATCTCTCACCCCTCTTACTTTACTGCGGAAAAGAGGGATTTTTTATTTGTGTTGAGATATAAATTCACTTGGAGGTGCTCATATTGGCCGTTTTTAGTTCAAATCTTGGTTATCCGCGAATTGGTGAACGCCGTGAATGGAAAAAAACACTAGAATCATTTTGGAATGGAGCCATATCTGAAACCGAATTGTATGACACGATGAAGCGGCTTCGGCTTCGTCATGTACAAAAACAGATGAAAAAAGGAATTGATCTTATTCCTGTTGGTGATTTTTCATTGTACGACCATATGCTTGATATGGCATTTATGTTCGGATATATTCCTTCGAGATTCCAACATATGAGCCGCGGTTCATTGGAAACATATTTCGCCATGGCCAGAGGAGCTAAACACCAAAGCGCATTGGAAATGACGAAATGGTTTAACACAAACTATCATTACATCGTTCCTGAACTTGAAAACACAACTCCTATCTTGGTAGAAAACCGACTGTTGCATCTTTACGAAGAAGCCAAACAGGAACTGAATATCGATACAAAACCAGTTATGTTAGGTCCAATTACATTTTTATTACTTTCAAAAAAATACGATCATAACGATTTCAAAACCCATCTGTCTTCTTTAATTCCTATTTATATTCAAGTGTTAAAAGAATTGTATGAGGCTGGAGTATCATGGGTTCAAATTGACGAACCGATTTTAGTACAGGATATAGATGAAACGATCATTCGCTTCTTTCATGACGTATACGATGCATTTCATGCGGCACTTCCTTCTCTTCACATTATTTTGCAAACGTATTACGAAAGCATTTCTCATTATAAAGAAATCGTATCATTGCCTGTGGCCGGAATTGGTTTAGATTTTGTTCATGACGAAGGCATAAACGTATCACATATGAGAAAATGGGGGTTCCCGGATGATAAAGTTCTTGCTGCCGGAATCATTGATGGACGAAATGTATGGAAGTCATCGCTTGAAGCAAAAGCAAACTTCATCGATCACCTCGCTCATTATATTGATGTAGATCGCCTAATCATTCAGCCATCATGCAGCTTATTGCACGTTCCTGTTACAGTTCAACATGAACAATCATTGCCGCCACTGCTGAAAGAAGCACTTGCGTTTGCTGATGAAAAGTTGGATGAGGTATACGAACTTACTCAATATGTAAAAGGAGATCGGACAATTGACGATTTTCGACATTACGATCGCCATTATCAATCATTTGTCATGTCCTCATCCCGGAATGTACAAAGCGTCCAAGAAGCGCTGGCGAATATCGAAACATATCCGACAAAACGAATCGACTATTCCAAACGGAAACATGATCACAAGAAGCGCTGGAATTTGCCCGTACTACCGACAACCACAATCGGTAGTTTTCCACAAACGAAAGAAATTCGTCAAGCTCGTCTGAAATGGAAAAAAGGCGAATGGACAGAAGAACACTACCAATCATTTATCCGTAAAGAAATCAAAAATTGGATCCATATTCAAGAGAAACTAGATATTGACGTGTTGGTGCACGGAGAGTTTGAACGAACGGATATGGTTGAATTTTTTGGCGAAAAGCTAACCGGGATCGCTTGCACGACAAATGGATGGGTGCAATCATATGGCTCTCGTTGTGTAAGACCCCCGATTATTTTCGGAGATGTCGCTTTTAACAAGCCAATGACGGTAGATGAAACAGCGTATGCGCAAACATTAACTCATAAACCTGTCAAAGGAATGTTGACAGGACCTGTGACGATTTTAAACTGGTCGTTCGTACGAAACGACATAGATCGATTTCATGTTCTTCGTCAGCTCGCTCTGGCAATTCGCGAAGAAGTTCTGGCGTTAGAAAAGAACGGAATCGGCATGATTCAAGTCGATGAGCCAGCATTACGCGAAGGGTTACCGTTGAAGCGCTCCAAGCGGACACGATATTTAGAAGCAGCCGTTGAGGCATTTCGCTTAGCGACTTGTTCCGTTCAGCCCGAAACACAAATTCATACACATATGTGCTATTCTCAGTTTGAAGATATCATCGAGGCCATTGACGCTCTTGACGCGGATGTCATCTCAATAGAATCTTCACGAAGCCACGGAGAACTCGTTCATTCCTTTGAAATTTATCGGTATGAAAGAGAAATCGGTTTAGGTGTCTATGACATCCACAGCCCACGCATTCCAACAATCGAAGAAGTTGGCGAAAATATAGAACGGGCATTGCAAGTACTAGACCATCATCAGTTCTGGGTAAATCCTGACTGCGGATTAAAAACGCGAAATGCGGAGGAAGCAATAGCTGCTTTAAAAGTAATGGTCGAAGCAGCAAAGATATACCGCCAAAAACTCGTAACCAAAACGGTCTCTCAATAAATTATGGAGGGAAAAAGAAATGGGGGTTCCTATTCAACAGTCCAGAACAGTTCAAACACGCCTCGTCCTTCCTTCCAACACGAATCATTTAGGGACCATTTTCGGCGGCACCGTTTTGGCTTATATTGATGAGATTGCGGCAATCGCTGCAATGCGCCATGCCCGAAAGGCGGTAGTTACCGCATCGATTGACAAAGTAGACTTTATTTCATCGGCAAAAGTAGGAGATATTTTGAAACTAGAAGCATTTGTCTTTTCCACTGGAAGGACATCTATGGAAGTATTTGTGAAAGTAGAAACAGAAGACTTATTTACTGGAGAACATCACTTAACAACAACATGCTTTCTAACAATGGTTGCGATTGATCAAAATCGAAAACCAACCCCTGTACCAAAAGTCGTTGTCAATGATACAGAAAAAGCATTCATTGAATCCATCAAAAAGCAAAGACAATAGAGAAGAAAACTTGAGCTGTCTATGAGACAGCTCAGTTTTTATAATCAAATATATGCCAAACATAAGTCCATGCTGCTTTATACCTCTTCCAAAAGATGGGCAATCTTAAAAACATGAGATCCACTGCGAACAATGACGTTCTCCGGATTATGTTTGAAACAATTTATTGCTTTTCCACTCATTGTTTCATCTCCGGCTTTTGGTTCAAAAAGTCAAAGCATCATCTAGTAGGTATTTTCGATCATCACCCGAACAACATTGAAAGCAGAAGTGCAGATGTAAACGATGTGATTATTTGCTTTCCTGATAATAACAGTGACTCCCTTATCCCTAATTCCTTCGCAATCGTCCAAAAGATAACCGCGCATTCACTGTAAGTGGAAGCGAGATAAACGTCAAGAAATAGCTGAAATGTCGACATCGTCGTCAACAACACCTGATTTTCCTCATTAAACAGCAAAATGCCATCTTTGCGAATCATTGAAAAAACAAGACCGACAGCGGTTTCAGTCGGCAAATTCAGCCATTAAACGAGCGGTGCAAACAACAAAATTATCTCAATAAAATCGAATGTGAGCACCTTGTCAGGCTACTTTTCTACGCTGGAAAAATAATCTAGATTTTTGCACAAGTTCTGGGCAATCAATTCATTCTTGCTTTTCAACCAAAAGACGTCATTGATAAAGTGATTCACAAAGGACTGGCTCCCTATACTTCCAAAACGATTACTTCCTCTGAAATATTTCAAGACAAATGAAAGCAAATGAAAAAGCAGGAATATGCGCTAAGCATCAAGGAGCTCCATAAAGAATTGCCTCCATTAGTGCACCGATCTTGAACCAAAACAATCGGGTTCTATATTCTGTTTCCATTTCCGATCCAATGAATAAATAGAGACTCTATTCCTAAATTAACGAAATTCGTTATGAAAACTGAAGCAGCGCTGTCTAAAAAACGGATTACGAATTCTTCATCTGCTTTCCACAAGCAAACCTGAATTAGGAATTACAGAAACTTCAAATTCAGATGGCTTGAATAAAAGCACCGTTCATCGTTTAATGAAAACTTTAGAAAAAGAAGGATTCGTGTTGAAAGAAATCAAAAGACGCGCGAATATCAGCTGGGGCTTTCACTTTTAACTTTAAGTGGAATTATTAGCCGAGATGCTCTCCCATCATCTAGGAGAAGCCGCACACATTTCCGTCTTAGAAGGAACGAGCACCATCTACTTGCATAAAGTGCAATGCAAACATCCCGTACGCTTACTTTCACACGTTGGAAAAAATAATCCTTGCTCTTGTACAAGTTCTGGAAAAGTTATCATTGCCTTTCAGTCCGAAGGCATTATCCAGCAGGGCCTCCCGCATTGCGGACCTAATTCGATCACCTCCCCTACCCAATTTCGTCACAACCTAGAAGAAATCCGCCAAAAAGGGTATGCTGTTTGCATTGACGAATTACACGAAGGAGTCATCAGCATCGCAGCTCCCATTCGCGATTACTCGGGTGAGGTGGTCGCTGCTGTAAGCGTTGTCGGACCGAAACAACGCATTCTCTCCAATGATACTCCGCGTTTTGTTGAACATGTTTGCAGAGCAGGACAAGAGATCTCGAATTTGCTTGGTTATTATGAGTGGTAAGTACATATAGAGAAAAACCTCCCCTTCGTTTACGTTCTTTACTAGCGAATCAGGGAGGTTTTTTACTTCATAAAAAATAATTGACAAAATGACATTCATTGAATAAGATAAAATTAAAATTTGGCCTAGGGAAAAATTATAATCTTTGTACAAATTATTGATAAGGGGGAAACTATTGTGGCTCCAACAAAATTTGATCGTTTGTCGGAGGCAGAACCGGGAGAACGTTTTCGCATTGAGAAGCTGGATATAGAGGGAACGATGAAACGGAGATTGCTTGATTTAGGATTTGTGCCGGGGTGTGAAGTGACGGTACTGCAAAAAAGCCCGTTAGGAGATCCGACGGCTTATAAAGTAAGCAATACGACGATTGCGTTACGAATAGAAGAAAGTTCGAATATTTATGGGGAGAGGATACGCGATGACAACGAATGAATATACGATTGCGCTTGCAGGAAATCCGAATACAGGAAAAAGCACATTATTCAATTTGTTAACTGGATTGCGACAACATACGGGAAACTGGCCGGGAAAAACGGTTGTTCATGCGGAAGGATTTTTTACGTATAAAGATAAACAATATAAAATCATTGACCTTCCGGGAACGTATTCCTTATATTCAAATTCGGCTGATGAAGAAGTGGCGCGAGACTTTATTATTTTTGAAAAGCCTGATGTCACCATTGTTGTTTTAGATGCAACGGCGCTTGAGCGCAATTTAAACTTGGCACTCCAAGTACTAGAAATGACCAATCGCGTGATTGTATGTGTCAATTTGATGGACGAAGCAAAAAAGAAGGGCATCCGCATTGACATTGCTAAACTAGCGAAAAAATTAGGAGTCCCTGTTGTGCCGATTTCTGCGCGCAATGAAGAAGGCATCGACGAGTTGCTCGACACCATTGACCTTATGATTCGTGGAGCAATCCAAACAAAACCAATTGTCATTCCATATAGTCGCTCGATCGAAGAAAAAATTGCAAAACTTCTCCCTCTCGTTAAAGAAATCGTTGGCGACAAGTATCCTGCTCGATGGATAGCGCTCCGTTTGCTAGATGGCGACACATCCCTTCTTGATGCTTTAAAACAAGAAAATCACCATTCATTCAAGGAGGTGGCTAGGTATGCGAGTAACCGTTCCGCCAAATCCGTTTGATCATCTGATGAAATATGCCCAAACATTATCAAACGGAGATACGAGAGAACAAATTGTCTCGGCGATCTTTCGAACCTCACAAGAGATTTGCAATGAAACCGTCACATATACAAAACCAAGCAAGCAATATGAGACAGAACGGCTGGATCGCATTGTGACCTCCAAGCTATGGGGATTCCCGATTATGCTTGCTATGTTAGCGGTTGTTATCTACTTAACGATTGCTGGAGCCAATATTCCTTCTTCGATGTTAGCGAATTTCTTTGGATGGATCGAAGGATATTTAACGTTCGCGTTTGAAAAACTTCATGCACCTGATTGGCTATATGGTATTTTAGTATTAGGCTTATATCGCGGAACAGCTTGGGTCGTCAGCGTCATGTTGCCGCCGATGGCCATTTTCTTCCCAATCTTTGCTTTATTAGAAAACTATGGATATCTTCCTCGTGTTGCCTTTAATATGGATCGATTATTTAAAAAATCAGGAGCACATGGAAAGCAATCGTTGACGATGGCGATGGGATTTGGCTGTAATGCGGCGGCTATTATGTCAACACGAATCATCGAATCTCCTCGTGAACGAATGTTGGCGATTTTAACCAATAACTTCGTTCCATGTAATGGAAGATGGCCGACGCTTATCTTGCTTGCTTCCTTATTCATGGCAGCCGGTTATACAGGCGGATGGAAAACATTTGTCACAGCCGGTGTCGTCGTTGCGATGGTGTTATTTGGAATCGTTGTTACTCTTACCGTTTCATGGGTGTTATCCAAAACGGCGTTGCGCGGCGTACCGACTCACTATACGTTAGAACTTCCGCCATATCGGCGCCCAAAAATATGGGATACAATTGTTCGTGCGACATTGGATAAATCCGTTTATGTATTAAAACGAGCGGTGGCCGTTGCTGCTCCTGCTGGTGTTCTTACATGGATACTAGCGAACATTCATATCGGCAATACTACCGTGCTTGCCTATATCGCTCATTCGCTTGACCCGTTTGCACATCAGCTTGGGCTCGATGGATATATTTTAATGGCATTTATTTTAGGGTTACCTGCCAATGAAATCGTGTTGCCGATTTTGTTAATGGGGTATTTATCCACAGGGGCACTCACCGAAGTGGATAGTCTTCACGATCTGAAACAAATTTTTCTCGATCATGGCTGGACATGGCTAACTGCATTGAATATGATGCTATTCTCCTTGCTTCACTATCCTTGCGGCACGACATTAATCAACATTTACAAAGAAACGAAGAGCAAAAAATGGACGTTTATCGCTTTTGCTCTCCCGACCGGAATTGCGATTGCGGTGACATTTTTAACAACACACATTATACAGTGGCTCGGACTCATCTAAACATAAACCATCATTCTGCAAGAGAAAAACTCAAACCAAGAGGCAAAACCGCTCTCTTTTCTCTAAAAGGAGAGCGGTTTATCTCTTTTTTCAAGCTATAAATATATAATCTATTTCTTCTTCACTACTCCCATATCCATTTCTAAGTGAGACACATCTCCTTCCACGACAAATGTAAACGTATCATGATCCACTTGAACAATCGTTACACTTGTTCCATGTATAAATGGAGGTGCCCATAATTGTTCAAGCGGCAAGTTTTTCAGACGGGCAATTAACGATTTTAGCACGACTGCATGTGTGACAATCAAGACGTTTCCTGACTGATGATGTTCAATGATTCGTTGTATCGCTGCAAACGCTCGGTTTTGCACGTCAATAAAACGTTCTCCGCGCTTTGGCGAGTATAAATGCGGCTGATTCCAAAAGTGATCAAAAGCGATGGGATCGAACTGCATAATTTCCTCATGCGTTTTCCCTTCCCAGTCACCAAGATAAATTTCCCGCAAATGTTCATCTTGATAAATGGGAATAAGGCGTTCTCCCCGAATGAGTTGTGCGGTTTTCACAGCACGCCCGCTTGTGCTTGTATAAATCCCTGCAAATTCAATAGATTCTAGCCGTTTGCCAAGCATAATCGCATCCTTTTTTCCTTTTTCGGTTAACGGCGAATCTTGCCATCCTTGCATCCGCTTTTCTATATTCCATTCCGTTTCCCCATGTCTTGTAAAATATAATGTAAGCATTATTTCTCCTCCATTCTGTTTATTTGTTTATTCATCCACTGCCGCCTCGAGAAATCGGAAGGTGATCTCTCCTTCTTTACTTGCCTTGAGTTCTGCGTTGATTCCGTTTGGTAAAATAGCCATTGGATCGGTATGGCCAAAATCAGCATGATAAACAATCGGAAAATCATAACCGCGCGTCGAGCGCAGCAAGATCTCCTCCAAAAGGGATTGATCTTCTTTGAATCCAACTAACGGATGAAATCTTCCGATCACAAGCCCTTGAATTCGTTCAAAAATACCCATTTGCCGCATTTGCGTCAAATAGCGATCAATCGAAGCCGGCGTTTCTTCTTCATCATCCTCAATACAAAGGATGGCACCGTCCACATTTGGGAAATACGGCGTACCCGCCAGTAAAAGTAAGACTCCCATATTTCCAGCAATGATGTTACCCCTGACATGCCCCGGCTTTAACACTCTCATTCCTTTATTGGGTAAGGACGTTCGTTTTCGATCATCTTCTTGGTCCCAGCGCAGCCGCTCAAAAACCCACATATCTGAATTTTTTATTTCCACTGCTTTCCCCTGCATTAGTACATCTTCGAAATATGTTTTCGTATAATCAAGCAATCCTCCGTATTCGCCAAACTGTGGCAAAATCGCCGGTCCTAAAAACGTAACAAGCCCCGTTTGCTTATAAATTGCTAAATGAAGCGCAGTAATGTCACTGTAGCCCATAAATATTTTTGGATGATGTTTAATAAGGTGATAATCTAAATCCTCTAATAATTGATGAGAGCATGTTCCACCAATCGTCGCAATGATGGCCGTGACCTCAGGATTGGCAAACATCTCATGAAGATCTTCGATTCGCTCCTCCACCGTTCCCGCCATGTACTCATGACGTTTTCGGGCATTCTTTCCGATCATAACCTTAAAACCTAATCGTTTTAGCTCTTCCATTCCTCGCTCCAACCTTCGCGGACATAATGCCGCAATTCCAGACGAAGGAGAAACGATGCCAATCGTATCTCCACGCTGTAACCGTTTTGGCCGAATCAACATGCTTCCTCCTTTCATAACCGCTTTACACAAATGAATTGACATTCTTCATTAAATGTAAGCCGGTAAATATCCAGCTTTCACCTGTCCTTCCTCCACACCTTAATTCTTTTTTATTTACAAAATATCACAGTCACCTTTAAAAAAATGTCGAATGATGTAAAAAACTCTCTGAAAAAAGGAATATTTCAGGAGCATTTTCTTGAAGGAACATTTGTCTTTGAGAAGATGTTTGAATGAAAAGCTGCTATTCCAATAAAAAGTGAAAGAAATGCTGTTCAGCTCAATGTTTAAGCTTTACTACTGTTGAAACACATTAGAAGATCAACATAAAAAAGAACACCTTCTTTACAGCGTTCTGATAAACTCTGTTATTGTTTGTCATTGTTAATTGTAGATGTTCTATTTGCATTTTTAGAAGCAAAAAATCCTGCCATACCGCTGATAAAACTTGGTGCTAAACTCCAAAGAAAGAACCCCCATTTTCCAGTAAACAGGCTCACTGCTAAGAAAAATATTGGAAAACCAATCATTATACCAACAGAAATTTTTTGATATTTATTCATAAGTTTCTCCCCCTTTTTCACTAATATAGTATATGATTTAAAATCAGACCGCTTTTTTCCTTTTATTTAGCAACAATCTTTTCGAAAATAGCCAATAAAAAAGTCCCTGCCAATCGGCAGGGATTTATTGCAATAAACTTTCAATCTCTTTCATGAGTTGCTCCGCACCTTCACGACTTAAAATGATTTTACCGCCAGCAAGCTTCAAGTTGTCGTCAGACACTTTACCTGTAACCATGCAGGTCATGTCTGGCTTATATTTTTGTAAGATAATACAGTCTCCGTCTAAAAAGATTTCTATTGGGTCTTTAATATTAATATTGAGTGTACGACGTAACTCCATAGGAATAACAATGCGACCTAATTCATCCACTTTGCGAACAATACCTGTAGATTTCATTCGTACACCTCCAATGTCATTTTCTACTTTTGTTTCCATGTAAGTAATTGTATAATCGATCCGGAACATGCATCAAGGAACACGCATCAAGAGGAAGAGAAAAATATGAGGGTATTAACTAAAAACACTATTTCACTGGAACTAGCACTGCGCCCAAGTTCGTAACACTCCCAGATGCGGATCACATGAGAGGATTAGATTGAAGGCTTAAAAATCCGTTTATGCTCCTAGAGTAATTCTCAATGCATAAGTGATAAAGTTGACAGACATTAAGAACCAAAAATTGATCATCAAGGCTGCTCACAAAAAGATAGTGTCGTCCTAGATGTTTAAATTAAATAAATTACCACAAAAACTAATAAATAGAATAAAAACGATATTCCCGACAACTATAGGCTTAGCCCCTTTTGATAAACTGTACGGGAGATAAGAGCAATCAAAACTCGGCAGCAGTTATTAGTACAACTGAATCGCTCCGAATTCTTTTAGAAAAAACAGTATACTCTAACAGTCGGGGTATTTTTTAATCATAGACCTAGCAGATGTACACAGCCGATGAATCACCTCTTCGAAAAAGGGAATGTCTGAAAAGTCGTGATATAACCGCTTTTTTAAGAATATTCCCTGTAAATGCTAGAAATTATTAAATTTACAAAGATGCTACTAGATTCAGCCCCGTAATCTTTTCATCTTATTCGAAGCGAATAATCCTGCTCATTTGAGCAGGATTATTTTAATGGGTTTTCCTCAATGAATACAGTTTGACCTTCTGGATCTAATAACTCGACAACATCCAGTTTCAACTTGTTATTATGAGCGTTGGTCCATCCCCAAATACTCATAGCGATTTTTTTGGCAATCTCTTGATCGTTTGTATCAATATGTACAACAGCTTTATTTTCCTCAATTTCTACAACCTTAATGTGTGGATACCAAGTTGTCATACTAAAATTAGTATCCAAATATTCATTTAATTGTCCTGTCGCGTCTATATTAACCGCAAAAGTTTTTTTCTCTTCCGAAGATTGACTTGCAGCAGGCTTATTCTCTTTCTTTTCTTCCTTAGTTGTTTCTCCTCCACTACACCCGGTAATAGCTGCAAAAATGATTGCACTAATAACCAACAACCACCATTTTTTCATTACTATCCCTCCAGCATATACATATACCAATTATATCTATACACCAAACATCCCTTTTT
Organism: Thermaerobacillus caldiproteolyticus; assembly: GCF_013761245.1. Classification (GTDB taxonomy): domain Bacteria; phylum Bacillota; class Bacilli; order Bacillales; family Anoxybacillaceae; genus Thermaerobacillus; species Thermaerobacillus caldiproteolyticus. The sequence goes on along the minus strand of NZ_JACDUT010000005.1, from coordinate 236,591 downwards.
GTATAGCGCTTTCGACAAATAAAAAGTCCCCTCTTAGATGATTTTGTTGTTTCATTTTGCAACCATCCTTACAAGCATTTGTCCAATCAAAGAAATATTACTGGTACCCCTTTACTACAACAGCAAATCAGTAGCCATTATTCGAAATAAACTTTGAAGCCAATTAGAAATTTTTGGAATTGAATACCTCCCTATCACATACTTTGATTCGGATAACGATAGTGAATCGATATATCCAAATAAGCTTCTTTTCGTTAGACCATATAAATAACCAATTAGAAATCATAATAATGTCTACCTCTTGGCAGCTTGTTTTGATAACTCTCAAGAGGATGAATATGCATTCATTCTGTGTTTTCCAACACGTTCATACGTTAACTTTTCTCCTAGTTTTGATTGTTTTCTTCTATATAATCTGATAATTTATTCTTAGTTTCATTAACATGATCGATCATAGAGAGGGTTGCGTTGAATATGAAGAATAAAAGACATGCTAATAGATTAAAAAAACGCAAAAGAAAAAAACTATTAATATTCTTTTTGATTTTAGTTTTATTATTTTTAGGAATACTATTATATATTTTCGTTGAATACCAACAAAGTCTAAAAAACTCTCGAAATAGTTCATCTTTACAACATGAAAATATTGAATTTAAGGGAGTAAAAGATAAATCAAAAAAAATAAATATTTTATTATTTGGTATCGATGCAAGAGGAGAAGAGAAATCTCGTGCGGATACTATTATGATAGCTCAATATGACCCAGAGGCAAAAAAGTTTAAGATCGCATCTATTATGCGGGATTCATATGTTTCTATACCAGGACATGGAAAAGATAAAATTAACGCAGCTCATGCTTATGGAGGACCTGAGCTACTTAGAAAAACGATAAAGGAAAACTTTGGAATTGATGTTGAATATTTTGTATTAGTTGATTTTAAGGGATTTACTAAAGCAATAGATAAGGCTTTCCCTGAGGGAATTGAAATTAATGTAGAAAAAGAAATGTCTAAAGGAATAGGAGTTACACTACATCCGGGTGTTCAAAAACTTCATGGAAAAGAATTGCTAGGGTATGTAAGGTTTAGAAAAGACGCAGAAAGCGACTTTGGCAGAGTACGGAGACAGCAGGAAGTTTTAAAACAAATTGCCGATGAATTTATTAGTATTAAAGGGATAGTAAAATTACCAGGTGTAATAGGTACAATACAGCCTTATATACTAACAAACATGGAATATAAAGAAGTTTTATCGATACTGACTTCATTTCTTTCCAGTAATACAAAAAATATTGACTTCTTTAGAATTCCTATAGACGGATCCTTTGAAAATGTAACATATCCCCAAATTGGTGCTGTACTAGATATAGATATAGAGCAAAATAAAAAAGCTATAAAGAATTTTTTATATAAGTAGAATAAAAAATTGTTCTTTAAATGTAGTTACGAATCAAATAAAAATCCCCTTCAATTTATGAAATTAAATTATTATGTAATCAGCGATAATAAAATGATTCTCCCCCAATTTTGGTGAACACCTCTCGTGGTCATTATAGTAATAAACTATTACCATGGGAGGTTTTATTTTGGAACTGCAAACATTCTATAAGGATTGGAAGTTGCTGTTTTATTCTGTTAACTATTCGTGCGTAAAGTTGTATATCCAATCTCAACAAAAATCTAATCTTTGTTCATCATGTGACATGCCTTCTTCTCTTGTTCACAGTCGATACTGGCGTGTGATTCAGAATATAACTATTTTATCGTTACAAGTTTTTTTGCATGTACGTGTAAGGAAATTCTTTTGTGATCATTCTGCACGTTCACAACGTATTTTTACGGAGCGATTTTCAGATTGGTGGTCTCCTTATGCTAGACGTCCCCATCGCTTGACCACCTTTCTCCAACATCTTGCCTTTCCCTAAGTACAGAGACTGCTAATAAAGTTTCTAAGCAGTATGGGATTCCTACAAGTGCAGATAGTTTTCTGTATTTGATTCGTAAAGAAGAAATACCTCTCATCACAGAACCTATTATCATTGGAATTAAACCGTTCAATGAAACCGTACTGATAGCAATGACAGAGAATACCCATTTGTACGTACCGCGGTTTTATTAAAGAATTTTATCGTTATGCGGACAGACCATATTACAAAAGCAGTATACTTTGAAAATCTAATGAAGGAGCCACAACGAGGATTGCGTTTGGAGACATAGCAGATTACAAATTGATTAGAATCAGAGACTTACCTATGCAAGATTCGCTGGATGCGAAGGACTCAGCTTGTCGACTTTGTCGACAAGCTGTATGGATTGAAAGTGCAGATTCGGCTCACCAGCAAGGCCGATAATGAATAATATCATCGCGCCGGCTTCGTATCACAATGTCATGGTGGCAGAAGAAATCATGGAGCCACTGCCTCATCCTTACACGTTGGGGATATCTCAAACCAAACTGCGTGGTGCCATGATGGACTCCCTCACGCAAAAATAGCCAATGACTACAACAATTGAGTTCGTCGGAAACAAAAACGTCGAAACAGTATTATTGGAACGGATCCGTTTCGATGACTTCCATTCGTTCGATAAATATCTCCATGGGTGTGAAACTGCGTTAGAAGTAATTTTCTTAGCTCATACCTATGTAGTTCTTAGTGCAGTTGAACAACAACTATCATCACGGGTAATGAACCTTCAACCTAGGGATAAAAACTTCTTATATATCAAGATTATGTACAATGATATGAATAACATGCGTCATTTAATTTTATGAATATTAAGGATCTTCCTTTGAACTTCATTTATCTTTAATTTGGAAATGTATGCAAACTTATTGCTGTCGATAAAATAGGCTAAATAAGTTTCCCCTGCTGGTTCAATTTTTACTATTTTTTCTAAATTCACGATATAAGAACGATGAGTTTTGAAAAAATAATCGTCTAATTTATTTTCAATTTCGTTTAGAGTCTCTGTCGTTTCATATCTTTCATGTGAGGTATGAACCACTGTTTTTCGATTTTCTTTTTCTGCAAACAAAATATCTTCCATAGGAAGAAAAAGAATCGAATTTTGCGACTTGATACCAAGCCTTTTGTTTTTGGCTTTTATTGATAAGTTAGTTTGATTTGATAACTGGATTAGTCTGCGAGCTTTTTCTAAGGCATTAAAGAGACGCGTTCGTTCAATCGGTTTGACAATATAATCTGTTGCAGAGATTTCAAAAGCTTCAACAGCAAATTCGTCATAACCGGTTATAAAAATAACCTGTAAGGTAGGAAGCAGTTGTTTGCATAACTTTACCGCTTCCATCCCATTTAGATCAGGCATGTTTATATCCACTAACACAATATCAGGTTTTTCTTTCAAGACCAACTGAACAAAATCTTCCCCACTTGCTGCTTCCCCGACAATTTTATATTGTGGTAATAAATGAATGAAGTGACATAAAAGAGTTCTAGAAGACACGTTGTCATCTGCAATAATAATTTTCAAAGAATCCATCTATTGTTCCACCTCCCCCCCTTCTCCTTCCTCATATAAACACTACCTCACTTTACAAATATCTCCTCACCCAATATTTCTTTCAATTGAATGATTTTAAATACTTCCTCTACCTCAGGCTGTGTGCCGGAAATCATTACATGTTTATTTTCTTGTTTTAATGTATTTACTAAATTAATAAGTAAACCAATTCCGGTAGAATCTACAAACAGGACTTCGGATAAGTTTATATGAATCGTTTCGAAAAATTGTAATTCCTGTATAATTTCTTCCATTATTTCGGTAACTTCGATATCTAAGTCTCCTTTGAAATAAATAGTTACACTCTGTCCGTCTTGAACCAATTCATATGAAAACATACAGTATCTCCCCGCTCTCCATTAATTAAAAACAATTTGTTCTTTTTCATTCAGAGAAGCCTCAACAAAATGCTGTTCTTTTTGAAAAGTGTATTTCACCTTACCGATTTGAATAACCGTTCCTTCCCTAGCAAGTTCGATTTTAATTGTTTGATCGGACGGAACAATGATACGCGTCAAAACACCTGTCTCTGAGCCTGTCTCTTTAATCGTCGCACCTAGCCGTGCATACACTTCTCCTCCACGTACTACTCCGTTGATTTTCAAAGAACCTCCTGCATGAATTTTACAATTATAGCATCCCTGCCCTAGCACTGCTACATCGCCGCTGCAATATATTGTGCTATTTAATGCATACAATAACTCAACATAGCTATTTTGGTTGTCTTCAGTTTGACTTTTATTTACTAATTCTCTTATATTCGCTAGCAATATTGTAAGTTGTTCAAGAGAATGCCACTCATTTGGAACGTGAGCAAAGAAACAGAGACGGAATTGTTCAGAAAGATCAAGCCAGCTTTGCTCTAGCAAACGGTTTCCTTTTTTGCTAACCTCCATATATTGTTTCGTCGTTGTCACTAGTACGCGGAATTTATGACTTAACAGTAATTTAATTAAAGGAAACAGGCCATTTTGCTTCAAATCAGTCACTTTAAACGCTGAGGAAGCCATTAATTGTTTAATAGAGAGAATTAATTTTTCGATATGTTCTTCAATAATACTTAATAAATGGACTAACTCTGAAATAAGTATGTTATTTTTCCCAGAGGAAATTTGACTTCCAATGACATTTTGCCGAATAAAAATCGCCTGTTTTGATATAATATTCGCCCGGTTAACGTTTTTGAATATTGTAATATTTCCATCCGCTTCAACACTCATTCCATCTTCAACATTGCCCAGTATATCTACATCCCCTTTAAAGCGAATGTTGCCCGAAGCAATATCTACATCCCCTTGATGAATGAACTTTTCAATAATAGATACTTGAACTAACATTCCTTTTTGTTCAAAATAAGGGCGCCCTGTTTCGGTAGCAACAATTTTTGTTCCATTTTCTACTGTTGTAACCCCTTTCCCTAACTGGACTTTGACTGGATAGGTAGGTTGGGCCGGAATCGGCTCATTCGTTACTGTCATACCAGGCAGCCCAGGAACTGGGGGATGAACAATGGCAATCACTTGTCCTTTACGAACTGTTGGGATATTTTTTAATTCCCGAAAATCTACTGTTCCATCTTCACGAAGCTTCGGTCTCATTTGTTGGATATCAACATTTACTTTTAACTCTATCCATCCATTTTTTCCTTCTTTCGGTTTTATGCCTCTAGCAATAATAAAGCTACTAATCTTTTTAGTATTTACTGCATTTTTAATTTCATTAAAGTCAATCCCTCGAACAACATTTAATGTTTCGAGCTCCTGTAATATTTGTTCATACTGAAGGTCATTTCGAATCTCAATGTGTTCCTCTGCGTTCAGCTCAATATGATAATCAGGTTCAATGTCTTTTATCGTAAAACTTTTTCTCATTCCTGGTTCTATATGTAAAATTACATTTAATTTGTCTCGATCGATCGTTATATTCCACTTAGTCTCTGTAACTTCTTCTTCGACTTTAATGTCAAATTGGTCAGTTTCTGTTACTACCGTTGTACCTGTGACTAATTCATTATTTTTAAAAAGCTTAACACCTCGTCCGACCGTAATCGTTGGATAGTGCAGAGGAGAGGGCTTACAAAAAATTTTCCCATTTTTCACCCACACTTTTCCTTCGAGTTCATCTTGTAAACATAGCTTTTGAATTTCTTGTTTTTCATCAGTCATAGATACATGTGAATTAAAATCTAAATTTTTAATTACCTCTTCAATATCGTGAACACTATTAAACTCACGAAGTTCCTCTTTATTTTCTTTCTTTCGTTCTTGGGTTTTTGTAAGTTTTACAATGGCGGGTTTGGAACCAATACGTAAAATCCCTTTTGTTTCCTTTTGAATAATTTCAATCAGCACTTCCTCACGAGTACTTTTCAGAATCTCTAATCCTATATTGATCGCTTCTTCTATATTACGTCCTTTAGAAATGATCGTTTGTCCCATTTTGCTCTACTCCTTCGAGCTGATAAAGGAAAAGTTTGTTTTTGTCATATCACTTTTTTTATTGACTTTCAGTATTACCATCGTAATATCATCCTTTTGCGGAACTCCTTCCGTAAATGTATGAATTGCTTCAACTACATGCTTCCCGATTTCATCCACATTTTTATCTAAATGTTGTAATAAAGTGTTGATGAGACGTTCACGTTTAAATTGTTCCCGATCTTTATTCTCAGCTTCCACGATACCGTCTGTATAAAAGAAAACCGTGTCGTTCTCTTCTAATTCCACTCTCTTTTCTTCGTATACGTGGTCAGTAAAAGCACCAACCATAATCCCTAACGCTTTAGGGAGCTCCATTACCTTTTTTTCCTTTCCTTTTACAAGCAAAGGCATATTATGACCTGCACTTGCATATGTAAGAACGTTCGTTATTGGGTTCCAATCAGCACAAAACAAAGTGACAAATGATTTTAATAAGCGCAAATCTTGACAAAGAGCTTTGTTCATAGCAGTCAGCGTTTCTGCAGGGCCTTTCGTACTTTCTGCTGCACTACGAAAAGCTCCACGCGTCAAAATCATCAACATAGCCGCTGGGATCCCTTTTCCCATAACATCGCCAATGACAATGCGAACTTTGTCATTTTCTAAAGGATAAAAATCATAGTAATCTCCGCCTATTAACCTTGCAGGGATGGAAATTCCCTGTATTTCTGCATCCCTTATACTTGGAATTGAGCCATTTAACAGCTTTGTTTGAATATTTCTCGCTAAATTAATCTCTCGCTCTAACCATTTCTCCATAACGTGATCATTCGAAGAGGTTAGTCCATGTACATGTTTATACTCATTCAAATACATTAGACCACCTCCCCTTGAACCGCTTCCAGCACCTTGAATAAACCGACTGTCTCCAAAATATCGTAAATTTGTTGGTTGATCCCCCGTAATTTAATTAGAAATTGTTTTTCTTTTGATAAATAGATAACTTCCATTATCGCACCGATGCCAGTAGAATCGATAAATTCTAAATTAGAAAAATCAACGATTAACTCTTCAATATCCTCGATTTCCTGAATATAAGTTTCAAATAAATGAGCGGTAGATATATCTAAAATTCCTTTGATCTTTAAGACGACAGTCCCATTCGAATACTCCCTTTGAACGGCTAATGTCAAATTGATTCCCCCCTTTAGCGAGAATGTATAAATCAACGAACTGCTTATCTTCTAACTCCTTTTAAAGTTTAAAACGGCTTATTTGCTGAAGCAGCGTATTAGCGATATTTGAAAGCTCCTTAGATTGTCCATGTAGAGATTGCAGTAAATCAGATAGCTGAATGGTCATCTCAGTCGTTGTTGCAGTCCGATCATTTGCTATTTGTCTCATGGCATCCATTTTGTCAAAAATCGCTTTTGTGTTTTCGTCATTCGGTAAAGTGTTTAGCACTTCTTCGATTTCATCTAAAAATTCGTGGATTTCATGCAACTGTTCCCTTGACTGAATCGTTGTTTCTGTTGATAATTCATACATCTTCTCAACCGATTGCGAAGCTTCCGCCTCTAACATTACAGATAGACGTTGAGTTTTTACTGCTTGTTCTCTTGTATCTGACACCAGCGAATGTAGCTTATTTACCATTTTATTTACGCTATTTGATAAAATCTCCAACTCACTGCCATCTTTCACCCGGCTTTTCACTGTTAAATCTCCATCAGCTAACAGCTGGATTTGTTCTTTCACTCTTTGAATGTTTTCGTAAATTTGATTAAAAAACGGAACTGTGATTAAAAATAAAACAAGTAAAGATAGTAAACTTGAAACCATTAAAATAATCGAATATTTATAAAATGGTGTTGTCATTTTACTGTAATCTAATGCTAAATAAATGACTCTGTTATCATTAATTGGTAAAAAAACTTTGTACAGTTTTTCGCCATTTACTTTTTGTAGTGAGATACGTTTTACTGGATGGTCTACCATTTGTTTAAGGATTTCCACATCTTCTTTCGTTTGATATTTAAAATCACCATGCTCCACTTTTCGTAATGGAGGATAAAAATTCATTTCTAAACTTGGATTTTTAAAAACTTTCGGATTAAGAACAGAAATTTCTTTCACATAAGGATTTCTTTGTTCTATTTGACTAATCAATCGTCCCGGTCCTACTTCTTGCGTAAATTTATATACTTCCTGTGCCTCTATGAATGGATTGACGATATAGTCTGAACCAGGCGGATGATAGTATGCATACTTGAAAAATAACGGTTGCTCCTTATGGGAGCCGGATTTAACGATTGGAAGAACTAATATACTTTTATCCGTATATCCCTCTTGAACTACCGGCTCTTCCCCTTTTAAAACGGCGTTCATATTTCGATAAACAAGTTCTCCGTAGCTTTTTGTACTAAACCCGATGTCTTTCACATCTGTAGATTTAACCGCTACAATATCGTTATCTTTTCTAGCAAAAATCGTTAAGCCTGCTAGATTCAAATCTTTTTTAATTTTTAGCAATTGTTCATTTTTAATATTTTCGACCTTTTGAGTCTGAAGAAGATCACCAATGTGTTTGGCTATAGCAATCATTTTGAAATCAATTTGCTGCTCAATCATTTTTGAAGCTAAATCCGTTTCCTCTATCCCTCGTTCGATACTGTTAGCAATTGGAGTAGATTTTTCGTAAATATTAGATTTTATTTGTTGGTTCATAAAGTAAACTTGAATCCCTGCCGACAAAATAGCAATAACGATTAATAAAGAAAATACTTGTGTCAAAAACCGTCTTCTTAATGTCACGTGTTTCATGCGCTAGCTCCTCATGTTTGGCTTTATTTATAGTTCTTCTCTAACGCCCATTGACGTAATGTCACTTTATCGACTTTCCCTTGACTTACAGGAATTTCATCCACGATAAAAATTTGATCAGGTACTTTATATCTTGCTACTTTATCTTGGCAAAAGGAATAAAGCTCACCCGTATCTACTTTTCCTCGTACAACAACAAAGGCAACTACTTGTTCTCCAAAAATAGAATGTGGAACCCCAACAACTACCGCTTTTTCAACATTTGGGTGATCAGTGAGTAGCTTTTCAATTTCACCTGGAATCACTTGTTGCCCGCCTTTTTTAATCATATCCTTTTTGCGGCCAACAAATTCAATCTTCGCTCCATTCGTAACCCGGACCAAGTCACCTGTATAAAACCATCCATTTCTATAGACTTCTTCCGTTAAATCTGGGCGCTGATAATAGCCTAAAAATCCGTTTGGTGTTTTAACAGTAAGCTCGCCGATTCCTTCGTCAGAAACGTTTACTACGTTAATCTCTGCTCCTGGTGTTAAAGCCCACTCTATTCCTGTTCGGATATCATTTTTACTGAACATAATACATCCGAGCTCACTAAGACCGTACATATTTATCATTTTGCAATTTTTGATGGATGACACTGTCTGGATAAAGTCTGGTGAAATACTTTCACCTCCAAGCCCAACTATTGTTAATGGTTTATAAAAGGTATCTTCATCGTCTCTTGTCAATAAATATAATGCTCTAAATAAAGAAGGGCTTGTAACGAGCTTATTAGCTGAATGTTCTTTTAGTAACTGAATAATATCTGGAAAGCTAAATGATTCAGTCACAACAAAGTGTACCTGCCTTTTAATAGCTGTTAGTAATAAACATAGTCCGAATAATCCGGAAACAGGAACCATACCAAACAATCGATCCTCTTTTGAAAGCACCATTGAAGTTGATAATGCTTCAGCTGTAAATTTAATAAATTCTAAATCAACCATTACTCCTTTGGGAATACCAGTGCTACCAGATGTACAACCTATAATATCGATACACTCATTTTCAACAGGTTTCGGAGGTCCTTCGACTACCAGTGTGCCCCAATTCAAGCAATCATCAGATTCAAAAATAACGGTTTCTTCTTTTATAGAATGCGCCCAATCATAGACTGTTTTAGAAAAATCAAAGCCATTATATTGCTTAATCGTAAAAACGATATGTGGTTTGATAAATTCAAGAATTTTTGTTAAATCATCTTTTCTTAAAAATGGGCTAATTGGCACTATAATCCCTTCCAGTTGGTTAACCGCCAATAATAAATTTAAAAAGCTCGGTACACTTGGAACAATTAATGCGACCCTTTTCCCACGGATTGCTCCTATTCGTTTTAAAAGAGAAATATATATTTCTACACCTTTTTGAATATCGTATAACGAAAAATCTCCTGTTTGCGTTGTTAAAACTTTTTTATTTACATCTAAGTTTTCGCTATTAAAAATCCATTGATATAAGCTCCCCATCATTCCCTCTCCTTGACGAAAGACTCATATAACCCACCTACGGTTTGAAAATCTAAACGGCTTTGAATCATATGTAACTCTAATTTTAATTTTGCTGCTACTTCAATAAGTAAATTCACCATTTGTAATGAATCAATTCCTAAATCGTTTCGAAAGGAAGAATTTTTGTTAATTTGTTCTACCGGTATTTTCGATATTTCTGAAATCAATTGGCGAAATTCTTCAAAGCTCATTTTTTCACCTTCATTTCTCTTGAAACCATGTCATAGCGTACTGACGGATTTCAGGAAGTTTGTAGTTACAACAATGACCCTCGTCATCGAACTCTAAAAGTTTCTTTCCATTTGGCAAATGTTGATATAAGTTATAGATATCTTCACTGGATACCATAACATCTTGCCTGCCATGTATTAATAGAACTGGATTGCGAAATGCTAACTTTTCAAAACAAGGTAACCATTTATCTTCTTGTTCGCTTACAAAGCGTACTCGCTCCGTAAAGTAATCAGGCAGGCTGATTTCTTCGCTTAAAAATGCTGGCGAGACCGCAACAGCTTTCACCACTTTTGGATGACAGCTACTATAAACGGCCCAAGAAGCCCCTGAACTTGTCCCAAACACATAAATAGGCAGTGAGAAATTAGAAGATGCAAATTCAATTAATAAATTGACGAACTTTTCCCACCGTTTTTTCGTTCCTTTCAAACTGCTAAACACATATGTCTCCCCTTGACCTGGACCGTCGAAGCTGATTGTGACAAATCTCTTCTCTAAAAAATCCATTTCATACGTAAAAAGCTCTTCTTTTGTTGAATCTAGAGGATTAATTATAATGATGATCCCTTTTGGGGCTGAAGGAATGCAAACTCGTCCAAAACATTTTTTCTGATCTACATCTAGTTGAACATAGTGTGTTTCAACATGCGATAAATCATCAGCAATTCGAACAGCTTTAAGACTTTGGTTTAACCACTTCTTTTTTTCGTCATTTCTCTCTGGTATAAGCCATTGCATTAAATGATAATAAAGACCGGCTGTCCGAAATACGATCTCCGCTTCTACACTTGGAAGCGCCTCTGCTTTTTGCATCAATAAGTCTGCAAGTGTTCCCCATCTTTTCATCCAATCTTCTTTACTGGAAAGAGAGGAGCGAACAAATATAATGTCCTCTCGTTTCACGCCATGCACAATCCAGCGATCCCAAAATCCATCGATGAACTTAGCTGTAAGAAGAGTTTTTTCGATCGTACTCATGCTTCTTTCTTTATCCAGTAGCATTTAACCCCTCCCCCTTTCCTTCTTCCAGTTCGAAAATTAAAATCAGTGTAGAACCTCGCGGAGATGTAAATAATAATATTTTTTTTGCAATTTTCATCATTAGCGTAAACCCTTGCCCTAATGACTTCTTTGTCGAATATCCAGCAAGTAAAGTAGTTTTTGGTAATTCTTTCATAGAAAAACCCGGACCTTTATCCTCCACAATGAACCGCAATTCATTTGTCAATTCATCTTTTACTAAAGTCATTTTTCCTTCTTCGGCATGTTTGATAATGTTAGTAATAGCTTCAGATACTACTAGTAACCAGCTCATCGCAACCGATTTGCTAATTCCCATTTCCTCAAAAATCTCTTTGACTAAATTTCTGCATTTCGGAATATCTGAACGCGTCTTAACCTCTTCTTCACAAACGACTTTCCCCTTTTTAAATTGCTCGATTTCTTCTTCCTTTATTAGCAAAAATTTTTCTTGAGTAGCCGCATATATAACATCGCGATATACTTCCCACTTTTCATCACTTACTACTTGTTGTTCAGGAGTTCTCGGCTCCTCTTTCTCCGATTGAGCTAAATCACCAAACAATTCATCTTTGTAGATGTCATATGCTTTTAACATTGCGTTAATGATGTCTGTATTTTGGTTCAATGTGTTTACTTTTGCGGGAATATCTTCACCACTTCTCCCCCATTCGAGCAGTGATTCGCTTAAATAAAGTAAATATCTTGCTTCATCCGTAGAGGCATTCTTGAATGTCTTGTTTATTAACGAATCATAAAGAAATAGTTCCGTATCTTTCGAGTTCATTCCAATATATTGCCCCAGTTTTCTTGCCAAAAACCCTCTTTTCGTTCTATACAATAGCTCTGATAAAGGCAAATCCGGGGTACAGAATAAGGAGGAATGATTGGTTGAATGATCGGTTCTACGAAAGAAACTTTTAAATATTCCTGCCACTATCCCACTCGCCTCCTTACAATATTCCGAGAGGCGGTGTAATCACTACTTCATCAATGGAAGCGTCCTCCGGTTGTATCAGTAAATAAATGATATGTTTGGCTAATGTCTCTACTGAAATCATCTTTCTGATATCCGGTTTAGGTTCGATATTATCCCAAAACTTGCTGTTTACTGCCCCGGGAATCACCGCTGAAACATATACACCATGGGATCGAAGCTCAGCTTGAAGAACTCGCGTTAATCCTAATACACCAAATTTCGATGCACAGTATCCCCCACAGCCGGGTATGGCCGTTATTCCTGCGATGGATACAATGTTCAAGATTCTCCCATTCTTTTGCTCTATCATATGTTTCCCGAAATACTTCGAACAAAGGTAAGTACCTTTTAAATTTACAGATATCATCATGTCAAAATCTTGTGTATCTGACTCTAAAATACTTGCAAAAACCCCTGTTCCAGCACTATTAATCAGTACATCTACCGAACCATATTTCTCAACTGTATCCTGAAAAAATTTTTTAACAGAATCTTCGTCTGAAACATCTACCTCAACAAGCGAAACACTACTCGCACGCTCGAACCCTTCCAAACTGAGATTTGTAATATTACGGCTCCCCAAAACTAAGTTAGTACCGAAATTAGCCAATTGTCTCGCGGTTTCATATCCTATGCCGCGACTGGCTCCTGTAATGACAATCGTTTTTCCTCTTAATTTTTCAAAATCGAACATGCTTATTGCCCCTTATGTGGACCGAAATATTCAAAGTAGTTTCTTTGTGTTTCCCAAAGACCAATTTTATAAAGGTTTGAAATATGTGGAGATAGAAGTTCCCAAATGACAATAGCTATATTTTCAGATGTCGGGTTTATTTCCTTAAACTCTTCAGTGTCTAGGTTGAGATGTTTATGATCAAACTTTTTTATGACCTCTCTATCCACGATTTCATCAAGTTCCATTAAGTTAACGACCATGCCCGTAATAGGGTCAGGTTCACCAATTACGGTAACTTCTAAATAATAATTGTGACCGTGGCCGTACAAATTATTGCATTTCCCGAATAATTTTTGATTTTCTTCTTCTGTTAACTGATGACTATGCAAACGATGCGCACTGCTGAAATGATATTTTCTTGTTAGCTGCACCAACTCTCCTTCCTCCTTTACCGAGTAAATATCATCATTTTCTTGTAATCTGATTTTATGAAGCTTACAACCGTTAAATCGAGGTTCTAACGAATTCCAAATATATGTAGCTATTACTTCGGTAGTAGGGATGTGCTTTTGAAAGTAAAAATGTTCCCGGTTCAAAAATTTTCCGTCCAGTTCGTTTTCAACAAATTTTTTAATAACGCGATCAATTTCTGTAATGTTTAATACGATACCTGATAACGGATTTACATTTCCTTTAACAGTTACCTCCAGTTGATAATCATGACCATGGCCGTTTGGATTACTACATAACCCAAAAACTCTTTGATTTTCCTCTTCACTCCAACCTTCAATCCGATAACTATGAGCTGCAGAAAATTCACTTCTCCGTGCTAAATACAACACCGTTTTGCACCTGCCAGTAATAAAGTTTAATATTATTTTCAACCAAAATCATTATTTTAAAATAATTTTTGAGGTTCTCCTAAAAGATAACCTTGTGCCGCTGGTACTCTTAGTAATTTTGCTTGAGCTAAATCAATTTCTTTTTCAATCCCTTCCAACACTAACACCATTTTTCTCTTACAATAGTTTGCTAGTAAAGAAATCATTTGCTGCTTTTCTTTATTCATGGCTAGCTCTTCTGAGAAATACCGATCCAACTTGATATAGTCTGGTTGAAATTCAATGATCCTTTGAAGCGTGAATACTTCTTTTCCAACATCATCGATCGCCACATAAAATCCATAATTTTTTACAATTTGTATTTTCTCTTTTAACTGAGCAGTCTCCCAAATGTCTTCTTCATCCCTAGTTTCATTCAGCTCAAATACAATTCGGTCGCGTATCACTGGATACTTTCTAATTAAATCATCTAAGAAATCCTCAAAATGCTCATGAAGGATCGTTGAGGGATAAATATTTAAAAATAGTAATTGTTTATTTAAGTGAGAAAAAGGAAAATTAGATATTGAATTCTCAATAGCCATAGTGTCAAGTTCGTATAAACATCCTTCTTCCCTGGCTCTTTGAAACAAATGCTCTACATTTGGTACAGCTTTATTTACAACACGCATTAATGCTTCATAGCCAAATATATTCCAAGTATCTAAATCCCAAATCGGTTGATAAACATGTTCAAATTGCTTTCCCTCAACCAGCCACGTTCTAATACAAAAATTCATAGGATACTCCCTCAATTCACAATTTGATATGCGACAGCAGCTAACGTACACCTTATACAACCACTTACTTTGAACATCCCTATGTGTGAAATTGAATATAATTTTTTTCTTCCTGTTTGTCTAATCATCTACGCGCATATCAGACAACTATGATTCCTTATTAGAATAGAGACGGGACATATTAGACATTTTTTCCGACATTTTACGACATTATCTTGCAAAAACTGATAAAAAAAGAGAATTGCCCCAACTGAAGAGGCCAATTCTCTTACATTTCATCCTGTGCAAAAATTTGTTCTAGTTTTCTTAAAAATTGTTCAACTTCTAATGGTTTTGTAATATATTCCTTAAATCCTTTTTTTAATGCTTTTTGTATTTCGATGGGCATGGCATTAGCACTAAGGGCTACCACAGGAATTTTGTTTGTTCGTTCATTCCTTTGTAATTCCTCTAATACCTTATATCCATTTATGTCTGGAAGGTTTATATCAACAAGAATTAGGTCTATTCTCTCCTTAAAAGCAATATCTAAGCCGTCTCTTCCACAGTTCGCAGAAAATAATGAGAAGCTGGGAAACGATTCGAATATTTTTTCCATTAATTTTAAATTCGCTAGGTTGTCCTCAATATATAAAATGTTCTTTCGTCCCATTTGCGACAATCTCTCTACATACAAATGAGTATAATTCAACCGTTCGCTAGAAAAAGTAATATCTTTCATGGCGGGAAGACTAATCCAAAAATCACTGCCTACTCCTAATTTACTTTCTACTCCAATGGATCCACCCATTAATTGAATAAGTTGCTTGACAAAAGCCAAGCCAATACCAGTGCCATCGACTCCTGTCCCCTGTATTCGGTAAAATGGTTCGAAAATCCTGTCACATTCTTCTTCAGGAATGCCGATTCCGCTGTCTTTTACATGTATATATATCTTTCCTCCTTCACTTCTCCCGGTAATTATCACTCTGCCATTTTCACGATTATATTTTACTGCGTTATCTAATAAATTTAGTAAAATTTGTCTAAATCTTGTGGAATCAATATACACGTAATCATGTTCATCTAGTCTTACTTGATTAATGATTTGTATATTTCTCTTGTTTGCCAAAGGCTGAATTAATTTGATACTTTCATCAATAATGGAATCAGGTCTAATAACATCATAAGTTATTTTTAACTTTCCAGTTTCGATTCTCGCGAGATCCAATATTTCATTTACTAGATTCACCAAATGCCGGGCGCCATTTAATATTTCTTGTACAAATTCCCGTTGTTGGCTGTTTAAAGAATGATCCATTTCTAACAATTGGGCAAAACCTAGAATACCATTTAATGGTGTCCGGAGCTCGTGGCTCATTTTCGAAATCAGTTCCGACTTAGCCTCGTTTGCTTTTTCTGCTTCTTCTTTTGCACGAATAATAGCCTGCTCCATATTTTTTCGTTCCGTAATATCAATCGCGGAACCAATGACCTCAATGACTTTGCCATTTTTTTTTACGGGACAAAGGCTTGCTAAATAACTAATACCATTTATGTTACCTTCGCAATATAACGTTTGTCCCTCCCAAGCTTGTTGATAATATGCCATTTTCTGATCAGCAATAGACTTAGGAAAAAAATCATGCAAGGTTTTTCCTATAATATCACGTGAGGATAATCCTAATTTGCGAAGCAACTCGCCGCCACACAATGTATGGATAAATGATTCTCCTTTTTTAACAAATTTAAAAATCAGCCCTTGCTGTCGACGAACTGTATCTTGCAAATCTCTTTGTGCTTTTTCAATACGTACTTTATACTTGAGCAGTTCTGTTATATCTCTTCCAACAGCAAATAACCCGATTGTTTTTTCATTGTAAACAATCGGAATCAAAGTGATTTGCATAGGAATTTCTTTTCCATATTTATCTATAATGGAAGCAACAAAACTACAAGAATTTCCTTGCTCTATTTTTCTAAATCCTTCCTTAATTTTTTTATGTTCCTTCTCTGGAAAAAAAGAGTAAAAAGAGGTTGAAATTAATTCATCCGTATTTCCCCCCAATAATTCTGTCCCTTTTGGATTTACACTCATAATCACTCCCCGAAGATTCACCGATAACACTAGAGATGGACTATAGTCGAATAAACATTTATAATGCACTTCAGTCAATTCTTTCAATTTTAATACTCCATCACGGTCTGCACAGGCAATAAATATCGTCGCAAGCAAGATGATTAATATAATAAAACCGATCACATAAGTTAAATGATTAATTGAAACCATAAGGGCGGAAGAACGAATCCCAAAATCCATATCCCCTTGAATGTAACAAAATGAAATTCCTTTCATCACCGTATAATGCATTGCTGAAAGTCCACTTCCCACCATGACGGAACAAGCCATTTTTTTTAAAAAGTTATACTTTGAATGATGATTGATAAAAAAGAATGAAAAAAATACAGATAGAAAGGAAACGGAAAATGCAGCAATAATTGATAATAAAATCAAATATTTATTACAATAGATTGATAATCCTGTTTCTAGGTAGGACATCCCAACATAGTGCATTAAAATCATAGACATTCCTATAAAAATACTGCCAATTATGACGGCAGAAAATTTTGCTTTGGATCTTCTTACAAAATATAAGGCAAAAAAAGGGCCTAACACTGCTAAGAAAAGTGAAAAAATAGTTAAAGCAGTATTATCCAATTGATACCCTAACATCCCTATAAAATGCATGGACCAAATTCCTAAACCTATTGTTGTTGCTCCAATTAATATCCATATTGTTCTATTCGTTTGACCATGTATGGTTCTTAACAATACATTGAGAGATAAACAAAAAGAAATAATGGCAACAATCATGAAAAGAGCCAATATCTTTAGATCGTGATATCCTGTAACACCCATGCCTACCTCCTTGTAATTGTTTCATATTAAAAATGAATTTATACAAGTCAACAATTGCAGTATGAGTCAAATTTTCGCGGAAGCTTCCCCCCCTTTTTTACTTTTAAAATAGGATTGTTTGTAAGCGTTTTCTATACCTTTTCTCCTCTTTTACTTCTCTCTTCCCGCCTCGTTTTTTAAAACTTTTGATGGATTCCCCCCTGTCCACATTCACATGGAGAACTTGGTTGGATATCCAAAAGGGGAAGGTTGTCTGAATAACTTCGATAATTTCTCAGCGCTTCTTTCAATCCCCATTGCTTCATATGTCCCTTGATATCTGTTTCTTTCATATCTTCAGTGAAGCGTCACATTGGCTCAATTGCACCGTTTTTCATCAGACCGATCCATCTCACTGGAACCTGTTTCCATCCAACTGTATTTTGATTTCATTCGTCCGGCAAAGCCCCACATTATCACTTCCATTAATTCCATCGCATGGTATTTGCATGTTTCAACACGTCCCGGTAATCATAGATATACGATCGATTCGCTTCAAGCCATGCCACAAATCACTCCCATTCTTGCACCTTAGATCAAAAATCCGCTCTAGCGAACGCAACAGGTCGGCAAGACCTTCTCGTCATATTGCACCAATGCTTTCCGATACATCTCTTACATCTCTTTATGATTCTGTAGATAGGTTTTCAGTCCCCTGGCAATATAGGATCAATCAATATGTATACATCCCCCGGTACACGTCACAATCTAAAGAACTCCCTCTCCGTTGATGACTAACCATGCATGGTGATCCTGCGCATAGTGTTGGTATAAAAACTTTTCAACTCCCTTCTTGATGATAATTCTTTTTTGTACGAGCCGGATTTGTTTTTTCTCTTATTTTCGTCCTTTGTGAACGACTGCGACTTTCTGTTCTTTATATTTCTGTTCGTGTCGCTGCATATGGGGAACGACTCCGTCCCCCTCCACAAACAACACCATCGCAGGAGCTTCCGCATACGCTGGTTTTGTCTTAACGTGACATGCTAATAGGCGTTGGCGAATCATCTTATGACTATGGACTTGATACGTCATAAACATCTCTAATTGATAGGCTGTATTCGATACGAAGGACCGCTGCACTCAGTTCGATGATCTAACAAAACCCCCACTTTTTGTTTTCCTGCCCCCGATCATACCGATATCGAAATGTAACTAGACCGAATACAGTATCAATAGTTGTCTTTTATATCTCCGATGGTCCCGCTTTTCTCGAGTATTTCACCAAGAGGATTTCATATCTACACCATCAAATAGAAAATAATCCCTATAATTCCTGAAATAATCCGATTCTAGCTCTTTTCAATTC
Source organism: Thermaerobacillus caldiproteolyticus (assembly GCF_013761245.1). Classification (GTDB taxonomy): domain Bacteria; phylum Bacillota; class Bacilli; order Bacillales; family Anoxybacillaceae; genus Thermaerobacillus; species Thermaerobacillus caldiproteolyticus. Next base: position 217,500 of record NZ_JACDUT010000005.1, on the reverse strand, counting down.
ATTGAAAACATGGTATCTGTCATTATAGATGACCTTCCTTTCTTGAGAGTTTAGTTTTGTCACCTATTACTATATCAAGAAGGGAGTCCTCTTTCTTTATTTTTGCTTATCATCCTCCACCAACATTTTAGTCCATATACAATTTGCATATTTTTACAAAAAGATGATTAAAAATGGACAGTCTACAGAAAGAATAGCTCTTTCCCTAAATCAAAAAGATATGTTATATGTTAAAAAATAAGCATCAACCATATTCATGGAAGTATTCAAAACACGGAATAGTTACGATGTTCCCATATCAAAACTTGATTCGCAAAAATTTTACCTGCTTCAATATCCCCTACTATTGGAGAGCGCTATTAATAGAATTTCTAACATAAAAATTCAAGCCATCTGGACTGATTACATGATCATTTTTTAGAATGATGAACTTTTACAATGTTGAAACCGAAACCGGTTTGAACAGCAATTATATAAATAAAGTTAGAAAAGAAGCCCTACATGCGACAAGCGATGTTGCTAAACAGAGTTAAGCAAAAAGCTATCTCTCTGTTTAGCCTATTATTTTGTTGATATAACACTAAATGTATTCTAAATTCGCTCTATATCAGCCCATGCTTCATCGAGCGAATGGTATCCGCTCTGCTCCTTGCCGTTTACACGAACTGTCCATTCCTGTTTTTGCAAAGCGAGTTCACCGCGTTCATTTTTTACAAACGGCATGTGAAGAACGATCATGTGGTCATCTTTGTTAACGGTATATCCCATGTAATACTGATTCCCTTCCCCTTCTTCTTCAAAAATGCCGACTTGATCGAGGTTGTATATGTCCATGATCGGTTGTAATGTGTCGATCAACTCTTTGATCATCACACTTCTTGGTACAAATTCCATCTTTTTCGCTCCTTTTCCTTATGTTCAAGAACGTAACGCGTACAATTGCCCGTTAATCGCGAACGAAATGGTTCCGGTTTCTTCAGAAACGACGATGACGAGGGCATCGCTTTGTTCTGTTAACCCGATGGCAGCACGATGACGGGTACCTAGCTTTTTTCCAGAAGTGACATGTTGGGCTAGCGGTAAAATGTTACCGGCGGAAACGATTTCGTCATAACGGATTAATGTTCCGCCATCATGAAGCGGATTGCCGGGATAAAAAATTGTCTCTAACAACGTATGGGAAACTTTCGCCCCTATTGGGATTCCGTGGTGTAATAAATGGTCAACTGAATCATTTCGTTCGATAATGATCAAAGCACCATGTCGCCGTTCTGCCAAATGTTTTGCTGCAAGCGATAAATCGACATAATGCGGTGTATACGCCGATAAGTATGAATGGAGATAAAAGGAAGCAGCCATCGTTTGTACCCGGACAATGTACTTTTTTAATGTTTCTAAGCGCGACAATATACAGCAATTCTCCTCAAACAGAGACTGGCGCATTGCTTCTGCCTCTTCAATAATTTCATGTAAAGAACGAAGAACTTGCTCTTTCATCGGTTGATCTAGCGGTAACGATTCCCCAATCATATTACTCCCCCATCGTCGTTCGTTTATCTTAGTTTGTGAAATGTAAGAAAAAAAACAATTAGAAATAATAAGCAACCACCCTAACGCTCAAACATTAGAGTGGTTGCCTTCTTGGAGAAATACAGTTTGATTATACGCTTCCAACCATTGCTGCAATTTTTCTGCTTCTAACGACTTACTAAAATAAAATCCTTGGGCAAAATCACAATGCATTTGTTGGAGGAGAGATACTTGATTGTCCGTCTCCACTCCTTCCGCTAACACTTTAATGTCTAAACTTTTCGCTAAATGGATAATTGTATCCACAATCGTAGCATCTTTCGAGTTTTCGGCAATTCCTTGAATAAAGCTGCGGTCGATTTTTAAAAGTGAAACCGGCAAATTGCGAATATAGGCTAGCGAGGAAAAACCTGTGCCAAAATCATCGATCGCCACTTGAATACCGACGTTTTTGAATTCCGTTAAAATATGTTTTCCTGTCTCAATATTCTCCATTAAACCGCTTTCTGTTACTTCCAAAATTAGACGTTCCGGCGCGAAGCCCGTGTCTTGTAATATATGTATAACATGATCAATGAGCTCTTTTCGATTTAATAAAAACGGTGACAAATTAACCGCTAGGTTTAAATCTGGAAAGTGCGCTTGCCATTCTTTTACTTGACGGCATGCCTGTTCGAGCACCCATAGCGTAATTTCGAAAATAAATCCACTTTGTTCAGCAAGCGGAATAAATTCAAGCGGCGGAATTTCTCCTAACGCCGGATGCCGCCAGCGCAACAATGTTTCCACACCCATTGTCGATCCGCTACCAAGCTCAATTTTCGGCTGATAACATAAATAAAGCTGCTCTTGTAAAATGGCAAAGGGCAAGTCTTGTTCAATCATCGCTTTTCGGTTTTGCGCGGGACGATAAAATTCATATCCGTTTCTTCCGCGTTCTTTTACATGGTAAAGCGCTTGATCGGCATATTTCATGACCTGCTCAATCCGTTCGCTATCTTTTGGAAAAAACGCAATACCAATTGAAAGCGTTGACTGAATCCGTTGTTTTTCGTAATAAAACGGTTGATGAAACGTTTGAATAAGCTCGTCGGCTAGCTTTGTGACGTCCTCTTTCGTCACATTCGGCAACAGAAGAACGAACTCATCTCCTCCAATTCGAGCGAAAAAATCTTCTGTCCGTAGCACGCTTCGCACGCGCTTAACCGCTTCCTGCAAAAAATAATCGCCTGCTTGATGGGAAAAATGATCGTTAATCCATTTGAATTTATCAAAATCTAAATAACATAGCGCAAAGGTTGTCTTGTCATTGACAAGCTGCTTGATACGCCTTTCAAAATAAGTGCGATTCGCAATTCCGGTTAACGAGTCGAAATAAGCTAGTTGGCGCAATTTCTCTTCATATTTTTTCCGCTCACTAATATTTTTCGCCGTCACAATGACATAATCAAGCGATCGCTTTTCATTTAAAATCGCTTTCCCTTGTGCCTCCATCCATATCCATTCACCTTGTTTGTTCCGCTTACGAAATTCCACTGTTTGTATTTCGTGTGTACGGTATAACTCTTTGAATTTTTCTTTGACTACAGGTACATCTTCCTCATACACATAATTCCATAATTGATGTATATCTCCTTCGTCGATCTCGCCAAAGGTGTTTTGGAAAGAAGGAGAAATATACATGAGCTTTCCGTGATTGGAAAGGATAAGAATGTAGTCAGATGAATGCTCGGCAATTAATCGAAACCGCCGTTCGCTCTCTTGAAACGCCCTTTCCATTTCTTTTTGTTTCGTTATATCACGCAGTATGCATACGATATAAGCAACGTTTCCACTTTCATCAAAAATAGGGGAGAAAGCAGCACTTACAGGTACGTCGTCTCCGCATGCTCTCTTCGCTTTCCATTCTACGTTTGAGATCGACTCTCCGGCTTTCACTCGTTTTAGCAAATGACGAACAATCTCTATTTCATCTTTCTGCAACCAAGGCAAGTGTCCATGTGCCATATCAAGCTTGTTCCAGCCAAGCAACGTTTCGCACGCTCGATTAACATAGACAACTCGTTCAGTCGTATCGAAGATGACAACGGCATCATTAAAATGATAAAAAAAAGCAGCAAACTTGTCTGTCATATAAACGATTACCTCTCAGCTATATTTTCGTTATTCCTATGAAAAAGCTGCCTTTGAATCATTTTATATTCCTTCAATTCCATTTTTACGGAAATAGCACGAAAAATCAACAAATTTTTTCAATAAAAATGGCAAAACGACATTTGCCGCTTTGCCACGATACAAGCTATGCCACGTCGTATCCTTGCTCTTCAATCGCTTGTTTCAATACAGCGATGTCGACTTTTGTTGCGTCAAATTCAACATCAACCTTTCCTTCCTGTAAATAAACCGTCACATGATGAACACCGTTAAGCCCTTCGAGAGCTCCTTTCACCGCCCTTTCACAATGTCCGCAACTCATGCCTGATACAGATAATGTTACTTTTTCCATCGTGATCATCTCCCCTTTTCTATAGTTTGATTCGTTTTAAACGGAGTGAGTTCGTTACAACAGACACAGAACTTAACGCCATTGCCGCCCCGGCAATCCACGGGGCCAACAGTCCCATAGCGGCAATCGGAATCCCCGCTGAGTTGTACGCAAGCGCCCAAAATAAATTTTGACGAATGTTTTTCATCGTTCTGCGGCTTAATTCAATCGCTTTCGGAATTAACGTTAAATCGCCGCCGACAATGGTAATGCCCGCTGTTTCAATCGCTACATCTGTACCGGTGCCAATCGCAATGCCGATATCAGCCGTTGCAAGCGCCGGCGCATCATTGATCCCATCACCGACCATGGCAACGATTTTTCCTTGTTGTTGAAGCCGCTTGACATAATTCGCTTTGTCTTCCGGCAACACTTCTGCAAACACATGATCAATACCGACTTGAGAGGCGATTGCTTTCGCTGTTCGTTTATTGTCGCCAGTGACCATATAGACGTCAATGCCGAGATGTTGCAGTTGCTCAATCGCTTGTTTCGCTGTGTCTTTGACGATATCTGCGACGGCGATGACACCGACGGCCTCACCGTCAATCGAGATGAGCATCGCCGTTTTTCCTTCAGATTCATATGTTATTAATTGCTCTGTAAATGCTGTATAATCGACTTTATGGTCTGCCAGCCATTTTCTCGTTCCGACAAGTACGGTTTTCCCATTGACTTTTGCGATAATTCCATGCCCCGGAACAGCTTCAAATTGCTCGGCTTCATAAAGCGGGACTTGTTGTTCGCTCGCATAGGCGATAATCGCTTCTGCAAGCGGGTGTTCCGACCGCTTTTCTGCCGCATAGACGTAGGTCAGCGTTTCTGGATCGTTTGCCACAAAATCCGTGACAACAGGTTTTCCTTTCGTAATGGTACCCGTTTTATCAAGTAAGATTGCATCGATCCGCTGAGCGGTTTCTAAATGCTCACCTCCTTTAAAAAGAATGCCATGTTCTGCCCCTTTTCCTGTTCCAACCATAATCGATGTCGGCGTCGCTAAACCTAGTGCGCACGGACAAGCGATGACAAGCACTGAAATTGCTGCTTCAAGCGCACCCGGCACATCATAAGGGCGAATGAAGAAAAACCACACCAAAAACGTGACAGCTGCCATCATCACGACAATTGGAACAAAATATGATGAAATGCGGTCCGCCATTCGTTGAATCGGTGCTTTGGAACCTTGTGCTTCCTCGACGATTTTGATAATGTTCGCAAGCGCTGTATCTTTTCCTACCTTTGTCGCTTTGATAGTGATCGTTCCGTTTCGATTCATTGTCGCACCAATCACTTGATCACCGGGATCTTTCGTCACAGGAATCGATTCACCGGTAATCATCGACTCATCGACGGACGAACGTCCGGAAATGACTTCCCCATCGACAGGAATTTTTTCGCCAGGTTTTACGATGATTTCGTCGCCGACGACGACATGTTCAATCGATACCTTCGTTTCCACACCGTTCCGAATGACCGTCGCTTCTTTCGCTTGCAAGCCGACTAATTTTGAAATGGCCTCTGTCGTTCGTCCTTTAGCTAACGCTTCTAACAACTTCCCTAACAAAATCAACGTAATGAGGATCGCACTTGTTTCATAATATAAATGTGGCATATAAGCTGGGTTGCTCACCGTCCGAACGCTTTCAGCAAAACTATATGCATAAGCAGCTGATGTACCAAGTGCCACGAGCACATCCATATTGGCACTTTTATTTCTTAATGCTTTAAACGCCCCGACATAAAAGGGCCAGCCGATGTAAAATTGAACCGGCGTCGCTAATACAAACTGGACCCACGGATTCATTAAAAAATGTGGCGCCGGTAAACCAAAATGCCCGACCATCGTATAAAGAAGCGGCAGAGACAGTAAAGCGGAAACATATAATTGTCGTTTTTTCTTGTTGATTTCTTTCTGTTTCGCTTGCTGCTTCTGATCTCGTCCTTCCTTCACTTTCGCCTCATAGCCAAGCTGTTTGATTTTTTGTAAAATCTCTTCGCGTTCAACTACCCCCGGTTGGTATTCAACGAAGGCAGATTCTGAAGCGAGGTTTACGGTCGCCTTTGTTACGCCGTTGAGACGATTTAGTCCTTTTTCAATACGTGACGCACACGCTGCACATGTCATGCCGTATACATCGAGTTCTAGACCTTCCGTCGTAACGCCGTAGCCAAGCTTTTCAATTTTTTCAACAATATCGTTAGGGCTCATACGATCCGTATCGTATTCAACCGTTGCCGTTTCCATCGCCAAGTTGACGTTCGCCTTTACTCCGTCCATCTTATTCAACACTTTTTCGATTCGCGCTGAACAAGCGGCACACGTCATTCCGGTAATGCCAATTTGTATTTGTTTTTTCATCACTTTCCCTCCATTAAGATTTGGAGAATTGCGCCAATACTTTCATCAATTCTTCAATCGCCTCGTCTCCGCTTCCTGCTTCGATTGCTGTCCGTACACAATGTTGCGTATGACGTTCGAGCAAATGGAACCCCACTTTTTTCAATGCCGCTGTCACCGCAGACAGTTGAATGAGTACATCAACGCAATACCGATCGTTCTCAATCATCTTTTGAATGCCGCGTACTTGACCTTCAATCCGCTTCAAACGATTTACTAATAATTCTTTCTCTTTTTCATCGCGCGGCTCGGCTAATTTCCTTTCTTGTTCGTGATGACACATATCATAAGACATTGTTTTCACCTCTTCACCTATACAATACCCCAGTACGGTATATAAGTCAACGATTTTGCTTTATGATATTTATAAAGGCTTTGTTACAAAATGTTGTTGATTTTCTTGTTCAGTTAACAGGCGGTTTAGTTGAAGAAAGCCAATTCTAAAAAAATGAGCATTTCTTCTTACTAATGGTAAAATGAGGATGATGCAAATTAGAGAGGGGGATTTCGTGTATAAACAAACTTTGTGCTTCATTAGAAGGAGTAATGAATTACTTATGTTAAATCGTGAATTCGCACCGGCTAAGGAGATATGGAATGGGGTAGGTGGAAAAGTAAAAAATAACGAAACGCCATTAGAGTGTGTGATTCGAGAAGTGCAAGAAGAAACAGATATTGACATAAGCAGCTTTCAGATTGAATTCAAAGGCATTGTTACATGGAAAGTGGATAATGCCTATTCTGACGGAATGTATGTCTTTCTTGTCGATATACCCGATGATTATTCATATCCCACACCTAAAAAAACAGATGAAGGTATTTTAGATTGGAAAAATACACCCTGAATATTAGGTGAAAAAAATGATGGCGTAGGAGAAATGATACCGAGATATTTACCTTTAGTTCTTACTGAATCGAAGAAGTATGAACATAGCTGCATACTTATAAACAGCAAACTAGTTGAATTTACATACAAAGAATTAAAAGAAGATAAAGTACAGATTTAACTTGTTATATGAACGGGTGGCAGTAGTTGAGCAAGACTAATTTATTTCAATCTTTTTTAGTGCTCTAAACATCAACAGAGAAATGTAGAAGATCTGTAAAAAACCATCCCCTCTTGCCATCAAGAAGGAGATGGTCTCTATGGACGCCGCACTGGACATGTCCGACAATGGGAACGAGCTGCTGTCTGATAGTGAAGGCAACACGTTGTCCGTTGGCGAATGCCGTTTGTTTCTTTCCAAAAACGCCCTAATGGGTTTTTAGGATAGGAGCCGAATAATGTTCCATCTGCCTGTTGAACAACAAACTGAAAATCGTCACGAAGTCGAGCATTAATATCCTCTAACGCCTCGTCTTTGAGCAATGTTTCATATAACCAAAAGATGTAAATCGCTGTATTTTCCCATAGTGTTAACGGAGAAATTTTCGTCATTTTCTGTAACTGTTCAATAACAGGAAAAATATGTTCCGCAAACAGCAGACGAATCGTCTCTTGCCGCCACGCGTTACGATTGCCATCAGTCACTTCGTATTCTAACTTTTCAAATCGAAACGTCGGTAACCATGCTTTCTCCTCATCGTCCGTTTCGATCCATATACGATCGAATGACAATGAAAGCCGCTTATTCCATACGGACATCGCATAAAGCGACATGACAGCAATAAAGCTATATCGCTTCATAAAAATGGACGCAGCGACTGTCTTGTTCGCCGCTCTGATTTTCTGCTGCACAGCTTCCAAATAGGAAAGGAGCGTTCGTTCATGAAACAATCGATCAACCCGAATCGATAATAACGAATCCGTTCTGGTTGTTGAAAGGCGAAATTTTTCTAATGCTTTTATTTCATCGGGAGAGAGAAGCATTACGAAACGCCTTCCTTTTGTAAAATGCATCTTCCCTTGCCGTATGGAATGCAAAGCGGTGTTCCAAATAATGGATCATACGTGACTTGGCAATCCATTTGAAACACATCTTTCACAAGCTGACATGAAATGATTTCCTCTGGCTTTCCTTGGGCATATATACTTTTATCGCGAATCGCGACGATATGATGAGCATAGCGGCACGCAAGGTTTAGATCATGAAGAACCATAATAATCGTGCGCTTTTCTTTTTCGTTAAGCTCAAATAACAAGTCGAGAATTTCGATTTGGTGCGTCATATCCAAATATGTCGTCGGTTCATCTAGCAAAATAATGTCCGTATCTTGTGCTAACGTCATCGCAATCCATGCTCGCTGCCGCTGTCCTCCGGAGAGCGAATCAACAGGACGCTCAGCCAATTCGATCATTCTTGTCGCCTCAAGCGCGCGCTGTACCGCTTTCTCGTCTTCCTCCGTCCATTGTTTCAACCATGTTTGATATGGGTAGCGACCTTGTTTGACAAGCTGTAGAACAGTCAGCCCTTCCGGAGCGGTCGGCGATTGTGGCAAAATCGCCAATTTTTTTGCCACCTCTTTTGTCGGCAATTTTGCAATTGCTTCCCCTTCAAGCAATACAGTGCCGCTTGTCGGTTTAAGCAATCGGGCCAATGAACGCAATAACGTCGACTTCCCGCAACCATTTCCGCCAATAAAAACGGTAATTTCTCCTTTTGGGATGCTTAAATTTAATTCATTAATAATAATTGTGTTTCCGTAAGATAAGGTTAGCTCTTTCGTTTGTAATGCATTCATCCTATCCCCACCTCTCTATCAATGTCGGCTTTTATACAACAAATAAATAAAGTACGGAGCACCGATAGCCGCAGTAAACACCCCTGCTGGAATCTCAAGAGGAGCAAACAGCATGCGTCCCGCTAAGTCGGCAAGCATGACTAAAATCGCTCCTAACAGGGCAGCAACCGGGAGCAGAGCACCGAAAGAAGAACCGACAAGCCTCCGCGCCATATGTGGTGCCATTAACCCGACAAACCCGATTCCACCCGCAAATGCAACTGCTCCGCCCGTTAGCGCCGTGCTCAATAAAAGAAGGAACAGGCGCTGTTTTTGTAAGGAGACTCCCACACCCATCGCGAGTTCGTCTCCTAATTCTTGAATATTCATCTTTCGTGCCGAGATAAAACTTATCAGCAAGAGAACAACGGCCCAAGGCACAAGAAACGAGACATGTTTCCACGAAACTCCATAGACGCTGCCGGTAATCCAAACGTTCGCTTGGCTGGCACGATAAATCGGCCCCGTAATCATCAGTAAGGTGGTGCACGCCTGCATGAAAGCTGATACACCAATACCCACTAAAATCAGCCGCATCGGAGTAATCCCATTTTTCCATGACAATAAGTAAACAAGAAACGCAGCAACCGTCGCACCGACAAAAGCTCCTAACGGCAACCAATGAATGCTGATCGTTAACGAATTGTTTTTATCACTAAACATCGCAAAAAACGCGACAACCGCTACCGCTGCGCCACCCGTAATGCCGAGCACATCCGGAGAAGCGAGCGGATTGCGGATCATTCCTTGCAAAATCGAGCCGGCTACCGCTAACAACATGCCAACCAAAAGTGCAACAAGGATGCGCGGCAAACGAAAAGAGTGAATGACGACCTCATTCATCGCTGAACCGCTACCGACGAGTGTCTTTACCACATCGAGAGGCGAAATATACATTTCTCCGCTTCCAACGCTTACAATAAATACTACAATACTTATCAATAATAATAGTAAGCTTATGATCATCGCCTTTTTGTCTATTAAAAATGAAATCTGTTTTCCAATTCGAAGTGATATGTACTTTCTCATTTGGCCAAAATCCCCCTACGGGCAATATAAATAAAGAATGGAACACCGATAAACGCCGTCATAATCCCAACAGGCACTTCTTGCGGCATAAGCACGTACCGCGCTCCAATATCGGCAGCGATTAATAAAATACCGCCGATGAAGGCACAATATGGTAAGACCCAGCGATGATCGACACCGACTAATGCGCGCGCGATATGCGGAACAATAATCCCAATAAAACCAATTGGTCCGGCTACGGCCACTGAGCTGCCCGCTAATAAAATCACAAGGAGCGCCACTCCGAACTTCACAACATTTGTACGCTGCCCTAACCCCTTGGCAACATCATCTCCCATCATAAGGATATTCACCTTTCGCGCCAACAAAAGCGAGCCGGTCCACGCGATAAGAAAATAAGGAAGAACAGCGACTAGCATTTCCAACTTTCGTCCCGACACAGACCCAGCCAACCAAAACAGCACTTCTTCTAACGCCTTCTCATTAGCTACCAATAATCCTTGCGTTAAAGAAGCGAATAACGCGGCCACAGCCGTGCCTGCTAGTGTTAGCTTCAGCGGTGTCATTCCTTCTTTGCCGACTGAACTAATGACAAACACGATGATAGCAGCTAATGCAGCACCGGCAAAAGCAAGCCATGTAAACATATGAAGAGAACTAACTTGAAAGAAAGTTACAAACAATACAATGAAAAAGCCTGCTCCTGCATTGATTCCAAAAATCCCCGGCGATGCGAGCGGGTTTTTCGTTAATGCTTGCATTAACGCCCCTGCCATCGCCAGGCTTGCTCCAACTGCTGCTCCAATGAGTGCACGCGGCAAGCGGACCGTTTCAATGACGATATGCTGATTTGAACCATTATTATTGATTAAGGCTTCGATTGCTACTTTCCAACTTGTATCTGTATATCCGTAAATAATGCTCATCCACATGCTTGTCGCAAGTAGAATGACCAATAATAAAAGCCCTGCGATTTTTGCCTGATTGGTTGCTAACATTCGCGCTTACTCCCCTAATATGAAATATATGTAATTCTATCTAGATATAAGTCTATTTGATAATGAATATCAGTGTCAATATGTTTCGATCATTTTTTTCTTGTTTTTTCACTATATTCATAATTCATTATTGACAATGATTATCATCACCATTATCATGTTTCTTGTAAATGAAAATCATTATCAAAAAAACAGGGGGAATACATAATGTTCAAACCATCAAGATGTTCGCTTCTTGCGACGATCGTGATTGCTCTTCTTCTCGTCCTCGCAGGTTGCGGCTCGAAGGAAGAAGCAGAGCCAAAGCAAACCGGCGAAAAAACGGAAAAATCAACAAGCTACACAGTTAAGCATGCAATGGAGACAACAGAAATCAAAGGAACTCCAAAACGTGTCGTCATTTTAACTAACGAAGGAACAGAAGCACTGCTAGCATTAGGAGTAAAACCGGTCGGTGCCGTAAAATCATGGACAGGAAACCCTTGGTACGACCATATTAAAGACAAAATGGATGGGGTCAAAGTGGTAGGAACCGAAGGTGAACCAAACTTAGAAGCGATCGCCGCATTAAAACCAGATTTAATTATCGGAAATAAATTGCGCCATGAAAAAATTTATGAGCAACTCAAAGCAATTGCACCAACGGTATTTTCAGAAACATTAAGAGGAAACTGGCAAGAAAACTTTACGTTATACGCAAAAGCGGTGAATAAAGAAGAGAAAGGAAAAGAAGTCATCGCTGAATACAATCAGCGCATCGAAGACTTAAAAGCGAAATTAGGCGACAAATTAAAAATGAAAGTATCCATCGTCCGCTTTATGTCAGGCGATGTCCGCATTTATCATAAAGACTCCTTCTCTGGCGTGATTTTAGATCAATTGGGCTTTGCTCGTCCTGAATCACAAAACGCCAATGATTTTGCAGAAACAGGCGTAACGAAAGAGCGCATTCCAGCAATGGATGGAGATATCCTTTTCTACTTCACATATGAGCAAGGCGATGGTGCCGCAACGAAACTAGAAAAAGAATGGATTAACGACCCTCTCTTTAAAAACTTAAATGTGTCAAAACAAGGCAAAGTCTATAAAGTCAGCGATACGATTTGGAATACAGCTGGCGGCGTGCTTGCAGCAAATTTAATGTTAGATGATATCGAAAAATACTTTTTAGAGCAATAAGAATGCAGGCTGTCTCTATGAAGAGGCAGCCTCTTTTTTCTGTCAAAAGTGTTGCTGTTTTCTTTTTCATATGCTAGATTCAAAATAACGTCATACCCTGAACATCACTTATGGTTGAAAGGATGAGATGAATGAAGCGTGCAACAATGATGGCAGCCTGCATACTGTCGCTGAGTCTAGTGATGAGCGCATGTTCCGGTGATCAAGCAGCAGAAAACCAAAACCATCATTCGATGAAATACACAACAAGCTCTGGAGATATACGCGAAACAACAAAATCGATCGACCATCTCCCTACTTTTTTAAGCCAATATGAAGAAGATATGGCAGTCCTTTATCAGCAGGCAGCAAAACATAAGGAATTGTTAGAAAGCATCCCATGTTATTGCGGATGCGGGGAAGCAGCCGGCCATAAAAATAACTATGATTGTTTCGTATACGAAAACAAAAAAGATGGTGCTGTCGTTTGGGATGACCACGCTACAAAATGCGGAGTTTGTTTAGAAATTGCCGCTGAAGCGATTTCCGAATACGAGCAAGGAAAATCGATCAAAGAGATTCGCAGTATGATTGATGCGAAATATAAAGAAGGCTATGCCGAACCAACACCAACAAAGCCATTATAATTATGACAGGCTATCTCACAAACTAAGAGATAGCCTGTTATGCAATGCTTAACGCGGCATATAAATCATATAATGTCTCTATTTCTTGGCTTTTTAATTCTTCTAATATCCGCTTCCATAGCTCCACCATCGCCTGCACGTCCCCATCGGCTGTATGTCGTTTCTCACACGGAATGTGATAGTAACTCAGTGCCGCATCCAATGTGGAAAACACGGCATTTCGATGAATCATTTCAAGAATTTGCTGCATATCTAAAAAGCGCGCTATCCATTTTGTGCGGTACTCAGTCCAAAGAAAATGATTAATAAATGATAAGTCGTGACCAATATGGTAACCTATTACAATCCCATCGCCAATAAATGATAAAAAGTTGTTCATCTCTTCTTTTAAACGAGGAGCAGCCTGCACATCTTCTGCCTTGACTCCCGTTAATTGCGAGATGTGGTCTGGAATCTCTTTATCTGGACGAATAAGTGTAAAATAAAAATCTTTCAAAGTCCCATTAATAGTTTTCGCGGCAGCCATCGCAAAAATTTCATCACCATGTTGCGGAGAAAATCCTGTTGTTTCCGTATCCACGACAATGAATGTCGCGTTTTCCAAGCGCGTATTCATATCAATACGCTTTTTTTGTAATTCTTTAAGCAATGTGCGAACCCATACTTCTTGCTGGAACGCACGATGGTCATTTTCTCCCACTGATGACAATTGCTCTCTCGGCACCCCCATTGACAACATGCGAAGCGCCCGTTGCCAAAAACGATGTTGCTCATTCATCCTGCAACTCACCTGCCCGTCGAATGACAAACCGCTGCAATTGTTTTGCTGTTTTCATCGCCCGTTTTAGTTGAAGTCGTTCCTTTCGGTCAAGTACACGCAACGGGACATAGTCGCGCTCATTTCCTAGTTCCATCGAATATTTCAATCGAAAATACAGGCTTGTCAAAAACGCTTCTTCCGCCTTTTTCGCTAGCGGTGACGGCAAAAGCACTCGAGCATCAATATCCTGTAATCGCTCCAACGTCGTCATGGCCGGAATGTTTCCTAGACATGATAAAAACTTTAATGAATTCACAAGTTGTACATATCCGCTATGCTTTAGATGAATGGAGCCGCTATACGCTCCCCATCGCTCGATTTGAATGTTGCCAAGCCAACCAAGAGGAACGTGCGGAAAAATGACATGTTCTCCCATTCGTTTTAATAAAAGCGGCTCGTTGCCAATCCATTCAATGAGATTTTGCTTACTGCTCACAATTAATTCGTTGCATCCATAAATCGGGCGCATGTCCATCGCAATGAAAAGAAAGCGGATATCGTCTGGAAAATGATGGTTAATATACGTTTCAATTTGTCTCTCCCAATCTCGAAGCGATTTGCTCCAACGGTGATTCGTCGCCATAACATATCCGGAACAATACGGATACCCAATCTCATGCAAATAGTTCGTTCCGACTGTTGCAAAATAACGAATAAACTCGTAACAAGACGCTTCATGTTCAGGGGCGCAGTCAAACAGAATGCCATTATCTTGATCCGTCCATAATGTCGGCTCCCCCCTCCCCATACTCCCCATTACATACCAGCACCATTTCTTAGGCGGGGTACCGACCGCAGCATGAATAGTTTCTTCTTCCGCAAAAACAAGCGCTTTTTTCATGAGGGCATCATGCACATCGGTCAGGGTATGGGAAAGTGAATAAATTGTGTCTCGTTCAATAAAATTTCGCAACCGATAAGCAAGCTCACGGTGATATGCGCTTAGTTCACTAACCGTTTTTGCCCGGTCAATTTGTTGAATAAGCTCGTATAACTGTTCCATGCTCATCTCTTCCTTTTTTGAAAAAACCGGATTGAATGAATTCAATCCGGCTCTCTCCGCAATGATTAATTATTGCACCATTGTCTTTGAATGATTTATAAACGCAGGATCCAACTGCTCCGGATAACCGTACGAACCATGTTCACTAATATCTAAACCGGAAATTTCTTGTTCGGCTGTGACGCGCAATCCAACCGTTTTCTTTAATACAAATAATACAATGAATGATGCGATCGCAACATAAACAGCTGCGCCTAACACCCCAATTGTTTGTATAATTAATTGATGAAATCCTCCACCATAAACAAGCCCTGCTTTCCCAACTCCCGTTATTTCCACTAAACGAGGAGATGCGAAAAATCCAGTTGAAATCGTACCAATGATTCCGGCAATTCCATGTACAGAAAATGCGTAAATCGGATCATCAATCCCTTTTCGTTCAAAATAAATCGACGTCCAAAATGTAAATGAACCCGCTACCGCTCCAATGACGACTGCTGCCCATGGTTCAACAAAAGCACACGCTGCGGTAATCGCGACTAATGCTGCTAGCACACCGTTAACCATCGCTGGAATGTCTGCTTTCCCGACAAGAATTTTTGCAGTGACAATTGCGGCAATCGCGCCAGCTGCCGCGGCCAAGTTTGTCGTTAACGCAACATATCCGAAAAAACCATCTCCTACCGCCATTGTGCTTCCCGCGTTAAATCCAAACCAACCGATCCATAAAATCAAGCCACCAATGACCGTATATACTTGATTATGCCCCGGAATCACATTTGGCGTTTTATCTTTATTAAATTTCCCAATGCGCGGTCCAAGCAGTACGGTGGCGATTAGAGCAGCAATCGCGCCTTGCAAATGAACAACGGTTGAACCAGCAAAATCCTGCATCCCTAGATTGCCGAGCCAGCCGCCGCCCCATACCCAGTGACCGATAACTGGATAAATAGCAATCGTAAAAATCGCTCCAAAAACAAAGTATGCGGATAGTTTTGCCCGTTCAGCAAATCCTCCCCACGCGATTGCCAGTGATACTCCGGCAAATCCGAGCTGGAACAAAAATTTGAACGATAACGGCACATTTGCCCATGAAAGAGAATCAAATGTTTCTTTTCCTTCTTTTAAAAACCATCCTTCCGTACCGATGAAACTATTGCCCGCTCCGAACGTAATGGCGAAGCCAAACGCCCAAAATGCAAGGGAAGCAATCGCAAAGCTTAAAATTTGTTTTCCCGCTACATGGCCAGAGTTTTTCATTCGTGTTGACCCCGCCTCGAGCAACGCGAATCCTACTTGCATCCCGATAACTAATATCGCACTCACCATCACCCATAATGAATCAAGCCCTGCTGCTAACGATTTCGGATCCATATTCATCTCCCCTTCTCGTTTGTTATTTATTATCACATATTTATGTTATAATATATTACATAAAACACTCGTTTTCAACGGTAATTTTTATTGAAACCGATTTCCAACAAAAAATGTTTGTCATATTTTCTAACAAACATAAAAAAAATACCAGCTCATTGAGTGAGCTGGTATTTTTTATTTAAATGCACGATGTCGAAATGATCAAGGTGCAAATCCCCTTTTTTCGTAGCAGTTAATGAACATGTAGTTTCTTTGCACAAATCTCTCTTTGAAAACTGGAGATAGAAGAGGGAAGCGCCTGCCATGTAACATTCTCAACCAACACATGCTCCTATACTGGCCGAAAAGCTAAACCTGCGCAGTACGTTAGCGTATAGGAAGTCCGTATTCAGGGGTGGAATGATTCGTCGAGCTTGGGCAACTTCCTTCGTTAAAAACTCCTTTCCTTCTAAACATAGTGAAATAGAAACAGCTCAATATGATGTAACCCACTTATAACCAATTCCCCAAACTGTCTCTAATCGTTCATCAATGGGAAATCCTGCTTTACGCATTTTTTCACGCAAATTACGAATATGGGAATCAACCGTTCTTCCCTCCGTTTCAGCATCATATCCCCAAAGGGAAACAATGAGTTGTTCCCGGCTAAACACGCGGTTTGGGTTCCGTAAAAATAACCCTAGCAATCCAAACTCTTTTGGAGTTACCGGAATCTTTTTTCCGTTATATGTCACTTCATGTGTCAGTTCATTCCACACAAGACCACTATCTTCAAGTTGGGAATTCTTTCTCGTGCGGCGCAATACAGCTTCCATTCGCGCCACTAATTCGTCTTCATCAAACGGCTTTGTAATATAATCGTCAGCCCCGATTTTCAGCCCTTTTACAACATCCAGTTTATGATCTCTTGCAGTGACCATGATAATGGGCACATCGGAAAACTGCCGAATATTTCGGCACGTTTCCCAGCCATCCATGTAAGGCATCATGACATCAAGTAAAATTAAATCACATACATTATGGCGAACATAGTCCATCGCCTCCTCGCCTGACCGACATTTAATACATTCATACCCTTTTGGCGCTAAATATAGTTCCAGCAAATCAAGCATTCTCTGTTCATCATCGACCAACACAATTCTTGTCATTGCTCGATATCCCTTTCTAATTCAATCGTGATCATTGTTCCTTTGTTTACTTTGCTTTCCAGTTTAACGGTGCCCCCATGAGCTTCTACAATTTCTTTTACAATCGATAATCCTAATCCACTTCCACCACTGGAACGGGCCCGCGACTTATCAACACGGTAAAACCGTTCAAACACAAACGGCACATCTTCCTCGGGAATGCCGATTCCTTCATCGGCAACAGTGATGAGCACGTGCTTCGATTTTTCTTCAACATCTAAACGAACGTGCCCCCCTCGCTTCGAATACTTCAACGCATTATCTAATACATTGACAAGCACTTGTTCAAAACGATTGGGATCAATTTGAAGCGACAAAGAAGACGGACAACGATACTCGAAGTGAATTCCTTTTTCTTGAAACGCTAGTGCCATTTTATCCGCAACACGTTGAATAAATGGATATAGTTTCACCGCTTCCTTTTGAATCGAAAATGAATGTTGTTCAAGTTGAGCTAAATCAAACAATTCTTTGACAAGAGCAGCCACATGATTGGCCTCCTCATAAATAATCGTTGCATATTTTATCCTTTCTTCTTCGCTCAATTCTTTTCGTCTTACAATATCTGCATACCCTTTTACATACGTTAACGGAGTGCGCAATTCATGCGAAATGCTCGCTAAAAATTCACTGCGTGTTTTTTTCAAATGCGCTAAATCTCTGGATAGCAATTGAATCGCTTTTGCAAGCGCTCCTAGTTCATCATTACTTTTTACATGTAGGTGAACGGAAAAATCCCCTCTACTCAGGCGCTCTGTTGCTTCTTTCATATGGATAAGTGGAGAAGCAACAATCCGGGACAATAGAAAAATAGTGAAAATCGTTGCCAGAAGCGATAACGCTCCGACCAACATAAACAAATGATTGATCCGCCAAATCATTTCTTTAATCGACTCTGTTGGTTGAAACATATACACATAGCCAACAGTGTGATGGTGTAAACGAATCGGACTGATAGCGGCAATATATTTTTCTGTTTTCCAGTGCGATTCAATGATTTTCCCCTCGCGTGGAACCTGAGCGGAAGAATGTCGAATGATTCGCTTCATCTCCGGCTGTAACCGATTAGAATAAGCAAGAATGTGTTTCTTTTTATCGGTGATGGCGACATCTGTATCTGCTTCCGATTCCATGAGCGCCACGTGATCAATCGTCGATTGACCATAATGTTTTTCCAACACAGCGCGATGGCTATTTCCTCTTGCCTGTAAAGCATTTAACTCTTCTTTCACGCGAGATTCCACTACATGAACATATAAGGTAAAAAACAACACTGTTTCAATCAGTACAATAAATACAAGAAATAACAAACCGATTTTAAAAGAAATGTTTTTCATTACCGCTTCGTTCCTTTCGTCCTTATCCTATCACCAATGTATCAAATTTTTGTGCATGTCCTCGATAATTTCTGCACATTTTTTCTCTATTCTAAAAAATGAAGGAGGTAATGACGAATGAACAAAAAGACGGTGGCAACGGCTTTGTTTATTTTCTTGTTAGCTTCTTGCTCTCACAATGAGAACTCGCACAGCAATCACAATATGACAACCAATAACGGACAACATTCCCAACATAACGAGACAAAAACAACAGCCCGACAAACCGGTAATGAATTTACGATTGTCGCAAAAGAAGCGACTCATCAACTCAATCGTAACGTTACACTTCCTGTATACACGTATAACGGCTCCGTTCCAGGAACCGAAATTCGTGTAAAACAAGGAGAACATGTAAAAATCCATCTAAAAAACGAACTAAAAGAACCAGTGACCATTCATTGGCACGGCTACCCTGTTCCAAACAATATGGACGGCATTCCGGGGGTAACGATGAACGCCGTACAGCCAGGAAAAACCTTTACGTATGAATTCGACGCAACTGTTCCGGGCACATATTGGTATCATTCTCATCAAAACAGCGTCAACCAAGTGGATAAAGGACTGTATGGCGCCCTTATCGTTGAACCGAAAGAAAAAGAGGACATTGACCGCGATTATACGCTCATTATCGACGAATGGATGAGTCATCCAATGACGGAAACGACAGGCGGACATAGCGGGCATGAAATGGCGTACAGCACAAGCAACATGAATGGACACGATATGAGTATGTACGATATTTTCACGATTAATGGGAAAAGTGGGGATCTCGTTGAACCGTTAAAAGTGAAACAAGGGGAACGAGTCAAACTTCGCCTCATTAATGCAGGCTATATGACTCACAAGCTTCATTTGCACGGTCACCAGTTCCAAGTCACCGCTATCGACGGACAACCAATAAAAGATCCAAAACTCATCAAAGACGAACTGTTAGCGATTGCCCCAGGCGAAAGATACGACATTGAATTTACGGCTAATCATCCGGGAACATGGTACTTAGAATGCCATGGAACAACGGCGGGAACCGATGGGATGAAAGTGCGGATTGAATATGAAGGCAAAGCGACTCAAAACGACCACCCTAATTCTGATAAACCGCTACCCATTTTTGATGTGACCGCATACGGAAAGCATGAGACGGGGCCATTTACATTGAAGCAACACTATGATTTGGAATATACAATGAAATTAGGCACCGCTACAGCTGGAAACAACACCGTCTTTACGATTAACGGGAAAACATTCCCGAATACAGAGCCCATTCAGGTGAAAAAAGGAGATCTCGTGAAAGTAAAACTGATTAATACATCGAAAACAGACGATCATCCTATGCATTTACACGGTCACTTTTTCCAAGTATTAAGCAAAAACGGAACTCCGCTAACTGGCTATCCAGTTATAAAAGATACATTGAATATCAAACCGGGTGAAGAGTATGTTGTTGCGTTCCAAGCGGATAACCCGGGCAATTGGATGTTCCATTGTCACGACTTGCATCACGCCGCAAGCGGAATGGTCACCGAAGTACACTATCAAGGCTACCGCTCTTCCTTCCAACCTGACCCATCGGCGGGAAATGTTCCGGAGTAAGAAAAGCACAAGCCCTTTTTACATCTACAGGCAAATGTTCTTCACCCACAAAACGGCTTGCCACCCCCAGGGGCTGATTTGACCCGAACTATCAAGCATCATGTTTCAAGTGATGCTTTGCATCGGCATCAATTCAAGAAACAAACTGGTTAGGCGCTGGAGCTATCCCAATTTCATTTTAAAAAAAGGATGTCCTGAAACATCACGGTTTCAGAACATCCTGTTCTTTTATGCCACTTGAATCGGTTTTCCGAATGGAACACGCGGCAAGTAATCGTCTGGAACGAGCCAAAACACTTCATAATTAACTTCAAGTTCCTCGTAAAAATACCCCGTCACATCAGTAATATAAAAGAGCGCATCAATTTTTTCCTCTTTTGCCCATTCTAATACTTCCGTATATGACGATTTCCCATGCTTAAAATATTTAATCACCGCTGTTCCAATCGGTGATACGTCACGAATTTTGAAATCAGCCTGCACTAACAGCGTATCTGGCCTCGCTTTTCCGAATAATTTAACAATATTTTGAATAAGAAGCGGGTGAGCCGGACGGGTAGATGTATCAATTGCCAATGCGATTGAGCTGTCTTTTCTTTCTTTTAGTAACGTTAACAGTGCTTTTTGCCATTTCACTTATCATCAGCTCCTTACTTTGTTGAAATAAACAGTCATTAGTATGATCGAGACATGAGCAAAATACGATCCGTTTTTATTTCCTTTTTCCTATAGCTTTGTAAGAATTAAACCAAATAAAGCTGTCACAATCCCCACGATTTGATAGGCTTTTAATTTTTCTTTAAAAATATAACAGCCTGTCATTACCACAACTAAACAATTGAGGCTGACAACGGGAAAAACAATCGTCGCGATTCCCTCATTCAGAGCATAAAAGTAGCAGCTAAATCCAATGACACTGAACAGAGCGATCGTCGCTCCTAAACGAAATTCCTGCTTTTGTCCCTTTTCCTTGCCGTAGCGCAGCAGTAAGTAAAGACTCCCTCCTCCATACATCGCGGTTAGCACATCCAATGAACCAATTCCAAGCGTCGAGCATACTTTCATCAAAACCCCAACAGCCCCAAACGAAATGATCGCTACTCCTATATGTCCAAGCCAAGGTATGTATTCATGATTTCCCTTTTCATTCGGTGTATATTGAATGACCGCTACAGAACATAGCATGCATAAAATCCCGAGCCAATGAAGAAGGGGAATATGTTCGTCAAACACGATTCCCGCCGCTAAGACAGGAAAAATGGCATTGACAGCAATTAATGGAGCCGTTAAACTAGCCGGTCCTTTTTCAAAAGCGATCGACATTTGAAGATTGCCAGTTGCATTGCAAATCCCAACAAGCGCGCCGAGACATACGGAAACCAAACTCGGATGAAGCACTTCATTCATCCACCCATAGCTAACCATCATAATAAAGGCAACAAGATAAAAATAGAGCTGAATATGTTGCTTCGACATCGAATGACGGGTACTCCACTTGAACAGCGTATTGTTAATGCCAAAGCAAACCGCGGTCAATACAGCAGCCAGCAGCCACATCTCTTTCCTCTCCCTGATGATGAATTGTACAACCTCTATTATAAATCGGTTAAATAAAACAACGTCAAGGCTTTTTCTTCACGCCTTGACGCTTTCATGTTTATTCGTTCTCTTTTACGGGAATCGGAATGTCTTTTCCATTCACATCATCCACCACTGCTTCAATTGTTCCTTCTGTATATACGTCACTCACTTGTTCATGCGTCGTTGCGAGCGCTGAAGATAAAGAAGAAGAACATTCATAGTCAGATGGCTTATACTGTCTTCCCGCGATTTTTACACTGTCTTGAGTCGTCATACATCGTGCCTCCTTGTCATGAACCTTCATTAATTAATTTGAAACAATGCAAAAAAATAAAAAGAGGAAGTTTATGGAGATTATAACCTCATAAAAAAAAGACAAACTAATGATAGAACATATATTATGTAGAAAGGATGGACAAGATATGAAAAAAACTCAGCAAAATCGCAGCGGAGAACAGCAATATAAAGACCGCCAACAAGAAAAAGATATGGAACAACAGCCGGGATATGGAGATAAAAAATTGGAAGGACCAAATCGCCCTGCCGAATAATCGTTCTATAAAGGACAGAATCTCCAATGAGACACTTAATAGCTTTACTTATTAAATATGTGTTACTTGCCACCATATTTTTGGCGATATTGCCGCTATTTTTCCAAGTATCATCAGCGGAACTGTTGTTTTTTAGCTTGTTGATGACGCTCATAACTTATACGCTTGGGGATGTATACATGTTGCCAAGATTCGGCAATTTCTCTGCTACGGTGGCTGACTTTGTACTTGTGTTTATCGCTGTTTGGGTTGGTATTGGAATCAACCGCGGTGAATTAACAACCGTATGGAGTGCAGCTTTCTTTTCTTCTTTGCTCGTCGCTATTGGTGAAGCAGTGTTTCATGCTTATATGGATAAAAACGTACTTCGTCATCGAGATGAACAAACAAATGACCAAGCAGTAACGATCCGCGAATTACAGACGGAAATGGCTGAAGAGTTAGACGTGCGAACTGCTCAAAACAAAGACAAACATCGAGGCTAACCTATCAATAAGGTTAGCCTTGATGTTTTAACGACAATAGCGTTTGTTTTAACTGCTCTTCCATGTTCACGAGTTCTCGTTCGACTTGCTGACGCTTCAGGCGACCCTCTTGTTGAATTTTTAATGTTTCCTCCAACGTTGTCACTAAGTTTTCTTGCGTTTTCTTTAACGTTTCAATATCAATGAGACCGCGCTCATTTTCTTTGGCCACTTCAATGCTGTTGGTTTTTAGCATTTCCGAATTACGAAGAAGCAAATTGTTTGTCGTTTCGGTCACTTGCTTTTGCGCCTCTACCGCTTTTTGTTGGCGGAACAGGGTAAGAGCGATGACCACTTGGTTTTTCCAGAGTGGAATCGCCGTTAAAATGGAAGACTGAATGCGTTCGACTAACGTTTGGTTCATATGTTGAATCATGCGAATTTGCGGAGCGGTTTGAATCGTTACTTGTCTGCTTAGTTTTAAATCGTGAATTCGCTTTTCTAGCCGGTCAGCAAATTGCATTAAATCGCTCACTTCTTGCATATCCATCTGGTTTCCGGACTGTTCGGCTTTTGCTTTTTGCTCCGGGATGAACGTTGTTCGCAATTCTTCCAATTTCAGCTCTGCGGCAGCGATATAAATATTAAGCGCATCGAAGTACTCTTTATTTTTTTCGTACAGCGTTTCTAGCATCATAATATCGCGAAACAATAATTGGCGATTCTTTTCAAGCTGGTCAGCAATTTTATCAATTTCAACGCCAATTTTTTGATACTTCGCCACCATGCCTTGTAGCGATTTAGATACCGAGCCAAACAATCGGGAAAAGAACCCCTTTTTCGCCGGCAGTAAATCGTCGGGATTGACTTCTTTGATTTTTGTCATTAACTCACTAATGACTTCTCCAACCGGACCGGCGTCTTTCGCTTGCACATGGTTGAGAATCGCATGGGAAAACTTAGATAATTCCGCCTGTGCTGCTACTCCATATTGGACGATTGCTTGTTGATTACGCGGATCAATTTGCTTTGAAAGCTGAAGCGCTTTTTCTCGATGTTCTTGCTTTAATGTATCAATGAGTTTCGTCGGCTGCTTTTCCCCATTCACCGGAGTTTCCCCTTGCTCGCTCGGCAAAGAAAACGGATTTTCTAACAATGAATCGAGCGAGCTTGTCCATTCTTGTTCGCGAAACTCATTCATCGGCATGTTATCGGACTGTTTCATATTCCTTCTCCTTCCCCCACTCCATCGTTGCTGATTGTTTTTGCTGCTCTAACGACTGTTCCAGCAATTTCGTTTCTACATTCAAATCAAATACATCGTCTGAAAGAAGCTCCAATAATCGTTGCTCCGCTGATTTGACGAGCTCATCGAGAAGCCGCTCAGTTTTCCACAGCGCTTCTTTCATCTCTTCGTTGCGAACAGGTTGATTCACTAAATATACGTACTTTTCAATGATGGTCACCGCCAAATCCAATTCGTTAATAAAAAACGACTGCGCGACTCGAAATTTGTGCGGATACTGCTCCACTGCTCTGATCATTTTCTCAACGGTTGTGGCAATGCGTGAAATTTTTTGCCACATAACAAGCGAACGAACGTTAAATCGCGTTCGACGGATTCGCTTCCACTTTTTCCGCGCCTCTGCTAGCTGTGAGCGAATATACTCTTTTTCTTCTTTTAAAAGATGTCCTGCCACAATTCGATGCGCCCTTCGCTTCATATACATTGATGTAATGACCATCGCCGCCGTGCCTGATAAAAAGGAAAGAAAAAATTGATAGTTAAACAGAAAAAATGTGACAACGGCTACAAGCAAACCGACATTCCACGAAACGAACAAGCGCCATAACATCATAAAAAATCGTTTCATCATTCATCCCTTCCTTGTCAACCCATTTATACTTTCATTATAGCATGTCCTCTTTATTTCATACGTTTGAACTGTCTATTTCGTTTCATTTCTTGTACGTCATAGGACAACTCGAACGAGGAATATGCTGTAAAAAAGAGAATGTACAGAGGAGATGAGAAGAATGAAACAGATCGACTGGCAAATGGTATATTTTGTCGGAATTACATTATTACAAGAATATTGGTGCTATATTGGCTTGCCGCGCATCTATTATTGGGATGTCACCCATAAAGACGACCGAAATAAGGCTGCTTAAACGAAAGGGGTGCTTCTATGCAGGATTGGCACATGCATCATTACTTGCCCACACAAAGAGGAAAACATTCGCCGCAAACCATCACCGTGACAGGACAAGGAACGGTTACAGTCAAACCGGACACCGTCATCATCACTCTCGGTATTCGAACTGAACATACGAACGTTCGTGAAGCGCTTTCAGAAAATGCCCAGCGGGCCGGCGTCATGATTCAGGCTTTAAAGGCAATTGGAGTGCACGAAGAGGATATCGATACCGCTTCGTTTTCCATTTATCCAAAATATAACTATACAAACGGTATTTCTGTATTAGTCAGCTACGAAGTTGAACATATTTTTGACATTACCGTAAGAGATACAAAAACCGTCGGTAACATTTACGAAACGGCTGTCGCCAACGGAGCGAACATCGCCCGCCATATTCAGTTTAAACTTGCCAACGAGCAACCTTACTACCAGCAGGCGCTCGCGATTGCAGTAAAAAATGCCAAAGAAAAAGCGTTCGTCATCGCTCACACACTCGGCCTTCCTCTTCATGACATACCGATTCAAATCAAAGAAGAAAGCCTCGCTCCCACCCTGTCTCCTTCCCTGCCATCAACAGTCGTACTTGCCGAACAACAAACTGCTCCCCCTATTCAAACGCAAGATATCATCATTTCGGCAGTTGCCCAAGCGATATTTACGTATTAATACAAAAAGGAGATCCTAGTTGCTTGCAAGGATCTCCTGACTAAAAATCGACTTCATGCACTCTCTTCCCGCCGAATAAAACGATTTTTTTCGTTTCTTTTGTCGTTTTTTCTCCTTCTTTTCTCACAATAGTCACTTCATACACACCGGGAAGATAAGAACCGAGCTTTCTAGAAAATGGTTCTTTTTGCGGTTCCCCTTGAACTTTCTTTCCGTTCACCAATATGGTGACATTTTCTCCCTCAGCATGGATCACTAAAGAATATAACGTCGGTTCAAATACATATTGATTGAACAAAAAAAATTGTTTTTCATACACTTTCATCGAAAAAATGGGCGGCTGGGATGTCAATCCTTTTATGTAAACGTGTTTCGTTTTCCATTGTTTTTCTAAATCATGATGAATTGTTTCGTACGCCTTTGGGTGTGACTCTAAATAAACAAACAGCGGAGCCAATGTCTTTTCATTCACTGGGATCGTTGGATCAGGTATTCGGATATAGGTTTGTAAAGCGGCGATATCTTTTTCTTTTAGCGCTTGTTCAAAGCGCATCATCGCTACTTCCTTTCCCGCAGCATTTTTCAACGCTCCATATCCTTTAACAAATAGAGTACCTATAAGCCAAAGCGCCGCGATGACTAAAGCAACGCGCCACGCCATTCGATAATACACTTTTCGCTGCTCTTGTTCTAAAAGCCGCGCTCTCCTTCTCTGCTCATAGCGCGCCTGTACCGCGACTTCCCCGCCACTGACCTCCTTTGTACCGTTTTGTTTGGTTCCATCTGTGTTTGTATCGAGTTTCACATGTTGTTTCACCTAACTTCCCCTCTCCTGTTCGACATTCCGTTGATGTTTCCTAGTTCATCTTTATGACCAAAACAGGGAATATATGTTAATGAAACAACCGGCCTTCGTACACACCAATCAAACACCATATTTGTAATCCGTTACTTCATTTTCTTTATGGAAGAAGGGGCTTTCTCGGCTATTTATTATAAAGCGTATAAGAAACTGCATGCCAATGTTTTGCACTTTCCGCTGTTGTACGTTTCCATCCTTGTTTTCTTAGTTGTTTGCCTACTAGCCGATGAAACCATCCGTGCCCAATAACAACGACATTTCCGTACGTTTTTGCATATCGGCATAATACAATAGCTGCTTTCTCTGCCCGCTGCTTTGCTTGCCAATATGATTCAACATTACCATTGTAGCCGCATAGCCAACATAACCGCGAAAAAATAAGCCATATGTTGGTCGGCAATCGTATAAGATTAACGTGGGCAAACGGAATTGGCATCTCTACTTCGCGAAACAATTCGCTAGTTTCGACTGGGCAAGATGGTCGTAACCGTTCCGCAGAATGAACAGCTCTCCGCAATATACTGGTGATGACCATGTTCGCGTTCTTTGCTTTTTGTAGCGTTAATAGAGGAATTTTATCGTCTTCACATATCCCATGTTCATCATAGGCTTTCACCCATTCGGCGAACTCAGCAGGCCTCATCCACCGCTGTTCTTGCCACTCAGATTTTCCATGCCGAATCAATGTAATTTCCATCTTTATCCTCCCCACTTCTCCTAAACATGTGCCTGAAAAAACAGCCTTTCTTCATGGTTGCATTCCCACTCGTTTCGCCCGCTGTTTTTCAAACCGTTGGAACATGATGACATATAAAAATGCACTGACAAAGGCAAGTAAGCTTAAAAGAAAAAACGTCCATTGGTAACTCATCCAAAGCGTTGCGGTAATGGAAAACGGAGCGATTGTTCGACCGATCGTCCAACGCAAGCTGGCAGCAGCAAAATATTGACCTCGCATCTCTTCTGGAGCGAGCTTTGAAATAAATGATTGCTGAATACCTGCTGTCATCAGCTCGGCAAACGTAAACAACGCCATAATAAATATCAGTCCCCAAATCGATTCCGTCTGGCCAAACAGCAAAATAGACACTCCGTACACAATCGAAGAGCCGACGAACACGAAACGCTCTTGGTAGCGCTCCATCCATCTTGTCACGTAAACAGTCAATAATGCAACAAGTAATCCATTTTCCGAGATGAGTAAGCCAAACGCCTTCTCCCCGCCTAGTGTGATGGACCAATCGCCAATCGAAAATAACGTTTGCTTGTCAATAACCTCTTTTGTATAAACAGGAATTAATAAATCGAGCTGCATAAACGTCTGACCGACTAAAATTCCCGCTACAATAAATAATAAAAATGTCCGGTCGCGCACGATAACTCCATACTGACGAACTTGCTTCCATATAACCTTGTACCATTTACCGCTATATTGTTCCACAACCACCTCCATCGGTACGGTTTCGCGTAACCACTTCGCTAAAAGAGTCGCTAATGCAAAACCAGACAATGCCACCGCAAGCAATAATTCAAACCGATAATCGGCATAAAACATTCCTCCGATAATCGGCCCCACGACAACCGCAATATTGATCGATGTATAAAACACCGCGAATACACTGCTGCGATGTTCTTCCGGCACAACATCAGCGATCATCGCTTGGCTTGCCGGCCAATAGAACGAACCGCAAATTCCCGCGAACGTAAAACAAATAAATCCAACAAGCGGTGATGTAAACCACGGCGAGCTTGCGAACGCAAACATAAAAAATGCGACACCTTGACCGTATGCCGCAAGCACCATCATTCGTTTCCGTCCAAACCGATCAGCGCAATAACCTCCCATTAAGCTCGCCAGCACGGAAAAAATTTGTGAAAAAATTAATAGCAATCCCGCATTATCTTTTCCGAACGATTCCGTAAAGTAAATCGCCATGAACGGAAAAAACATCCAAAACGTTACATTCATTAACGCTTCGCTAAATAAACGAACTTTCAAATTTCGATCCCAATCCCGTATTCTCATCATTAATTCCTCGCTTCTGCTCTATCTATCTCCTCCAAAATACATCAATGTCTTTCATCGCTTCACGCCGCTGTTCCCCAATTATACCACTACTTTTCTTAATATATTGTTTATATTTTTTGTAAAAAAAAGCACCTTTCCTTTGGAAAGTGCCTTACCCTTCCATAATAAGAACATCACAAACGCTTCCCATGGCATTTGCTTTAGTTCGCCTGGAAACTTCACTCCGTTTGCTCTCATCATCTCGTATGTACGTTCGATATCTTCACACTCAATCAAATACCATAAACGCTTTTGGTTATTGCCAATTTAACATCAGCGATTTCGGATAAAGAACGAGCGAGTTTCCCTTTCCTTTTGGCTCCGCTCCAATCCAGTTCTCTTTCGTAACCCTCTCTGTCCAAAACTGAACGGCTCCTTCTTGATTGTTACATAAATAACGTCTGTAGTCATAATCGTAATTGTTCTGATCGTTTCTAATTTATTAAAAACGTTTTTGTAACAAAAAGAAGTGACAAGTTTTTGAACATTTATCAAAACCGAGTACTATCTTTTTCATTTTGTAGTATATTTGTTACGGAACATTTCTATTTAAGTAGAATTGAGGGAGTGCAATCATGCTTGTTCATGAATTAATAGGTACGGAACATCTCTTTACTGGACAATTAAAGAAGGGATACCATATCCTTCTGAAAAAATATAAAACTTCCGATGTCCGTCTGTTCAGCGCGGATTATTTCCAAGAAATCGATTGCGGAACAGAAGAAGTCGTCGAGGTTGTCTTTGATCCAGGCAACGAATATTCACTTGTTTGTCTCGGTTTATATACATTCAAAAACGAATCCCCTTCCCTTCATGAATTGCAACGGACGCTCCAAAGCAAACATCAAGACATCTTTCAAAAAGAAGCAGTCTCAGCGTGAGACTGCTTCTTTTTCACTCTTTCTCTGTTTTGTTGGTGAAAGATGAATCGCTTCTGCCTGCAACGCTTCCGTTGCTTCTAACAGCCCTTCATTGCAGCTCGGATGCGGGTAAAATGGAAACTTGAAATCTTCCTCGCGCACAACTGTTTCCAATCCAATAATCCCGCTTGAAATCAGTTCAATCGCCCCTGCTCCTATCATATGGACTCCGAGGATGACCTCACTTTTCGCTTCGCTAATCACTTTGATTAATCCATCTTTTTGACCGATAATGCCCGCATATCCGTTTCCGGCTAATGGAAAGTGTCCGATACGAATGTCATTATACTGTTCTCTCGCTTCCTCTTCCGTCAAGCCGACGCTTGCAATCGGCGGAAGTGAATGCACAATCGTCGGTAGAAACGTCACGTCTACTTCCGATTCTTCTCCGGCAATCGTTTCCGCTGCGACTTTTCCTTGTTTGATCGCTTTTACGGCAAGCATCGGGCCGCCCGTCACATCTCCCACCGCAAATATATGAGGAATCGAGGTTTGCGCCTTATGATTGACATCAATAAACCCTTGTTCCGTTCGTTTCATGCTAAGACGATCAATCCCTAATTCATCAATATTGGCTTTCATATTGCAGGAAACGAACAAATGAGAACCTTCTACTGTCACTGCTTCTCCTTCCAACGTTTTAAGTGTGACAGCGACCGTATCTAGCGACGATGCCACGTTCTTGACTCGATGTTTTTGATAGACTTTGATTTTCATTTTTTTCAATATCCGCTGTAATTCACGGCCAATTGATGAATCAAAGCCAAAATGTTCATTTCCGTCCTCAAGAATGAGCGATACATCGGAGCCAAAAGCACGAAAGCTCGTCGCAACTTCAAGAGCAATATAATCGTTCCCATATACAAGTAAATGGCTCGGTAACGTTTCTAATCCATATATCGAATAAACATTAAGTATGCGTCCATGATCGATTTCGATCCACGTTGGTGGAATAAGCGTTGCGCCAGTAGCAATGACCGCATAGCGAAACTGATAGACGTCAAATGCCTCTCCCGCCTCTATTCCAATACGATCCTCGGCTAAAAATGAAGCTCTCCCTTTGATAAGTTCAATTTTATTTGCCTTGCAAAGCGCTTCCACACCTTGTCGAAGCTGGGCAGTTACTTTCGCTTTATAGTTTTGAAGTTTTCCGAGTTGAAACGATGAAGCAGTAAGCTCGATACCAAGTTCATCAATATGATGAATATCCGCCATTTTCTGTGCAGCATGGGCAAACACTTTTGATGGAATACAACCTTTGTTCAGACAAACACCGCCTAATTCTTCCTTCTCTATAAGAGTAATCGACAACCCAAGCTGCGCGGCACGGATCGCCGCATTGTATCCCCCTGGTCCTCCGCCGATGATGATGACATCTCTTTCATGAGCAAGCTCTCCTACTACCATAATCTATACCAACTCCATCAGCATCAATTTTGGATTTTCAATAAATTGAGCAAAACAATTCGTAAAGGCTACCGCGGCTGCCCCATCCGCTACGCGATGATCAAACGACATGGAGATATTCATCATCAAGCGAATCGCAATTTCGTCATCCTCAGTAACAACAGGCCGTTTCTTAGTTTTGTGGAATGCCATTAATGCAACTTCCGGATGATTAATAATCGGAGTGGCACCAATGCTACCACCGAGCGGACCGACATTACTAATTGTAAACGTACCGCCTGTTACATCTTCGAGTGTCAATTTGTTTTCTTGTGCCTTTTGAGTAAGGCGTTTCACTTCATCGTGAATCTCCCGCAGCGATTTGTTCTCAACATGTTTGATAACCGGAACAATCAACCCCTCTTCCGTGTCAACCGCGATCCCAATATGATGTTCACACTCAAGATGAATAACCTCATGCTTTTCATCGAGTTTAGCGTTGAAAATCGGGAATCTTTTCAGTGAAAGCGACAGGGCTTTTATAAAGAACGCGGTTGCTGAAATGCTGATGTTATGCTCTTTTAATTCTTCGCGAAACTTCATCAGTTCGGTCACATCGACTTCTTCAAAATGCGTACAATGTGGAATCGTAAATAATGAGTGCGTCATTTTTTTCGCAATTTGCTTGCGGCGGCCGCGGAATGGAATAGCATTTTTCTTTTCTTTTGGCGCATCCATTTTTGTTAAGATTTTCGTTTTCGATTCTACATCCTCTTTTTCCTGTTGAGATTGGAGAAACCGATGCACATCGTCATCTGTGATTCGCCCTGCTGGCCCTGTGCCAACGATCTTTGCTAAATCTACACCATGCTCACGAGCAATTTTTCGTGTATATGGTGAAGCGAGAATACGCTGTTTGACCGTTCGAGTTGACGGAGCGGTTTTTTTCTCAGGCGCAACCGCGACTGGCGGGTGATTCATGTGAGCGCTCTTCACATGTTGTCGCGTCTCTTCTGTTTCTAAAGCAAGAACCGTCGTACCGACTGAAATCACTTGACCTTCCGGAACGAAAATGTCCTGAATGACCCCTGCTGCTGGCGAGGGGATTTCTGCGACCATCTTATCTGTTTGCACTTCCACAAGCGGTTGATCGACCTGCACACGATCGCCTTTTTTCACTAAGTAATGGACAACGACTGCTTCGGTCATTCCCTCGCCAATATCATGAAGTTTGACTTCTATCATTTCCTGTGCCCCTTCCTTTTTTAAAACTGAATGACTTTATCAATTGCACGAAGAACGCGTTCAGGTGTCGGCAAATAATCATCTTCATAAGCAAAAAATGGGACAGGAGTGTCGAAGCCGCTTACCCGCTCAACCGGCGCTTTTTGATATAAGAAAGAGGTATCATTGATAATAGCAATAATGTCATTGGCTAATCCACCTGTCGAATGTGCTTCTTGAACAATGACTGTACGTCCTGTCTTTTGCACGGATTCGGCAATCATGTCTTTATCCAAGGGATAAAGGGTCCGTAAATCAATGACATCCGCATGAATTCCTTTTTTCTCGGCTTCTTCCGCCGCTTTCACTGCCACCGGCACCATCGCTCCCCACGCAATGACAGTGACATCGTCTCCTTCTCGCAGTTTTTTGCCTTTTCCTATCTCGATTGTATATTTTCCTTCTGGCACTTCCTCGCGAAAAGCACGGTAACATCTCATCGGCTCTAAAAATAATACAGGATCTGGATCCTCAATGGCGGCGATTAATAATCCTTTTGCATCATAAGGAGTAGATGGGCAAACAACTTTGATACCCGGCATATGGATAAATAACGCTTCGGTACTGTCCGAGTGAATTTCTGGAGCACGCACACCGGCTCCATACGGAGCGCGAATAACCATCGGTACGGTAAAATGCCCCTTCGTTCGTGAACGAATCCGTGCGGCATGTGTCATAATTTGTTCATAGGCAGGATAAATAAATCCTAAGAACTGAATTTCAACCACGGGACGAAACCCGTTGACTGCCATACCGATCGCCGCTCCTGTGAATCCTGCCTCACTTAAAGGAGTATCGATAACTCTCTCCTCGCCGAATTCCGCTTGCAATCCATCGGTGGCACGGAATACTCCGCCGTTTTGGCCGATATCTTCTCCCAATAAAATGACATCTTCTCGTTCATGCAACATCGTCCTGAGCGCATCATTGACAGCCTGAACAAGGGTCAACGTTTTCGTGTTCACCGCCGTTGTCATGCTGTACCACCCCGTTCCCATGCAAAATAAGCCTTCTTCTGTTCTTCTATCGTCCAAGTCGGTTCAGCAAACACATAATCAAACATATCAGCTGGATTCGCTTCGGGAACACGTTCCACTTCCATAATGGCTTGATCGATTTCGGCGGTTACTTCATCTTGGATGTTTTGAACCCATTCTTCGTCAAACCAGCCTTCCTGTTTCATAAAACGCTCTAGTCTCCTGATTGGATCCGTTGTTTCGCGCCTCCGTTTACTTTCTTCCTGATCACGGTATTTTGTTGGATCATCTGCTGTTGTATGCGCGCCATAGCGCCATGTGACCGCTTCAATTAAGGTTGGCCCTCCTCCATTTCTTGCTCGTTCAAGCGCTTTTTCCGTTTCAAAATACACAGCAAAAATATCGTTACCATCGATGCGAACGCCCTCAATATCGTACGCCAATGCTTTTTGTGCGATCGTTTTTGTTTTCATTTGCCGCGTAATCGGAACGGAAATCGCGTATTGATTGTTTTGATTAAAAAAGACGACGGGAGCATGAAATACGCTCGCAAAATTCAAGCCTTCATGAAAATCCCCTTCGGAAGTCGCCCCGTCTCCAAAATATACAATGGCAGCATTCATCGTTCCTTTTCGTTTTTCCGCATACGCGGCCCCGGCTGCATGTGGAAGTTGCGTGGCAATCGGCACACTTGGTGGAAAGATTTTTTTTCCATTAGGCGGAATACACCCTTCGTTTCGCCCTTTCCAATACAGCAAAATATGTTTTAACGAATGTCCAAACGTCATCGTTGCTCCGTGATCACGATATGTTGGAAACAGCCAATCACCTTCCTTTAACGCAAGGGCGCTGCCTACTTGACACGCTTCCTGCCCTTCATACGGAGCGTACGTACCGATTCGTCCCTGTCGCTGCAGGCTCACACATTTCCGATCAAACATTCTTGTGCGAATCAAATGACGATAGCATGCCATAACAAGCTCTTTCGTAATTTTTTTGCGATATTCCGGCATCAAAATACATCCTTCGTAATCCATCACCTGAATCATCGGAAATTGTTGTTCCATCGAATCTCCCTCCTTGTTGTTTACCGACGAACATCCCATTTTGGCCGCTTATTGCGGGTAAAA
This sequence comes from Thermaerobacillus caldiproteolyticus, assembly GCF_013761245.1. GTDB lineage: Bacteria > Bacillota > Bacilli > Bacillales > Anoxybacillaceae > Thermaerobacillus > Thermaerobacillus caldiproteolyticus. Next base: position 183,031 of record NZ_JACDUT010000005.1, on the reverse strand, counting down.
AAATTATTGCGACGGCTGCGCATCTCTAGCCGTTCCTCACAAAAACGATTCGCCGCTTCAACTGTTGTAATATTCTCGGTTTCAGCTTGAGCATAAATATTTAAAAGCGTCGAATAAATGGATTTTGTTTTTTGAAGAACTCTCGCTTTATTTGAGCCGTACAGCTCATCGGCCACCTGAATGAGCCCGCCTGCATTGACAATATAATCCGGCGCATATAAAATTCCTTTTTCCCTCAACCGTTGTCCGTGACGTACGTCTAACAATTGGTTGTTTGCAGAACCGACAATCGCTTTCACTTTCAATACATCTACCGTATCATCGTTGACAACATTGCCAAATGCACATGGTACAAATACGTCAGCATCCGTTTGATAAATTTCCCTTCCTTGAACTACTTTCACACCCGCTCCTAATTTCTTCGCATAGGAAAGAATCGATTCAATGGCAGACGGATTAATGTCACATACATATAAATCCGCCCCTTCTTCAAGCAATCGCTCAGCTACTTTCAAACCGACTTTTCCCAATCCTTGAATCGCGTAGGTCTTCCCATGAAGATCATCGCTACCCCAAAGCACTTTGTTCGTTGCTTGAATTCCATAAATTACTCCTAATGCAGTTGGCACAGAGGAATCGCCACTTCCACCGTATTCCTCAGGAACACCGACAATACAGCTCGTTTCTTTCATGGCATGGACAAAATCGTCCGGTGTCGTTCCCATATCGGTACCCGTATAAAATCGTCCGTTTAACGACTCCACAAACTGCCCGAACGCGCGAAACAACTCAGGTGTTTTATCTTTACGTGGATCGCCAATGATGACCGCTTTTCCGCCGCCAAAATCTACATCAGCAGCAATGCATTTATAGGTCATTCCTTTAGAAAGATGAAGCACGTCAAAAAGAGCCTCTTCTACCGTTTGATACGGCTGCATGCGACATCCGCCAAGAGCTGGTCCTAATGTTGTATTATGAATGGCAATAATCGCTTTTAATCCTGTTTTTTCATCGTTACAAAACATCACTTGTTCATGTTCCTTAATTTGTGTAAAAATATCGACTGATTTCCATTCGCTTGTGATTGTGTTCATATCTCCCATCCTCCTATGAATCTAGCAACGGATTAAGACTGCTGTAACATTTGCTGGATTTTTTGCTTAGGTAAAATCACTTGCTTCACTTTCCCTACCCCGATTACCTGCGTTTCGTTTTTTGCTTCGACTTTCGTAATAACGACATTGTCACGAAATTCCGTGAGTGTCGCCGTAACGGTGACGGTCGTCCCTTCCGTCGTCGGGGCAATGTGCTTTACAGATACCGCCGCACCGATTCCTTCTTCATTTTCTTCAAGATATGGTAAAATGATTTTTCTAGAGGCCCATTCCATGTGATACACCATTGATACGGTTGAATAAGCCGGATGAACGACATTACCTTCAAATTGTGCAAACATATCAGGAGTGACTACTGCTTGCACAACAGCTGTGTCCCCCACTTTCATCCCCGATTTCATCATTTCCACCCCTTTTTAAAACTATTTATAGTACATACGTTTTTAAAACGTTATATATTTATTTGTTTTTATTCGAAAAAATGGGATAAGCCAAGCGGCGACTTATCCGATTTTCTACATTTTCTCTCTTAACTTAACACAGCACGATCATTCACCAAATGTTCGCCACGAATACGCTGAAATTCTGCCAATAATTTTTCTACCGTCAATCCTTTCTTCGCCTTCTCATCCACTTCAAGGATGATCTGCCCTTTATCCATCATAATGAGGCGGTTTCCTACATCGATGGCTTGCTGCATGTTATGGGTTACCATTAATGTTGTTAACCCATACTGCTGAACAATCTCTTTCGTTAAATTCGTAATCAACTCAGCTCTTGCTGGATCTAATGCAGCGGTATGTTCATCAAGCAATAATATCGCAGGCTCGGTAAACGTCGCCATAAGCAAAGACAGCGCTTGTCTCTCTCCCCCTGAAAGAAGACCGACTCTTGCTTGAAGGCGATTTTCTAACCCGAGATGAAGGGTTTCAAGCACCTCACGAAAATAGTCGCGCCGCTTTTTTGTCACTCCGTTGCGAAGCGTTCGTTTTTGATTGCGGGAGTAGGCTATCGCCAAATTTTCTTCAATCGTCATGCTCGGGGCTGTTCCTGCCATCGGGTCTTGAAATACTCTCCCGATATAGCGGGAACGAACATATTCCGGCATCATCGTCACATCCTGACCATCAATATAAATACTCCCTTCGTCAGGAAACATCACTCCAGAAATCAAATTCATTAACGTCGATTTCCCTGCTCCATTGCTGCCAATAATCGTGACAAAATCCCCTTTATTTAGCGTTAGCTGAATATTATTTAGGGCGACTTTTTCGTCCGGTGTTCCTTCATTAAATACTTTATAAATCCGATTTAACTGCAACATCGCTTTCACCCTTTCCGCTCGTTGGCACCCCTACAAGCTGCGCCCGCTCTAGTCTCTTTTGCGCTTTTCGCTTTTTCTCTTTTTGATGACGAACAATTTGTGGCATTACTAGCGCTAAAATGACGATCGAGGCAGTGATCAGTTTGACATCTCCTGTTTCCAGAAACTGAGCACGCAATGCTAGGCTCACTACAATGCGATAAATAATAGAGCCGCCGATGACAGCCAATGTCGTTCTAGCAATTGTTTTTGTCCCAAAAACCGCTTCTCCAATAATGACAGAAGCCAATCCGATAATAATCATCCCAATTCCCATGCCGACATCAGCAAATGAACCATATTGCGCAATAAGCGCACCGGAAAAAGCAACCATCCCATTGGAAAGGCCAAGCCCTAACACAATGAGCAAATTTGTATTAGCCGATAAACTGCGAATCATACGAGAGTTATCCCCCGTTGCACGAATGGCAAGACCGATTTCCGTCTGCAAAAACCAGTCGGTGAAAAATTTAAAAACAAGCGTAAGTATCGCCATCGCTAGTAAAATACTCCACATTTTGGACGTCGCTGGATCTAATCCGAGCGAAGTTCCCCACTCTTGAATCGTCGTGAATACCGTTTTTTCATTGAGAAGCGGTACATTAGAGCGCCCCATAATTCGAAGGTTAATCGAATAAAGAGCAATCATCATTAAAATTCCCGACAATAACGCATTGATTTTCCCAACCGTATGAAGAAGCCCCGTGATACATCCAGCTGCAAATCCGACAACGAGAGCGACACATGTGGCGACGAAGGGGTTTATCCCGCTCACAATGAGTGTCGCTGCCACAGCTGCCCCCGCGACAAAACTCCCATCTACCGTTAAATCAGGAAAGTCTAAAATCCGAAATGAAAGATACACACCTAACGCCATAATCGCATAAATAATTCCCGATTCCACTGCACCTGCTATCGCAGTAAACAAAGGCATTCATCCTTTCGAACGTTATTCGATATATTCAGCTATTCCATCCCACTCTGGCTTCAGCTCAATTCCTTGCTTTTTCGCTGCCGTTTTATTAATGACAAGCTTTAATTTTTTCGGATATTCTGGTTTAATCTCAGACGGCTTTTTCTCCCCTTTTAAAATGACTACCGCCATTTCTCCGGCTTGATAACCGATGTCGTAGTAATCAAACCCGTATGCAGCAAAACAGCCGCGTTTTAGCGAATCGAGTTCCCCTGTAAAGACTGGGATTTTCTTTTCATTCGCCACGCTGACAACCGATTCAATCGCTGATACAACCGTATTATCTGTCACGATATAAAATACATCTGCTTTCCCAACAAGCGATTCTGCCGCTTGCTTCACCTCAGCCGTCGTTGAAACAGATGCTTCTACGAACTTTAAGTCGGTATTTTTGGCCGCTTCTTTTACCTTTTGAATTTGCACCACAGAATTTTGTTCACCGGAGTTATAAATGAGTCCAACCGTTTTCGCATCGGTTTGTTCATCGATAAATTGAATCATTTTACGAATGGCATCAGGGTGACTATCCGTTGTTCCGGTAATATTTTCACCAGCTCGGTCCATTGATGGAACTAAGCTTGCGCCGACAGGATCTGTTACGGAAGTGAACACGATTGGAATGTCTTTGGTAGCATTTAAAGCACTTTGAGCACTCGGTGTAGAGTTCGCAAAAATGAGGTCAACACCATCTCCGACCAAATTGTTGGCAATCGTTTGATTATTGTTCGGATCCCCTTGTGCGATTTGCACATCGTACTTTACATTTTTCCCTTCCTTAAATCCGCCATCCTCCAGCGCTTTTTTAAATCCTTTAAAGGCTGCATCGAGTGACGGATGTTCAATAATCTGCGTCACCCCAATTGTTGCGGTTTGCTTTTCACTTCCATTCTCTTTCTGATCACTCGTTGATGTCTCCTTCCCACAGCCGGAAAGCGCTAATATGCTGACCAACATTGGCACTGCTAGTCTTTTCATAACTTTTACCATCCTTACTCCCCCTTATTTTTTTATAAAAAATTAGTATTCTATCACTTCAAACAAAACTAGGCGCGTTTTATTTGCAAACGCTTACACAAAGATACAAAAAATAAATATCCTTATTAACATCATAAAAATATTTAATAACGTTAAAATAACGTTATACTAAATAAATATTATCAGCTGATGTAACGAAAAGTCAATAATTTTCTAAAAAATGAAACGATAAAAAGGGAACATCTTGTTAATAAGATGTTCCCTTTGATTCAAAGATGTCATTGACAAAAAGCGGTATGGTATAAAAGGTGTAGCTGCTGTTTCGCTTCTTCTATCATATTCTGAAATAATTCTGCAACGGTCGGTAAGTCTTCGATCAGTCCAGCGATTTGGCCAGCATTAACAAATCCTTCCGCAAAGTCGCCGTCGAGCGCCCCGCGTCGATGATAATATTCTGACGTATATTCGTTGAACTTCTCCAATGTCACTCCTGCTTTCTCATATTGCAGCAATTTCTCGGCATAAGGAGTGCGCATAATTCTTCGCACCCTTCCTACTGAGCGGCCAACAATGACCGTTTCATTTTCGTCTGCGTCTGTAATTAATTGCTTGTACGCCTCATGGAATGGCGCATCTTTTGTCGCGATCAATCGCGTCCCTAATTGTACTCCTTGGGCACCAAGGGCAAAGGCAGCAAGCATTCCTCGTCCGTCACCAATTCCTCCAGCTGCAATCACCGGTACATGAACGGCCCGAACAATTTGCGGAATCAACGTCATTGTCGTCAGCTCCATACTTGAATTAATTCCTGCCGCTTCGTATCCTTCCGCGACAAGTACATCGGCTCCTGCTTCTTCTGCTTTTTTCGCCTGCTTTACCGAAGCCGTAACAACGATAACTTTCACCCCTTGTTCAGCAAATCTCGGAACGATAGGAGCCGGATTTCCCGCTGATAACGATACAACAGGTACGCGATGTTTCAACACTAACGATACCATTTCCTCTACATACGGTGTCACTTGAATCGGAATATTGACGGCAAACGGTTGATTCGTTCTTCTTTTTGTCTCAACAATGATTTCTTCCACCTCGTCAGGAGGCATCGTTCCCACCCCGATCGTTCCAAGTCCCCCTGCTTCTGAAACTGCACTCGTTAACTGGGCGTTACTAATATTCCCCATACCCCCTTGAAGAATCGGATAACGAATATTGAGTAAACGGCAAACATCATTCATTAAATTCCCACCCCGTTAAAATTGTGTTATACTTATCATAACCTTATCATACTTTAAGGAGGATGAAAATGATTTATTGTTATAATGGGAAGACTCCGAGCATTGATGATACCGTGTTTATCGCTCCCGGTGCCCATATTATTGGCGATGTCGCCATTGGAAAGGAATCAACCGTCTGGTTTAACGCTGTTTTAAGAGGGGATGAGGCTCCCATTATTGTAGGAGAACGTTGCAGCATTCAAGATAATTCGACATGTCATTTATACGAGGGATTTCCGCTTATCATTGAAGATGAAGTGACGGTCGGCCATAACGTGATTCTTCACGGATGCACGATTCGGAAACGCTCCATTATTGGAATGGGCTCGACGATTTTAGATGGGGCAGAAATTGGTGAAGAATGCATTATTGGAGCAAACACACTTATTCCTTCCGGCAAAAAAATCCCTCCTCGTTCGCTTGTCATGGGCGCACCGGGAAAAGTCGTTCGCGAAATTACTGAGAAAGACTTAGCGCTCATTCAACTCTCCATTGACTCCTATGTTCAAAAGGGAAAAGAATATCGTAAGCTGTTAGCCAATCAAAAAATACAAGATAACAAGTAAAAAACTTGTTAACAAAAAAAGCACTGCTTACATCTACAGTGCTTTTTCGCGTTGCACGATAAAAGTGTTATTCCACAATAAAAGGATGATCATATACATCATACCCTGCATCTTTTTTCTCTAATTCATTCCCATCCATAAATACCGATTCAAAGAAGCGGCTTGCTGGTTTCGCTAGTTCTTTATAATATTCGCTAAATAGCGAAGCGGCATGACTTCCCATCCACTGTTTCGGTAACAATTCTTCCGGCAACCCCGGATCGACGAATAAAAATTTCCGATATTCGTGTACAAGTTTCGTTCTCTCGACAAAACACTCAGCATCGGACATTTCCCCACGCTGGATTTTGTGTTTATCAATGATGTATTTTTGACTGTAAATAGAGATAAATTCTTCATACTTTTGATTAATGGCATCCAAATCCCAACATTTCTCGACAAGTCGCTCGTTCGTATGCGGTCCGTCATATTGAGCGATAAAAAAATCAACATATGGTTCGATCTCATATTTGTCAATTAAGTCATACACTTGTTTCTCTAAATTATTAGGGGAGATCCAGCAGCTGTTGGAAATCGTCCCGAATCCGCTCCATACAAGTTCTTTGCGCAACTCATCGCGCAAATTCCGCTTTTCTTCCGGAATCGTATAGACAAAAATCCGCCACTTTCCATCCCATTTTTCTGGTCTGATTTTATAAATCCTCTTCGCCGCTTCTTCTATGCGTTTCACGCCGCGCTCTGTTAACGAATAATAGCTTTTGTTTCCCTTTTTCTCTGCTTTTACCCATCCTTGCTTGCTCATGCGGGAAATCGCAGCGCGTACCGCTTGGTCATTATGCCCAAACTCTTTTAATAAGCGAATTAAGCTACCGATCCAAATTTGATTGCCATAATGACGGATGTAATCCCCGTAAATTGTAAAAATCATTGATCGCGTATTCATGCTCATTTTTGACACCCTTTATGTCATTTTCAAGATATAATCGTAACAAATTTTTATAACAATGACAACCCGAACGGTAAAAAAAACGTTAAATTGTTCATCGGATAAAAAAAGGAGGCCCATGACACATGAGTCTCCCTTTTCGTCATTCCCCTGTAAAACGCGGCTGTCGCTTTTCACTAAATGCCGCTAATGCTTCGAAGCGATCTTTTGTTGGAATCGTCAATTCGTATGCTTTGGCTTCAATGGCTAGCCCTGTTTGCAAGTCGACGTTCATTCCTTGTTGAATTGCATATTTCGCCTGTTGCAAGGCGATTGGGCCGTTTTTCATCATTTCATGCGCTAATGCCTCACAGCTTGGCAACAATTCGTCTTTTGTCACCACTTTTGTTAAAAGACCATATTCGTATGCTTGTTCGGCAGAAATTTTCCGCGCGGTAAAAATCAATTCTTTTGCCTTCGCTTCGCCAATTAATCTCGGCAACCGTTGCGTTCCTCCAGCTCCCGGAATAATCGCCCAGCTCACTTCCGTTAATCCCATCACCGCCTCCTTTACGGCGATGCGAAAATCGCAAGCAAGCATAAGCTCAAAACCGCCTCCAAATGCATAACCGTTTACCGCAGCAATCGTTGGCTGCGACAAATTGGCAATTGCATCGAAGACATCGCGGATTTTTTTCACGTTGCGTCGTACTTCCATGTCACTTAATGCTTTCCGTTCTTTTAGATCCGCTCCCGCGCTGAATGCTTTTTCTCCAGATCCTGTAAAAATCACAACCCGAACGTCACGGTCGATGTGAATCTGTTCAACAACCTCTCCTAACTGTTGCAATGTGGCATAATTAAAGCAGTTCATGACTTCAGGGCGATGCAGCGTGACATAGCCAATATGATTTCGCTTTTCAAACAACACGTTTGCCATTCCTGTTCTTCCCTTCATTACGAATCCATATTTTCAACAATCGTAGCGATTCCTTGCCCAACACCAATGCACATCGTAGCAAGACCGTATTTGACTCCGCGCCTTTTCATTTCATAAATGAGGGTCGTTAAAATTCGAGCACCACTTGCCCCTAGCGGATGTCCAAATGCAATCGCTCCGCCGTTCACATTCACTTTATCCCGATCAAGTTCAAGCTGTTTGATGCACTCTAATGATTGGGAAGCAAAAGCTTCATTTAATTCGACTAACCCGATATCACGGATCGTTAATCCAGACCGATTTAGTGCTTTTTTCGTTGCATAAATCGGACCAAGCCCCATGACAGCTGGCTCCAAACCAGCCACTGCCGATGTTGTATATTTCACAAGCGGCGTCATTCCAAGCTCTTTTGCTTTTTCCGCACTCATAAGCAACAAAGCGGAAGCACCGTCATTTACGCCCGAAGCGTTCCCAGCTGTCACGGTTCCACCTTCAAATAACGGGCGCAATTTTGCCAGTTTTTCTAGCGTCGTATCAGGACGAGGATGCTCATCTTTATCTACAACGACGATATTTCCTTTGCGATCATGGTACACAACCGGAACTAATTCATCGGCGAAACGATTAAGTTCGAGCGCTCTTTTTGCCTTCATTTGACTTTCATAGGCAAATTCATCTTGTGCTTCCCGGGAAATTCCATACCGTTTCGCTACATTTTCCGCTGTCTGCGGCATGCTGTCTGTTCCGTACATTTGCTGGAGCTTTGGATTAATAAACCGCCAACCGATCGTCGTATCAAACATTTCTAAATTGCCGCGCGGAAACTCTTCGTCCGGCTTTGCCATGACAAACGGTGCGCGCGTCATACTTTCCGTTCCTCCAGCAATGACAATCTCCGCCTCTCCTGTCATAATCAGCCGTGCTCCGTAATTCACCGCATCAAGACCTGAGCCGCATAACCGGTTGATGGTTGTTCCCGCTACCTCAACCGGCAATCCAGCTAAAAGCGCTGACATACGTGCCACATTCCGGTTATCCTCTCCAGCTTGATTGGCATTTCCGAGAACGACTTCTTCGATTTGCTCTAATGGGAGATTTGGGTTGCGCCCCACTAACGCTTTAATGACAATCGCCCCTAAATCATCGGGACGAACATCTTTTAACGCCCCTTTATACTTTCCAATTGGCGTTCGCACCGCATCGACAATGACGACTTCTTTCATTTATATGCGCACCTTCCTATTCTTTGTTTGTGTAATCGTAAACACCTTTTCCTGTTTTTCGCCCGAGCCGTCCTGCTTTGACATATTGCTCTAATAGCGGAGCTGGCCGATATTTCTCACCTAGCTTTTCATGCAAGTATTTTAAGTTATTCAATCGCGTGTCAAGTCCGACTAAATCCGCTAATTCAAATGGTCCCATCGGATAATTCAATCCAAGCCTAATCGCTTTATCAATCTCTTCCGGCGTCCCTATGCCTTCCTGCAGCATATAAAACGCCTCATTCCCGACCAATGCACTAATTCTACTTGTCACAAACCCCGGAAACTCGTTGACGACAACCGTTTCTTTTCCCATTTGTTCAGCCACTTGCTGAATGACTTCAGCCGTTTCATCACTTGTCTCTAACCCGCGAACAAGCTCAACGAGTTTCATTTTATGGACGGGATTAAAAAAATGCATCGCAATGACTTTTTCCGGTCGTTTCGTAAAAGAAGCGATTTCTGTTGGACTCATCGTCGAGGTATTCGTCGCAAAATAACACGACTCTGGTGCATGTTCGTCAATCGTTTCAAAAATTTGTTTTTTAATCTCTAGCTTTTCAGGAACGGCTTCAATGACTAAATCAGCTTCTTTTGCCGCCTGAATGAAATCGGTTGAATAATATAAGCGCGCTTCCGCTTCTTTCTTTAGCGTCTCAGTCAGTTTGCCGCGAGCAATGCCTTTTTCAAAAATATCAGCGATTTCTTGTTTGGCGCTCTGTAGTTGTTCTTCCTTAATATCAACAAGTGTCGTCAAAAATCCTCCAACAGCGCTGACATATGCGATGCCTCTTCCCATCACCCCTGAACCGATGACTACAATACGACGAATCATCAAAATCCTCTCCTTCTATGTTCTATCAATGAAAACGAGCACCCATCCGCGGATGAAAGTGCTCGCAAACGTAAAAGCTCTTTACACGCCGAAAGGATTGAGCGGACGGCTTCCGTAATAAGAAAGGATGCTTTTCGTTTCCGTATATAAATCGAGTGTTTCGACACAAAGTTCGCGACCGAAACCAGACTGTTTATATCCACCGAACGGCGTTCCTGGGAAGGCAGAGAATGGGCTGTTAATCATGACAATTCCGGCTTGAATTTGTTTCGCAACACGAAGTGCACGCGCATGATCTTTTGTCCAAATCGCCGAGCCTAATCCATATTCGCTATCGTTCGCTAGCTTAATGACTTCTTTTTCATCGCTGAATTTCATCACGACAACAACTGGGCCGAAAATTTCTTCTTTCACGACTTTCATTCCATGATGGACATTAGTAATAATCGTTGGTTCATACCAATACCCATTTTCAAATCCTTCGATTTTCGCTTCTTTTCCGCCAGTGACAACCGTTGCGCCATCTTGAATCGCCGATTGAACATAGCCGTCGATGACTTCTAATTGCTCACGGCTAATAATCGCACCAACATGTGTTCCTTGGTCAAATGGATTACCAAGCTTTAATTTTTTTGTTTTCTCTACAAATTTTTCCATAAATTGATCGTAAATGTTTTCATGTACATATAAACGAGAGCGTGCTTCACAAGATTGACCCGTATTATAGAAAATACCGAATAAAGCCCCATCTACAGCCGCATCGAGATCCGCATCTTCAAAAATAATGTTCGGCGATTTTCCACCAAGCTCTAACGTGACTCGTTTTAACGTTTTTGACGCCTTTTCCATAATGTCTTTGCCGACAGGAGTAGAACCGGTAAACGCGACTTTATCGACAAGCGGATGCTCTACTAAATAATTGCCGACTTCGGAACCGGAACCTGTGACAACATTGACAACCCCTTCTGGAACACCCGCTTCATGGCAAATTTCCGCAAGCACAATGCACGTCAATGGTGTTAATGAAGCCGGTTTTACAATAACAGAGCAACCGGCCGCAATCGCCGGGGCGATTTTCCACGCTGCCATCATTAATGGATAGTTCCATGGAATAATTTGTGCACATACACCGACAGGTTCTTTTTCTGTAAAGTTATGAAAAGCACCGGGCATGTTGTTGACGGTACCGCGATGACTCACGATTGCGCTTGCATAAAACTCAAAGTCTTCAATCGCCTGCATGACTTGCCCTTGTGCTGCCGAAAGTGCCTTTCCTGTATCTAAAATCTCTAATTCTACTAACTCATTAAAACGTGAGCGCATAATCGAGGCAATTTTATTTAAAATACGCGCTCGTTTGTTGACCGGGAAATGTCGCCATTTCCCATAATCAAAGGCATGGCGTGCTGCTTGAACGGCGCGTTCTGCATCTTCTTTTGTCCCTTTGGCTACTTTCGCCACCGGCTCACCCGTTGCTGGATTGTAAGTCGCAAATGTTTCGCCAGAGGAGCTTTCGGCGCGTTCACCGTTAATAATTAGATGATACATCTCACGTTTTGTTTCAAGTTTTTCCATTTTTTTCTCTTTTACCGTAGACATTCGTTACACACTCCTTTTCAATGAGTAAGATTACTTTCCTTTAAATACAGGCTGTCGCTTTTCAAAAAAGGCGCGAACTCCTTCCTGATGGTCTTCCGTAAGTCCGGCAATGCGTTGTCCATGCGCTTCTTTTTCTAAATAGTCTTCAAATGTGCAATTCCAGCTTTCACGCAAATAACGCTTAATTAACCCGATTGCTTTCGTTGGCATGTTCGCTAATCTCTGCGCAAAGCGGTGGACCTCTTCATCCCATAAATGTTCAGGAATAACGCTGGTGACAAGCCCGATTTCCTTGGCATCCTTTGCGGTGATTTTTTCTCCAAACACAGCCAACTCCAGCGCTTTCGCATGACCGACTAAACGCGGCAAATAATAAAGATTGCCCGCATCGGGAATGAGACCGACATGAATAAACGCTTCTATGAAACTGGCTTTCTCTGAGGCAAGTCTGAAATCACACGCTAACGCCAAACTCATTCCCGCCCCAGCCGCTACTCCATTAACAGCAGCCACGACTGGTTTTTCTAAACGATGAAGAAGCTTCATCATCGGGGCATAGCGTGTTCGCAAAACTTCACCGTGGTTCATCTCTTCCGTTACGCCTCCAAGATCTTCACCGGAACAAAACGATCTTCCTGCCCCTGTAATGACGAGACAACGAACCTCTTCATCGACCGAGACTTGTTTTAACGCAGCGATGATCTCTTTATTCATTTGTTCTGTAAACGCATTCAATTTATCAGGTCGGTGTAACGTGAGCCACGCAACTCGGTCGCGAACTTCATAACGGATTGTTTCGTACAACGAGCATCCCACCTTTTATCTTCCTTGGAAATGCGGTTTTCGTTTTTCGATAAATGCTCTCATTCCTTCTTTTTGATCTTCTGAAGAAAAAAGCAGATAAAAGTTTTTTCGTTCAAACTGCATGCCTTCATAAATCGAATAGTCAACAGCCTTATGAACTGCTTCTTTAATGAAGCGGACAGATAAAGGGGGTTGCTTCGCCAATTTTCTGGCAAATCGCATCGTTTCTTCAAGCAACAACTCCGGTGCGACAACGCGATTGACAATCCCTAATTCATAGGCTTCTTTGGCCGACATGCGCTCACCAGTCCAAAGCCATTCAAGCGCCTTTGTTTTGCCGATTAATTTTGTCAGTCGTTGCGTCCCCCCCGCTCCCGGCATAACACCGATATTGACTTCTGGAAAAGCAAACTCCGCCGTTTCCGAAGCAAATAAAAGGTCACAACAAAGCGCGAGCTCAAAACCTCCACCTAAAGCAAAACCGTGAACAGCCGCGATCGTTGGCTTTTTTATGAGTGCAAGACGATCCCAGTCTGCAAACTGATTCAGCAGCTCAAGGGTAATGGAATCGTCACTTGCCATTTCGTCAATATCCGCACCGGCTGCAAACGCGCGTCCCCTTCCGGTTAGCACAATGACGCGCACATCATCGTCACGGTCATGCATTTCCATAGCCTGCACAAGTTCCATCACCATGTTTCGATTCAGCGCGTTTAATACGTGAGGGCGATTCAGCTCGATAACGGCGATCTGCTCTTCGATATTTATGCGAATATACTGAAAATCATTCATTTTCGACTTCCTCACCAATCATTAACGTGACGATATCGCCCGCAAAAGACATTAAATCTTTTCCTGAGGCTTTTGCCTCGCTCGTTTTCATTGCTTCTTTGAGCGCCTCATGGCTGTCGTAATACATTTCGCATAATAAGTAGTATTCGCTATCTCCCCCCATCGGTGTGCCGACGATCTTTGTTACTTCCATTTTGCGTAAGCCAGGAATTTTCGCCGTAATCGGTGCATGTGTTTCAAAATAATGTTCATCAAATTTCTCCTTATCTTTTGGCTGTTTGTAAAGGGCAATCATTTTTACCATGTTCCTCTTCTCCTTTTCTATTTTTTATATCCACGTAGAAATTGGCTTTAAGGCTTCAAACGGATTTTTACATTGTTTGCAGTAGAAAATGCTGCGGCAAGCAGTAGGACCAAATACATTTTCGATTGTTGTATAGACGGATCCGCAGTACGGGCACTCGACATGCCATTCTCCGTTTGGTCCCATTTGTTTTGGTGGTGGAGCAATCCCAAACTCTTTTAGTTTCTCGCGCCCTTTTGCGGTAATGCGGTCAGACGTCCATGGTGGATCGTGAATAAATTTGACTGTGACTTGCTCGATTCCATCCAACTCTAAAAGAGCGCTTTCAACACGTTGACGAATGATATCAAGAGCCGGACATCCAATAAACGTAGGAAGCAGCTTGACAACGACTTCACCACTGTTCATTTGAACGTCTTCAACCATTCCTAAATCAAGAACGCTGACGGAATCAATTTCAGGATCTTTAACGAAATCGAGCCTTTCCCTTATTTTTCCCATCATGTGGCCAGCAAAGGTCATTCACATCCCTTCTTTCTTCATTAAAAGATTACCAATTTGCTAGCGAATCGAGGCGGTACACTTCTGATAATGTAGCAATGGCTTCATCTAAATCAGCGGTATGCTCGCCATTTCGGCCATTGCCACGTTTCATACCAAAATTGTTCGGCAAATTGAGATTTGTCTGTTCAAAAATAGGCTTCATCGCTTGAATCCAACGCTGTTTTAACAGGTCTTCATCTTCAATCAACCCAAATTCGGCCATTTTCTTTCCTTTGGAGCCAAGTGTCAATACACCTGCGAAATCATCCAATACTTTTGCCACGGCGTTTTTCATTCGTTCACGCGCTTCCCCTGGCGCATTTACAAGCTGGATAAACCACGTTTTCCAATGCATAAGGTGGTAGTAAAGCTCCATATTGATTTTGACTGCGACTTGCGCAAGCGGCACATACGAACAGCTCTTTAATGAATCGATGCGCACTTTTTTCGCTTGTGTATAAAAATAGTTCCTAACAACAGTAAATGCCCAATCATAGCGGGGCTCGTGTAAATAGTGACCGGAACCGTTCACCTCCTCTAACAATACCGCGTTTCGTCGCTCTGATGCTTTGCGGCCATGAGCTAAATCATCGGCGTTTCCGACTCCCATTTCTTCAAGCAATTGATAGTACATCGCCGCATGACCCATCGTATCCTGGCTAATCGAAGAGAACGCGACGTCTTCTTCGATATGTGGCGCAAGCCCAAGCCATTCCGATCCGCGATACGCAATGATAAGATCATCATCTGCCAGCTGAAACAATAGCTCAATCAGCACCTCTTTATATTCAGGATGTTGCATCAGCTCTTCTGGTTTCATGATTTTCATCGTTGAATCTCGCCCTTCCATGAAAGAATCTCTTTTTCATCGAGCATCTCTTGTTCATATTGACGCCATTTCTTTTTTAAATACCCATATCCTTTTGTCGTGCGGTAATCTTTATTATCTAACCGCTTCAACGACTCTTTTTCTTCTTGAGTCATTTGCCGGATATCTGAACGTTTGACGATCCATATATCGTAAACAGGTTCGCGCCGCATAAAATTTTCTTGTGCCATCACTAACGCAATTTCATGGTTTGGGGCAAGCAGGCTAAATTGATGTTGGAGCGGTGCTGTATCATTTTTTCTGCTAAATACTTCAAATACTTGATAAAAACCTTTTCCGCTATCACTCATTGAAATTCCCCCACTTCTCACACTGCTGCTGATTGACCACTTAACGCTTCACGAACCCAAGCGTTATTTCGATACGATAATTCTCGCAAACGAAGACGTTCTTTTGATTTTGGACCATTGTTACGAATAATTTCTTTAAATTGATTCCAGTCTGGTTGTTTATAAATCCATTTGCCTTGTTTCTTGTCAAAATACATCGTTTCATCCGGAAGCTTTAGCCCAAGCGATAAAATACGCGGCACATATTTTGTAAAGAAATCTTGCCGTAATTGTTCATTTGTTTTCGTACGAATGCGATATTTAATCGTAATGTCTTGTTTCGAAGTCCCTGTTGTGGAAGCATTATCAGGACCAAAGAACATTAATAATGCATCCCACCAGCGATTTAATGCATCTTGAATCATGTCTCTTTGCACCTTTGTTCCTTCTGCCAGCGCTAGAATAATCGATTCCCCGTGTTGGGCATGAAAGACTTCTTCCGCACAAATTCGCTTTAATGCGCGCGCGTAGGGACCATAAGAAGCGTCAAGCATATTCGTCTGCGTAATGATGGCAGCCCCATCGACAAGCCAACCGATTAAACCGGCATCTGCCCAAGTCGGCGCAGGCATATGGAACACATTATGAAACTTCAAATCTCCTTTAAATAAGTCTTGCATAATTTCCTCGCGCGTTTTTCCAAGCGGTGCCATTAAATCTTCCGCGACACGGAGAAGAAGCTGTCCATGCCCCATCTCATCCTGTACTTTCGCCATAATTCCAAGTTTTCTCCGCAGCGAAGGCGCTTTCGGAACCCATTCCTTCTCCGGAAGCGCTCCCATAATTTCGCTAATGCCATGCATCGCAATCAGCTTAACTAACGTCATACGATACTCTTCCGGCATCCAGTCATCAGCTTCAATTTTTTCTCCCGCTTCAATTCTTTCCATAAACTGTTTATATTTTTCTTCTTCTGATAAGCGCTCAAACGATGTCATAACAGGCATTTCATCTTGCCCCCTAATTATATTATATAACGTTTATTTAACGTAATTATAAAATAATGTTATAAATATTGCAATCATGAAAATCATCAGACCGTGATAATTTTCTACAATGTCGCTTTCTCTTTGCGATAATCAACCACACGAATCGCCTTTCCCTCCGAACGAGGAAGCGCTTTCGGGGCATGTACCTTCACATCAATAGAAACAAGACAATAATTTTTTAATAAATGGTGCACTCTTTTTTCTAATAAACCGATACGTTCATCGTTTAAATTGCCACCGATTTCTTGATAAAACCGCTCGTTCACTTCCACTTGCAATTCAACCACATCGAGCGTCCCTTTTCGGAAAAGATGGACTTGATAGTGCGGAGCAAGCTCTGAAACCGTTAATAAGCAATGTTCAATTTCGGATGGGAACACATTGACGCCGCGAACGATTAACATATCATCGACACGCCCTTTGACCCGTGACATCCTCGTCGTTGTTCGCCCGCATTTACATGGTTCTCTCGTAATGGAAGCAATATCACCGGTTCGATAACGAATGACCGGAAACGCCTCCTTTGTCAAGCTCGTAAATACTAACTCTCCTTCTTCTCCATCAGCAACCGGCTCAAGCGTATGCGGGTTAATGACCTCAACAAAGAAATGATCCTCAGCAATATGGAGCCCATTTTGCGCTTCATGACATTCTATTGCCACTCCGGGCCCAATCACTTCGCTCAACCCGTAAATATCACATGCTTTAATAGCAAGCTCTTGCTCTAACGTCCTCCGCATTTCTTCCGACCATGGTTCTGCCCCAAAAATGCCGTATTTTAATGAGGTACGACGCGGATCTTTTCCGAGTTCTTTCATTCGCTCAGCAATGTTTAAAACGTAAGAAGGGGTGCCGCAAATGACGTCCGGCTGAAAATCTTCGATTAACATCACTTGTCGATCGGTATTTCCTCCCGATACAGGTACCGTCACCATGCCTAATCGTTCGCTGCCATAGTGCAAGCCAAGCCCACCCGTAAACAATCCATAACCATAGGCATTATGCAATACATTCCCCGGCTCCCCGCCGGCAATCGCAATCGCACGCGCAACAATATTTGCCCAGTTATTAATGTCGTTTTTTGTATACGCTACTACCGTCGGCTTCCCGCTCGTTCCGCTGGACGCATGGACACGGACACATGCTTTTAAATCAACCGCCAGCAAACCAAACGGGTAATTGTCGCGCAAATCTTTTTTCGTCGTAAATGGAAGCTTTCGAACATCTTCGAGCGAACGAATTTGTTCCGGTTCAACGCGAAGTTCTGTCAGCTTTTTCCGGTAAAACGGTACATTCTCGTATACTCGTTTGACGGTTTGGCACAGCCTCTCCAACTGCAATGTTTCCATTTCGCATCTTGAAGACGTTTCGATATCATGTAAAATCATTCTCCCATCCCCTTTTAAAACGCTTTCATTTTGTTTGAAGAAATAAAATTTTATTACGTTTATATTACGTAATAAAATTTTATCATCATACTAAAGTTAAAAATATCGTTAATATTCCAAATTGTCAACCGTTTTATTGTTAATTCATATAAAAAGAGAATTCTTATTTACCAAATGTGTAGGTTCAATGAATCCACCTTTCAAAATGTCTCGATGCTTCCACAACAAAAGTTTCCTTGCATTAAAGTGTCCCTTTCATGCTTGTGTTCGTTTTGACAAGCTTTCTAAGTAAGGAGGACAGTTGGCTCCGCATAAGAATGTTTATCAACAAAATAAAAAACGTTTGGTTTTTTATATTTCCAAACGTTTTTTTATTCGATCCCTACATCCTGTAAATCCATTGTTTTTATTGCTCGTCATTCTTAAAAATATCTTGATATACATTTTGTTTTAAATAAACGTATTGTCTTTCATTCGTATCTAAGAATGCTTCTTCTCGACTCGAAGGGACATCCATATACTCAATTGCTTCCGAAAATTGAGACTCTGTCAAACCGTAACGCTGACCGTCGATTTGATTGTAAAAATGCCAGCCTTCATGAGTCTTCGTTTTCATCATTTCTCCGCCTAATAAATCGTTAACCACTAACGCAGTTACTCCCCCTGTCCCTTTGCCAGGTTCTCGGGAGTCCATTTAGAGCTTGATTCAATGGACCAGACTTTCATTAAAACATTTTTATTTCCAGTATCTTTGGCTTCTAGATCATTCATGGGCTATTCCTCTCTTTCTCTTGGAAGCATATCAATCTCTTTTTCATAATCCGATTTCTTATCGAACATTTCTCCTTGTTTTAGTTAAAAGACATGATCCCTTTGTTTTAGTGATAATGATAGTTCAAGTCTATTCACATTTACTTTAACGTTTGTACTCCCTATCACAGCTAATTATGAAAAAGCGTCTTGTGATATCGAACAAAGCGCCTGCTCTAAGTCTTGCCAAATATCTTCCCATGCCTCAAGTCCAACCGATAAGCGGATCAATTGATCGCTAATGCCCATGCTCTTTCTGATTTCCTCCGGCACAACGGCGTGAGTCATCGTAGCGGGGTGCTGAATGAGTGTTTCCGTATCGCCCAAGCTTACTGCAATTTTGATAAGTTGAAGACGGTTTAAAAAGCGCTGAACATCTTGTTTTGTGCCTTTGATTTCAAAAGAAACGAGACCTCCGCCACGCTTCATTTGTTTTTGGCAAATTCGATAATCTGGATTGTCTGGATCGTTCGGGTAATAGACTTTGGATACAAGCGGATGCTTTTTTAATAGTTGTGCAATTTTTTCGGCGTTTGCACAATGACGATCCATTCTCACGGGCAATGTTTTTATCCCTCTTAATAATAACCAAGCATCAAACGGGGAGATGATTCCACCGATATCTTTTTGTGTTGTCTTTGCAACTTCCTCCATCAACTCCTTCCTTCCAACCGCAATACCAGCAACGACATCACCGTGACCGCCAATATATTTCGTCGCGCTATGAACGACGACATCACATCCAAGCGACAGCGGTTTTTGCAAGTACGGAGAACAAAACGTATTATCTACAACGACTTTAATCCCATGCTCTTTAACTGTCCTTACGATCATTTCTAAATCAATTAGTTTCATTGTTGGATTAATCGGAGTTTCTACATAAATACAAACCGTTTCTGGACGAATGAGACGACAAATCTCTTCTTCTGTTTCCATCGAACAAAAATCGTGCGAAATGTTATATTTCTTGTTTAAAAACTGCAATAAGCCGAATGTACATCCGTATACTCCTTGTGAACAAATGATATGGTCATTCGCTTTCGTTAAGGCAAACAGTACAGCCGACACCGCCGCCATTCCCGAACCGAACGCTAGCGCTGCCTCTCCACCTTCTAAACATGCCATTTTCTCTTCAAGAGCTCGTGTAGTCGGATTAGCTAACCGTGAATAAATATAGCCTTCCTCTTGTCCTGCAAAACGAGCTTCCCCCTGTTCGGCCGTATCAAACGTAAACGTCGACGTTTGAAAAATCGGGACTGACAGACTCCCAAGATGTTGAGTTGTATCATATCCATGATGAATCACTAACGTCTCAAATTGTTTTTCAGCACCTCTCATAAAAACCCTCCCTTATATTCAGTATATCCCCTGTACAACCTCATTGTGTAAACGTTTTCAAAACTATTCCGAAAAACTAAGTTAAAAAATTGTAGAATGAATCAGGCGTTTTTTCTCAAGTCCTAATAAAAATCATTCGTGTAATAGCATTTTCATCGTTTAATCAACAGGTCTCTTCCCTCATGTGTGAAGATCCGCCGGACAGCAATGACTTTCAAAAAAAAAACACATGCTCCTTGGAGTGTGATGGACGCATGTGCTTTCCCCGTGGAGGTGCTTGCCACCCCTAGATAACGGATTCCCCCTGGTATTACGAAAGTATTTCGTTTCCAGTCATGCTTTACGCAAATATTGCATTGAGGCCAATTCAAGAAACAAGCGGATTGAGCGCTTGGACAAGAGCGTTCTTTCTCAAAAAGGAAGCAAGATACACATTATAATATGACAAAAAAGGCCTGCCAAAAAGTCTTTGATTCTGTTAGACTTTTTACAGACCTTGAATCGTTTTGCAAATTCAGATTTTCATAATTCCTCCCGTACTTGCTGATGTGACAAGTTTAGAGTAACGAGCAAGATATCCTGTTTTCACTTTTGGTTCGAATCCTTTCCATTCTGCTTTCCGTTTTTCCCATTCTTCTTGGGAAATTTGCACATCAATCGTACGGTTATTAATGTCAATAACAATATAGTCACCGTCTTCAACAAATGCGATTGGTCCGCCTTCTGCTGCCTCCGGTGATACGTGTCCGATCGATAAACCGCGAGAAGCACCGGAGAAACGTCCGTCCGTTACAAGTGCCACTTTTGGTCCAAGTCCCATCCCAACGATTTGTGAAGTCGGTGCAAGCATTTCCGGCATGCCTGGCCCGCCTTTTGGCCCTTCGTAGCGGATGATGACAACATGTCCCGGCTGCACTTTTCCGCTTGCAATACCTTCTAACGCTTCTTCCTGGGAATCGAACACAATCGCCGGACCTTCGTGACGTGTAATTCCTCCTTGAATCCCGCCCGTCTTAATAATCGCTCCATCTGGAGCAAGGTTTCCAAATAAAACAGCAAGTCCACCTTTTTCAGAATACGGATTGTCAATTGGACGAATGACATGATAGTCTTTTACTTCACAGCCAGTAATGTTTTCACCCAATGTTTTTCCTGTCACTGTGATCGCATCAAGATGGAGAGTACCTTCTTTTTTCGCTAGCTCGTTTAAGACAGCAGATACCCCGCCTGCTTCATGCAAATCTTCAATATGAACATCCGATGCCGGTGCCAGTTTGGCAAGATGCGGAACACGCGCCGCTACTTCGTTAATTCGTTCAAGCGGATAGTCGATCCCTGCCTCGTTGGCAATCGCTAATGTATGTAGTACTGTATTAGTCGATCCACCCAGTGCCATGTCAAGGGCAAACGCATTATCGATCGCCTTCTCTGTGACGATGTCACGCGGTTTTATATCATTCTCAATTAAATACATGAGCTGTTTCGCAGAACGTCTTACTAGTTCCTTACGCTTTGGATCAATGGCTAAAATCGTGCCGTTTCCAGGTAAAGCAAGACCTAGTGCTTCAGCAAGACAGTTCATTGAATTGGCTGTGAACATTCCCGAACATGAACCACACGTTGGACAACCGTATTGCTCTAATTCTTGAAGACCTTTTTCATCAATTTTACCAGCTTGATAGGCTCCTACACCTTCAAACACCGATGAAAGAGAAATTTTCCGTCCATCGCTTGTAACTCCAGCTTTCATCGGGCCACCGCTAACGAAAATCGTTGGAATGTTTAAACGCATGGCCGCCATCATCATACCTGGAGTAATTTTGTCACAGTTCGGAATACATACCATGCCATCAAACCAGTGAGCAGATACAACGGTTTCTACTGAATCAGCAATAATTTCGCGGCTCGGTAATGAATAGCGCATTCCAATATGCCCCATGGCAATACCATCGTCTACACCGATTGTGTTCATTTCAAACGGTACTCCGCCTGCTTCGCGAATCGCTTCTTTTACAATCTTCCCAAATTCTTGTAGATGGACATGTCCGGGAATAATATCAATATATGAGTTCACAACCGCAATAAACGGTTTATTAAAATCCTCTTCTTTAACGCCGGCAGCACGCAGCAAGCTTCGATGTGGTGCCCGATCAAATCCTTTTTTAATCATATTACTGCGCAGTTCTTTCAACATGAATCCCCCCAAAAAAATTCTATTAATTTAAATTTTTTTAATATTGTAACACTATTTAAAATAAATTTATAGTTTTAATCATATTTCTTCCATCAAATTTGGGACTCTTCACCACGGATGGATTTCTCCACCGATCGCAAAGGCAAATAAATATTACAATTTCACCGCTTTTTCACCATTCAGAATTACAGCGTTTCCCGACAGTCACTACATCACTGTCTCAAAGTGGGGATATCCACTTTCATAGTTAATTTGGAAATTCACTTAAGATGAACAATATGGGTAGACTGCTTTCAATCATGCAGATCATGGCGAAACTTGACGTCAAACAAAAGGCTCCCAACCTCAATGTGGAGATCAAACCACTTTTTCATAAATAGTTCTGTTCTTAAAATAAATCGAAAAACAGAAGCATATTTACGCCCCAAACCGATACAATAGGTCTTGACAATCATTTTGTTTCCATAGATAATGTTCAAAAAAATCATTTATATGGAAACGGTACGGGACTAGTAAATCTATGGAACGTGCAAGAGAGTGGAACTCATAGGCTGGAAGGTTCCTCACGGAAAGTAGATTGAACCTACCCTAAAAGGCCGCTTATGCAAACATAAGCCGTATTACCCTCGTTACGGGTTGAAAGGTGGGTGCTCATGCACCAAAAAAGGTGGTACCGCGGAACGCTTTTCCGTCCTTTTACAGAAGGAGGAAAAGCGTTTTTTTATGTTTGTATATAAATAATTGAGAAAGGGTGATGTTATGAAGAAACAGCGAGTGGTCGTTAAAATTGGCAGCAGTTCCCTAACCGATGCAAAAGGCGCACTTTCACAAGAAAAACTTTTCGATCATGTTGAAGCACTTGCCTATTTAAAGCAGTTAGGTCATGAGGTCATTTTAATCTCTTCCGGCGCGGTTGCCGCTGGGTTCGGTCCACTTGGCTATCCATCGCGCCCAAAGACAACATCTGGAAAACAAGCAGCTGCCGCTGTTGGTCAAGGTTTACTAATGCAAGGCTATATTTCTGCTTTCCAACAATTTGGAATCGTCACAGGACAAATTCTATTAACAAGAGAAGATTTTTATAGCCGAGAGCGGTTTCGAAACTTATTTTCTACTATATCTGAACTCCTCGAATGCGGGGTACTGCCCATTATTAATGAAAATGACTCCGTTTCTGTGGAAGAGCTAACCTTCGGCGACAACGATATGTTATCTGCTCTTGTGAGCGGCTTCTTGCATGCCGATGCCCTGATTATTTTAACCGATATTAATGGTCTGTACGACCGTAATCCGAAAACAAATAAAAATGCAAAAAAGTATTCTTTCCTCCCTGACATCAGCGACGATTTAATTGAGAAAGCAGGAGGCAGCGGGTCTGCGGTCGGAACCGGCGGAATGAAATCAAAACTGTTAGCGGCACAAAAGGCTCTTTCGTTTGGGGTGAGCGTGTTTGTTGGAACCGGTGAAGGAAAAGAAAAGCTTCATGACATTTTAGAGGGAAAGGGAAATGGAACGTATATTGGCGTTCCGTTTCAATCGCAAATGCAAATGAGAAAACAGTGGATTGCCTATCATTCACCAGTTTCCGGAAAAATTGAAATTGATGAAGGAGCTGAAGCCGCAATTTTGCTACGCGGCAAAAGCTTATTGCCAGCCGGAGTCATCCGTGTTGTCGGCACATTTCAAGCCCTTGATGTTGTCGAAGTCATAAATCAGAAAGGAGCCATTATTGGCAGAGGACAAGTATATTACTCCTCGGCTGATTTAGAAAAAATAAAAGGCTGTCCAAGCGACCAAGCAAGACCATACTCGATCAACCACCGCGCAGAAGTCATTCATCGCGACAACTGGGTATCGTTAAGAAAGGAGAGTGCTATAAAATGAGTGAGTTACTGACAAAAGCACAACGATTAAAAACAGCGTCAAAAACATTAGCGGCCCTATCCACGAATGAAAAAAATGAAGCATTAGCCAGAATCGCTGATGCCCTGATTGAGCAAAAAGAATGGATTCTTCAGGAAAACGAAAAAGATATCTCTCTTGGAAAAGAAAACGGACTTTCCCCTGCTTTGATTGACCGCCTTCAGTTAACCAGCGAACGTCTCATGCAGATCGTCGATGGCGTACATCAAGTGATCACCCTTCCTGACCCAGTTGGAGAAATTACCGAAGAATGGACCCGACCAAATGGATTACGGATTCAAACCATTCGCGTTCCCCTCGGCGTCATCGGTATGGTATATGAAGCGCGTCCAAATGTAACAGTCGATGCGGCGAGCCTTTGTTTAAAAGCAGGAAACGCGGTGCTGTTGCGCGGGAGCTCATCGGCACTTCATTCCAATAAAGCGCTCGTTCACGTCATGCAACAGGCGCTGACCCATTCGCCTATTCCTGCCGATGCGATCCAGCTTTTAGAAGATACGAGCCGCGAAACAGCCAATCAAATGTTTAAACTGAACAACTACTTAGATGTATTAATTCCGCGAGGCGGAGCCAGCCTCATTCAGTCTGTCATCCAAAACGCAACCGTCCCTGTCTTAGAAACCGGTGTCGGCAATTGTCATATTTTTATTGACGAATCCGCCCAAAAACAAATGGCCATTGACATTGTCATAAACTCCAAAACACAACGCCCATCCGTGTGCAACGCTGTCGAAACGGTGTTGATTCACGAAAACTGGCCTTATACACAGGAGCTATTGGAAACATTACACAACAATGGAGTTGAACTTCGCGGGGACCATGCTCTTGTCTCCTCGTATTCTTTTGTTCATCAAGCCACCGAAATAGACTGGAGTACGGAATATTTAGCACCGATTTTAGCGGTCAAACTCGTGAAAAATGTAAAAGAAGCGATTCACCATATTGACCGATACGGAACAAAGCATTCCGAAGCAATTGTTTCGGAAAATCAAGAAAACGTCAACATCTTCTTCCGAACTGTGGATGCCGCGGTTCTTTACCATAACGCCTCGACCCGCTTTACAGACGGTGAACAATTTGGCTACGGAGCAGAAATTGGCATTAGTACGCAAAAATTGCATGCCCGCGGCCCAATGGGACTGCGTGCCATTACAACGACGAAATCACTTGTTTACGGTACGGGCCAAACTCGTTCGTAATACGAAGTTGCTCGCAACCGCTATTAGCCATGACAAAAAAGCCGAGTCCCAAACATAGGATTCGGCTTTCTTAAAAAAGTGAAGAAAGGATAATTTGGAATCGCTGTCGAACTTCAGCGTTCCATCACTTGTTGTCAAATCTTCCCTCTCCAATTTTCTCGGCACACTAAATCCTTTTTTGTGAAAGGACATCGTTCATTTCCCGGGAATATGCCCCATCACAAAAACATAAAAACACAGAGAGACATAATAAAACCGTCAGAAATTAAAAAGATCCATACAGATCAACAATCTATCCTATCCGTTTACGACGGACTGGTCCTAAAACTGATATGATAGATTGTTGGGCAGCATAAATTTTCGGCAATATGAGAGAAGACACATGTTCTCGCAGCATTATCACTTTTTACTGTTCAAATACATCGTAAACAAGCTGAACAAAGCAACATAATTGATTCCAAATAAAAACACTTAGCCGGCAAACACATTCCCTTGTATCCATACAACAGCCACGTATATTTCTTTCTGCCAATGAAAGACGCAAGCAAAAGCTTGACGGAGGCGCATTCCTCCAAACGGAACAAATTAGAAGGACGCAGATGACTGTTTTCTATACATTTCTATTCCTTTCCATACAACAGCCCCGAAAAATGCCCCTAACGTGTTCAATATGACATCGTCAATATCTGCTGACCGTCCTATGGGGAGCACATATTGAAATACTTCAATGATGAATGAAAACAGTAATCCAGTCATCGTAATGTTCCGTACCGACAGCTGATTTGCACTCCATGAAAGAAAAAAGCCAAATGGAACAAACAGCAATACATTCAACAAAATATTGCGGATCGGCACCTCTATATCAACCGAATAAACAATTAAACGGTACATTCCGACAAATGGAACAAGATTGAGCACCCTCGGTTGATCTGGTATGTAATAAAAAGGAAAAACGGTAATCAATAAGATTGCGATCATTGTCAGTAATAAGGATATCTTAGGAACCTTCTGCTCCCATGCAGTCTTTTGACTTCGAAAACGCCAAACGGATAAAGTCACAACGATTAGAGAAATGACAAAAAACAGCGGAACGACATCTCCAAATATTCTCCATAATTGAATCACTGTTATTCCTCCAGCACCATTGTCTTTCTCCCTTTATACTAAATAGAAAATAAGTGAAATACAAGAAAATTTATAGTGATATAATCTCCTAGAATCCTTTTGAACTTCATCACTAGCAAATTTCTCTTTTCCATACATTCTCTAAATATGACAGCAACTGTTCTCTTATTTCTTTCCGTTGTAATCCAATCTCTATGTTGGCTCTCAAGTAACCAAATTGATTACCGATATCAAACCGGTTCCCTTCTAGTTGCAAAGCATGAATCGGTTGGTATTCGCAAATTTTCTGCAAGGCATCGGTTAATTGAATTTCACCGCCGGCACCTTTTTCAACCGTTTGCAAAATCGAAAAGATCGAAGGCTTTAGAATATATCGCCCCAAAATCGCGATACGAGATGGTGCTTCTTCAGGAGAAGGCTTTTCTACCAAATCATGAACTTCATAAACAGACCCTATTTGCTGGCAAGGATCGATAATTCCATACTGATTCACTTCAGATAGCAGAACAGATTGCACGCCAATAACTTCTGTTCCATATTGTTCATATACATCCATGAGTTGCCGCAACGCCGGTTTTTCAGACACAATAATATCATCCCCTAAAAGAACGGCGAAAGGCTCCTCGCCGATAAAGTGCCGTGCATACAAAATCGCATGTCCTAATCCTAAAGGTTCCTTTTGTCTAATAAAGTGGATATTCGCCATATTGGTAATTTCATTTAACCCTTGTAAAATATCAGACTTGCCCTTTTCCAACAAAGCCTGTTCCAATTCGATGGAACGATCAAAATGGTCTTCAATGGAACGCTTATTTCGCCCTGTCACGATAATTATATTTTCAATGCCTGATTGCACCGCTTCTTCGACAATATATTGAATCGCTGGCTTATCCACAATCGGCAACATTTCTTTTGGTTGAGCTTTTGTCGCGGGCAAAAATCTTGTCCCTAATCCCGCGGCAGGAATGACAGCTTTTCTTATTTTCATACTTGTTTATTCCCTTCGTTAGCTGATTGTTGAAACACCCAAAGTCTACTTCCAATAAAGTTGATCATGATTCCTCCGAACGTAGCAATCATTTTACTAATCAATAAAGACCATCCCCATATTTGTTGACATACATACAGAAAGAAAAAAGTCGCTCCTAACGAGAAAAAGTTCGTAAGAATAAACCGAAAGAACTCTTGTATGGTAGCTTGTTGTTTCATACGAAACGTCCAAACTCGATTCCACACATAGCTGTTGAGCATTCCCGCTATATATGAACAACCTTGTGCTAACCAAACCGGAACACCAATAGAAGCGAGAAGGAAAAACACTCCAAAGTCAATGAGTGTATTTCCAACTCCCACCGTGCAAAACCTGAATAATGTACCTATTTTTTCTTGCTTATTCAGCATATTGTAGTACCTTTTCATGTTTTTGTCCGACTCCTCGACAATCTTTCAAAATATATAGCGGACGATGTTTTACCTCATCATAAATTCTGCCAATATACTCCCCCATCACACCTAACATAATAAGGACAACGCCGTTAAAAAAGAGAGTAGCCATCAGAAGCGAAGACCATCCAGCCACAGTAGAATCTGTAAACAATTTCAAATATAAAACAACAAACATCCAAATCACACTCGAAAACGAAAGAAGAAATCCTAATAAACTCGCTAGTTTCAAAGGTTTGTACGAGAAGGAAGTAATCCCATCCATAGAAAACCGCAACATCTTCTTTAACGGATACTTCGTTTCTCCTGCGAATCGTTCATCACGTTCATACTCAATCGCTGTTTGCTTAAACCCTACCCAACTAACGAGCCCACGGACAAAACGGCTTCGTTCTCTCATACTTACTAACTGATCGCACACTTTCCGATCGATTAGGCGAAAGTCTCCCGTATCTAAAGGAATATCGATTTCCGTAGAGGCTCGTAAAAGACGATAAAATACATGAGCGGTTACTTTTTTAAATACTGTTTCTCCTTTTCGTTTTGTCCGCTTCGCATAAACGACCTCGTAACCTTCTTTCCATTTTTGAATCATCTGTAAAATCAATTCAGGAGGATCTTGCAGGTCAGCATCAATAATGATAACGGCTTCTCCTGCAGCATAATCCATGCCTGCAGTAATGGCGATTTGATGTCCAAAATTTCGGGAGAAATCCAAATATTTAACCGTTTCATCTTTAACAGAAAGCTCTTTTAAAATGGAGAGTGTTTCATCTTCGCTGCCGTCATTCACAAACAATAGTTCATAAGGTCCATCTGTTTGTTCCATCACCGTTTTTAACCGTTTATACGTCTCACGAATGACAAGCGCTTCATTATACACAGGAATAATGACAGAATACTTCACCATACGACTCTCCTCCTATCCTTCGTATTTATAAAGTTTCTCTGCTCTGTCCATTCCAAACGGCTGCTGTTCATCCGATGATTGACTGTTCTGCCATTCTTCTTGCGGTACTTCTTTACAATTCTGTTGAATCCATTGGACTAACTCGTTATTTGTTTCTCCACCGCCACCAAATCCAGAAATAAGAAAATACTTCACTTCCCCTTTTTTCACCATTTGCTCTAACTTTTCAGGTGTTAACACAGGGTCGCTTCCTAAAAATCCCCCCATCGCCATGACTGCTTTATCCGTTTTCAGCATGATCTGCGCGGCCGTGTTCGCTCTAAACGTTGCAGCCAAATATTTTTCACCGCTGTAATTCTTCTCTAAATATTCAATGAGACTTGAATCCGCTTCTCCTTCCATTCCTCTTCCCATCATTCGATCTCCGTGTTGTCCGGAAGGTTTTAAATCTGGACCTGCATAAGGTATCACACTATTTCCTCCATATAAAACAGGGGTCGTCGACCAATAAAACGGCATGATGAGAAAACCAATCATTCCAGCAATCTTTGTATAATACGATGCTTTCTCTTTATGCCGAAAAGCGACCATAAAGGCAAAGATGGCGAATCCTAATAAAGTAATACACAAAATCCAGACGATATTAACCGAAGAACGATGTTGGAACAACACATACGCCTCAAATATAAAGGTAGCCAAGAAAGCAAACGGCAGTAACCACTGACTCCAATCTTTTTTCTCTTTGTAAAACTCCCACAATATCACACTGCCAATGGCGACAAGCACGGCAATCGCCGGTGCCATCATACTGAGATAATAGCGATGGAAAAATCCAGCAATACTGAAAAAGACCATCATTGGAATAAGCCAAGCCAACCAAAATACGGTAAATTGATGCGGTAAAGTAAATGCACGTTGTTTGCGAATGGATACGATGAGTCCAATCATACTAAAAAGAACGAATGGGAGTAGCCAGCTAATTTGCCCAGCCATTTGTTTATTGAAAAGACGAAGCAATCCCGGATCGCCCGTTTCGCCTCCTATCCCTCCCATTCTCCCAGGATCCTGACCTCCGTTTGGTCCGAATTTTTTCCTCATTTGTTCCGGATTCATATTCGGCATTCCTCGAGGTGAGACGTCTGACGAGTCTTTTCCTCCTTGGGTACTTGAAGAGTTCATGTTTGGTACTCCTTGCGGCGGAATACCTGACGGACGATTTCCTTGTTTTTCATTCTGAGCATTTGTTTGAGAATTCGTATTTGGCACATTTCTATTAAATTGGCGATTTCCCCCTGGTCCAGCCTCACCCGTTAAACGTCCGACTCCGTTATAACCGAATGCTAACTCAAAGACAGAATTCGTCTGGCTGCTTCCAATATAAGGACGCTTATCTTTCGAAATCGAGTCCGCAATCGCCGCATACGAAACAGAAATCGCTACTAATATAGCTGTTGCCACTGATAAGTGCTTGATTCGTTTTTTCCAATTTGCTTTGCTTGCCAAGAAGTAGAACAAATAAAAAGCCGGTAACACCATATAAGCCTGCAGCATCTTCATGTTAAAGCCGACTCCGACTAAAGCAAAGCTAACTAAAAGCCATGATATTTTCTGCTTATGTATGGATTTCATCAACGCCCATGTCGCAGCTAAAAGAGTAAAAATTAAAATACTGTCGATGTTATTCGTCCGAGTTACTGCCACAAATATTGGCGTGCATGCAAAAATCAGACTCGACCATAAAGCCGCACCACGTCCAAATATGGGCTTAACAATAAAGTAAATAATCCAAGTAGACAAAACGCCAGCGATCGCTTCTGGAAGCAATACACTCCAATCGCTCACCCCCAAAATCGCAACACTCAAGGCCTGGAACCATAAAGCAACAGGAGGTTTATCAACCGTAATAAATCCTTCCGGATCAAGTGATGCAAAGAAAAATGCTTTCCAGTTCGCCGTCATGCTCTTTGCGGCCGCCGTATAGTAGACGTTCGACCCGGCGTTCCCTATGTTATAAAAGTTTAAAAAAACAGACAGTAAAAGAATCGCGACGAGCCAAATATCCACACGTCCGTTCCATTTCGCTTTCATTTCACTTCACACTCCTCTTTTCTTCATATTCCATCAATCGCTTAGCCGCTTGCGTTGTTGCCCAGTCTCTGGCCTTGCTTCAAGAATACGACAGTATGGTGAAAATTTAGTGAAAAAAAAGCCCTGCGAAAAATTTCTCTCCGCAGGGCTTTTGCATAACTAACTTAAAACGTTAAAATCAGAAACTATCGCAATCCTGCTCGTCAGGGCAGGCGCTTTGTGGCTGCTTAATTTTTAGCATTTTTTTATCGTTTTTTCACTGTTTTTCTCTATTCAAGATTAAAGTAAATAAATGCGTGCAACTTACCGATGGTAAATATCGTTACTTGTTCCCCTCTTTCATGACTAGTTTTTTATTAAAGCTAATCATGAAATTTTTTTGTTGATGAAAAACGACATTTACATGGGGAGGTAGTGCTAGTGTTCGCATTCAAAGATCATATGCTGAAAATAAGCTTAATCTTTATCCTTTTCACGACCGTTTTACTGAGCTTTTATTCCATTTGGAATTATCATAGCAGCTTACTTCATCATGATTTCCGGGAAGGAGAACATCATTTTTTCCATGATAGAAATCAAGCTCCTACCGGCAAGGGCTCTTTCTCTGAACACATTTTTCGTGAAAAACCTGTGCCACCTTTACAGAACGGACAGATGTTCAGAGGTATCGCAAACTCAGATGTACAGTATGCGCCTTTTCTTTCTGTATACAGCGTGCTATTTTTCGGTCTATTTGCTTTCACTTACTATCTGTTGATTGAAAAAAACATGAACATTCAAGACAGCAATAAAAAAATACTTTTGTGGACATTATTAGCGATAGGGCTTTTCTTGAGGATTGCGGCCGCTCCATGGATAAAAGGGCACACAGACGTCAATCTCTTTAAACACTGGGCAATTTCTGCAACCAAAGGTTTTAGCCAATTTTATAGAAATAGTTCGAGCGATTATCCTCCGTTTTATATCTATATTTTGTTTGTAATCGGTAAGATTACGTCGATCCCTGCCATGAGCTGTTATATTACTCTGCTCATCAAACTTCCATCCATGTTAGCGGATATCATAACAGCATACATCATATACAGGCTGGCCGTTACATATTTATCGGGAGAAATGAGCCTTTGGCTATCTGCATTTTACATCTTTAATCCAGCTGTTTTTATGAATTCTACCGTCTGGGGACAAGTCGATTCCTTTTTTACATTGCTCATTGTGTTGGCCGTATTTTTGTTAACCGAGAAAAAAGTGAACGCTTCGACTGCGCTTTTCACAGCGGCGGTGCTGATGAAACCGCAAGGAATCATTTTTCTTCCCGTTCTTTTCTTCGAACTTATAAGGCTAAAAAGCATCAAACGCTTTTTCACAGCAGCCGTCACGAGTTTCGTTACAGCGCTTATTATCATCTTTCCGTTTTCATTGAAGCAAGATCCGCTTTGGATTTTCACACTATTTTCGAGCACAATCGGGGAGTACCCTTACGCGTCTGTCAACGCTTTTAATTTCTACAGTCTCCTCGGCGCCAACTATGTACCGAATACGTCTACATTGTTTCTATTCAGTTATCATACATGGGGCATGATATTTATTGTCATCATTACCGCTTTTTCATGGTTCATTTATATAAAAGGAAGAAACACAAAATTCGCAGCATTGGCAGCGCTTCTGCAAATTGCCGGCGTATTTACGCTTGCCACCGGCATGCACGAACGGTACTTGTTCCCTGCCGCTGCCCTGTCCATACTCGCATTTATTTATTGGAAGGATAAAAGGCTGCTTTGGCTATCAGCTGGATTCAGCGCAACGACTTTTATAAATACCTATTCTGTTTTTTATGATCGATTTATGTTTCACCGTTCGATGGGCGCCCCTTACAATTTTACGTTAATTTTCACTTCGCTATTGAACGTCATTTTCTTTATTTACCTTGTGAAAGTGGCGTGGGATATTGCAATAAGAAGCAAAACATTGACATTCAAACCAAGCTAACCAGATCTAGATTTGCAGTGGCCTGAATGTTAGCAATCGCTTGCTGAAATAACCAGCTTGTGACAATATGTATATCATTGAGCAGGAAATGAACGTATGTTTTGAAACAGCGAATTATAATCAGTTTCTTACACCATTATTCGTTTTTCGCAAGTGTCTTCACTACATAGATTGGAAATATAAGATTCCATTTCTTATGCTGTTAATCAATATCTAAAAGAACATAAGAACCTGTTTCGTTTTACCATACAACATAGACTTCTAGTACGTGGTGGGATGAAAAACAACCTTACATCCCACTGCGTTCATATTACAAATAAAGTTATTTGAGATTGTTCCGACAATGCCCATCAATTGTCACATTTTTATATAGTTTTTAATCATTCGGTTCATAAATCTCCCAAGTCCATTTTACGGATTTAACAATCTGATCAGCTACAGCCTCAGGATCAAGATCATTCGTCGAAACTCTGGAATTATGAAGGGAATAAGCATCTCTCCGTTTAAAAAATAATTCTTCGATCTCCTCTAACGTTTTATTTTTCAAAAGAGGACGGCTATTAACAATGAGGGGTATACGATCTTTCCAAGAATCCCAAGACAAGTCTAAAAAAAATACAATGCATTTAGATAAACAAACGTTTCTGACTTCCTCTTGTAAATAAGCTCCTCCCCCTAGGGAAATAATCTTTAAGCGGGTATTTGTACAAATGTCAACGATAAACTCCTTCTCCACTTTGCGAAAATATTCTTCCCCTAATTGTTGAAATATTGTCGGAATCGACATATTATGAATTTTTTCTATTTCCTGATCTACATCAATAAAATCCCGGTACAGCTTTTTGGCGACAAGCTGGCCAATCGTTGTTTTTCCTACTCCCATAAAGCCGATTAACACTATATTTCTTTCCCGAAGCGGAATGTTACAATATGTCTCCATATCAACGCCCTTCCTTTAAAACAGATCATGAAAATTAGATGAACTCGACTGCCGCACGACAAGCTCCGGTCGTAAAATAAGCCGTTTCGGTTCGCCCATTTTGCCTGTCATGCGTTGATGCAAAATATCAGCCGCATGAATGCCGATTTTTTCAGGAAACGCCGCAATCGTGGTTAAAGGTGGATGAAATAAGGCGGATTCTTGAATATTGTCAAACCCGACTACAGCTATGTCACAGCCCGGCATCATTCCGGCTTCCTTTAAACCTAGCATAGCCCCAAACGCCACAACATCATTATAACAAAATACCGCTGTTGGCGGGTTAGGATGTTGCAGCACTTGTTTCATCGCTTCCTTTTCCTCCCTGCCTTGTTGTAAGCGCTTGTATGAATAACGATTCATCCGTTTCGATACCCGCCTGTTCTAGCGCTTGACAATAGCCTTTTTTCCGGTCCCTCCATACAGATGAATCATCAAAACCACCTAAAAGAGCAATGCGGCGATGCCCTTGCTGAATTAGATGTTCCGTTGCTAATCGTCCGCCTTCTACATTATCAATTCCAACGTAATCAAACTGTTCCCCAAATGGCAACTCCCTCGCTATTAATACGACTGGAATTTCCCACTGTTTTAGGCGCTCGACCACATCCAATGAACATCCGGGCACAGGGCTCATGATGACGCCGCCTACCCGGTATTCGAGCATCGTCGATAAAAGCGCATCTTGTTTCTCCGGGGAGTCAAACGTCGTCCCCAGAATCACCGTATATCCTTCTTTATCTAAAGCTTCATGAACACCGACTAACAATTCAGAAAAAAATGGGTTGCCGATTTCCCTAATAATTAGCCCTATAGTTGAAAAACGCTACGATCTTAGATTAACAGCAACTCAGTCATAGGTGTAACCCAACTCCCTCATGAACTTTAGCACTTTTTCACAAGTTGCTTCGGGAATATGAGGACTGCCTGTTGATTGACAACAAAGTCGTTTAAATACAAATAAAGTTGTTACATTTACAATAAAGTTATTTAAAAACGTCCATCAGGTTGTTCAACTAAAGGGCCATTTTCTGGAATAAG
Organism: Thermaerobacillus caldiproteolyticus; assembly: GCF_013761245.1. Classification (GTDB taxonomy): domain Bacteria; phylum Bacillota; class Bacilli; order Bacillales; family Anoxybacillaceae; genus Thermaerobacillus; species Thermaerobacillus caldiproteolyticus. Next base: position 148,130 of record NZ_JACDUT010000005.1, on the reverse strand, counting down.
TAAGAGAATTATTTTCTTAGCTTCTGTAATAATTTACACTTATTAAAAAAGGGCGTCCCCAACAAGAGTGTTGGGGCATGTAAAAGCGCGGGGCATAGTTTTGCATAGCTATCAACTCCTTAAAGCCTCTCAGAAGCCCTAAGAAGCCCTCACAGGCTTTCTAAGGGATATCCTATTTTTTCTATTTCCGCCAAAAAGTTGAACAGTCTGCCTTATCCTTGATATTAAATTCAATTATCTTCTCCAACAATTCGTAATTTACCGGCTCATTCCACGGAATTCGAAACAAGCCTTTGGTAGCGCTGTAGCCAGCTTGGGCGATTTCATCGGCAAAATGCACCATTGTCTGTTCTTCGGGTGAAACGCTCAAATGATGCTTCGCTGTGGAAAAGCCGATGATAAATGTGCCGTGATCGGTAAACATTGGCGTATTCCACTTGATTTGCGGTTCCAAATTTGGGAATTTATTCACAACCCACGCCAAGATTTCCTCTGTTCGGTCGCGGTGGTCGGGGTTATCGATACCCGCTAAATATTTTACAAAAACTTCCATGTCTTCCTCCTTGATTATGTTATCGCCGCCAAAAAGTTGAACAGTCTGCTTTATCCTGAATATTAAATTCAATGATCCTCTCTAGCAATTCGTAATTAACTGGTTCAGTCCATTTAATTCGGAACAAGCGTGAAGAAGCGCTGTAGCCAGCTTGGGCGATTTCATCGGCAAAATGCACCATTGTCTTTTCTTCGGGTAAAACGCTCAAATGATTCTTTGCTGCGGCAAACATAATGATGTATGTGCCGTGATCGGTAAACGTGGGTTTGTTCCACTTGATTTGCGGTTCCAAATTTGGGAATTTATTTGCAACCCACGTCAAAATTTCCTCTGTTCGGTCGCGGTGGTCGGGGTTATCGATACCTGCTAAATATTTCACAAAAACTTCCATGTTGTTCCCTCCTAAAATAAAAATTATGTCGTTCAGAGAAGTTCCTCAAATCCATTCGTCGTTAAAACTCCTCACAGAACCGCTCAGACACGTTCTTAAACAACACCTATTTCCAACTATATATTTTAAACCTGGATAGTCAAAATGGCTTAAAACGCAATTAGAGGCTTTAAAAAGTATCTGACTTGTATCGCCAGCGATAGCTGGTCTGTCTAAAAGTATATAACTACATGTCATCTATAGCTACATAGCATAAATCCTATTTTTAATTTTCAACTTTGCAACAGAACCCACTAATATTTATAAAGCATTAGAAACAACAGATAAAAAACAACAAAAAAACAAAACAATTAACCTCATTTAATTAAATATTTATTTCAATTTCCTTTTTGTGTAGAAACTTTACCCCTAAAAACCCTAGAGCATGTCATGGAGTGCTATTTGGTCCTGTTTTTTTACCTATGTTGTTTTTGACTCCTGGCATAAGCATTGGTTACTTATAAAAATTGCATTAGGTGTTAATTAACAATAAAAATGTTTAAAAACACCTGTTAAGTTATTTCATTTAAGGGCGCTATTATGGAATAAAACTTAGATTTTTAAACGACTTTATTGTTATTTTTTTAGTTCGGTAAAGCATTTATTATTAAAAATTAAACAACTTTATTTTACCCCCCTCCTAAAATCAGGACGGGGGTATGGGTGTTTGAGGTTTTAAAATTAAATAACTTTATTGTCATTCTACACTGCCACAAAATAACTAAGAAAGCAGGTCGACCGAGATACACCAGCATGATCTTCCACTTATTGCAAAGTGACAGGCGACCGCTTCTTTCTTCCTATAACACGAAACCCAACCAAAACATCTATATTTATATGGTTAGATCATTAAAGAAAGTATAATCTTACCTTTAAAATGCTGTCAACAAATGACGCAATCGAAGAAGAATTCAGTTTTGAACATGTTACAAAACATACAATGAATAGACGACTCACTCGTCAACTTCCCTGCAAGCTCACGATCTTTTACCAGCTCTGGATCAGAAGTAAGATACAATTTTTCCTTTTTTCTGATTTTGGCATAAAATTTTGTACCTAGAATTATTCATTGTAGCAATAATTTCTCTAAAACAAGCGCCACTCCATCTTCATCATTTGTCGCTGTTACAAAGTCGCTATGTTCTTTTAGTTCAGAAGCTGCATTTCCCATCGCCACACGATATCCGGCTACCGCAAACATGGAAAGATCATTATGACTATCTCCGATCGCAACGGTATCTTTCATATTGTTGTTGTAATGAGAGGCAAGTTTCGCCAACGAACGCCCCTTCGTCGCCTGTTCATGGTTGATCTCGATATTATTCGGATGCGAGGAAGTAACGGTTACGTTGGAAACCTCTGCAAACTTCGAGGCAGCAGTTTTTAATATGTCTTTATTCAGCGAAAAAACAAGTACTTTATAAAAAACGATATCCTTTTGCAACCATACTTCTTGAATGTCGTCTACATACGTCACGCGCGCCTGCTGAAACTGTTTCTGAACAATCCTCTTTAAATCTGGATACTCTTCACCCACACGATCGGCTAGCGCCTCCAAATGCTCCCTATTATGTAAACCAACGTAGACTTCCTTGTTTGTATAAATTTCACAATATAAATCATGTTGCTGTCGAACCCACTCTAAAACAGGAACAAGTTTTTGCTTATCTAAAGGAATATCGTCGATGATAGTCCCATCAGCAAGAATAATCGAAGCACCATTCAAGCTTATAATCGGACAGACAATCCCAGCCCGCTGCAATGGCAAATAGGCATCCTTATACGCCCTACCCGTCGCAATAGCCACTAAATGTCCTCCCCTTTGCGCCTGAATAATCGCTTCTTTATTTCTTTTGCTAATTTGGCCATCAGAATTTAACAACGTTCCGTCCATATCTAATGCAATGATCATTGGTTGATCCCCCGTTTCTTTGTGAGATTCGCCTTTAAAACTGCCTTCTGTATCGCTGATAAATGTAGCGTTACTATAATTAAAACTCTACATCATTATAATACAAAATTAGGGTGTTGAGGATGGAATTACATAAAAAAGCAATCCCTTCTCTAATGGATCGCTTAATTGTGTTTCATTCAACATTGTTTTTTCGATGATTCTGTCTGACGTTTCATCCATTTATAATATCCAGCTGTAGAAATACCTGTAACCTCATATAAATAGAACAACTGGAAATGGAACTCTTAATCCATGAATTATCTTACATTCTAAAGGATGTTTCTTTTTGTCGCATCCGCTCCTTTCTCTAAGCCAAGAGCTTTATTTTCTCCTCTGGACCGGATTTTTGCACGATCTTCCTTCATTCGATTCCATCGTTTTTCTTTTAGACCATCGATTCCTTCTCTTTGATCATAATTCATCCATCTCTGTAACATCGTGTTATGAATACGAAATTGTTTTACCCTAACCCTCATAAAAGTACTTATGAACAATGCCCATTTTAAATTTTGTAGAATAAGTTTTTCTCTGTTTTCCTTAGGCTATCGCCGATTTTTAGAGTTGGTCTTTTTCCTTGTTCCATTCAACTATCGCCCCGTTAATGGAGAAAATCGCTTATCGAAACACAACTTCATATACATAAAAATCAATAAAATAAAGAAACCTAAGGAACAATAGCATAACTTAACCATCAACTATCTTTTCCAACAACATAGTAACCATTTTTCACTAAAAAAGAGAACGGAATGAGATATCATGAGGAATATTGCTGCATTCTTTTCAATACTTATGCCTGGATTCGGACAAATATATAATGGTCAGTTCATTAAAGGTGCCTTCTTTATAATAACTGAACACTTTGATAATGCATTAGGCCAAATAAACAAAGCCATTCACCTTGATCTTAACGGATTACACCAACAGGCTGTAGAGACGACCAATTTTGAATACATGTTATTTTACCCTGGATTTTATGCTTATTGCGTATGGGACGCATGGTATTACGCAAAACCAAATGCTGACAAGACAAAAACCGCCATCCCTTTTATTATGGGCGGTTTCCTTGGAGAGATAGGTGCAATATTAGCGAACCGATTACCGATACCTACTCTAACGGTGGCAATGTTAATGATAATTCCTATGATTTGCGGAATGATTGCATTTAGGAATCAATAAGCATGGAATTGAAACACCTTTTGTTCAATTATTACTGCCCGTTAGTTGAAAAAAATCAGCAACATTCTTTAACAGATGTTTATTAAAAAAATTCTATATAGTTAGACAGTATCGCATTTTCTTTTCTATAAAGAGATAGTATCACTCGAAAATAAACCTTAATAAGTCAATATAAAAAGAGCAACGATTAATTGCTGCTCTTCCTGCATCAAAAAACTGAAAAAACGTTCCCGTTTTGATTCCTGTTTTTGTTAATTTTCATTTTTTTACTAATAGTTTTTGATCTCATTTTTCTAATCTCTGCTTATTCTCTTCCTGAGTAGCAGCTAATTTCTTCTGAGTCTCATCAATTGCTGTACTACTTGCTCTAATTTGTTAATCAATTCATAATTTGCTGTTCCTGAAATCTGGCTGCTGCAAAAAAGCTCTTTTTATGCATTGGTAAATATTTAATTTTTACTTGGGTATAATAAAAATAATAAACAAATGAACAATGGGAGAGTAATTAATCCATGGACAGAATCATTTTATGGTCATTTTCTATCATTGGACTTGCCTTATTGTTTTTCAGTTTAAGAAAACCACTAATCAAAGAAAGAAAACCGATAATCAAAGACACGATTTTAGTTTTCTTATTGAAAGCTTATTTGTCAACATATATTGGCATTTTTGTTGCAACAGAAAAAATGATTGAATACCCTGTAAGGTTTTTAAGTAAATATTTCGAGACCAGCATTATTTTTGAATCCTTTCTATATCCAATTATGTGTGTTTACTTTTTTCAAACAACTTATCATTCAAAATTTCTAGGCATTGTTCTACAATGTGCATTGTACACCGCTGCGCTAACGATCATTGAGGTTCTTTGTGAAAAATATACCGATTTAATTAAGTACCATACATGGACATGGATGCACTCGTTTATAACCATCTTTCTTCTATCACTTTTTGTTCGTATGCTTATGCAATGGATGAACAAAATAGATGAATCAAAGGCATAACGATAACCAGATACGTAATAAAACCGCCAACTAAATACACAATAATCGTTCCTGCGGGCTCTGTTTGATTATAGTATAGCCTGAAACTTAGGAAAGCCCTGTTCCAATCACTCTCCCTAATGAAATCATCAATAAATGCCTACTTTTCATGCTTCGTTGAAAGTTCGTTTAACTATTTGAGCTTTATTATTTACCAAGGAAGCCTTCGATAACCAACCGAACTACCGCAATACATCGGCATAAAAAGGCATCTTTGACTTCCTGTTCTTCCTTTCATAACGTCCGGGCTGTAAAATGGGTATTCCTAGCGTTCAATCGTTTCTATTTAGGAGCATTATCGATTAAATAAGCCATCGTTATACAGAGGTTAAATCCTTAAGATTCCATGTATGACAAATAGAAAAATGCGAAAGAACGTCAGGAAGCGGTACTAGGGAACAATTCACGTACAGTTTTAATGAATGGAAGCTGAAAAGGGGACAGTGTATGCCGTCCCTTCGAACTCAGTTTTCTACTCTACTCTTCTTAGCTTTTACTTTCGCTAATACGGAATCCGTCAATTGATGAATCACCATATCGTCTTGAGGCGGATGAAACGGGCCACACTGAACGTCGCGAAAAAGGCGTTCTAATTTATGATTTTTTGATAATGCATGGCCTCCTGCAATGCGCATCGCAAGCTCAACAATGCGTATGGCATTGTTGCATATGATATATTTTGCCATGCTAACTTCGTCTGAAAAACGATCTTTATGCTCTGGATTGTTTTCCCACTTTTCAGCAATCGCATACAACGTATGCCGTGAAGATTTCAACAAAATTTCAATTTGCCCGATTTTATCGCGGATGTGCGGGATATCGGCAATTTCCCCGCCAAAACTGCGAGAATATTTGGAAACGGCAAAATCAAGGATAAAATCTCTTGCAGCCCAAGCAATGCCTAGATAAACCGCCGGTACTTCCAGTGAATAAGCGCGGCTGTCTGCCATAAAACGATTGATATGGTTATCATCCAAGCGTGATAGCAAGGCCTCTTCAGGAACAAAGACATCGTTTAATTCGATATCATGGCTTCCTGTGCTTCTCATGCCAATCGTATTCCACGATTCTATCACCTTCACATTTTCGTTTTTTGTAATTAAAAATTCTGCTACTTTATCTTCGTCTTCCAGATAAGCACTAACAGTAAAGTGATCGAGAATTGGCGCCAATGAGGCAAATGACTTGACTCCTGAGATCATATAACCGCCAGATGTGCGCTTGGCTGTCGTGGAAGGAATTCCGCCTCTTGCCAAATTGCCGGTTTCTCTTTCGGAAGAAATGATATTCAGCATTTTTCCTTCTTTCACTGCTGCTCTGCAAAGCCTCGCAAACACCTCTTCCTTCCAAGGGCGAACGCTGCGCAAATTTAAAAAAGTAAGAAGATGCCAACCAACAGCAAGCGCAGTCGAACCATCCCCGCGAGCAAGCCTTTCCTGAACGAGCAATGTTTCATACAAGGAAATCTCGTCTCCGCCATATTGTTTTGGTACCGTCAACTTTAAATAGCCTTCTTTGCGCAGCAAATCAAAGTGTTCAAACGGGAATGCTCCGCTTTCATCGTATACATGAGCCGTTTTGGCAATTTGACTTGCCAGTGCTTCTGCATAACGAGCAAGCTTCTCTTCTCTTTCGTTCCTTATAAAGGGATCGAACTCTCTCACTGCCATACTGTTCTCTCCCCTCTCACTATTGGATGGCTAGTTTGGATTGTCTCGCCTGCGTATAGCGATTTACAGGCTTCTGAAGTCCTAAATGATCGCGCAACGTATCTCCTTCATACTCGCGTCGGAATAAACCTCGCTTCTGAAGAATCGGAATTACATAATTCACAAAATCTTCTAAATCTCTTGGATACAGCGGTGCCTGAAGAATAAAGCCGTCCGCCGCCTCCTCTGTAAGCCATTTTTCCAATTCATCGGCAATTTTTTCTGGAGTTCCAACAAAGTGGTCACGTCTGCCTGCACCGATGAAAAGGCGTGAGTAAAGCTCACCAACCGTTAAGTCTTCTTTGTTAATAATTCGTTTTATATCTTCATACTGACTCTGAATTCCATTTATTTCTTCTGGAAGATCCACTTCTTTTACCGGTGTATCAAGCGAATATTTCGTGAAATCGACATTTCCCATATAGCCGGACAAGAATTTTAATGCTTCATATGGGAGAACAAGCTTTTGCAGCTCTTCAAATTTTTGCCGCGCAATTTCTTCTGTTTCGCCAACGATTGGCGAAATGCCGACTAAAATTGAAAGCTCATCTGGATGACGGCCATAGTCTGCCGTTTTTGATTTTAAGCTTTTGTAAAATTCCTTTGCTTTCTCTATATTATCGCGATGCGCAAAAACGACTTCTGCCGTTCTTGCAGCTAACCGCTGGCCCGGTTCTGACGATCCAGCTTGCACGATGACCGGATGTCCTTGCTTCGAACGCGCAATATTAAGAGGACCACGGACGGAGAAATACTGCCCTTTGTAATCAAGCGTATGGAGCCTCTCTGGCTCAAAAAATACCCCTTTTTCCTTGTCGAAGACAAAGGCATCATCCTCCCAAGAATCCCACAGCCCTTGAACGACATCAACAAATTCTTCAGCTCGTCGGTAGCGTTCATCGTGTTTATAGTGCTCTGTTCTGCTAAAGTTTAGTGCCGTAGCGCCCGTCGCATCTCCTGTTGTAACGACATTCCAGCCAACACGTCCGTTACTAATATGGTCGACAGAGGCGAATTGCCGTGCTAGGATATACGGTTCTCCGTAAGAAGTTGAAGCTGTTGCAACGAGACCAATTTTTGATGTTGCTGTCGCAATCGCTGTAATTAAAACAACCGGGTCGAATCGATTTAAAATGTTTGGATGAGAATCCTCGTTAATCGCCAAGCTATCGGGGATAAACACCATATCAAATTTACCTCGTTCTGCCGTTTGGGCAAGTTGGATAAAGTGATGGACGTCTATGCTTGCTGTCGGTTTCGCATCCGGATGCCGCCATGATGCGATATGCATCCCCGTTCCAATTAAATAAGCAGCCAATTTAATCTGCTTTTTCTTTGCCAATTTTATCTCCCCCAAAGTTATGAAATTCCTTTTAGTTTTTGTAAGCGTCTTTAAATGTTTTTAATTCCTTTAACGAAATAAACGTTGGAATGTAGTTTCCCTTATAAGTTTTCTTAATGAAATTCGCCACTTCATCCGTTTGATAGATTTTGACCAGTTTCTTTAACTCAGGGCGATTGGCGTCTTCTTTCCGTGCTGCAATTACGTTGATATAAGGCTTTGCTGTTTTACTTTCATGAATAATGGCATCTTTCAGATACAATCCTGCTTCTACCGCTACACCGTTATTAATAACCGATGCATCAACATCATCCATGACTCGTGGAGTGGCCGCTCCATCAACAGGAACAATCTTAATGTGTTTTGGATTTTCTTTGATTTTGTCAGCTCCACCGTTTCCATCAAAATTGTCCACTACCTTGATTAGCTTTGCTTCTTGTAGTAATAACAAGGCACGCCCCCAGTTCGATGCATCATTTGGCACCGCGATCTTAGCATTTTTCGGAAGCTCGTCAAGAGATTTGTATTTCTTCGAATAAAGACCTAAAGGGGCAATCAGCGTCGTTCCAATCGGGACAATATCTGTACCGTTTTTTTCGTTAAAACTTGTTAAATATGCAATATGCTGAAACGCATTGACATCAATATCTCCTTCAGCTAGTACTTGATTAGGATCAACCGATGCGTTGAAAGTAACCAATTCAAGATCCAGTCCTTCCTTTTTCGCCTTCTCTTTAATAAATTCCCACGTCCGTAATTCCGAGCTACGAATGCCGACTTTAATTTTTTTATCTTTCGCTTCACTCCCTGTTGTTTTTCCACACCCCATCAAACTAAGAAATAAAATAAAAACAAAAATAGATATAAATACCTTTTTCACCATATTCCCTCTCTTCTCTCATTTAATGCTGACTACATTCTTCTAATTTTTCGCTCGATCAAATTCCCAAGTGATTGTATGCCCTGTACAAGTAAAACAAGAATCACAACCGTGACAACAATAGTGATGGTGCTGAAGCGCTGATAACCATACGTAATCGCCAAGTCGCCTAAACCACCGCCACCAATTGCTCCTGCCATCGCTGTGGCACCGATGAGACCAATCGTTGCCGTTGTTATGCTCAAAACAATAGAAGGCAGCGCCTCTGGCAAAAGAAAGCAAAAAATAATTTGCAATGGGGTAGCACCCATCGCTTGTGCACTTTCAATAATTCCTTTATCCACCTCTAAGAGAGAATTTTCAATCAGGCGCGACATGTACGGCCCAATATGAAGTACAAGCGGAACAATCGCCGCCGTTGTCCCAATTGCCGTACCGACAATAAATCTCGTAAATGGAATAATCGCAACAAGCAAAATAATGAACGGAATCGATCGTAAAATATTTACAATCGGATTTAAAATCGAGAAGACAAACGCATTCTCCAAGATATGACCTTTACGAGTAACGACTAATAAAATCCCTAAAGGCAGACCAATTAGTGACCCAAATACAAGCGATATGCTAACCATATATAATGTTTCCCAGCACGCCTGCAAAATTAGATCCAGACTAACCTCCATTGCGAATCACCTCATTCACTAACACATTTTGCTGTACGATAAAATCATAGGCCCGGGCAATTTCTGCTTCTTCCCCCTGCAACTCAACAATCAAATTTCCAAAAGGAACTCCTTGTAACTCATTGATGCTGCCAAATAAAATGTTCACGTCCACTGCGAACGATTTTGCCACTTGCGATAAAATCGGCTTGCCAGAACTTTCTCCAATAAACTCGATATTGTAAATTTTGCTGAACTTATCATTAGCTTGTAAAATATGAAAAATACTTTGTGGAATTTCGTCTCTTAAAACCGAACGAACAAAATTGCGTGCCGTCTCTGTTTTTGGTTTTGAAAAAATATCTAAAATCGTGCCTTCTTCGATAATCTCTCCGTTCTGCATAACGGCAACGCGATTACAAATTTGCTTAATCACTTCCATTTCGTGGGTAATCATCAAAATCGTCACGTTGTATTCCTGATTCACTCGTTTTAAAAGCTGTAAAATCGACGTCGTCGTTTGCGGGTCAAGTGCTGAAGTCGGTTCATCACAAAGAAGAATCGATGGATTTGTCGCCAATGCACGGGCAATGCCCACGCGCTGCTTTTGACCGCCTGATAACTGATCTGGATAGCTGTTTGCCTTATCAGAGAGACCGACAAAGTGTAACAATTCATGAACGCGCTCTTCAATCACAGATTTAGGTGTTTTACTAAGCTTAAGAGGCATTGCGACGTTGTCAAAAACGGTTTTGGACCTTAGTAAATTAAAATGCTGAAAAATCATTCCAATGTTTTTTTTCGCTTGACGCAACTCCTTTTCCGATAGTTTTGATAAATCCTGGCCATCGACTAAAACTTGTCCGGAAGTCGGTTTTTCTAGCAAATTAACCATTCGAATCAATGTACTTTTCCCCGCTCCGCTAAAGCCAATGACGCCGAAAATGTCCCCTTTCTCAATCGTCAAATTAATATTTTTTAACGCTTCGATCGTTCGATCTTCACTTTTAAAAATTTTCGAGGCATTCCGAAACTCAATCACTTTACTCCCCCCGCCTTAAAATGCCGGAACAACAGCTCCACCATATTTGTCTTCAATAAACTTCTTTACTTCTGGACTTGTTAATGCTTTTGCAAGCTTTTGAATCGCATCTGAATCCTTATTGTCTGGACGTGCTACTAAAATGTTGACATACGGGGATTGATCTCCCTCGATAATAAGAGCATCTTTTTTCGGTTTAAGACCGGCCTCTAAAGCATAGTTCGTATTGATTGCAGCAGCCTCGACATCATCAAGTGCACGCACTAGCAGCGGACCATCAACTGGAATAAATTGAAGCTTTTTATCATTTTTCTTAATGTCTTGTACGGTATAATTTTTATTTGTATTTGAAGATTCATTTAATTCGATAATTCCGTTAGCAGCAAACAATCGCAAAGCGCGAGAGAAGTTAACAGGATCTTTTGGGATTGCAATTTTTGCTCCTTTTGAAAGCTCATCAATCGATTTGATTTTTTTTGAATAAACACCAAATGGTTCAATATGAACACCAACAACTTTTACGAGATTTAATCCGCTATCTTTATTTGTCTGCTCCAAAAACGGAGTATGCTGAAAATAATTAGCATCCAACTCTCCATTTGCTGTCTGTTCATTCGTTTGAATGCCATCGTTAATGATTTTAATATCAAGCTTAACGCCTTCTTTCTCTAGCTTTGGTTTAATAAATTCAAGAATTTCCGCATGTGGTGTCGATGAAGCCCCAATCTTTAATGTTACTGTTTTCTCCTCAGTTTTATCTTTTGTATCCTTTCCATTACCAGATGCTTCGTTTTTACCGCAACCTATTAAAATACCAAATACAATCGTGAATAAGACCAATACATAAAATTTTCTCATTTTCCCAAGCACCCCGTTTCATTTAAAATGCTTTAATGCCTTTTTCGCCACTTCTGCTAAATAACGCGCAGCGATAGGCAAAGCCCGTTCATCCAACGTAAAAGCAGGGTGATGCCATTCATGTGTTCCAGAAGTCCCGATAAAAACAAACGAACCCGAAATTTTCTTTTGATAGACAGCAAAATCCTCTCCAGCCATTGATGGCGTCGGCTCAACAACGTTTAATCCCAATTGCTCAGCCGTTTGAACGGATAGCTCAGTAGCCTTTTCTTCGTTTAGAACAGGAGGCGGACCCGGCATCCAGCGAAGTGTTGCTTGAGCACCGTGAGCATTGGCAACACCAGTAATGATTTGTTGGATAAACTTCGGAATCTTTTCCCTCGTTTCGGCAGAAAACGCTCGAACAGTTCCTTCTAAGAAAACCGTTCTCGGAATCACATTCCATGTATTTCCTGCTGAAATGTGGGCAACACTGATTACCGCATTATCAAACGAACTTAATTGCCGGCTGACAATCGTTTGTAAAGCAATAACAATATGTGAGGCAACGACAATAGAATCAATGCCTGCATGAGGCACTGCGGCGTGTGTTCCAACACCTTCAACCTCAATGATAAAACGATCAACACTCGCCATTAATGGTCCTCTCTTAATACCGACTGTTCCAACCGGTAAATCCGGTTTATTATGTAAGCCAAAAATTGCTTTCACTTTCTCCAAGTGACCAGCAGCGATGACTTTTTCTGCTCCCCCACCAATCTCCTCAGACGGTTGAAAAATGAAGCGAACCGAACCATTTAGCTCTTCCTCTTCTTCCTTCAACAAATAAGCGGCACCAATTAAAGCAGCGGTATGAAAATCGTGACCGCAAGCATGCATCTTCCCCGGTATTTTTGAAGCATAAGGCAAGTCCGTTTCTTCTTGAATGGGAAGAGCAACGATATCAGCGCGCAAAGCAATGATTGGATCTTGCTTTTTCCCGCTTATCTGCGCTACTAATCCCGTTTGGAGGCTTGTTTCTAAAATCGGAATACCTGCTTGCTCTAAAAGTGAACGAATGGTTTTCGTTGTCTCGAACTCTTCGCCCGACAATTCTGGGTATTGATGAAAGTGGCGCCGGATCGCAATTAAGCGCTCTTCCAGATTAGATTGCCCCACAAACGGGCACCTCCTTTTTCATATCGAACCGATAGCACTTCACTAAAATATCATGGTTTTGAAAATCTTTTGACTGATCTCGCTTAAATCTGAGCCATTCATACAACTGTATCGCTTTTTGCATTTTATCGCTGGAATGCAAGTACAAGTGAACCGCCCCTTTGGATTGCGCATATCGGATACTTTCTTTCAACAATTTTTGCGCAATACCACGCCCTCTCGCCTTCGGATGAACTGCCAGCAGTCGGACAATCGGTGAAAAAATGTTTAATTCCGGCCGGCCATATGCCTTTTCCGATGACTCAAACAGTTGAAGGGTTCCGAGAATATCTTGGCCGCTCTTCGCCACCAAAATCCGATCCACATTCGGATTATCAACAGACGCCGTAATATCTGCCAAATAATCAAACCACACATTCGGATCTTGATAATCCCGCTCATACTGCCGGTAACTGTCAATCAGAAGCTGCCGCACCGCTTCTTTATCTTCAGCTAGCATATCATGTATCTGTACATGATTCGTTTTATTCATCCTCTTTCCTCCCAGTTATTACTCACAATCGAGTCCCTATTTTCGATAATGCAAGACAACGGTTCATTTAAAATTCCCGAAATTTTTTGAATATCTTCGTTCATACAGAATGTAGTTGCTGAAAATGAGTCAGTTAATTTACAGATGAGCGTTCAATACTTTCGCAAGATAACTGAGCCCGACTTTTGTCACCCCTTTGTATACATCCCCGCGACCAATTTCAACAACTGGTACGTGTCGAATGCCATATTTAACTTCTAAAATATCACGCAGTTCATCCCGATTCGTCACATCGATGGTTTGATAGTCTACCTGCTTTTCTTTTAAAAATTGTTTGACCTCTTGGCAATAGTGACATCCTTCTTTTGACCAGACGACAACTGATAATGGTTTTGACATCATAAATTCCTCCTTATGAATAAATCTATTTGTATTTTTCTTCCATTAAATCCGTTGTTGCACCGACAATCGGATGAGTCCCCAAGAACATGAGAATCTCTTCTCTGCTCCGTCCATTCGCTTCTGCCTGCTGTTTCACATCTTCATAAAAAGCCTGTTCGAGCATCTCTGCATTTGTGGAAACAGCATCTGCTTCTTTTACAGCCAGATATCGGACTTTAATCTACCAAAACAACTGATAACTCATATGCGTTTTCCTCCTGCTTTTATTCTTAGTTTATAGGTATGAATAATAGGTTTTATTTTTGTGATTTATCCTACCATCAGAAACAGTGAAAAGGCAATACTTCCAGTGATAGAAAGATTTATACGATTCATCCAAAAAATCTATCAATTCGTTTGAGATACTGATATAATTGCATTTTTTAACCGATGTTTGGCACGTTGCTGACTAGTTGATGAGCACGCTCGTCACACCAAAAAAAGCTCAATCATCATTCGATTGAGCTCAAAATAGGTATATTAAATTAAGAGGGGAATAAAACAGAAAAAGTTTACCTCACAACAGAAGTGACAGCTTGACTAGCTTTGATTGCTTGCTTTAGATCATATAGAATATCATCAATTGCCTCTGTACCAACAGATAAACGAATAAGTCCTGGTGTAACCCCAGCAGCTAATTGTTCCTCACTGCTTAATTGCTGATGCGTAGTGCTAGCAGGATGAATAATTAACGATTTAGAATCACCAATATTGGCTAAGTGAGAGAATAGTTGAACAGAATCAATTAATTTTTTCCCTGCTTCAACGCCGCCTTTAATTTCAAAGGTTAAGATGGCACCTTGCCCTTTTGGTAAATACTTTTTCGCTAACTCATAAGAAGGATGGCTTTCTAAACCAGGATAGCTTACGGATTCGACGGCTTCCTCTTTTTCTAAAAACTTCGCTACCTCTAAAGCATTTTGACTATGACGTTCCAAGCGCAAATGTAAAGTTTCAAGTCCCTGTAAAAACAAGAATGAATTGAATGGTGACAATGCCGCACCAAGATCTCGAAGCAGTTGGACGCGTGCTTTCGTAATATAGGCAGCTTCTCCGGCAGCTTCTGTATAAATGAGACCATGATAGCTTGGATCTGGTTCAGTTAGGCCTGGGAACTTTCCGCTCTTCTTCCAGTCAAACTTTCCACTATCGACAATAATTCCACCAATTGAATTTCCATGCCCTCCAATAAATTTTGTTGCAGAATGCACAACAATATCTGCACCAAAGTCAATTGGACGAAGTAAGTATGGGCTAGGGATTGTGTTATCAACAATTAGTGGAATAGAGTGATTATGAGCAATTTCCGCAACAGCTTCGATATCCAATACGTCACCTTTTGGATTGCCAATCGTTTCAGCAAACACTGCTTTTGTTTTGCTTGTAATCGCATGTTCAAAGTTTTTCGGATCGGTAGAATCCACAAATTTAACGGTAATCCCGAATTTAGGCAGCGTATGAGCAAACAAATTATACGTTCCGCCATAAATGTTTGACGAAGAAACAATTTCATCTCCAGCGGAAGCAATATTGATGATGGAATAAAAAACAGCTGCTTGACCAGATGAAAGCGCAAGCGCCCCCACCCCGCCTTCAAGCTCAGCAACCCGTTTTTCAAATACATCGGTCGTTGGATTAATAATTCTTGTATAAACATAACCTTCTTCTTTTAAGCTAAACAAATCAGCAGCATGTTGACTGTCATTAAATACATACGAGCTTGTTTGATAAATCGGTACTACTCTTGATAAAGTTGTGGGATCTGGCACTTGCCCCGCATGCACCGCTAAAGTTTCAGGCTGAAGCTTTCTTTCATTTGACATAATCATTTTCTCCCTTCCAATTTAATCTTGATAAAAATTTTCAAAAAAGACACCTATCTTCTTTGCTTAAGAATAAAAAGAAGATGCCTTTAGTTGACTAACCGGCAAATGTGAAAAGTATGCAAGATTTTATTTATCTAAGTAAATATATAGGTTTAGTTTTATATACAAAAATTTACTCCTAAAATCTATAAATGTCAATTTTCTTTTCTAAATTTTCTAAAGAAACTATATATATTCGTTTTAAGTTTTATTAGCTATAAAAAAGCGTAAGCTCCCTAGTTAGCCCGAAAAGCACGGGGAAGTCTTTATCTGCAGGACTGAAGTAATTCGATGGGTTTCAAATGTCTTCCACACTTTCTTATGAATATAAATGGCAGCTAACCATCCGGTTATTATCAAGATTTATTGGCTTTGGCTGTTCAAATTTGCACCTATTATACGCAAGCAGGCAGCGGCTTTGAAAAGAACATCCTTTTATAGAAAATGAGTCGTTTCTTTTTATAGAAAATGAGTCGTTTCTTTTGGTTTTTTCATATACTGATTCTCTTTGTACGGCAACCCTAAATTTCCACGTAGTGTATCACTCTGATACTCCCGGCTGTAGTAGCCCCGCTCTTCCAGAATCGGGATGACGTGCTGAATAAAATCGGTTAAGCCGCTGCCGAGAACAGGTGGAGCGAAAATGAATCCATCCGCTCCATTTCCCTCCACCCAGGCAATTAATTGATCGGCCACCTGCTCATATGTTCCAAAAAAAGCTCCTTTTGGAGTTGTTACCTGCAAAGCCACTTCCCGCAGCGTTAAGTTCTTTTCACGCGCGTTCTTCTTAATCCGATCGGTTGTCGATTGGAAGCTGTTTTTCCCGACATCGCCCACATCCGGAAACGGCTCATCAAGCGGAAATACACTGAAATCGAAGTGATCAAAGAACCGCCCTAAATAATGAAGCGCCTCTTCGATCGACACAAGGTTTTGAATCGCTTTGTATTTTTCTTCCGCTTCTTCAATAGTTGCACCGACAATCGGATGAATCCCCGGGAAAATGAGAATCTCGTCTCTGTTCCGTCCATTCGCTTCCGCCCGCCGTTTCACATCTTCATAAAAAGCTCGTGCCTGTTCAAGCGTCTCTGCATTGGTGAAAACAGCATCTGCCTCTTTTGCAGCCAGATTCTTGCCGGCTTCGGAAGAACCTGCCTGGAAAATGACAGGCTGCCCTTGATTCGAACGTTCGATATTTAATGGACCTTCAACAGAAAAGAAACGGCCTTTATGATTCAAAACATGAAGCTTATTTCGGTCAAAAAATTGCCCGGTTTCACGGTTTCGTACAAAAGCATCATCTTCCCATGAATCCCACAGTCCTTTTACGACTTGTAAAAATTCTTCCGCTATTTCATACCGAAGCGAATGCGGTGGATGTTCTCCTTTATTGTAGTTTCTTGTAGACCCCTCCAAAGGAGAAGTGACTACATTCCATCCAGCACGGCCACCGCTTATTTTATCCAGTGATGCAAATTGGCGGGCAACAGTAAATGGTTCACTATAAGTCGTCGATACCGTGCCAACCAGCCCTATTCTCGATGTTACTACTGCAAGGGCAGATAAAATGGTCAGCGGCTCAAAGCGATTCAAGAAATGAGGAATCGATTTTTCATTAATATATAATCCATCTGCAACAAAGGCGAAAGAAAATCCTGCTGCCTCTGCTTGTTGGATAATGGATTTATAATACGGAAAGTTAACACTGGCATCTTTTGGAACACTTGCGTCTTTCCATGCGTTCATGTGACTGCCTGGACCGTGCAACATAATTCCTAATTGAATCTGTTTTTTATGAGACATATTCTTCATCCCTTTCTTCATTGGTGTAGTCCTCATTCGAATGAATTGGACTTAGCAATTGAAAAGTCCGAATCCGTTCTTCTGTTTTTTGAAGCGGGGTGTGCAAAATAAATTCATCCACTTGATATTTTTTATGAAAATTTGTTAAAACGTCTTTGACATATAAAGGCGTGCCTGCAATAATATTGCTAGCTTGTTCTTCCACTTCGTAAGCTTCGTCAGCTTGCTTTCCGAAGGCATGCGCTTGCTCCAATGATTGAACTGTTACTGTACGACCGCTTTGAAGATGCACTTTGAATATTTTTTGCTCTCCTGCCAGTTGCTCCGCTTCTTGTTGTGAAGGGGCAGCGACAATGGCAACGGATACGAGAAAACACCCATCCGGATAGTTCTTTCGATAAACGCGTACCGCTTCTTCAAGCACCTTAATATCACCATTAAGAAATAGGCCGAATACAAAAGCAACGCCAAGGTCAGCGGCTAGTTGCGCACTTTGGGGACTAGCTCCAAGTAAAAAGATTTCAGGTTTTTCTGGAGGGATTGGTGTAGCTCGAATGCCAGCGAGCGGATGATGTTCGTCGACTGCATCTTCAATTAACTTTTGTAAAAAAACGAGGCGCTCTTTAAAGTCTTTTCCGCCATTCATCGTTCCGAACTGTAATGCCTTTGTTGACAATGGAAGTCCCCCCGGCGCCTTCCCAATGCCAAGATCAACTCTCCCAGGTGCAAGAGAAGACAAAACATGGAAATTTTCCGCAACTTTAAAAGGACTGTAATGTTGAAGCATGACTCCTCCTGACCCGATCCGAATCGAATTCGTCCGGGCAAGCAAATATGAAATTAATACTTCTGGTGACGCCCCCGCCAGTTGCTCCGTGTAATGGTGTTCCGATACCCAGAAACGCGAATATCCCCATTCTTCGGCTTTTTGAGCGAGATGGACTGTCTGCTGCAAGGCATCAAATGCCGAAGCCCCCTCAGGAATTGGGCTTTGATCTAACAAACCAAGCCGATAACTCATATGTATTCCCCCTGTTTTTATTCTTAGTTTATATATATGAATAATAGGTTTTATTTTTGTGATTTATCCTACCACCGGAAATAGTGAAAAGGCAATACTTCCGGTGATAGAAAGATTTATACAATTCATCCAAAAAATCTATCAATTCGTTTGCGATACTGATGTAATTGCATTTTTTTTAAATTTTTCAACCGATGAAAGAATGGTATTCCATATAAAAGGGGACTCAGGTCCATAATATGTTCCATGGATATACTGTTTTAGCATCATCAGATGATCGACGTTGACTTCCACCAGTTGGCCAGCTTCCAGTTCACTTTTAATGCATAAATAAGGCAAAAATCCGATCCCGCATCCACTTTGAATGAGCGATTTTGCCACTTCCAGATGATCCACCTGAAATTCAATTCGTGGTTCCACGTTCTCTACTTCAAAGATTTTGTGAACGCGATTCCAGTCAAATGCGCCGCACTCAAAAAACACTAACGGTTCACGTGCCAGCTGTTGCGCGGACAACTTTGACTGAAACTGAAATGGATGCCCTGGCTTTACAACAAGCCGGATCGAATTGTCAAGGAGCGGTTTATGCTGCAACGCATGATGCGACACTTCTTTCATAAACGCCACATCAATCTGCTTTTGAAGCAGCTTATCTATCAGCACCTCGTTAGACGCTGAAATAAACTTAAAACGAAGATCTGGATGCGCTTTTTTCCAGAGCGGCAGTGCAAACGGAATAAAATATTGAGATGTAATGAGATTGGCTCCAATGACAACCTCTTCCTGATCCGCTCTTTTTTTCAGTTGTTTTTTCCCCTGATGGAAAGTGCGGAGAATCTGCTCAGCATATGGAACGAACATTTTTCCTTTTTCCGTCAGTGTAATGCTTCTGCCTTGCCGTTTAAACAGTTCCGTATCCAGCTCTCGCTCCAATGCTTTGATCCGCGCCGTAACCGTTGGCTGTGATAAAAACAACGCTTCTGCTGCTTTATGAATGCTGTTAAAATGGACGACATACATAAACGCTTCAATATAATCAATGTTCATGTTTCTCCCCCTCTTTTTTTAAATATGAAAACAAAAAGCTCCCGAATGTAGATGCACTCAAGAGCTCTTGGATGACTAATCAGTTTCACGTGATTTTTATTCATTTTATTCATATTATTCCGATAAGTAAAGTTAATTTTTAAAAAAATTTCTGAGCCAAGTAAGTAAATGCAGAAATTTTTTCCCTGCTTTTTAAGACTCTGACTTTACATATCTTTTTCATTAGATTTAATATATCACTAAATCACTAGAGGCTCTCAACTCAAGGCGGGTTTTATCTTGAATTTTTATTTATAGGACTTTACATTAAAAAAGAAATAACAGGAAACCTTAATCTCATAAAAAGGCTGAGGGATATATAGCAAACATATGTAATGATAGTTTCAAGCCAACGTTTGTAGTTGAACTTAGAAAAGACCATTGAGGTCCATCTCCTAGATTTTCAGAGTGATGTTTATGGAAGAATTCATTGAATGTCAGCTTCTCTTGAAAAATAAGGGAGGAACGGAACTTCTCCTCTAAAAACATCAAATGAAGGAGGACATTTGTTATACAAATGAATTTTAACGCATCTCAGGAATTGTAGAAATGGACAAAACGCGTACTTCCTATCCTCTGAAAAAGGAAAAAGAAACATTAAAGTTAAAGAGAGGACACCACGCAAACGTGGCAATTCTTCAAAATTTCGTGGCGTTAATCACGAACAAGTATGCGTTTTAATCGCAAGTGACCGTCAAGAAGCCACTTATTCAGACGTTCTTGATAGAGGACGAATTGTGAAATCAACTCTAAATTGTCAATGTACAATACGCTTTGGAGAACTTTTTCGTTTTAAATCAGATGGTATAGAAAGAGTTTAAAAGAATTTACCATATCCAAAACGTAAACAACAGCCGTTTGAAAGGCTGGATACAACGATTCAATGGATTGGTGAGAAAATGTTCAACCATATTTGAGCTGGTTTCATTCTTAGATTTTAGATATTGTGAAACATCGAAATAATAACAAGTCAATAAAAAATGCTTGTAGAAAGTTGTTTATTTCCAATTAATGAAACCTATCATTCGCTAAGAACGTATAATTGGTAATGAAGGGAGGGCGTTGAAATGTATTTTCCATCAAAAAAAGACATATGGATGGCAATCATTATTTGGTTATCCATATTCGTTTTTATTATCCCACCAATTTTTGCTATAGAGCCAATAGGAGTCATTATGCTTCCTTCTATATTAAACAACAAACTCATTACGATGATCATCATGATTGTTCCGGCTCTGTTACTATCTTGGATCTGGTTTGATACGGGATATAAAATTGAGGAGTCCAAGATTATGGTCAAAAGTGGACCTTACAGGAAAACAATAAACATCAAAGAAATAAGCAGTGTAAGGACAACAAAAAATCCATTTGCAGCACCTGCTTTATCCATGGATAAAATAGAAATTAATTATGGAAACTTTGAAATCGTTACCATCTCACCGAAAAATAAAGATGAATTTATTTATCAATTACAAAAGCGAAATCCTGAAATACAAATAGATAATCATTTTTGAAGAAGGTTAGCTTTATAGCAACTTTCTTTTTTGAGATAGCTAATTAAAAACTGAGTCTTGCTGCTGTTCTAAAACTAAAACACGAAATTTGGCTAATTCTATCTATCTCTTTAAAAAAAGCTAGTCTTTAGAAAAAGTTAAAAATATCGAAAAAGTTTTTAAATATTCATTTCCAAAAATAATGCCACTCTAATTACTTCCTCCTTGGAATCGTCAGCGTCTTCCAATGCTTAGATTTAATTTGTTTGGCGATATAGACAATCTGTCCAACATGATAAGAGTAATGGTACATTTGCCGTTCGATGGCTTGAATGACGGAATGAGGTTCATTTCGGATGGTAACAGTTTTTAAAAGGTCATTTTCGTGCATTTCATTTAAAGTGTTCAAAAATGTCTCCCATCCTTTTTCCCAGCAAGCGAGGAGTTCTTCCCTGCTTTTCAGATCATTGATAAATTCAGCATCACGGTTTCTGTTCGGTTTTTCACCGTCGGAAATAAAAAAGTCGGTCCATCGGGAAATCATGTTGCCGCTCATGTGTTTGACAATAATCGCGATACTGTTTGATTCTTCATTGAAACAGTAAAAAAGCTCTTCTTCAGACAATTGCTCCATTGCTCGTTCTGCTATGTTTTTCATATCCAAAAAACGTTCCCTAACAACCTTTAAGTACTCTTTCCCAATGCTCATATCCACACCTCCATAAAGATCCTCTATTTATATCCATTCCACAAAAGGACCCTATATTCCTGTTTATACCAAAATGACCGAACCGCTTTATTGGCAAACCATTCAATTCAATCCTTTATATAAAGAAGCTATTTTTATTAAGCCTTTTTATAGCCAATAGCATATCCAGCTTAACATTTACATGTTATCGATATCGGATCAAAACAATTAAAAGGAATGGATAGAGAGGCAGTTCAACAATAGAAAAGAAACAAGTGTGCAGCATTCCTTTAATCTGTACATATGAAATAAAACACGTACCGAAGACATGCGGGCCTTTGTTAAACTAAGGAGTGGAGATGTAAACACTTGTATTCCCCTCTTCAAGCCCTCTAGCTTCAATGTGAACACGTGAATCGTCATAATATGATCGTGCTTTAAAGCACCAGTTATCATGATGAACCCGGGCATCCTTCATAGCCATTCTCCTTGCAATGTATAATGCAGCAGTTCAATACGAAAATTTTTTGTACTAAAAACGAGTCTAATCTTCTATCATCCTATCTATATATGTAATAGATAACAAAACAGGAGGTAATCAAGCGATGATGCTCTATGATATGAAAAATAGATTATATTATAAAGTAATCAATTCAGGCAGACCAAAAATGACGGATTCCCATCAAGGGAGATCATGGGGGTATGTCCTTAAAATATTGAATGGGAAGTACGTAAAATTTTGGATTGATTTTACAAGAGGCCGTTACATGTACTTCCAGCATGATGGAAAATGGTACCGCGTTCAATATTTACAATCCAACTATAAAAAGACAAATCAAGATATATTCAATGGTGTATTGATCGATTTGATCGTTGACGGTCAAGAGTTAAAGCTTATTAAGGGAAATATAGAAAAGCAGTTGCGGCTCGCCATGTAAGGCAAGCGACAACCATGTTTTCATCCTGGATCAAAATCGATCCAGGATGTGCTTTGTCAAACTTCTACTGCTTTTCCTTCCTCGACGATGTGATACATCAGATGGGCCAAATGGTGAATCGGTCCATATTCTTCCTCTTCCTCATTGATTTCGTCGCTGAATGCCAAATCGTTTAAATATAATGCCGCAAATTCATAAAAATCTTTCAGTTCAAAAGAGTAGCAAGCGCTCGGATCTTCGCTATCGTCTTCATATTGAAGAACAAGATATGATTCATTCCCATTCGTGTCTTCCGCATCAAAAAATACAAAAAAACCTATATTGGTGTCCAAATCAAACAAATGTCTTGTCCCGCCTTCAGTCACCTTATGATAATCATCCGCACTTAGCTTTTGAACAGTGATGCTTTCCATCTGGTCTTCGCTATGAAAATGGACAGTAAAGGATTTCATGGCTATGATCCCTCCATACTAGAGTTATTCTATAGGCTTAAAATATACTCAGCGAATAGGTTTTGGATAACAGTTCTAACAGTTTCATGCCGGTAATACTGTTTCCTTTTTCATCTAAGGCGGGGCCAAAGATGCCGATGCCAAGACGTCCTGGGACAGCGGCGAGGATTCCGCCTGAGACTCCGCTCTTGGCTGGAATGCCAATTTTAATCGCAAACTCCCCTGAAGCATTATACATGCCGCATGTGACCATAAATGTTTTGCAAATGCGGGCGACATGAGGCGGCATGATCCGTTGTTTTGTGATAGGGTCAAACCCGTCCATCGCAAAAACAAGCCCTATTCTCGCTAAATCGATACAAGTCATTTCAATGGCACATTGCTTTGTATATAAATCCATTAATTGTTCGACATCCTCGTCAATGATGCCATGCTGCTTTAAAAAGTAACATAACGAGCGGTTCAAAAATGCCGTTTCAAACTCCGATTGAGCTACTTCCTTAGAGTACGTGATCGCCGCATTCCCCGTCAGACTGTGCACGAACGTTAACAATTGATGAAACCGTTTCGTTACGGTTGTGCCATCAATCATATGTGTGACCGCTAACGCACCAGCGTTAATCATTGGATTCAGCGGCTTTGCTGGTTGTACTTCTTCTAATTTGGCAATCGAGTTAAACGGATCGCCCGTCGGTTCCATTCCGACTTTATGAAATACAGCTTTCTCTCCACGATTCATTAACACAAACGCGAGAGTAATGATTTTCGAAATGCTCTGGAGCGTTACGTTTTTCTCCGTATCTCCCGCACAAACAACCGTTCCATCAGGATAATAAATGGCAATGGATAAATCATCAGGGTTGGCCTTGCTAAGAGCAGGAATATAATTGGCCACTTTTCCATATTTCGCGTATGGTTTCGCTTGTTCCACAAATCGTTGCAATTCTATTGCAGTGTACATCATTTATCACCTTTTTTTATTATGCCCCGTCAGCTGATCGTTATGTAGACAAAAAGACAACCTCTAAACACATCATATGTTTAGAGGCCTTTTCGTTTGATCCATTTTTTATTAAGTTCATCCTGCTTTTTTTCAAGATCATAAATCATTTTATGAATCACATCGTTCACCATAATCATGTTCCTCACGCTCCGCTAGCTTATTTGTTGTTCATTATAAAAAAGAAAGTAACTCTCTACATCGGAACGCGGATGGAACTTTGATTCTTAATCGGTATGATTATCATCTCCGTCAAAAGTTGTAGCGTGTTGTCCGATCTTCTAAAACTTTAAGGAATGATCCCCATTTCTTTTCCTACACAAGCAATCTGCTCAAGCGCCCAGTCGAGTTCCGCTTTGGAGAAAGATGATGTGAGGGAAAAGCGAATTCTTGATGTTCCCTCTGGGACCGTCGGCGGGCGTATCACAACAGCGGCAATTCCATGTTCTTGAAGCCGCTCGCTAAACCGCACAGTGAGGTCGTTGGGGCCGATGATAATCGGTACAATGTGTGTGGTGCTTTCTCCAATGTGAAACCCTAATTTTTTTAGCTCGTGACGAAAATAGTGACTGTGGGTTTGCAGTGTTTCCCTTCGCTCCTGTTCCGTTTGAACAATTTCTATCGCTTTTTCTATCGAGCCAAGAACAGCTGGAGGTAAAGCCGTTGTAAAAATAAAACTGCGCATCTTATTCATCAAGTAATCAATGAGCCACTGTTCTCCGGTGACGTAAGCTCCAAAACATCCTAACGCCTTACTGAACGTACCCATTTGAATGTCAATTTCGTTTTGTAAGCGGAAATAATGGGCGAGACCTTCCCCTTGTTCGCCGTAAATGCCGCTACTATGTGCTTCATCGACCATCAGTATGGCATTATAGCGCTTTTTTAAGGTCACCAGTCCTTCAAGCGGTGCAATGTCACCATCCATGCTAAAAATAGTATCGGTCACGATCAGTTTTCGCTTATGCGACGGTGCCTTTTTTAATAGCGATTCTAAATGATTCAAATCGTTATGATAATAGCGATGCCGCTCCGCTCGGCTTAACATGATTCCATCGATAATACTAGCATGGTTCAGCCAATCGCTGAACACGATGTCATCCTGACCGATCAGTGCGGTGATGATTCCAATATTCGCTGTATATCCACTGTTAATAATTAAAGCCGCTTCAGCCTGTTTCCACTTTATTAACGCTCTTTCTGTTCTGGCATATTGTTCATAGTTGCCCACAATGAGACGCGAAGCGGTAGCACTGGCTCCGTATGTACGCATCGCCTTACATCCTGCTTCGATTAACCGTTCATCGCTCGCTAAGCCTAGATAATTATTCGAAGCTAGATTCAAAAGCTTTCGACCATTCATTACAATCCACGGATCGTCGAAAAAGGATATATCTTTTAATACCCGTTTTTGTGTTTTTTCTTCTAATTGTCGAAGTTCCGCTTGGATCTGCTCTTTCATCCCCATCCCCCTAATTGTTAACCTTTATTATTATTTTGTTTACATTATAACTATATGCCTTGAATATGCACAGCACTTCGAAGTATTTTTGCCCCTGAAAACCGAAAATGATTTTCTTTTTTCTTGTTTATTTAGAACAATGTTTTTCAAATGAAATGTTTTTTCACGAATCTTTTTAAAAGCAAAAATAAGCGATGCCTTTTGCACACATCGGCTATTTTGTACGAGAAAAAAGATAGTCATTTACAACACGTTACTTAATACAACGTTACTTAATACACATATCGACGCTATGCCAGTATCTTCTTTTTCTATGAGCGTGGAAGCAGCCCGTACGGATGAAAAAATTGATAGACACTCCTTGTATCTTCTCTAATCAAAAAATAAACGATGAGGTTCAATACCTCACCGTTGACACCACAAAGCTAAGCAGCAAAAAATCTTAGATATATTTATCTTGCTAAAAGGCAGAAAACGCTATGCAAGGAGGCTCCTACTATGAACCTCTCCCGAGAGAGGTTGTCGGTCTTCATTCACTTAACTTCTTGACTCTTGTTTCGATAAAAATTCAATCCGATTGTGAAACGGGTCACGGAAGGAAAAGCGAATGACGTTTGGAATCGGTTTTTCGTCTTGCGTTGGTACGCCGTTTTCTTCCAAATAACGTCGTACTTCCTCAATGTTTTCCACTTCAAATGCCGGATGGCTTTTACTGTTGTAACCGTCACGCTTTTCCACGCCAATATGCAGTTCAATATCGCCGACTTTGTACCAAAGGCCCCCGTTTCCTTTTAAAGACTCTGGTTTTTCAATTTCTGTAAAGCCGAGCAAATCAGTATAAAATGCGCGCGCCTCATTCTCAGCACCAATTGGAATACAAATTTGCACATGGTCAAGTCGTTTCACAAGAATATTCATCGTTCTTCCCCTTTTCAAGCTTGAAATTTTCCACCGATTCGGCGTGTAAACATGAACGCCGCCATTCCAAATATCCACACAACCGCTTCAACAAGCCAAATGTTTGTTACAACACCGGCTTGATATAGAGCAGGCATGACATCCATCAGCGCATGCAAAAGAATCGCATAGATGACAAATACGAACCGCTGCTCGCGAACTCCAAGCAACACAAGCAGTGACATTGCTATATGGAAAGAGATCGCGAACACTCGTTCAATACCGCCTAACACGTACATAATAAAAGGCGTATCTTGTATCCTTTCCTTCAATAAATCTGCTTGTTCCTTCGGAAGGGTAGAGGCTATTGTATGGTCGAACGCTCCGGAATGGATGAGAATTGCCAAAATGAGCGCATTCACCGCTCCAAGCACGCCGATCAATATTGCCTCTATACCGCCATGTCCTAAACCGAACGATAATCCGTCTTTATAATCGCGCTGCTTCTTCAACATCCATTTGAATCCTACATAGCGCCCAAATTCTTCAAAGATTCCCGCCGCTAGCGTCGCATACACGACAAACCAAACTACACTACCTGTCCATTTTAACGATGTACCGCTTGCGTCTATCATGACAACATGCAAGGCTTTTTCGAGAATTTGTGAAAATAAAATAAAAATAAGTACCCCTACACCGAACGGCTTCCATGAGAACAATTGCTTTTTACGTAAATAAAGGAGCAACCCTATCGGAAAGAAAAGTGAAATAAGCAGCTGAACGACCATGCCTGCCATGGTAAAAGCGCTAATCATTTTATCTCCCTCTTTTCAATTTTTATTCCCATACTGTCATTCGTTCCGCCAGCGTCGATGTATGTAACTCCAGCTGTGTGCCGTCCGGATCAAGGAAGTTGACCGACCACCCACGCCCACGCTGAACCGGTTCCCGGACAATCGGTACATCGTTTTCTTTTAACCGCTGTACCGCTTCAGCAAAATCTTGTTCATCAATAAAAAAGGCCACATGGTCCACACCAAGCTGCTGACGCTGTCTTTCCATCTCCGGTCGCTCCTGCAAACAAACCCATGCGCTTCCCCATTCAAGATACGCATCCTTTCGTCCGCGATGAACGAGCTTCATATGAAGCACATCGACATAAAAGCGAAGAGAACGCGACAAATCACTTACATTGATGGTCACATGGCTAAATCCTTGCACATTCATGTTTGCTCTCCTCCTTACGTCGCACGCTAGATTCTTAGAAAGCCACCTTCCGAGTGAATCACTTGCCCCGTAATCCATTGGGCTTCTTCGCTCGCTAAAAAGCGAATTAAGCGCGCAGCATCATACGGAACGCCAATTCTCCCAAATGGGAACTTATGAATGAGCTTATGTTTGATTTCCTCATCCATCCACCCTGTATCTGTCGGTCCCGGGTTTACGGCATTAACCGTAATTCCCTTCGCAGCCACTTCAGCAGCAAATGTTTTGACAAATGCCTCCATCGCTCCTTTGGTCGTAGCATAGGCAACCTCTCCTAGCATCGGGCCTAACGATTGGCCAGATGTAAGCAAGATAATCCGACCTCCCTGATGTTTTTGGAATGCCTTCGCAAATTCGACACTTAACATGACCGGTGCCTTTACATTCAGCCAATAATGGCGATCAAGCATCTCACTAGTTAACGATTGATAATCAGCCCGATCAGAATAGCACGCATTATTCACTAAAATATCCGGCTCCCCTATCGTGTCCATGACAGCTTGTAATACTTGGCTTGGTGACTCTTCCCGTGATAAGTCTATTTCGATACATTCACACGTTACTCCTAATTGCTCTACTTTTCTTTTGATAAGCTCTGGTTCATTTTGTTCCATCCCCCATGGCATGGACTCATCGTAGGCACTCCAATATGTAAAAAAGATGTGAGCTCCCGCTTCTGCTAACGCCTGACAAATGGCTGCGCCAATTCCTTTAGTTCGGCTGACGCCTGTTACGATAGCAATTTTTCCGTGTAGTGATAGTGTGACAGACAAAATAATCCCTCATTTTTAATATTTATAAAATTAGTTAAATTCTACATTTAATGTATCATAAAAAAGAGGAAAGAGCGAACCTTTTCTTGCTCTTATGTAAATAAAAACACGATATCGATCATCAACCCTGTGACAAATAAATGAATCAAACAAAATTCCATAATGTCTTTTGCTTTTGATCTAGCAATCGCCAAGACCGAAAGTGCCCAAAACGGTTAAATGAGGTTCTCCCCACACCACTGCCATGACCGTTACTGCGGGCGGAATGCCCAGATCCGCGAGCATCAGCTGCGCTTGTACAGCCCATTGTCTGCCACCGAAGGGTACGGAGCCCGGCGCAAAATCGGACACGTGACTTCATTGGAAATCGACACAAACCATTGCGACACACTCTCTCCTAACCCCGCTGACACCACAATGCCCATGATCCCAGCAAAAACGGAAATTGGATAATCATGCTGCTTGCTCCCTTTACTGCTTACTGGACCTCTTTCCAAAAGCGACGCGGACGAACATGAAGCAAAATCTCTAAAATTCACAATGCTTAAATCGATCTTGAATTCGTTTTTCACAAAATAAAACACGATATGCGATCATGAACGACATAAGTGCACTATTTCCCAATTTTTCTGTCGGTGTCGACGGTTAAAAGGTTAAATCCTCATCTTTCGTTTCTTCTGCTAGCAGACCGGGCCTACTGTCAATGCTTCTTTTTCGTTGTATTACAACGATGGTTAAGTGGCAAGAAAATCGTCTCGCTCGTTGGAATGATTCCGGCTCAGCTGGTGATGTCAGTGTGAGCGTCTATGCAGGAACAAAGACGACAAGCGTTAAAAGCAGCACAAACAAATATGAATCCGGTAACTATCGTTGCATCAATTTATTTGGCTATAGCGTTGCTGTGCAAAACATCCAATTCTCCCTTAATCATTCTTACTAAAATATACTTTTGAGGGATGTCCTCTATGCTCAACAAAACGGCCATGCACCTACAATAAACGATAAGTGCATGGCCGTTAAGTAAGCGTTATGAAACTGTTATAACGTTTCGGTGCCGCCCTTTCTTTGAAAATTTACGAATATAAGGGATGATCCAACGGTCGAATCCGAATTTTCCGGCGTTTGCACCAGCGACAAGAATGAAAACGGTGAGCAATATCATTTGCGGGTTGGTACTTGTTGTTCCCGAAAACATAAACGCAAAGTTCATTACAGCTCCCATCAATGCAGCGAAAGTTGTGAATATACCAAGAATAAGCGCAATCCCTACCAATGTTTCCCCCCACGGGACTAATACGTTAAACAGTCTGACATTTGGTAATGCAACGTTTTCTATAAAGGAAGCCCACCAGCCTTGGACCGCCGGATGCTCCCCAGATGCTTGAGCAAGTGCTCCTTTTAAAAACCCCGTTGCATCGAATCCTTCTGTGATTTTGTGCCATCCTGCTGTAAGCCAAGCATATCCAAGATATAGACGGAATATCGTTAATATCGCAGCAGCACTAACACGTTCCCGCAACCATTTCACAACCATTGTCCATCTCCCCTTCTTTTTATTCTTCCTTATGCTTTTATCGTATCACGTTTTTTCTCAAACAAAATGATTTTGTTCACTATTTCACAAATTATTAATAAATCTATTACAAAATTCGTAAATCCCTGGAACTTTTAATCTCCTTTCACCTTAGTTCGTATATTTGGGGCGGTCTTAAACTCCACACCTTTTTCTTTTTTAAATTATGTCGTAAAATTAAACTATAAATGGAATGCTATTCAATGAATAGATATTCAAAGGTGAGGTCAATGAATGAAAAAAAGAAACGAACCTCTTGCTCCCCATCAAATCTTTGCCCTAAATTCGAAGCGGCAATGAAATTATTAAGCAAACGATGGGTGGGGCTCATTATTAGTCAATTATTAGAAGGAAAGAAGCGATTTTCTGAGATTGAGGCATCTATTCCAATCAGCGGCAAATTGCTATCAGAACGGTTAAAAGAGTTAGAAGAAGCAGATATTGTCGAACGGAAAGTATATCCCGAGACACCTGTACGGATCGAATACTCTTTAACAGAAAAAGGACAAGCGCTCAAGTCCGTCATTGAAGCAATTGAACAATGGGCACAAGTATGGGCAAAAACGGACCTATAGACGTCGCGAGAAAAAGCCAGCTTTTCCGGCTGGCTTTTATACGTTGATGAGCTTATCCAATCCTTTCAGTTCTAAATGGTCAAAGATTTGCTGGACTTTGTCTTCGTTCGCTTCCCATTTTGCTTCTTCCAAACGCAAGGCAATTGGAATATCACAATAAATCTTCGCAAGTTTCCTTGATAAATGTAACATGTCCAAATGTTCTCGCAGTTTTTGCCGCTGCGACTCTGTCAGCAGATGAATATTTTCTAAAATCCCTTCAATGGAGCCATACTGTTGTACAAGTTTCAGTGCTGTTTTCTCTCCAATGCCACGAACTCCTGGATAATTGTCGCTCGCGTCCCCCATCAGCGCTTTCACATCGATAAATTGCCGCGGTAAAATTCCTTTTTCTTGCTGAAAACGCTCCAGCGTATAAACATTGTAATTTCCGATTCCTTTTCCAAGCAAATATACGGTTACCATTTCCGAAAGAAGTTGCAAAATATCTTGATCGCCCGTCAAAATGGAGATGTTCATTTTTGTTTCCCATTGCTTTGTGAGAGTTCCGATACAATCATCCGCTTCCGCTCCTAATACTCCGATGTTCGGAATGTCAAAAGCAGAAACAACTTCTTTAACCAACTCAAACTGCGGCACGAGTTCAAGCGGGGGCTCTCCACGATTTGCTTTATACTGCGGAAACATTTCCGTCCGAAACGTTGTGCTTCCCATATCCCAGCAACATACGACATGAGTCGGCCCGATTGCGCGAACAGCTGCTATTAGGTGTTTGACAAATCCATGTATAGCGTTCGTCGGGATTCCCTGGCTATTGAACATAAAATCACCGTTGATCGCCGTGGCATAAAACGAGCGAAATAATAACGCCATTCCGTCGATAAGCAATAACTCTCGGTCATTTCCTTTCATCGGTTCTTTCCTTTCCCTTTTATCTTTTAAGTTACCATAATATTTTTATTGTATATTTTGTATATTAAAACCTATTTTTCCTTTGTCAATCGTACATCCCTTTCCTCGTAAGATAAGAAGACGCATTTTGCGGTGAAAACATTATGGGAATGATACAGGGCTGTGAATATATCGAACGAATCAATCGATTGAAGTCGACCGTATGGAGCATGGCAAACAAATAGAAGGAAGCATATCCGGTTATCAGATCCCCCTGCCCTCACCGGTATGATAAACAGCCGAGCCAAACTGCACGACTTACAGCTCGATCCGAACAAACAAGACATGATACGTCTGGAGATCTAGATTAAGAAATGGACGCGAAAACAGAGCAATATGGAACAATGGTTCCC
Organism: Thermaerobacillus caldiproteolyticus; assembly: GCF_013761245.1. GTDB lineage: Bacteria > Bacillota > Bacilli > Bacillales > Anoxybacillaceae > Thermaerobacillus > Thermaerobacillus caldiproteolyticus. Next base: position 116,157 of record NZ_JACDUT010000005.1, on the reverse strand, counting down.
GATCTTTCTCTTTTTATTTTATATCGATGTCTGTATCCGCGCTGTTCTGAAATCGTTCAATTTCTTAGTTCAAGCGGGATGGTGAAAACGACTTTGCCTCTCCGATTTGTCCGGGTTTAGGCCAGTAATCACAAACTGGAACATTGACCGTTGAAGACAACGTTCGCTTATTTCGACTAGCGTAAAATACGACGATGAACGCATTCGGTACAAGACAAATACTTTACGAACGATTCTTCTTCGGTGACCCGTTGAAAATTTTCTGTCTCGGTCTACAATAGCTATGATAAAACAGCATGCATGTCAAACAACTGTTTAAACAGCAGCACATTTTTCTAAACATCATGAATATGCGTTTGTTATAACAGCTTTTTTAAGATGATTTTTGGTTCTCCTTTTTCATCTGTATAAGTGCCAATAATGTCAAACCCGTGACGCAAATTTAAAATGAGCATATGCCGCCATTTATTTTTCGTCTTTGTCGTGACAACTTGATAACCACGTTCTTTCAACCAATCATGCTGCATCTTCATTAACGTCGAGCCGATTCCTATTTGGCGATAGGCGCTGTCCACACCGCCAATCCAGCTGTAAAATTCCCCTTTTTCTTGTTCGTATCCCATTTTAAATCCAATTACTTTTTCCCCGTCCAATGCCAAAAGAACAAGAAGATTTTCAACCTTTCTCATTTTTTCGCGAATCGTCACAGAAGATGTTTGGAAAATCGTTTCATACAGATCCATGATTTGTTTCACAACATCGTTCGGAGGCATACCGTTATACATTTGATATTTGATCATAAGCCCTCTTCCTCTTCAAAAATTTGAACATTCCACCTATTTCGTATTATACTAGAATTCTACATATCCTGAAAAACAAGGAGTGAGAACAGATGAATGAATTAGAGCAAAACCTTGAGAAGTATGCTGCGCTTGCCGTTTCTATTGGTGTGAACGTTCAATCCGGACAAACGCTTGTGGTCAACGCACCACTTGACGCTGCCGTGCTCGTTCGAAAAATCGCAAAAAAAGCATACGAAGCCGGGGCAAAACATGTATACGTCGAATGGAATGATGAGGACCTTACATACATTAAATACAAACATGCTCCTGATGAAGCGTTTTTGGAATATCCAATGTGGCGCGCTAAAGGAATGGAACAGCTTGCTGAAGAAGGGGCTGCTTTTTTAACCATTTACTCACCGAATCCTGATTTATTGAAAGACATCGATCCAAAACGAATCGCAAACTTCACCAAAACAGCTTCTCAGGCACTAAGCAACTACCGCAGTGCTTTGATGGCCGATAAAAACTGTTGGTCGCTTATCTCCGTCCCAACTCCCGCATGGGCGAAAAAGATATTCCCAGATTTAACAGAAGAACAAGCGATATCCAAGCTTTGGGATGTCATTTTTGATGTCACACGGGTTAGCTTGGCAGATCCTATTCAAGCATGGCAAGAGCATAATGACCGACTTGCAAAAATGGTTGAATATTTAAACAGCAAACAGTATAAACAACTTATTTATGAGGCACCCGGAACGAATTTAACTGTAGACCTTGTCGACAATCACGTCTGGCACGGTGGCGCGGCGGTGAGCGAAAACGGTGTTCGCTTTAACCCAAATATCCCAACCGAAGAAGTGTTTACGATGCCACATAAAGACGGCGTAAACGGAATCGTCCGCAACACAAAACCGTTAAACTATGGTGGCAACCTCATCGACGGGTTCACCCTTACGTTTAAAGACGGAAAGGTAGTCGATTTTACGGCGGAAAAAGGTTATGAAACATTAAAGCATTTGTTAGATACTGATGAAGGAGCGCGCCATTTAGGCGAAGTCGCCCTCGTTCCGCACCAATCGCCGATTTCAGCATCGAACCTTATTTTTTACAATACATTATTTGATGAAAATGCTGCTTGTCACTTAGCACTAGGCAAAGCATACCCAACAAACATCAAAGACGGAGCCGCGATGTCGAAAGAAGAATTGGCCCAGCATGGCGTCAACGATAGCCTCATTCACGAAGACTTTATGATTGGCTCTGCTGAACTCAACATCGACGGCGTAACAAAAGATGGCAAGCGTGAACCGATCTTCCGCAACGGAAACTGGGCGTTTGAGCTAGAATAATGAAGTGATAAGCCGGGACACCGTTTTATACTCTTTATTGATCACTAGTTGGTCACAAAACTGAATATGTACGCTTCATAGGTTATCGAACTGGCTAGCCACGTCTTTCTGCATGCTTGGGAGGACGTGGCTATATTTTGTGTATGGAAGAGTATCCTAATCGTTCAACAAAATTAGAGACTTAATCGTATAGGTAAGCTTTTCACACCAAAAACAAACGGACTTTGAATGGGTTCAAGTTCAACATGTTCTACTCGTTCTAGCTTAGAAAAGGACGTTAATAACATAGAAAGGGCAACTTTTGCTTCTAGTCGGGCTAGAGGAGCACCTAAACAGAAATGAATGCCAAACCCAAAGGATAAATGCGGATTTGGATGGCGTTCCAGCATAAAACGATCAGGTTGTGCAAACTTTTGCTCATCCCGATTTGCTGCCGCTACCCAGCTAATCACTTGAGCTCCCTTACGAATCGTATAACCACCGATTTCTACATCTTCCGTCGCCATACGACCAATTGCTTGGACTGGGGGATAGAAACGAAGAGTTTCTTCTACTAAATTGGGAACTAAAGAAAGATTTGTTCGGACTTGTTCTTGTATATCTGTATCTTCTACCATGTAACGAACAGCGTTAGCAATTAGATTCGTTGTCGTTTCGTTTCCTGCGACTAATAGTAAAATACAGAAGCCCAGCAGCTCTTCTTCTGTTAATTTTTCTCCATCAATTTCTGCTGCCAATAATAAAGAGATGAAATCATCTTTAGGGCTACGTTGTCGCTCCTGAATAATGTCTTTAAAATATCCATTTAGAAACATCGTTCCTTCCTGTCGCTTTTTCATCATCACTTTGAAGGCTTCATCCGAACCATCCTCAGCTCCTGCAACAAGAATATCAGAGTAGGTTTTAAAAAGTTCTCTATCTTTGGTAGGGACTCCTAATAATTCGGCGATAATAATGACAGGAAGCGGACCAGCAAAATCATGAATCATATCCATTGTTCCTTTTGCCTTTACTTGATCTAAAAGGAAGGTGGTTACATCCTGAATTCGTTGGGTGAGCTCGTTAACGGCTTTGGGAGTAAAAGCTTTGTTAATAAGATTTCTCATTTTTGTATGTTTGGGCGGATCCATTTTTAATATATTTCCTTGTTTGTTGCCAACCCCACGATTAGACGAAAACAACTTTGGATTCTTTAAGATGTAATGAACATCCTCGTACCTAAATACATCCCAACATGCTCGAGTTTGATCATATCTTACTGGCGTTGTTTTACGAAGAGTGTCATAGATTGAAAAAGGAAACAATCGATCTTGAATGGATTGAATCTCTTTCATAGGAATAAGGTTTGCATAACGCTCTGTTTCGGATGTTGTATTCTTTCCGGTTGTCATGATTTCACCTCTCCTTTTTGCCTCATAAATATAGAAATCATTTCCATAAATCAGTTCACATATTAAACGTAGCACTCCCATAAATTCTTATCAACGGACATAATATGAAATTTTTGTCAAGTAAAATGTTTTTTATGATTCTGAAATATTTTGAAGCTACATAATATCCGTTTCCCCTTTTTCACTTGGGCTTTTCGCTTGAAATTCTCGATTTCAGGAGACAAAATCCTCCGTTGTACATCCGAACCACTCGAACCGAAAGTCCCACCAATCTTGTCACAGGTGTTATGCATGTGGCATTTGAGCCCCCTCTTATCACCTATCGATCTGTATAACAGCAAAATTGCGCTTGGAGAGGCTCAATCTCGTTCGGTGATGGGCACGTCAGAAGATCGAACTGTGCACGGAGCCAGCCCACATTCCGATCAAGGGTTTCAGCATATATCCAACCCATATATAATCGGATTGAGGGGAAATCTTAGCCCTTCATCCATGGAAAGGGAAACTTGCACCGAGTCCTTCTTTTCCCATCTTAAAATAGAGGAAAAGCTTCTATAAAGCACCGCACATCATATCTGGTTTTTGCAATCATGAATGCTTTCAGAAAAAACTAACCAGTGTGCACCGAAGAATACTGGAACATACTGGATTCTTAGTCTTTTTATAATCGTCTGCTTGACAGGGGGAAGACCAAGAAGACATATGTCCCCTTTTTCCAACTGTCTACACAAGAAGGATAAGACCATAAAGAGCAAAATCAAACTATTTTCTGTTTTCGCGTCGTGACTTTTCTTTTGGCATTCTATTCTAGCTGCATTAATTCTTTCTTTATTATGGTTTTCTCCAATAAATACGAGGTTTTTAGGGAATTTTATTGATCGTCACTGATAGACATACTGAAATAAATGAGTGTGCTCTTCATCGCCTCGAAACTGCAGAAAGCCTTTGATACGGTTAGTAGACTCAAACCATTCATCAAATTCCTCTTTTATTACTGAACCTTGAAATTGATAAGCCCTGGTTTGCATGTGCAAGTGATGATGCACATGCAATTCTTCATGGCTATCGACAGAAGAACGATTTGGCTGGCTGAGTGCTTCTATCGAATGCTGGAGTAATTGGTTAAATATACCTTCGCTCTTGGATGATTTCTATTATTTCTTTTTGAACTCACCCCCGTTCTTCCTCGGTAATGAAATCTACTTTATTGATTAATACATGGCGCCATGTCTTACTTATTCTTCGATCAGCTTCTTTACTTGTATCGTCACAATTTGAAATATTATTTTCTTCAGATTTATAATGATTGCAGTTCTGATACAAATATTAAGGTTTGAAAAAGGCATATAGGTTCATTCCTAACGACACTAAGATTTTGCTACAATTTTAAATAATTGATCAATGGACTCTACTTGATTTTGGACAGACTTCTCTCGTAAAAAAGTTATCCTTTTTCGACCATATCCATCGCTTTAATTCCCCATATGATATATGTTAAGAATAATTTCAATCCTAACATAGAACAAATCCGTCTCTTTATGAAACAGCGATCTTGTTCTACAATATTGTTCAGATATCGAATTTGTCTAAGTTGCATGCCGACCGGCATACTTTTTTCTTTTCAGCTATTTTCGGTTTAAGGTAAGCTATTAAATAGTAAACGGGCAACTACCCATTGGATCTCTTACGATCGCTTAGAGAATAAATTTCCTAAAGTAGATGTTGTAGACGAAGGACGAAGCATAACATCTGGCGGAATTTCAGCTGATATCAATATGTTATTCCATATTCCATATTGCAAAACGCCTTCTCGAGATTGAAATAACAAAAACGACAGCAAAGAGAATGGAGTACGGTATATAGCCATTAGATTCAATAAAGTGAAGTAATACAAATATTAAATATTTAGGTGAAGTTACGAACTTCTGAATATAAAAAATCCTTTGTATGTGGGAATAAACCAATATAAGCATATAAGGAGCAAGTTCAATATGAATTTAAAACTACAGCTTACACGGGCATTCTTCTTAAGTTTAGCTTCGGTTATAGGGTTTGGTTTAGTAGCTATCCTAGTTGGTGAACAAAAGATTGCACAATTTGACAGTGCGGTTACATCGTTCATTCAAGGGCTTGAGTCACCTACAATGACAATAATTATGAAGTTTTTTACTACGATTGGATCTATACCTGTCGTTATTATTCTCTCTATTCTTGTACTCCTTTTTTGTACAAAGTGTTACATCATCGTACAGAGCTTATATTATTTTTGGCAGTTATTATAGGCGCGGCAATTCTTAATCAAGCATTAAAATTTACATTTGAACGTGCTCGTCCAACTGCGCACCGGCTTATCCAGGAAAGTGGATACAGTTTTCCTAGTGGGCATTCTATGGAGGCATTCGCTTTATATGGCATACTTGCATTTTTACTATGGCGCCATACCTCTACTCGAATTGGCCGCAGTTTTTTAATTCTTATCAGCATAATAATGATTGTTATAATTGGCACAAGCCGTATTTACCTCGGCGTACATTATCCGAGCGATGTGCTAGGCGGCTATTTAGCAGGTGGGTTCTGGTTAGCTGCAGCTATTTGGATCTACCAACACTATATGGAAAGTCGTAAATGACAAAATAAAATGTTATAATCTTAAGATAGTTTTAGAATCCGTATTAGTTTTCATGAGTGATTGAACCTGTAAACAGGAAGAAGCTTTTAAGGAAAGGGAAGAAACTTTATTCAAGAATCTTGCATTGGAAAAAAACTAGCTTTGTCCATTTCCTCGTAGATACTATTACATATCAACCTATTGAAACAGCAAAACATAATCCTTATCTTGTACATAAGAAGCTTGATGAAATTTTTAGTACTCTTTCGGGGACAGCTGGCCATCGGACTCCCTTATGTATCATTTCACAATCATTTGGTTATAGTAAATTTATATCATAAAGGATGAGGAAAGCATGATATCTAAAAGGCCAAAACAATCAAAGAAATCAAAGCGCTTAGCTAGTTTTTCGCTTGCCGTTATGGGGACAGGCTTTGTCGCAACCCTTCATTTTCAAGGATCGTTTCTAGGAGACCTATTACAAGGAGGCTTTGAGGCAGGGCTTGTGGGTGGATTAGCTGACTGGTTCGCCGTTACTGCCTTATTCCGACATCCAATGGGGTTGCCTATCCCCCATACGGCTCTTTTGCCTAAAAATCGGAAAAGAATGACAAAAGCACTTGTCTCTACACTTGAAAATGACTGGCTTTCAAAAGAAAGTATTAGAAATAAAATCAAACAAATCAATTTTACAGAGAAAATATTTCCTGTCCTTGAGAGAGAGCTTCATTCTGATCCAATTAAAAAGGGCGCTGTGTCACTCGCTACACAAATGATCAGCCAGATTAATCTTGAAAAAGTTACCCCTTTTGTTGAAAAAGAAATAAAGTCTGCTTTTCACTCAATGGAAATGAGCGCGGTCCTTCAGTCTGCCATCAATCAGGCGCTCATTCGGGAATATGACGAGAAGGCGTTAGATTATCTTCTTGGCAAGGCAGAGGAATGGATAAAGAAAAGTAATACGAAGAATCAACTCGGCAACATAGCAATACGCGCACTTGACAATATAGAGGTAGACGGTTTTCTGCAATTTGCGCTGAAGTCTTTTCAGACTCTGTTAAATGAAGAAAAACTCGGCAGCATACTACAAAATCTTCTCCTTAGAGTTGTAAGCAATTTGCGCCAGATTGATAATACGAACAGGAAGGCTTTGCTTTTACATGTTCGTACGGAGTTGCAAAGCATAAAAGACAATAAGAACCTGTTAAAAGAAATCGAAAATTGGAAAGACCATCTTATTGCTGAGTGGGAACCTGCTGAAAAAATAACTGAAATCTTGCAGAAAACTCAGCAGAAAGTGTTGGCCTTTGTTCAAGACAGCAAGTTTACGGATATGTATCTTCTCCCCTTTTTAACACGATTAATGAACCATTTAAAAGAAGATCAAGCAAAAATCAATACCATTGAAAACTGGATACAAAAGCAAATCACAAATCTTGTTGAAGAGAATCATTCAAAAATAGGCAAGCTTGTACAAGAGAATCTGGATAAGTTAGATGATGAAACGCTTATTCATATGATGGAAGATAAAATCGGAAAAGACCTGCAGTGGATTCGGGTGAATGGAGCTATTTGCGGTTTTATTATCGGGATTTTTTTAACGGAAATCAAAGCGCTGATTTAATGGTTCTGGTGCAAAAATAATCAGATAGCAAGACCAAAATGAATATGAACCAATCAACAGGAGTACACTCTGTTCGTAATTAAAAACTTTATGACGATTTAATGACACAAAACAGCCACAATGTTTGGTATTTCGCTATATTTTTTCCCCAGAACCGCAACATTAATCAAAGATACTTTCGTTTAGAAGATAAAAAAATTACAGAGAGAGAACTTATAGAATAGAAGGTCAAAAATTGGCGATGCAAGGTTCTTATCAAAGAAAAGCATCGGCTAAAGAAACAATCCCTTATCTTTTAGGTGTAAAGACATATGTAGAAGAATATCTGTTAAGTTATGACGCTGCTATATCCTCCCTACAGAATGATATAAAACTGGGAGGAAAAGATCGAAAAGTTTTAAAAGATTAGCTATGTTAAAAAAGTATAGTAGGCAGTGGCACGGACTGAATATGTCCTCAGAACAGTTTATATATTTATAGAAATCTATGGTTGTGACCATACACTCAGTCTTATAAAAGTGTGGTTAGATGAGAATATAACCTAAGAGTAAAAATCAAGTTGAATAATAAGTCTGGGAGTGATGGTTATGTTAAGGTCAATATGGGTAATCATAACGATACCCTTAGTAGTCATTCATTTCGCCATTCTATACTTTTGGGTTTTCGATTGGCGAAAATTGGTTACACAAGTAGGCTTAATAAGTTGGATTGGCTCAATTATATTGGGAACTCTCGTCTATTTTGCTTATCGAAAGTTCATTAGAAACCAGAAGTTTACTGTTATCAGTAGAAAAGTATTATTCAGTTCGACTTTAATGACCATCGTTTTAGGTGTTCTTGCGTTAATCATTGAAGCAATTGCAAGGTCAATGCCGTAGAAGGGGATTGATTTACGCACTCCTTTTAATTATTTTAACGGTTGTGAATTTTACTCGTTGACAAGAGGCAAGGTTCTTTCACTTGTTCTTTTTTGGGTATCTTCTTATGATGCCAGAATAAGTAGTTATCAAGGCATTTCGTTACCACACCTTGAAACCTATCCATCCACTTTTTCAAACGAGTATGATACCCGTTGACGTGTTGAATAGGGTAAATTCCCTTCTTCGTATAGGTACCTACATTAATAGCTTCGTATTGTAATCCCTTCATTGTAGCGAATTTTTTATTTTATAGTTGGTCGCTGTATCTGTGCATAGAAAAACATAGATGTCACTATGTTTTCTTAACCCCATCAATTTCCATAGCCGTAATACGACCTTTTTCTGCCGTTTTGGAAAGGATTTGACCATTTCTATCATGAAGTTGTTCTTTGGAAATACCATGTTTTTTGGCGGCACTGCCACGTTTATGATCCTTTCTGTAAATGATAAATTTTTTTGCCTTTTTCATTCTCTAAAAAGTATGTCTCATCACTTTCCATAATCTCTTTTAGGGTCTGATGGCCCAGAGCACAGACAGTATATAAAATTTTGTGTCATCCATAAATGCAGTTGAAATGTGAATATGGAGTACTTCTTCTATTTTTGGCAATGTATAATCTTCAACCGTCATTCAAAGTACTTTATTCTCGTACCTGACAATGAGCTACCTGTTATATCGTTAGTTCTAATAGAGATAGCGTTGGCAAAAACGATATTTTTCATTACGTTTCACAGACATATTTCCACAGTGAACACACGTTAATCTTTTAAAAAAGCGAGTTTCCCGAAATTCCCCGACCATTTTTGAATGTCGGCTTTTGCCTCTGGAAACAAGTCTTTTTAATTTAATAGCTACACATCATTCCAACCGCTCTTTCTTTGGAAGTATATAGAAATCTTTGTAAACATCGTGCCACGCCATGCCATACGGAACACCCTTTCTACATTCTGTAATTCTATTACACAATTATGTCCTATATAGCTATAGCAACAATTTATACAAAAATAGCCTATATTAAATACTATTTTATCTCTTGATACATTAACTATATTTTTAATATATTGAACGTGTTGCAAAACGCATAACGGGTGCATAAAAGGACGCAAAAAATCCACCGTCTTGGAAATCATATACAGTGACCAAAAACACATTTCCAAGGGGTGGACACTATCATGATTTCCAATTTTGTTATCGAACATGCACTGAATAGCGAAATGGATCCTCTTTTACAGGCTTTATTTCAATACATCGATCAACTTTCTTTACCAGAAACACCTTATATAACCGGGCGACCACCGATTTCGAAAAAATCATTGTTAAAATGTTTCTTTTTAAAAACCTATTTTTCCATTGATTCTTTACGTCAGTTAGTGGAAACACTCGATCGCTTTGGCTACTTCCGGCGTATTTGTGGACTCAAAGAGGTTCCACATCTTTCTACGTTTTCACGTGCAGGTAAGTGGTTTCGAGAACAAGGATTTTCCACATTTAATGCTCGACTTCTAAAAGATTTAGGTGTTCGGTATCCCAAAATTGTCATCATCGACAGTACGGCACTCCGAAGCAGTTTTTATGATTCTCAAGCGAGATGGGGGATTTCGACTCGGTATAACTGGTTCAAAGGATATAAGTTGCACCTTTGTACAACCACAGAAGGAATCGTCCTATCCCATGTCTTCACGACTGCGAATCGAAATGATGCAGCCGTTGCGCTCGAATTATTTCCATCTTTAAAGGAATGGAAGATTGAATTTGCCCTTGGAGATGCCGCCTATGACAGTGAAAAAGTCCGTCAAATGGCGGAACAAACAGGGATCTTTTTCGTTTCACCGATTAATCCTCGAAATGGTGATGAACGAAAAGATGCCTACGGCCGGGTGATTCCTTCGTTTTTGAAAACAGAATTCGGAAAGTGGTTGTTTGGTTTTCGCAACTCGATTGAGCAGACATTTAATCAGTTAAAGAATGACGGATTAGAACAGCCGCGTTGGTATGGGTTTCATCGCTATTTACTGCATGTACAATTATGCATTCTTATGCACAATTTTGAGTTTTTACTCTAGTTTTGCAACACCTTCTATATTGAATATTTTGTTTTACAATTGTATAATTTTTCTATATTATCCTTTTTAATAGTTTATAACCCTAAATTTTGAAACCGCTTTCAAAAAAGAAGGAGCTGATGTATTTATGCAGGTCAATACTAGCATTAAACAAGTACATACTCACAATCGAGAGTTTTCCAATGTAGCAAATCGGTTAGATCGCCTTCCTATTTCACGTGTACATTACCAAGTACTATTTGCTCTCTGTATTGTCTATTTCTTTGATCTTGCTGATTTGTTTACGTTAAGTAATGTTGCACCTGCTCTTATCGATCAGTGGGGCATCAGTTTAAAAACCATTGCAAACATAACAGCTTTCTCTTTCTTGGGGATGTTTTTAGGAGCTTCTTTAGGTGGATGGGTATCAGATCGGATCGGACGAAAGAAGGCATTATCTTGGTTTGTACTATTATTTTCTATATCATCTATGTTAAATGCTCTTGCATGGAATGTGCCGTCATTGATCGTGTTTCGATTCCTTACAGGAGTTGGAGTAGCAGCTGCCATGATTGTTACAAATAGCTATTTAGCAGAGTTTTTTCCTACCCACGTACGTGGAAAATACATTTCTTTTTGTGCGATGGTTGGTTTAATTGGTGTACCTATCACAAATGTCGTGTCCGCATTAGTCATTCCGTTAGGACCTTGGGGATGGAGACTTGTGTTTGTGTGGGGGGCAGTTGGAATGATTTATTCTCTTTTCTCTCGTCATTTGGAAGAGTCGCCACGCTGGCACGAAAATCGTGGAGAATTTGATAAAGCCAATGCAATTATGAGACGGATTGAGCAACGCGTTGAACAGGAAAAAGGCGCACTCCCTATCCCCAAAGAACCAATGCCTGTCAAAACGATTCAAAAGGCGGGCTATTTAGGATTATTTAAAGGAAGAAATCTTAAGATCACATTAGTATTGGCTGGGGTATGGATATTTGAAACGTTTGGATTTTACGGATTTGCATCATGGGTTCCCAGCCTGTTAAAAAGTAACGGTGTTACCATTGAAAAAACGCTGTGGTATAACGTTTTACAGTCTATTGGTGCCCCGTTAGGAGCCCTTATCGGATCGATGATCTCAGAAAAATTTCAACGCAAGTGGATTTTAGCTGTTAGTGCATTCCTGACAGCTATGGCAGGATTGTTGTACGGCATGACATTTATTCCACTAATCATTATCGTCTTCGGCTTCATTGTGAATGTCACGGAACGTGTTTTCACATCAAATTTATATGCTTATACCTCTGAACCATATTCAACAGAATATCGTTCTTCCGGGAGCGGCTTAGCTTACGGGCTTGGTCGTTTTTCCAATATATTTGGTTCTTTAATTGTAGGTTTTATTGCTATACATTTAGGCTATGTGAGTGTCTTTTTATTTATCGGAGGTTGTTGGTTAGCTTGTGCTGTACTATTAGCTCTTTTTGGACCAAATACCAATGCAAAACAAATTTAACAGTATACTGAACGAAGGCTTCCATCACGAATAAGTGATGGAAGTTCATATTTTAAACATGATCTCGTTGCCATGACCTACATTATAGCAACTGCTGTAGCTCTTCTGTCATCTTTTGAACCAACTCCGGTCTTCCGTGAAACTGAGCTGGGGTATTCTGAAAGAGCTCAATGTACCACTTACCCTCCCGCTTCACAGTAACGAGTGTATGATGCGTGTTAAGTTGGGGATCAATGTCTGACTGTCCGCGCGGCACCATGCCTGCAATCGCGCGTAGGACGGCAACTTCAGGACCCAAAAAGCGCACATTTCGAACTTTGCCTACGTAGACGGGAGTAGGGTGGTCGGCAAAGATTGGTTGAAGATGTGCAACGATCTCTGTCTTCCCTATTACATGGCTCCCATCAAATCCGATGAGTTCACCATCCTCCGCAAACGGCTCTGCCATAGCATCTGCACTACGCTTGTTCCATCCATCCAATAACTGTTGATAGAGTGCACGGATTTCAGTCTCTTGTCCTTCTGGGCTGATTCTTGATACTTCCATCCCTAAGCCCCCTTTCTGATATTCTTTACTTATTATAGCACTTTTGAGAAAAAAGAATAGAACTTATGTTTTGTTATTATAGTCTTAAATTGGGACTGACTCGTGCAATAGACAGGAAACAGAAAAGGCTGTGCTGTCGATTTTTTCAAAATTAAAAATGGCCCAAAAGTATCTGAAGGCTGGAGCCAGAGTATGATTTTCGATCACGACCATGTATATAATTCAATATTGCGAAAGATGGGGCAACCAATTCCTTCAAGAAGAGGCAGAAGGACTACAACCTCCAAAGGGAAACGAAAAAGAAGAGCTCGAAAGAATTCGTTAAGTGACAAAAACTTATTCGTTTAGAAACATCCGAATGCTTTGAGCAATATGACTTCCCAGGCCTGCTGGAAAGTCAAAAAAGCCGTTCATAAACACGTCCAATTTTATAACAAAGAACAGCCCAAAAGAAATGAAACAACCTTTCCCCAATGGAATATCGGAGAAAGGTTGCATAAACTTTCCGTTATTCTGCTTACTTGATAGGGGCAAGACCATTTTGAGCCTGCCCCATTTTTTAACGTCCCAGGAGAGATTCGAACTCCCGACCGACGGCTTAGAAGGCCGCTGCTCTATCCAGCTGAGCTACTGGGACACAATATTTAAGATATTTTTTCTCCGCCCTGCACTCAACACATTGGTCCAAAATTCCATTCGTACGGTACGCTGAAGCTGCTTTCCCAATGCTTACTCAAGCACGACATATCCTTCCGAACCAAAGAAAGCACAATTCGGAGAAACAATACAGAGTATGGTGGGCCTAAGTGGACTTGAACCACCGACCTCACGCTTATCAGGCGTGCGCTCTAACCAGCTGAGCTATAGGCCCATAAAAAAGCGGGTGATGGGAATCGAACCCACGACGTCAGCTTGGGAAGCTGAAGTTTTGCCACTAAACTACACCCGCACATTGGAGGCGGCACCCGGATTCGAACCGGGGGTAAAGGTTTTGCAGACCTCTGCCTTACCACTTGGCTATGCCGCCATCTAAGCGGAAGACGGGACTCGAACCCGCGACCCCCACCTTGGCAAGGTGGTGTTCTACCACTGAACTACTTCCGCAATTTGGCTGGGCTAGCTGGATTCGAACCAGCGCATCACGGAGTCAAAGTCCGTTGCCTTACCGCTTGGCTATAGCCCAATGATTAACCATCATGAATAAACATCTCAGAACTAACTTCGTGAATTGGCACCGCAGAAATTATTTTGGGGATTTCTGAAGGAAATCCACGAAATAATTTCGACAATGAATCGGTTCTAGCTGTTACAATTCATACCGCAGGATTATTTTGAGAATTTCTGTAAGGAAATTCGTGAAATAATCCAACATTGACGTATCAATAACAAAATGTTTTGTGCTAGTTATGTAAGTATTTATAATGATATGCAAAAAGGGCGACTAGTGGGAATCGAACCCACGCATGCCAGAGCCACAATCTGGTGCGTTAACCACTTCGCCATAGCCGCCATTTACAGGGGCAGTAGGAATCGAACCCACACCGGAGGTTTTGGAGACCTCTGTTCTACCATTAAACTATGCCCCTAAACATGGTGGAGGGGGACGGATTCGAACCGCCGAACCCACTGGGAGCGGATTTACAGTCCGCCGCGTTTGGCCACTTCGCTACCCCTCCCTATAAAAAGATGGCTCGAGACGGAATCGAACCGCCGACACAAGGATTTTCAGTCCTTTGCTCTACCGACTGAGCTATCGAGCCACATTAAAATATGCAAATCTTATCCATTTTCACTCTGAATTCCTTCGCCCTACTCACAGATAGCCTCTCAATTATCAATTCGAGTAGTGTGCTGCAAGGAAATTTACTTATTCCCCTTTTCTCTTCTAAACAATCAGAGAAGGAAAGATTATCAGGACAACTTACAAATTTACTAAGTATCGCTTTATCAATCGAATATATATGTATACTATTTATTGATAAGTAAAGTATGTATGGCGGAGGAGGAGGGATTCGAACCCCCGCGGGCTTTGACACCCCTATCGGTTTTCGAAACCGACCCCTTCAGCCAGACTTGGGTACTCCTCCAATATGAGTGGAGCCTATCGGGATCGAACCGATGACCTCCTGCGTGCAAAGCAGGCGCTCTCCCAGCTGAGCTAAGGCCCCTCGTTGGCTGGTCGGGAAGACAGGATTTGAACCTGCGACCTCATGGACCCGAACCATGTGCTCTACCAAGCTGAGCTACTTCCCGCTCCAATGAATAAATGGCGCGCTCGAGAGGATTCGAACCCCTAACCTTCTGATCCGTAGTCAGATGCTCTATCCAATTGAGCTACGAGCGCATGATTTCCATGGAGCGGAAGACGGGACTCGAACCCGCGACCCCCACCTTGGCAAGGTGGTGTTCTACCACTGAACTACTTCCGCAAATAAAATCCAATCATCATGACTATATGATGTTCATGAAGAACCATAACGGA
This sequence comes from Thermaerobacillus caldiproteolyticus, assembly GCF_013761245.1. GTDB lineage: Bacteria > Bacillota > Bacilli > Bacillales > Anoxybacillaceae > Thermaerobacillus > Thermaerobacillus caldiproteolyticus. Next base: position 100,895 of record NZ_JACDUT010000005.1, on the reverse strand, counting down.
ATTCAAGATATATCAAAGTCCATGAGCCCTTTCCGTAAGTACTATTATAAACAAACGAATTGCATTGTCAATATAATTTCTTTAACTGTATGACGTTTAATGATTCAAAGACATCTGCGATCATTTTATTAACGACGCATTTAATTTTATAGTTTTATTATTTTTTTGTCAATACATTTTTCAGGAGTTTTTGTTCATGATTAAAAAATGTGCACTTCCATTAGTTTTTGCTATTATTATTAAATAATTAAGTAAATTTCTCACTCTTGTATCTTAGCTTGTTAAACGTCGAAAAAGGGCTTTCAATTCTTTCTTTTATTTCGTCGATTCCCTCATCAACTAATAATAATGTGTTCTCGTTTAGCGAACTTTAGTAAATCTTTTAACTAAAAAACAATACTAAGTATAGATAAGAAAGGAATGAATGGTATGGGGCTTTCGTTTATTCAACTATTCGAAGCATATCGAACATTGTGGTCGAACCGTTCTTTAACAAAAGCAGAACTAACGGAGGAAAGCTGTAAATCTCTTCTTTATGAGGCGATTGAAAAAGAATTGCGCGATGAAATGACTCATCCTCGCGTCCGCCAATCTCCCGAAGTGAAATTTTATTATGCTGTTAAAAGGGTTATCATGTCCTCTCTAACTGAAACGGAAAAACTGGCACTAATTCAGCTTCATACAGATATTATGGAACGAATAGCCCTGTAGAAGGTAAGCCAATTCGGAGCTTACCTTCTTTTGTCTTCATTTTGTTACAACGTTTATGATCCGTATTGGCAACCGGATCATCCCCTATCACCATATGCAGATGAGGATGTAACCATCGATTGGATAGATCTATCGTCAAACACCAACCATCATTTCCATCTTGATCATATCCGATAAGCTCCTTCTCTTTCCTTGTTTGTGTTCCTGTCGGTATAAGCCAAAATAACATCGCTTCTGTATTTTCTGCTTCCGACGCATACAGTTATCTTATGACCTAATTGCCAGATTTCAGGACACTTATATCTACCTCTTATAATTCCAGACTGATGTAAATTCGTTTTTTGTTCATTTAAACCATCAGCAATAACAACTCCAGAAGGGATTTTCCCTTTTCATTTTCCTGTTTGATTTGTTTCGCATAAAACAATGACATTTGAACAGACTATGTAGCGAAATGATGTCAAGGAGGGATTTTTATGTCTTTGATTCCTTACGATCCGTTTCGCTATTTAGAAACAATGAGACGAGATTTTAATCGTTTTTTCTCAAATGAATTCCCATCTTTGTTCGCACATATGGACGAACATATGGGAATGCCGCGCATTGATATGCATGAAACAGAGAGTGAATATATCGTTTCCTGTGATATTCCAGGACTTGAGCGAAAAGAGGATGTTCATATCGATGTTCACAATCATGTATTGACCATTAGCGGCACGATTCAGCGGAATCAACATATTAAAGAAGAACAAATGCATCGCCGCGAGCGCTTTTTCGGTCGCTTCCAGCGCTCGATTACATTACCATCGGATGCCACGGCTGATAACATTAAAGCCACTTATAAAAACGGCGTACTTGATATTCATATTCCAAAAATGATGTCCGATCAGAAAAAGCACGTCGATATTGAGTTCCATTAATTCGTTTCTTCAAACGAAGTTGCCGATTTTCGATACTGCAAATGCTTTTGAGTTTAACAACTACATACAAAGCGCTTGAAACTCCCTCTTCAAACGACATTAAGTAACGGGTTGTCCTTACGGCTGTTTCCATGAAAAGTGCCTCTATCAAGCGAATAGAAATGCAAAAGGTGGAACATTGGCTCCACCTTTTTTTCTATTTCGTCATAGATTTTCAGCGAACATGGCTGCTTTCGCGAATGATGAGCTTTGTTGGAACGACGACTTTTTTTGAAATATGCCGCTTTGTCGTTAGCCGTTCGACTAACAATTCCACCGCTGTCTCTCCCATAAATTCCGTATATACTTTCACGGTCGTTAATGGAGGTTGCATAAATTTAGACGTTGGGATATCATTAAAGCCAACAATTGACACATCATCCGGAACTTTAATTTTTGCTTCATGGAGCGCCCGTAAGGCCCCAATCGCCATGGAATCACTCGCGATAAAAAAGGCGGTTGGCAACGCGCCATGAGAAATGGCTTGTTTCATCAAGCGGTATCCATCCTCAGCAGTAAAATGGCCGATAAATACATGTTGCGGGTCATACATTCCTTTTAAATACAAATATTCGTAAAAGGTCGCTTCGCGTTCATCTTTGATGAGACTTTCTCCATCTACATATTCACGCCCGCCAATATAACCAATCTTCTCGTGACCAAGCTCGATGAGATAGTCTAATACTTCCAGCACAGATTGGCGAAAGTCAACAACAACAGAATCAAATTGCTCTTCATCGGGTGAAAAATCAACAAATACAATATGCTTCGTACTAGACGTAAACACTTCGATGTCTTTTGGACCAAACTTTCCAATCGCGATAATGCCATCAAGAGCAGTTAGCCATTCAGAATGATAGGAATCATTTTGTTTAAACAGCTTGACAAGCTCAATTTGACGGTGAAAACATTCTTTCTCAACCCCGAGACGAATAGCCATGTAATAAGGATCTCCTAATTCTTGTAGCTCAGAATACCAATGAACAAGACCAAATCGTAATCGGTCCTTTGCTGTCTGTTGATTGCGCTCCCGCAATGTTTTATAGTTCAATTCTTGGGCTACCTCAAAAATTCGTTTTCTTGTTTCGTCTGATACCGACAAAGTCGTATCATAATTCAAGACACGTGATACGGTCGCCACGGATACACCTGCTTTTTCTGCGATTTCTTTTAATGTTGCCATCGATGAAAAACATTTCACTTCCTTTACGCTTTTTAGTTCCTAGATGTCATTTGAACCATTACATTTCTTCTTGAAATGTCAGTCCTATGCTCTTCAACGCTTTTATGATTTTGGTTGCCAATTATTGATCGTCACAAACCTTTTCAAATATTTTAGATGCAAATGGCGTAATTTCTCTTCATTCTCCTCTTATCCCGATGTGGAACCGCCCGTTTTGCTTCGACAAAAGCAGCTTTCCGAATCGCATCAGCGACGTATAAATGATCATATAGATTACGGTACATGGTTCGAGCGCAAGATTGTGATCACTCCGATAGCCACCTTGTGTTTTCCCAACCCCTAAGTATGTCGTTCATCAAGACAGTTCTCCCTCACTTTCTGACAAAAAGCGCGAAACGCTTTTTTTCCTTTCTCTGTCTGCTTAAAAACACCAGCGTGCTCTAATACGGTTATAAAGCGTTCTCCTACTTCATGCTGAAGAATGCCTGACACATTTTCTGCAGTAATCGAAGGGTACGTATCGGATATTTCTTCATACCAGTCCCAATGTTTGAGAAGCGAGGGGGCCCAGTCTTCTTTTCTCGTTTTTTGCACGAGATACTCGGCTAATGTTTCTAGTTCCGTTGCAAGTCTTCCCGGCAGCACCGCAAGCCCCATAACTTCAATTAAACCGATATTTTCTTTTTTAACATGATGCAATTCTGCATGAGGATGGAAAATGCCGTATGGATGCTCCTCCGATGCCCGGTTATTGCGTAAAACGACGTCCATTTCAAATAGCTCCCCGCGTCGTCTAGCGATAGGTGTTACCGTATTATGCGGGGTATCGCCGCTTTGGGCGTATATATCAACAGACGGGTCGCTATATGCTTTCCATGTACGGTAAATTAAATCCGTTACTTCGAGCACTTCCTCTTTTCTGCCACGAACGCGAATCACCGACATTGGCCAACGAACGATTCCAGCGGTCAATGAGGGATAGGAAGGCAAATCAAATTCTTCCTCCATTTCAGCTCGTTCAATCGCAAACGTATATTTTCCGCCTTGAAAGTGATCGTGCACCAAAATCGAGCCGCCAACAATCGGTAAATCAGCGTTGGAGCCAATAAAATAGTGCGGAAATTTTTCGATAAACGCAAGCAATCGCGCAAATGTGTTTCGCTCCATTTTCATCGGGACGTGGTCGCGGCTAAATACAATACAATGTTCGTCATAGTATACATACGGAGAGTACTGAAAACACCATGGTTCATCTAATAACGTGATCGGGATGACGCGATGGTTGGAGCGAGCCGGATGGCGCCACGTCCCTTCATATCCTTCATTTTCCGCGCAAAGCACGCACATTGGATATGTCGATGCCTGCAAATCTTTTAATTTTGCAATCTCTTTTGGATCTTTTTCCGGTTTTGATAGATTAATCGTAATATCGATTTCTCCATAGTTCGTCATTGCTTTCCATTTTTTATTTTTCGCAATTCGATCCACATGAATATAGTTTGAAGCTTTGCTGAGCGAATAAAACCAGTCTGTCGCCATTTCCGGCCGTTTAACATACCGTCCGTAAAATTCGCGAATAACTTCCGATGGACGCGGCATTAAACAATTCATCAGCTTCGCGTCCCATATATCCCGTTCGGTTGTCGTATTTGTCTGTAGTCGACCGTTTTCGTATGCCCAATCTACTATATTTGCTAAAACTGGAGAAGGAGAGGAGAGATTCTCTTGAATCTCAACCTCTACCGGTTTCCAATCCTCAATCTTTAACGTAGCTAGCAAACGGTTCCGAGTATAAATGGCATCTTCCGGATAAAGCAATCCGTTGGCGATTCCGTATTGAACTAGCTTTTCAATCTCTTCGTAAATGTTGACCAACATCAAGCACCTCGATATCCGTTTGGTTTTGCCTGATGCCATTCCCATGCGGAGGCGACAATGTCTGTAATGTTTGGATATTTTGGTTCCCAGCCGAGCTCACGTTTTGCCTTTTCCGAAGAAGCGACAAGCTTTGCTGGGTCACCCGGACGCCGTGCCATCACCCGGGCAGGAATTGGATGCCCTGTGACAACTCGTGCCGCTTCAATCACTTCTTTAACAGTAAATCCATTACCGTTTCCTAAATTGTAGATGTTACTTTCTGACCCGCTCCGTAATTTTTCTACAGCCAGAATGTGAGCATCGACTAAATCGAGGACATGAATATAATCACGAATGCACGTTCCATCATGCGTGTCGTAATCGTCCCCAAAAATATGAATCTCTTCTCGCTGTCCAAGCGGCACTTTTAAAATCAATGGAATTAAATGCGTTTCCGGGTCATGGTCTTCGCCAATCACTGTGCCATAAGCCCCGGCGACGTTAAAATAACGCAACGAAATATAGCGGATTCCGTAAGCACGATTGACCCATTTCATCATTTTTTCCATCGCTAATTTCGTTTCTCCATACGTGTTTGTTGGAGTAGTTGGATCTGTTTCGACAATTGGAATTTGTTTCGGCTCCCCATAGACGGCTGCTGTCGACGAAAAAACAATTTGTTTAACGCCAAATTCGTTCATTACTTCTAATAAAATCTGTGTACCATATACGTTGTTATCATAATATTTAAGCGGCTCTTGCATGCTTTCGCCAACAAGAGAGTTCGCCGCAAAGTGAATAACTGCATCGATGTCGTGTTTTTGAAACACTTCTCTTAAAAAAGTGCGGTCGCGAATATCACCTTGGTAAAACATTGCTTCCGGATGAACAGCTTCTCGGTGCCCTGTTTGCAAATTATCAACAACAACCACCTTTTCCCCTTTTTCGATTAAACGATAAACGGCATGACTGCCAATATAGCCAGCGCCGCCGCAAACAAGAATCATAATCTCATCTCCTTTTCTTCTGTGATCTCTCTGGCTCCATCGCCAATTTTTACGACGTAAAAACTAGCTTCATATCCGCTTTTTTGCGTATACTCGCGTCCGACCTGCTCAATGAAAGAAGGGATATATTCATCCTTCACAATGTTCACTGTACAGCCACCAAATCCTGCCCCCGTCATTCGGGCCCCAATGGTCCCTTCATGTTTCCATGCCGCTTCGACAAGGGTGTCAAGTTCTGTTCCTGTCACTTCATAATCGTCGCGCAACGAAATATGGGATTGCTTCATTAATTCGCCGAAACGGAATAAATCGCCTTGCTCTAAAGCGTTAGCCGCTTGCTTTGTTCGTTCATTTTCGGTCACTGCATGTCGAACACGTTTTTTCTCCACCGGAGAAAGAAGATGTTCGTATTGCTCGAGTTGTTTGCTTGTCAAATCGCCGAGTGACTCAATGTTCACATGTTGCCGTAATTTCAAAAAGGCAGCTTCACATGTCGCTCTCCTTTCATTGTAAGCGGAGTCCGCTAATCCCCTCTTTTTATTCGTATTTGCAATGACAATCGTGCAATCGGTCATTTCCAAAGGTAAATAGCGATACTCTAATGTTTGGCAGTTTAATAGTATCGCATGGTCCAACTTGCCCATTCCTACCGTGAATTGATCCATGATGCCGCAATTAACGCCGATATATTCATTTTCTACCTTTTGACTTAATTTCACAAGATCTATCATGTCAATGTTTTGCTCAAATACTTCATTCAACATAACAGCGGTTACAAGCTCGATGGAAGCCGAAGATGACAATCCTGCCCCATTCGGAATATTCCCGTAATACAAAATATCTAATCCCGTATGGATAGGACAAAATGATTGAAATGCAGTGATGATCCCTTTTGGATAATTCGCCCATCCATGTTTTACATGATACGATAAGTCCTCATACGAAACAGTAATCACACCTTCTTCGGGAAAATTTTTAGAGTAAAACCGAATGAATGGATTCCCCGTTTTTCGCACAAGCGCATACGTGCCTATTTGCAGCGCACACGGCAACACATACCCTCCATTATAATCGATATGTTCACCGATTAAATTCACACGCCCCGGGGCGAAAAAAATACGAACTTTCTCTTTTACACCACCAAACAACGCAATAAAATCTTCTTTTAATTGCTCCATCATCTTTATGCCCCCTAACCCACCAATTATAGTAAATATTTTAGTAAAAATTTTATGAAGAATCAATGAAGTTTGAAACAATTCTTTTTTTAAAACGTATAATAGACAGCTAATCAATCCATTTTATATATAAGGGAGGTTGCTGAATGGAAACAAAACTATTTCTGAAGGATGAACTCAAAAAGATTAACCAATGGGAACAAGACCAAAAAGATCTATGGTTTTGGGAAAAGATTGGGCGGTTGCCATTTAAGATTTTGGATAAATTAACACCAAACTTCGTACATAAAAAGCTCGGACAGTTGTTGGATGAACTTGGTGGATATATTCAAACGGGTGGGCAATATCTTGTAAAAGAGCAAAATATTTTAGAAAAATTTAAGGAAGACGGCACCATTCCGACACTCGAACAGGTTGCACATGCTCCTCTTGAGACGATGGATCGCGTTTGTGATGAGATTATTACGTCACGAGTGACGTTTGCCCAATATCAAGGTGCGACTACCGGTATCGGCGGCGTTTTTACGCTCGCCATCGATATTCCGACACTCCTTGGTCTCGCACTAAAGACATTGCAGGAAATTGCGATTGCCTACGGATACAATCCGAAAGAAAAAAAAGAGCGGCTTTTTATCGTGAAATGTTTGCAGTTTACTGCTGCTGACATCGTAGGAAAAAAAGCGATTCTTGAGCAGCTCACTTCGTTCTCCAACGACCATCAACAAGTATTTTCCCAACTTCAAGGATGGCGCGAAGTCATCATGACATTTCGCGATCAATATGGGTGGAAAAAGCTCTTTCAATTTGTTCCGATTGTCGGAATTATCTTTGGAGCAATGTTCAATAAAAGTTTTATTGAGGATATTGCTAAAACAGGAAAAATGTTGTATAGAAAACGCCGCATTTTAGAAAAGCTTGCTCAACTAGAAACCGGTGTCTAGCTACATTTTAGACACCGGTCTTTTTCCATTAGCGATATTCTTTTAATCGCCAGATGACACTAATAAAATCGCCGTGGCGCTTCGGCACATTCAGTCCCACGTACATGAGTTCATCCCCTCCATATACTTCTCCGCTACCTATTAACTCGTAATTTTTGTCAGGGTCAAGTCCTTTGAGCCGCAAGAAAGATAAAGGGGCATTTGCTTCTGCTAGCACTCGAAAATAAGCAGCGAACGCTTCTGATTTGTCTTCAGATACAAACATCCATGCTGCTTCATTTCCTTCAAACGGACTTACTATTCGATAAAAAGTTCCGAATTGCACAAGACGGCGAATATCTTTATAAAAAGCGACTTGTTGCTTAACAATTTCCTTTTCTTTCTTGCTTAGCTTCGTCAAATCAAGCTCGTAGCCAAAATTCCCCGACATCGCAACATGCCCACGAATATCAAGTGAGGTCATGCGATGAACTTGATGGTTGGGAACAGCCGACACATGAGCTCCCATGGCAATAATTGGGTAAACAAGGCTCGTACCATACTGAATTTTCAAACGCGAAACCGCGTCTGTATTATCACTCGTCCATGTTTGCGGCATATAATAGAGAATGCCTGGATCAAACCGTCCCCCGCCGCCAGAACAGCCTTCAAACAAGACGTGTGGAAAACGGGATGTAATTTCCTCCATCACGCGATACAGGCCTAACATATAACGATGAGCCGTTTCGCGCTGTCTCTCAGGCGGTAAAGCGGCAGAACCGATTTCTGTCATATGGCGGTTCATATCCCACTTTACATATGAAATCGGTGCACTGGCCAAAATATCCGAAACAGCACAAATGATATAATCACACACGTCCTTGCGTGACAAATCTAAGATAAGCTGATTTCTTCCCTCCGAACGCGGCCGGTTCGGCACATGAAGGCACCAGTCCGGATGTTTGCGGTACAGCTCGCTGTCGACTGAAATCATTTCTGGTTCAAACCATAAGCCAAACTGCATTCCCATGTCACGAACTTTTTTCACAAGACTCGCTAGCCCATTCGGGAGTTTATCTTTGTTCACAATCCAATCTCCTAACGAGCTTTTGTCGTTATTTCGCTTACCAAACCACCCGTCATCCAATACAAACAGTTCGATGCCTAATTCTTTCGCTTCTTCAGCAATTTGCAAAATTTTTTCTTCATTAAAATGAAAATACGTTGCTTCCCAGTTGTTAATTAAAATCGGGCGTTCCTTATCACGAAACGATCCACGTGCCAAACGCGTTCGATACAGTTGATGGAACGTTTGTGACATTCCATTCAGCCCGCAATCGGAATAGACCATCACCACTTCGGGCGTTTGGAACGATCCACCCGGTTCTAATAACCAAGTAAAATCAAACGGATTAATCCCTAGCGACACACGCGCTGTATGAAATTGATCCACTTCTACTTGCGCAAGAAAATTGCCGCCGTACACGAGATTAAAACCGTATACTTCACCTTCGTCTTCATTCGCATTCTTTCTTAATAACGCAATAAATGGGTTATGTTGATGACTGCTTGCTCCTCTTCGGCTTTCGATCGATTGCGTTCCGACAAAAAGCGGTTTTCTTTCTATATACCGCTCTCGGCAATGAGCACCGAAAAGATGCAGAAAATCAAAGTTATCATCGTAAAAATCGATATTCATGCTTAATGCCCGCAATAATTTAATACGTTCAGAGCCTTTATTTTCAAAACGAACAGAACGTGTAATGACATTCAACTGCTCATATACCGTATAAAGCAAAATCGCACTTAAACGTGTCAGACGATCTTCCAAAAAAATTTCTAGCGTTTCCGCCTCGTTTTCATTTTCCGCATAGGTTGCTGGCAATCCTTCTAATTTCGGCTTTCCTTTATAAATTCGATGCGTTTTGTATCGTAAATCCGATACGGTCGATCCATTTTCCAATTGCACTTGATAAGCTGGCGTGCGAAAGTCTGTATTGCCGTAAGCCGGATACTCTTGCGGCAACGTATCTAAAGAAAACGTTCGGTCTGATGGATCAGGATTGGGAGAAAAGGCGCGCTTTATAAACCGTAACTTTCTTGATAGATGAGCCGTTCTTATCTTTTTTCCCCAGTATAGATGTGCTAAATATCCTGAATGCACTGTTTGCATAATATAACTTGTATCCTTCGCCTGCAAATGGAACATTTTTGTGTCGATGTTGTATGTAATAGCCACGATAATCCCCCTTTAGTCCCGGATGTGACTCCTAAAAAGGTGATTTTTACAATAAAGCCATTATTATTCAGGTATAAAAAAGAGAGCATGTAATTATGCCCTCTTTCCTTAGGTTGAATCGTTTCATATTCGCCACCCGATCAACCTAAACCAGAAGAAACTTGTAATTTGTATTTCTTAGTTTGAGATGGAAGCTCAAATACAATTTTCCCTGTTTACTCGAAAAAAGAAGCTGATATCCTCGTTTTCATAAGCGCCTAACTCTGCATTACTAGAATATTCAGTACCGTCATCGGTTAGAATTTACCATCCACATATTCTTAACAGTTAAAATAAAAAACGGTGTCTAAGAAATTCTAGACACCGTTTTGGTCGCATGGCACGACCGCATCATGCAGTGCTTGTTCCAGCTCCTTCGTATAAACAGTTGTTTGCTCGGCGGACCATTGTAAGTAATCAGCCATGAAAGCGATGACGCGTTCTTTCCAACGACGGACCGAAGCGATATCAAAGAATAGGGCACCAGTGCGGCGAATGAAATAGTCGACCGGTTTGACGACCATTTCGTCTTCAATGGAGTAAACGAGCCGAACGAATTCCTCGCGGGAAAGCCCGCTGTTTGCATCGTACTGTTTGCTCAGAGCAAATAAGCGGTCGACGTTTGCGCCGTATTGTTTGGCGAGTCGTTCCCCTTCCTCTTTCGTAAAGCCATACTGCACCGCTTCTTCCGCTTTTTTTGCCGTAAAGGCCGGCAAATTGTGAGAACCACCGACATCTCCCCCGGAAATCGGCAAATGTTTCGTTTGGCAAGGACGGAACGTTTTCCCTTCCTCTTTTTCCAATTGCTTGGCAACAAGATCAACGACCGTTTCTGCCATTTTGCGATAGCCGGTTAATTTTCCTCCTGCAATCGTAATGAGCCCTGATGGTGACTGCCAAATTTCATCTTTACGAGAAATTTCTGATGGACTTTTTCCCTCTTCATAAATGAGCGGCCGCACGCCAGCCCAGCTTGATTCAATGTCTTTCTCTGCTATATGCACACTTGGGAACATGTAGTTAATGGCGTTAATTAAATAGTCACGATCATCGGACGTCATTTTTGGATGAGCGATATCATCATTGTAAAACGTATCGGTCGTGCCGACATACGTTTTGCCATCGCGCGGAATGGCAAACACCATGCGGCCGTCCGGCGTATCAAAATAGATGGCCTGTTTTAACGGAAACCGTTTTTGGTCAATGACAATATGAACCCCTTTTGTGAGTCGCAGCATTTTTCCGTTTTTGGAGCGATCTTTTTCTCGTAATATATCAACCCATGGACCGGCGGCATTGACAATTTTTTTCGCATATATTTCGTAAGAGCGGCCGATGATTTGATCGCGGCAACGTACGCCAATGATGTTGCCGTTTTCGTAAAGAAGTTCCTCTACTTTTGCATAGTTTACCGCGTGCGCTCCTTGTTCGACGGCTTTTTTGATGACTTCGATTGTCAAGCGGGCATCATCAGTACGATACTCGACATAATAGCCACCTCCAAGGAGACCTTCCTTTTTAATGAGCGGTTCTTTTTTTAATGTTTCCTCAGCGCTTAACATCGTGCGGCGCTCACTTTTTTTCACGCCCGCTAAATAATCGTACACCCATAAGCCAATGGATGTACTCCATTTGCCGAACGTTCCACCTTTATGAATTGGCAGTAACATCCATTCCGGAGTGGTGACATGCGGACCGTTTTCATATACGATCGCCCGTTCTTTTCCAACTTCGGCGACCATTTTTACTTCCAGTTGTTTTAAATACCGAAGCCCACCATGTACAAGTTTCGTAGAACGGCTTGATGTTCCCGCTGCAAAATCTTGCATCTCGACTAACGCTGTGTTCATGCCTCTTGTGACTGCGTCTAAGGCAATCCCACAACCGGTAATTCCCCCGCCAATAATAAGAATGTCGTAACGTTCTCGGCTCATCTCCTCTAAACGCTGATAACGTTGGACGCTAGAAAATGATGATCCCATGAAAAATCTCCTCCCTTTTAAAGATAAAAAGAGACCATGACAAACACGACAAGCCTTCGCTTATCATGTATGCATGGTCTCTCCTTATCTCCTGACAACTTATTAACTTACTTTTATTATAAACGAAAACAGCACGTTTGCCTAGTAAAAAGTTCGCTAGTTTGTTTCGTAATATTTCCACAATTCTTTATTCGATGTCGTAACAGCCACCGCTCCTGCCTCAAGAGCGCGCTCGACATCATCTACAGTGCGGATGAACCCTCCAGCAAAAATCGGTTTTCCCGTCCGTTCCTTTACTTCCCGAATGATATGCGGCATCGCTCCCGGTATGACTTCGATACAGTCTGGCTGCGTCTTTTCAATCAGTTGGTAACTTTTCTCAAGTGCATGCGAATCAAGTAAAAAAATGCGTTGAATCGCCAGTACCTTTTTTTGTTTTGCTTTTACAATCACATTGCCTCTTGTTGAAATTAACCCGCACGGCTGAAATTCTTGGCATAAATATTCCGCTGCATATTCATCATGGCTTAATCCTTGGATTAAATCGGTATGAATGATTAAATTTTTTCCACATTGGCGCGCGTATTGAAAAACGCTTTTTAGCTGTGAAATATGTAATTCTAGTAACACTCCATGTGCATATGAGCTGCTCAAAAACTTTTCAAAGTCTTTCAATGTTTTGATGGAAGGAATAATTTTTTGTTGATGAATGTTCAAATTTTCCTTTTCCCTCCTTCATTCATTGCTTTTTGTCACAGGTGTTGTCAAGCAAGATAAAGACAACATTATTCTCGGTTTGCATGCACTGACTTTAATACCCCTCTTGCGAAATTTTTCAACGACATGTTGAATGTCTTTTTTTTGTACAATGGTTTCTTCATGAAAATGATCCATATTTTCTCACCTTCCGTTATGTTAGAGAGGACATTTTTGGAATTAACAGCTCGACTGTCGTTCCTTTTCCGACTTCGCTTTGAAGCGTAATTTGTCCACCGTATTTATCAACGATCTCTTTAGCAATAGCTAGACCAAGCCCTACTCCTCCTTTTTCACGACTTCGCGCTTTATCGACGCGATAAAAGCGCAAAAACACTTTCTCTAATTCATCACGAGGAATGCCGATTCCTTGATCGATTACAGAAATGCATACATATTTTCCTTCTTCTTTCAAGCGAATGGTAATTCGCTTATGCTGTTGTGAATACTTCACCCCATTATCAAGTAAAATTAACAGGAGCTGTTCAAAATGATGTTTCGTCATTCGAATTGATATCGTCTCTTCTAACAAATTGTCCACCACAAACTGAAACGCTGGATACAAAACGCGAAAATTTCTTACCGTTTGCTCCACTGCGTCTTTCGGAGAGAGCGGTGGAATATCCGCAGGAACTGTAATGACTTCCGCACGCGACAAGTCTAAAAGTTCTAACGCTAGTGTTTTTAACCGGGCAACCTCTTGGGAAGCAGCCTCTAACGATTCTTCTAGGATGTCGCGGTTATTTTTTCCCCAGCGTTTTAACAGTGAAAGATGTCCTTCTAAAATGGCAATCGGCGTTCGCAACTCATGCGAGGCATCCTGAATAAATTGCTTTTGCTGATGAAACGAATGTTCAATTTCATCCATCATTTCGTTGAACATCACCATTAATTTAGACATTTCATCGTTTGAAGGTGGAATATCAATTCGTTGTTGAAACCCTTTATTTTTAATATTCATCATCGTTTTTGTTAATGCCTTTAGCCGGCCTACAAAATGCTGGGCAATAAACATTCCAATGAAGGCGCTCGTAATCATTGCCGCTATCCCGATTAACGTCATAATAAGAAACAACATTCTTGTCATTTGTTTAAATTTCGCAAGATGACGAACAATCTCAATCGTCCCATTGACGGACGAAAGATGTAAAGGCTTTCGTAAAATAATTGATCGTTCATCATTGACAGAATGATAATCAATCTCCAGACTTTTCGGAGCAGCAGTCGGCGACAGCGAAACGGATGCATGGTTGGAAACAGAAACAATGATGTTTCCTTTGGCATCAAGAACGCGGATGGTCTGGTATTTTTCGTTTAACTTTTCAAGTAATTGCCCGCTTTCGCGAACGTCCTTCCACGATAGATTACGTTTTTCCGCGTAATAAGTTTCAATTTCTTCGATGGTTTTCTTCATTGTTTTTTCTTCTTCATTCAGCAACCATTGTTTTACAATCTCATATTGCAAGCTCGTAAAAATAAAATAAATAATAAAAATGGCCGCCGCAGAAAGAAACGTTAGCTTCCATTTTAAAGAGACGTTTTTAATGCGAAAAAGTTTCATGGCCGCATCACATATCCTGCACCGCGTACTGTTTGGATATAACTTTCCTTATCGTTTTCGTCTAATTTATGGCGCAAATAACGGACATATACATCGACGACGTTCGTTTCAACTTCTGTATCAAATCCCCATACTTTGTTCAACAATGTATCTCGTGTCAAAACAATATTGATATTTTGTAAAAACGTCACAAGCAAATCGTATTCTCGTTTTGTCAATTCAATGATTTCGTCTCCTTTTTTAACCGTGCGTGCATTCAAGTCAACGGTAAGGTCTTTGAACGTTAATATTTGTTCACCTTCAGAAGGAAGTTGGACGCGACGGAATAAAGCGCGAATTCGCGCCAATAATTCTTCAATCGCAAATGGCTTGACAATATAGTCATCCGCACCGCTATCTAATCCCATAACACGGTCGAATACGCTATCTCTTGCTGTAATCATAATAATCGGAGTTTGTTTCACTGACCGCACCCGGCGGCACACTTCCATTCCATTTAAATTCGGAAGCATTAAATCTAATAGGATGAGTCCCCAATCCTCCGACAACGCCATCTCCAATCCTTCCCTGCCATCATGACTCACGCATACTTCATACCCTTCATGGGTTAAATCAAGCTCAATAAACCGAGCCAAATTTGCTTCATCTTCAATAATTAAAATGCGTTTGTTCATTTTCTTTCCCTCCTATTCCGTATCATATCAAAAAGAAATGCCAACCGCTTAACGCGATCAGCAATTCACATTTTGCTTACGAATGTCGTTCCAATATGAAATCAATAAACGCATGAACGATTTCCACAAACTGATATGCTAACAACGATACAGCAGTTCCTGAGAAAAAAAGTGTAATGATTAGACGAATGGTATGCATCCTGTTCTCCTCCCTCTTTGTTGCCGGTCTATCGAGTTGTCGAACATGGATAGAGCGTCGGATGCATTATTATTGAAGAATGAACATGTGCTTCTAAAAATATTACTCTGACAAATATTGCAATGCCGGCTTTCTGATTACCAACTGCAACTACATCATAAACAAAAAACCTTAAAAATACATTAAATTTCACTAAAAAAATTAGAGTGACGTTTTTTTCATGTAGTACATACATTTAAACTAAGAAACAAGTAATGAAAGGAGATAGGCTTGATGAATGATCATTTTCAACCTCCGATGAAGAAAAAGCAAGATGATGAACCTTTCCAACGTTTATGGGGAATGATTGATCAATTTTTTGACGAACGACCGTTGAAAAAAATGTTTGAAACACTCGATGAATATTTCCATAAAACGTTCTCACACGCGTATATCCCAGTCGAAGTTCATGAAACGAAACATGACTACACGATTACCGCTCATCTTCCTCATGTGAAACGAGATCAAATTCAACTAGAGTTTACAGATGACTATTTACACTTGACTGTCAAAAATCACGAAATCATCGAATCCACCGATGAAGGAAATCATGTATATCAAAAACGGCAAATGTCTCAAAACATTACGCGCACTATTCCTTTACCCTACCCGGTAACAGAAAAAGAAATTAAAGCTTCATTTGAAGACGGTCGATTAATCATCCGCCTTCCGCAAAAACGAAAATACATCGATATTGATTAAGAAAAGCAGAAACGAGCGCCTACCGCTGACCGAAAAGTGTTCTTCCGCTAAGAAATGCCTGCATTCCAACGGCGAAAGGTTATTTCCCACAAAGCGTTGCGAACTGAAGCTGGACAATAAGAAAAACAAAGGTATCCAATTTCGTCTAAAAGCTGCCCACATCCTGTAGGCAACGGTGAAATGTCGCCACCTATCTTCCTCAAAGGCAAATGTTCTACAATCTTCAAAGAAGATGAGGTCGCTTCTCATCTTCTTTGTGTTATGAATTTTTGTGGGACTTGCTTCCGTATTTTGCGTTTTCCTCTGGTGTGGGATCTTTTTGAATATCCCACTCTTTTTCTTGATCATTTGGATATTTGTGTTTTGGTCTGCGATTGTCATTTCGATTTGTCATCGTGTTTCACCTCCTAGTGTAAAAATGGATCTTCTTTAATTAGCATATGTCATTTTTATATCCATTAATCGTTTTCAATTAGCCATACATACTTTCTTAATAGTTGACCCACTCTACTTGTAGGAGGTGCCAAAAAACATGAAGAAAACGCTACCGGATTTTAAGCAGCTGAATGATCGCATCATTGCAGAACCGTCCCATGAGCCAAAATTAGTCATTGAAACAAACCTTGATCCGCAACAAGCCACCGAAGAAAATCCGTATGCCGAAGGGGCACAACGTGTCAGCAAGACATTCGAAGCATTTTTCCAAGGGGACGAATCGTAATGGAAAAAACATTAGGCTATTTGCGCGAAATTTTATCCAATTATACTGATTATCATACGAATATCCCTCGTCACATTTATAAAAAATTACTCGCAAAGCCATATACAAGTGAAGAAGAGTTTGTCCGCGACTTGTCGAGAGAAGAAATCGCTTTTCTCGATCGCATTTTGCCACATGAAATCAAATATGCAATGGACGAGCGAGATTTTGAGCGCGTTTATCAATTAAATGAGGTGTATGAGTTACTATTTTAAAAAATTAATCCTCCACATATGTTGGTGGAGGATTCCATCATTATCCTTTAAACGTATTGACTAATCCTTTCAGCATTCCGCCTACTTGATTAACCGTATTAATCATTTGTCCCATCGTGTTCATCATTTTATTAATATCATATGTCCCTTCGGAAGTTTTAAATTGCGACATAATGGACTGAAGAGCCGGTGCCGGAGGCTTTAAAACCGGGCTTGGTGTCGGATAGGGAGTCGGATAAGGCGACATTTGTGACACTTGTTGCCCAGCCGGCCAATGATGAGCCACTTGGGAATATGGATATGGCTGATATAATGCAGCATGATATGGTGAATAGGAAGAATTTGGTGTTGGAAACGAATGAGGATACCGGTACATAACATCTTCCCCCACTTTCTAAGCTACCATTAGTATATGTGTCATGAATCAAAAAAGTGAAAACGGACATGTCATGAATTGTCGGAAGTTTTAATTTTTTGAATTTACATGAATCATAACCGTTTATGGTACTATGTAGTAAAGAAATCGCAAAGGGGGAGAGTGCGATGAACATAGCCGAGTTTAAACATAAATTTATCGCATCCAAAAATTACGAACCAACCGATATGAATGAATTGCTTGATTTTGCACGCCAAGTTTATTTACGCGGGGAAATCACTATTGCTGAGTATCGCGATATTGCTCGTGAACTGGAAAAGGCAGGTGCCTGTAAGCCAGATTTTAACAACGAATATATCGAACTATAACCGAGAGGAACGCTTTCCTCTCGGTTTTTTGCATATTTCTCGTTCTTTCATCACAAATTAATGAACAAGGGAGGTGTTCAAAATGAGTAGAGGCGTTCATTTTCAGCATAAATTAAAAGGTCATGACCACCAAAAACCAAAGCGTGGCGAAAATGTCCCTCCAAAACATACAGAGCGAGTCGAGTATGAAATCGGGAACGTAGCCACCGAACAAAATGGGCCCGTGTCCGCGAAAGTAGAAAAAGACCTTTGAATCACTCCCACTTTCTCTTCGCTTGAAAGCGGGAGATTTCTAGGTCATCCACTGAAGGAAAACTGAGCAAGGTCTTGGGACTGTCCCAGCCCTGAATACGAAAAACTTGCACGTTGGACTCGACACGCTGACGCACGGCGCAGGACAGCGCGGGCACATGGTGGGTGAAGTTGCTACATGACCCCCCCCTTTTTCCTATCCCCTTATCTCCTTCCGCTCTCAAAGTGCCATCTTTGCTGTTCACTTACAATAAAGTTGGTTCATTTTAATACTCTAAACACCCATAACACCGTTCGATTCCGAACGATATTCAAAAAATAATTATTTCATTTTAGATGAATACTTAAATTGGTTTTAAGCAGCAGTAACAAATCTTCTGTTATTCAACTATCACGCCCGTTAGTTAAATATAAACCAAGATGTTCATTTAGATACTTGACTTTTAAGAATTCCTACCTTATAATTCATAAAAAATATTTACTAAATATACCAAATATTATATTTTATAAAAGCTAAGAAAAGGACACGAATCAATCTTTATTTTCTTACCAGAGAACAGGGTCATCGGCTGAAAGCCCTGAAGAAAAGAGATTGATTTACCACCTTGGAGCTATTATGGGGAAAGGATAAACCTGAGTATCCATAATCGGGAAAACCGTTATCTTTTTGAGCGTAATGTACACTTTCGGTATGTTACGGAATTAGGGTGGAACCACGACCGCACTCGTCCCTTATTTTTGGGATGGGTGCGGTTTTTATTTATATTTTAAAAATTAGGAGGAATAAAAAATGTCAATTAAAATGGAAGCAGAAAGACGAAATCACCGAAAATTAGGTCAACAACTAGAGCTGTTTATGTCAATGGAAGAAGCACCTGGAATGCCTTTTTTCTTACCAAAAGGGATGGTCATTCGAAATGAACTTGAAAATATGTGGAAAAAAAAGCATCAAAAAGCTGGTTATCAAGAAATAAAAACACCCATTATGATGAAACAAGAGCTGTGGGAACAATCCGGTCATTGGCAACATTATCACGAAAATATGTATTTTTCAAATGTCGACGAACAAAATTACGCCATTAAACCAATGAATTGTCCAGGTGCTGTATTAATTTTTAATAGTAAGCGACGAAGTTATCGAGAACTTCCTATTCGTTTTGCAGAACTTGGCCTAGTTCATCGTCACGAACTTTCAGGATCTTTAAATGGGCTTTTACGGGTTCGCTCTTTTACTCAAGACGATGCACATTTGTTTGTTAGAGAAGAGCAAATTGAATCTGAAATTGATAAAGTATTGGATTTAATTGATGAGTTCTACTCTGAATTTGGCTTTAGTTATAAGATTGAACTTTCTACTCGCCCAGAAAATTTTATGGGTTCAGTTGAAATATGGGAAAAGGCAGAATTAGCTCTGGAATCAGTATTAAAGAAAAAAGGATTACATTATCAAATCAATCAAGGTGATGGTGCTTTCTATGGTCCAAAAATTGATTTCCACATTCTAGATTCACTCGGACGAAGTTGGCAGTGTGGGACAGTTCAGCTTGATTTTCAAATGCCTGAAAAGTTTAACTGTAATTATATAGGCGAAGATAATAAACCTCATCCCCCGATTATTATTCATAGAGCGATTTATGGTTCTATCGAACGGTTTATGGCAATTTTAATTGAACATTTTGCAGGTGATTTCCCCTTTTGGCTGGCTCCATTGCAAGCAAAGATCTTGCCTATTTCTGATTCTCATTTGTCTTACGCCAACCAAATTAAATTACAATTAGAATCTGCTGGATTTCGAGTTGAAATCGATGACAGAGTTGAGAAAATTGGATTAAAGATTAGAGAGGCTGAAATACAAAAGGTTCCTTATATGATTATAATTGGTGATAAAGAGGTGGAGAAAGAGTCCTTATCCATAAGAAAGCGTAAGGAAGGAAACCTTGGTGAAATGAATATTATAGAAGTGATAAAAAAATTCAAAGAGGACAAAAACGAGCATTAATAATTCGGAAATCCAAAAAGGTAAATAACCTTTTTGGATTTCTAGTATTATCTGTGTTAAAAATCTCTTGTTATATTATTACCACTGTCCTGCCCTCGTTTGTTTACATGAAAACCTTCCCCATTTTCATGCTATATTCCGGTTACATCAAAAAATGTTCCTTAACAATCTGGCCCTTTTTTAATGAAACAATATAGCCGAAGTTTTCAAACAACATGATTGTAAATTTAAACAGCTTTTTTGTCACTCAACATTTGCAAGATATTTCGATTGCATCACATATGTTCGAACACGGCCACAAACAAACGAGCCATCTCCCACTTTCATCGGACCATACCTGTACATGTCAAAGCGGAAGTGGTCTCGCTTATCTACAATAAAAATGATGTCCTATCAATTGCTATTCGTTTTCCTTTAAGCGTTCACATACAAGCAAAAGCGTATATTCGATCGATTGATGAAATTGCTTAATTCGACTGATTTTCGCGTTTGGGTAAAACGCTTCAATAGCAATTTTCTCAATATTTTCTCCCGTTGTTTCGATTTGCTGAGGATAAACATATTTTGGCCGTGCTGACTGAATCCAAGCAAGCGCTGTACGTTTCCATTCGTCAACGACTTGTTTTACCTCGTCAACAAACGGCTTGACTGTTCCCAAAAAATCAGGGAATTCATGATGATGACGGGTTTGTTCAGCAATCTGTAAAATCTCGTCATTATAGTTTTGTAATTGCTTTGTTAATTCCTCTAACTGCTTGTGCATAAACACGACTTCCTCTCAACATTGTTTCGTCTTCTTTAGTATACAAAACGAATCAATCATGTGCGAGAAAGCCGCTACGGATTACACAAAATTCAGCTTCGAGGAAACACTTGTAGGAAGCGGTAACTGTTGTTGAAATTCCTCCGCTTTTTCGCTCTCATCGCTTACTCGGTTTTCTATGTTTTCAAGGTGCAGCTCCAACTTCTCTATTTTAGTTTGACTTTGCTCATATTGCTCATGAATCATTCCTTCAATGACGTTTCCAATTTTTTCATCGACTTGTTGCATAAGTTGAACAATTTCATACAATTGTTTTTCCACATCTTCTTTTTTAACCCACCGTTTTTCCATTGGATCTCCTCCCATCCACCTTTTGCTTATAAAAGATTCGCTAATGATTTCCTGCTCCCTTCACACATGACAAAACTAGAACGATTTCGGCAAAGAAAGTGGTTCTCCTCACTTCTTCGTGTGATTTCGACATGGTTCATTTGTCCCAGGAACGGTCAAGAAACGAGTTGGCCGACGTAAATATGTAAAAGGGGAATCGTCAAAACATTCATTATACACCCGCTTCTCCATTTCCTGTGGTATAATAAAAGGCATTCAAAGGAGATGAGGCCAATGACGTTTAAATATCCGGGCGGCAAAACGTATAAAACCAAACAGGAAAGCGAGTTAGTCCACCATTTTCAACCGAACTACGGGAATCGTGGAATGACGCTAGAAGAAGATTTAAACGCAACAAATGAGTACTATCGGGAACATGGCATCGCCATTATTCATAAAAAACCAACCCCGATTCAAATTGTTCGCGTTGACTATCCGAAACGAAGCGCAGCCGTCATTAAAGAAGCGTATTTTAAACAAGCGTCAACGACCGACTATAACGGCGTATATCGCGGCAAATATATCGATTTTGAAGCAAAAGAAACAAGGAATAAAACATCATTTCCTTTGCAAAATTTTCACGAGCACCAAATTTACCATATGAAACAAGTTCTCGACCACGGTGCAATTTGTTTTGTTATTTTACGATTTACTACCCTTAATGAGATATATCTTCTTGATGCCAATCATTTACTAACTTTTTGGGAACGACAAAAAAATGGGGGAAGAAAATCAATGACAAAACAAGAGATCGAACAATATGGTCATTACATTTCACTTGGCTATCAACCACGAATTGATTATATTAAAGTAGTAGAAAAAATCTACTTCTAAAAAATGTTTCTTGTCTCTACAAAAAAGCAAGAAACAAGAGAAACAGATACACTTTCTTACAACTATTAGAAAGGTAGGATTTGCTTATGTCTGGTGACTATCGTTCTCGTGTAGAACGGAAAAAAGCAACAAAACAAGTGCAACAAAAAAAGGCAAAGAAACGAAAAACGACATCGTTTTTTAAGAAATTGATGATTACGTTGTTATTGTTTATGATGATTGGAATGGTGAGCGGGATTGCCACATTTGCTTACTTTGTGAAAGACGCTCCACCGCTTGACGAAGCAAAAATTAAAGACCCGTTATCATCAACCATTTATGATATGAACGGTCATAAGATTGCAGAGTTAGGTGCACAAGGTCAAAAACGAACGTATGTTTCTTATAAAGATATCCCGAAAGTACTGGAAGATGCTGTATTAGCGACAGAAGATGTCCGCTTTTATCAGCACCATGGGTTCGATTTGATTCGTCTAGGCGGCGCGGTTGTCGCTAACTTGAAAGATGGATTCGGAGCTGAGGGAGGAAGTACGATCACTCAACAAGTAGTAAAGCTAACCTTCCTATCATCCGAAAAAACACTAAAGCGCAAAGCACAAGAATTATGGCTAGCTCTTCGCCTTGAACAAAAGTATTCAAAACATGAAATCTTAGAAATGTATTTAAATAAAGTTTATTACTCTAATAACGTATACGGTGTTGCCAAAGCGGCAGAATTTTACTTTGGAAAAACAGATTTAAAAGACTTAACGCTTCCAGAAGCAGCGCTACTTGCTGGAATGCCGCAAAGTCCAAATAACTATAACCCATATGAATACCCAGAAGCAGCGAAAAAACGACGCGATGTGGTCCTATCGTTAATGGCAAAACACGGCTTTATTACAAAAGAAGAAGCAGAAAAAGCAAAAAAAGTGCCGATTCAATCGATGCTAGTGGACAAGAAAAAACATAAGAATTCTAACTCTAGCTCTGTTCCGTACGATTCATTTATCGAGGAAGTAATTAAGGAAGTAACCGACCAAGCAAATGTCAACGTGTATGAAGATGGGCTAAAAATTTACACAACCCTAGATCCAGATGCACAAAATTACGTTGACGATTTATTAAATTCAAACGATTTGTTTACAAATAAAGAAAACTTGCAATCAGCAATTGCGCTTATTGATACAAAAACAGGCGAAATTCGCGCGCTTGGTGGCGGACGAAACAAAAATAATGTAGCATTCGGCTTTAACTATGCCATCCAGCGAGTAGGGCAGCCAGGTTCCACGATTAAGCCGATTCTTGACTATGGTCCAGCCGTTGAGTATTTAAAATGGTCGACTGCTCATCAGCTTGTTGACGAACCGTATGCGTATTCCGACGGAACGCCGATTAAAAACTGGAATGGAACTTACGAAGGTCCGATGACAATGAGAATGGCGTTAGCCAAATCGCGTAACATTCCAGCCTTAAAAGCGCTTCAAGCGGTCGGAAAAGAGCGGGCGAAGCAATTTGCCAATAAGCTCGGCATGGGATTTGATGAAATTTATGAATCGTATGCGATCGGTGGCCTTGGAAAAGGTGTATCTCCATTGCAAATGGCCGGTGCATACAGCGCCTTTGGCAATAACGGGGTGTATATTAAGCCACATGCGGTAACAAAAATCGTCTTTCCGGATGATACGGAAATGGATTTAACACCAAAACCAAAAGTAGCAATGAAAGATTATACGGCGTACATGATTACCGATATGCTAAAATCGGTTGTTCAATATGGTACGGGTACCCTTGCCAATGTTCCAGGCTTGCATATCGCTGGAAAGACAGGAACGACAAACTACGATGATGACACGATTCGCAAATACGGTCTGCCAGACGGAGCCGTACCAGATAGCTGGTTTGTCGGCTATACACCAAATTACACGGCGGCGGTATGGACCGGATTCAGCAAACGAAGCAGTGAAGCGTACTTGTCAACATATGAGCAAAAAATTCCACGCCTTCTATTCAAAAAAGTGATCGCCCATGTTGATGACGGTAGCGGCGACTTTAAAATGCCAAAGAGTGTCGTTAAACTGCCGATTAAAAAAGGGTCCAACCCACCGAAACTTGCTGGTAAATACACGCCAGAAAGCGAAATTGTGTATGAATGCTTTGTGAGAGGAACTCAACCGACGGAAGTGGCTGAAGACCGTCCGGAACCGTTATCCCCAGTGACAAATTTACAAGGGGTATACGATCCAGTGACAAACACTATTACTGTTTCATGGAAATATGGTGGTCAATTAGAAAATGGATCCTTTGAAGTACACATAAAAAATGACAAAGGCGAGTCGAATGTTGTGACAACGAATGAGTCATCATTGACGGTCAATAATCCGACTCCAGGTGCTGTGTATACATTTGAAGTATATGTCATCAATAAAGAGGAAGAAAACCGAAGTGAACCAGCATCAACAACCGTCCAAGTACCAGGCGGGGAACAAAACGAACAAAATGGCGATAACCAAGGACAAACATCACCTTCCGACGAAAATGGAAATAACGGCCAACAGCCAAATGGAAACGAAAATAACAATAACAGTGGAAATAACGGTACAAATAATGGGAACAGCGGAGAAAATAACAATAATGGAGATTCCGGCAATAACACGACACCAACACCGCCGGCAACCAATCCAACAACTCCTCCACCGCAAAATGGCGGCAATGGTGGCGGTACCGGCAATAACTCAACAAACAACAATAATACTGGAACAAACACAAACCAAACTAATCCGCTACAGCGGCCCGACGATGTACCGGCAGCCAATCCCAATCGTTAGATAAAAAGGGATGTCTCATTAATGAGACATCCCTTTTTTCATCATCGCTATTTGTTTGTAAAATAATTTCATTACTTCGGCAAACAGTTCACTAAGTTGAACAAAGGAATGGTATACATCATAACGTTCGAAAACGAACTGTAGGCGCTCAACACAGTTGATCGGCTTAAGCGGTAATTTACTCACTTCTTGTTCCCAATGATTCACATTTTTCGTTCTCGTCCCATTTAGCCAAAAAAGGCAAACCATCAAATACGATAAAGCCCGGCGCATCGGTTCGCGTGCTGCTTTGCGATCGCGCTTGGCAAAACATTGTTGTAAAACGGTTTCTTCTTCTTTCCACAACTCCAATACAGCAGGAATCGACTGTTCACTATGTTCCCATGGTTTCCATACGCTGTCGTTTGTCGCGATAAGATCGTAGTAAAAATAAGTCTGCTTCATCATCATCGGAAACGGAACGTCCGGTTCTTCTTCGATTATTTCGTTTCCTTCAAAAAATAACGGATGAACAAACTCATTTGGCACGCGCACGACTCTCACCTCGCTGCCGCATTCGTTTTTTTCCTTCTCGACATAAGTCAAACAGCGGACAGCGGTCACATTGGGGAGCTTGCGCTTTACAATGGTAACGGCCGAAAAAAATCATACGATGATGCGTGATCGACCATTCTTCTTTTGGAATTTTGCGCATTAACGTCTCCTCAACTTCAAGCACGGAGTCTTTCCAGCGACAAAAGCCAAGCCGCTTACTGACCCGTTCGACATGCGTATCAACGGCAATCGCCGGAACTCCAAAAGCCACGGATACTACAACGTTCGCTGTCTTTCGTCCGACCCCCGGTAACTTCATCAGTTCATCGCGATCGTTTGGAACTTCCCCGTTATAGTTTTCTAACAAGATCGCACATAATTTTTGAATATTTTTTGCCTTGTTTCGATATAGGCCGATTGAGCGAATATCTTGTTGCAATTCCTCAAGCGGAACAGCCAAATAATCCTCAGGTGTTTTGTATTTCTCAAATAAATGTTTCGTTACTTTATTGACCAACGCATCCGTACATTGCGCTGATAATACAACAGCAATTAACAATTCGAACGGGTTCTTATGCACTAATTCGCAATGGGCATCAGGAAACATCTCTCCCATTTTATCCAAACAATAACGAATTTGTTGCTTGGTAAGCAAACCTCTTCCTCCTTCCTTTTCGCATAGAAAAACGAGAGACATCGCCTCTCGCTTACGATTCTAGCCAATTGTAAAATGGAATCGTTTGTTTATACTCGCTCTGTGGCGGTTGCGTTGTTTTCGTCGTTTGTTGATGTTTGCGAAATTTTTTTCCGTAATTTTGCGCTTGCTCAATCGTGCGAATGCCGTTCTTTTTCCATTCAAATAAAATACGGTCAATATAACGGAAATTTAACTTTCCTGATAACACCGCTTCTCGCAGCGCCGCCTTAATAATGACAGGATCGTGCCCATCTTCGTCCATCCACATCGCTAATGTTTCACATTCAAACGGAGAAAGCGGTCGGCCAAACTCTTGTTCAAATATGGTATATAAACTTTGTTCTTCTTCTTGCCGCTCTTTTTTCTCCTCTGTAAGCGACTGCGCAAGCAAATAATGAACAAGTTTTTCCCATAGTGGCTTGAGCGAATACGTTTCACTGCGGACCGCTTGCTCATCTACTTGCTCTTCGATTGAGATAAATCCTTTTTGCAATAACTTTCGTAATGTTTCCATACATTGTGCCGGTGTTAAGGTCATTCGTTCTGCCAATTCGGCAGGGGTTGGAAACCATATCCCCTCTTGCATAAATGAATGCATATGTAATAGCGCCATAAATTCCACTTCAGACAAACCGAGCTGTTTATAATGCTGTAACAGTAACTTGGGAATTGCAACACTTCCTTGCGCAAGCCATTCCGCTATTTTTCCTTTATCCATAGGAATACACCTCAAATATAGTATAACATAAACCGATAAAAAAACCCCCTACATGGGGGATTTTCTTATGGGTAAAGGCGATTTAACAAACGAGGGAACGGGATCGTTTCACGGACGTGTTCCACTCCGCAAATCCAAGCAATTGTCCGCTCTAATCCCAGACCGAATCCAGAATGTGGAACTGAACCGTATTGACGTAATTCCAAATACCATTTATATGCTTCGAGCGGCAGGTTATGTTCTTCTAATCGCTGTTTTAACAAATCGTAGTCATGAATGCGTTCAGAACCGCCAATAATTTCTCCATAGCCTTCCGGAGCAATTAAGTCCGCACATAAGACAACTTCAGGGCGATTTGGATCCGGCTGCATATAAAACGGCTTTAATGTCGTCGGATAGTGAGTAATGAATACCGGTTTGTCGAAACTTTCAGCAATGGCCGTTTCATGCGGAGCACCGAAATCATCTCCCCACTGAATGTCGTCGAAACCTTTTTCATGAAGGAGCTTGATCGCTTCATCGTATGTGATGCGCGGGAATGGCGGTTTTACAAGCTCGAGCTTAGATGTATCACGTCCAAGCGTTTTCAATTCAAGCTGGCAATTTTGCAAAACAGATTGAACAATATGTGATACATACTCTTCCTGTACTTTCAAGTTGTCTTCAAACTCATAAAACGCCATTTCCGGCTCGATCATCCAAAACTCGATTAAGTGACGGCGCGTTTTTGATTTTTCCGCACGGAACGTTGGACCGAACGAAAATACTTTACCAAGCGCCATTGCCGCTGCTTCCATATAAAGCTGGCCGCTTTGGGAAAGGTACGCATCTTCATCGAAGTATTTTGTGTGGAATAATTCTGTTGTCCCTTCCGGCGCACTACCTGTTAAAATTGGCGGGTCAACTTTTACAAACCCGTTGTTGTTAAAAAATTCATATGTAGCACGAATTACTTCATTGCGAATTTTCATAATAGCATGTTGCCGCTTCGAGCGAAGCCATAGATGACGATTATCCATTAAAAATTCAACGCCGTGCTCTTTTGGTGTAATTGGATAATCAACCGCTTCATGAATAATTTCCAAGTTTGTTACTGATAATTCATAACCGAATGGAGAACGTTCGTCTACGCGAACTGTTCCCGTCACATACAAAGATGTTTCTTGTGTAACCGATTTTGCAATTTTAAAAACTTCTTCGGTCACTTGCGATTTTTCGACAACTCCCTGAATAAAGCCCGTACCATCACGGAGTTGCAAAAACGCGATTTTTCCGCTTGAACGCTTATTCGCAAGCCAAGCACCGATTGTTACTTCTTGTCCTACATATTTGCTTACTTCTGCAATTGTTGTCTTCACGTACAAGTCCCTCCAAAAATCATCGCAAAACTATGCTATGTACATAATTCATATTATACCTTTCGACAAAAAATGAAGCAAGAACGAAAAGCGGCGGTACTCCCTGCTTAGCAAAGAAATAAAAAATTGACAACTATGAATTTCTTGAAAAGATCAAATCAGGAATTAGAAAACAAAAGGAAAGCATATAATGAAAAATGACGAAACAAACGTATCATTTCCAACAGACAGTACCACTGCTCAATAATGTTCGAGAATGTACAAGAAACATTGGAAATATAAACCATTTATTCTTCTAATAAAAAAATTCAAGCCAATCCGATGAGTACAACTAACCTTTCATGACGAATCGGCAAAAACCTCTTCCGAAGCATAAAATAGGGTTCGAAGAAATGAAACAACCTTTCAGAGGAATCTGTTGAGACGGTTTTTCTCTCTCTAAAAAGCAAAGATGTTCAAATAAACAAGAGGACAGGGATTAGCCCCCGTCCTCTTACATCGCATTCTTCGCTCGGTATTAGGGAGTTTCAACTAATCCCGACCTTTTTTCTGAGTTTTCTATCGGTTCAATCATCTACCGCTTAGTAGGAGCATGAACACACGCGATCCAGCGACCTATCAGACTACCTAGGTAAAATTTCTTCTATCCACTTCATTTTCTCAATACCGCTTTCAGCAATAAAAATTAGCTTATCGTGCAAATTCATCCAATGACATCTAATCCTTTGACATTCATGTTCTCAACTCAAAAGCAACCGTACCCGCTTTCTGGGCTTTTTGCTATTCTTTACCTTCAGCTTTTACGTTAGATGCTTCCTCCCTTTATCCTTAGCGATTTATTTTCTGTTCCATAAATTGCTTCATTCTCTCTACCGCTTCTTCCAGCAACTCAAGCGAAGTTGCATAAGATAAGCGGACGTTATCCGGAGCACCGAAGCCGGAACCCGGTACAAGTGCTACTTTTGCTTCTTCTAACAGCGCTTCGACAAATTCATCGACTGTATGGTAGCCAGCCATGTTTGCCGCTTCACGGGCATTTGGGAACAAATAAAACGCTCCTTGCGGTTTTACACATGTAAATCCTGGAATTCGAATTAATTTTTCATAAATGATATTGAGACGTCCCTCAAATGCTTGGCGCATCTCTTCAACTGGTTCTTGCGGTCCGCTGTAAGCAGCAATCGCCGCATATTGCGCGATCGATGTCGGGTTTGACGTACTATGACTTGCTAAGTCTGTCATCGCCCGAATGATCTCTTTATTCCCTGCCGCATAACCGATGCGCCATCCTGTCATCGAATGTGACTTGGACACACCGTTAATAATAATTGTCTGTGCTTTTAATTCTGAGGAAAGCTGAGCGATTGATACATGTCGATGATTTCCGTAAATCAATTTTTCATATATTTCGTCGGAAATAATCAGAATATCATGTTGTAAGCAAATGTCTCCAAGTGCCTTTAGCTCTTCTTCCGTATAAATCATACCGGTCGGGTTGCTTGGCGAGTTAACGATCAGCGCCTTTGTCCGTTCCGTAATCGCGGCTTTTAACTGCTCTGGAGTAATTTTAAATTCGTTCTCTTCCCGCCCTTCGACATAGACAGGTACACCGCCAGCGAGTTTGACTTGTTCTGGATAACTAACCCAATATGGCGTCGGAATAATGACTTCATCGCCTTCATCTAAAATAACTTGGAATAATGTATATAACGCATGTTTTGCACCGATACAAACAATGATTTCCGATGGTTCATAGGTAAGTTGTTGATCCTCTTGAAATTTTTTGATGATTTCCGCTTTTAATGACGGCAATCCGCCTGATGGCGTATATTTCGTATGCCCTTCATTCATCGCTTTCACAGCAGCATCGATAATATGTTGCGGCGTATTAAAATCAGGTTCCCCCGCTCCTAAACCGATTACGTCGTAGCCCGCTGCTTTTAGTTCTTTTGCTTTTGCTGTAATCGCCAACGTTGTCGAAGGTGTGAGTGATGAGACACGTTTCGCTAAGTTCATAATTCCTTTCCCCCTACAATAATTATTGTTGAAAACTGTATCTCTTTAGGAATGTACCGTCTTCAAAGCTTAAATAGTAAAATGAATAACGGTTATATTCGTCAATATATGTTAACTCCCAAAGAGGTACTCCCTTTTCCATACCGGGTTTGACAGAGATAAGACGCTTCGGATTGCGTTCTTCTTTCAGTTTAGAAACGGCTTCCTTTTCTGTTATTCCACGATCTGCTCGTTTCACGACTACATGCCCTTTCTTTTCAGGAACCCAAACAATATATTTTTTGCCATTCCGACCGGTGCCAACAAAAACAACATAGGCTTGTTCTCCATAATATGTATAGACTCGGTCAATATCGGTAAATGCGACCTCACGCTTAGCACGTTCTAGTGCTTTGGATTGCAATGACTGTTTCGTCTCCAATGCTGCATGATAGACGCTTATCGCTTGCCAAATAACGCCGCACAACAAAATGAGAAACAATATACCCCACTTTTTCATCGCCATCACATCTTCTTATGTACGATAAATCGTAAAAATTGCTTGATTTTGATCTTTTTCGTCCAACGCTAAGCCGAACATTAAATCATCTTTTTTTAATGTCCGATTTAAACAATCCACGATTTTATATAGGTCTGGTGAGTTCTGGATTTTTACGGTAGCTAATACTTCTATTTTGCTTTCCATTACACAGTTTCCCCCTATATGCCACAAATTTTGTTACTTATATGAGCATGGTCCAAAGGCAACAATACAAATACAACAACCTTATGTTGTATCTTCCCACTATTATAACAGGTTCGCCGTTTCATTTCATAAAAAAATTATCCCGCCTACACCGGAAAAAGAAAAACGAAAGCCAAAACACCTAAGCCAGCCGTTCCAAAAAATGAAAGCGAGCCGATCCGCCGACAACCTGCAGCATCTCCTTAATGCTGCAGGTTGTTTTCGTTCAAAAAGTGATGATTTTATAATGAGTGAGATTGCATTTAATCATCATAATCCCTACTTTGTCAATTTGATAAATATCGATCCATAATTGATAAAGTTTTTCTAGAAGATGTTCATTTGGATGAATTCCTTGTTTAGGAAAAATAATCGCCGCTTGCGGATCAACGCGTTTTAAAAACGCCGTGCTTAAATGATCATGTTTCGCGAAATTAGCGACTTTTAAAATGTTAACATTTTTAAGCGGTATATGGATAAGGCTCTTTACAACAGCAGGCTGATCACTCGCCATATACAACATGCAAAGACGTCCATATTGAAATCGTAATGTCAATGCACCATCATGAACATTCAGCACGTCTGCTGTTACATTGGGCAAAAGCAGATGGCGTTCTCCTTCCTTCCAAACCGTTGTAACCCCTTTTTGATTCTTCCCGGCTATGACTTCACGAGCGCCGTATTTTTCTTTGTAAAATGCAAAAGAAGAAGAAATATCTTTATCATTATTCGTCAATAAAATTTTGTTAATTTTTCGAACGTGAAGCCTCTCTAACCATGTTTTTATCTGCTTTATGCTTCCTCTTCCTCCTGTATTGATCAACACCGTTTGCCCGGAAGCATTTTTCACAAGCATTGCCTCCCCGCTGGCCACCGGAAGGCAAACAAAGGCAAGCGCCTCTTCCTCAAGCTGTAAGTCGATTTTCTTTACCGTCTCATCGAATGACTCCTCAGCAAATATTCCTAATGACCATGAAGCAAGCAATGACCAAGTGAGTAGAAAAAGTTTCAACGGCGCCATCTCCTAGTTAGCCAATTCTAGCTATAGATTGTGTCGTTTGGCGCCAATTTATCACAACCACTCTTTAAGTTTTTGCAAAAGCGATTCAAGCGGCTCTTCGTAAACGGAAACGGGCGGCAATGAAGCTAAAAAGTACTTTCCGTACGAAGCAGAAGTGAGCCGTCGGTCAAACACAAAGACAACACCTTTATCTTTACTTGTACGAATGAGTCGACCAAACCCTTGCTTAAACCGAATAACCGCTTGTGGCAGTGATAAATCATAAAACGGATTACCGCCACTGGCACGAATTTGTTCGCTTTTTGCTTCGATGACAGGATCATCCGGTGGAGCAAAGGGTAAACGCACAATAATGACAATCGATAATTGCTCCTTAGGCAAATCAACGCCTTCCCAAAAATTGCTTGTTCCAAATAATACCGCTTTGTCGAACTGTTGAAACGTTTTCGTGAGCTTCGCGGCACTTCCACCTTGCATTCCTTGGGCAAGAAGTACAAATGTTTCATCCTTATTTTTGTCTTTCAGAGCCGAGGCCGTTAATTTTAACAGTTCATATGATGTAAATAAAACAAGCATTTTTCCGTTCGTGCTATCAGCAATTTGTAAAATATGATCAGCCACGGCATTGGCATAATCCTCTATGGAAACAGCAGAAATCGCTGGTACATCGCTAGGAACCATTAGTTTTGCCTGATGTTCATAAGAGAACGGAGACGGAATGGCGCGACAAATAGGATAAAAATCTTCTAATCCGAGACGCGACATGATGTAAGTAAAGTTGTTATTCATCGTCAATGTCGCTGAAGTTAACACAACGCTTTTCTTCTTTGCAAATAATTGGTCAGCAAAAAATTCTCCCAATTGAATCGGCTGGGAGTAAATCGTTGTTGCATTCGCAGCCCCTTTTGCCTCTGCTTCAATCCAGCGTACAACCATCGGATCATCAGCTTCAAGAAGATGGTGTAACGATCGGATTAGTTTTTCAAATAAAGAAACATCCGTAAAATAATGATGATCTGACTGCGAATTGAATGGTTGAAAAAGGGTATACAATTGATTTGTGTACTCCACAAGCTGTGACGTATGGCCAAGCACACGCCATAGCAATTCTTGAATGGCTTCCCACTGACGACCATGTTCTTTTTCCGGCTGAAAACGATAGCGACACCGTCCTGTTATTTCATTCGTTTTTCGTACTAAGGCATAGCGACGAATCATGCGAAATAATTCATCACATTCAAATTCAAGATCCGTAATGATTTGATCACAGCGTGCAAAGTACGTGTCGGCATCTATCCCCTGCTGTTTAAACCACTGATTGAGTTTATAAAGTGAGCCATCCTCATGTGATTTTCCCATTCGCGTTAATAATAAACGAACGGTCACATAATCGACTTGCTGCCCAAAATAATGAGACGCGACTTCCTCTAAATGATGGGCTTCATCAATCACGATGTGTTCATACTCGGGAATGAGCGGTGTTGAAGCCGTTACATCTTGTAATAAAAAAGCATGGTTCGTAATAATGAGATGCGCTTCTTTCGCTTTTTGTTTGGCACGAATGAAAAAGTTGTATTTTTCTTCCCTGCTCTCTTCATCCATTTCCAAAGATGTCCAAAATAGTCGGCCGCCCGATGACAAATTAAGTTCATCCATATCTCCCGTCTCCGTTTGCGTTAACCATACAAGAAGCTGACACTTCATTAAAACGACATCATAATTTTTATTTTCGTCGTGAAGAAAGGAAATAAACTTGTTAAGGGAAAGGTAATTTCGCTTTCCTTTCAATACAGCGACTTGAAACGGAAACGGAACGATTTTTCTTACTAAAGGAATATCACGCTCGACTAGTTGTTGTTGCAGCTGCAATGTATGGGTGCTAATGACGACACGCTTTTGCTTTTCATAGGTAAAAAAAACGCTTGGAATTAAATACGCGAGGGATTTGCCAATGCCCGTTCCTGCTTCGATAACTGCATGTTGCGATGTTTCAAGCGCTTCATGAACAATTTTCATCATTTCCCATTGTCCATCTCGCTGTTCATAATCCGCGAGTGGAAGCGTATGGGACCCTTCCAAAAATCCGGAAAATGACATCGTATCATTAGCCCATGTTTGCTGTTTTGACACTGAAGTCGTTGGTTTTTTCAGCGCGATTCCACGATAAAACATATATGAGCGCTCATCATGTAACGATTTCATTTTTTCCATAACCATCGCTTCAAGTAAAGAAGACAAATCGCTATGTAAGTCTCGCGATAATCGCTGCAATTGCTGCAAGGTTACAAGCGGCAATGCGCGCAATTGTTCAAACAATGCCAATAATAATTTTGCGGTCACTTCCGCGTCGCTATCGGCTTGATGCGGTTGTGTATGAGCGATTTGCAACTTTTGAGCTAACTCATTCAATTTATAACTAGATGAAGTGGGAAAAAGAATGCGTGCCAACTCCACAGTGTCAATCGTCGGTCCAGAAAATAAAGGAAGCCCTGCCATTTTTAATTCTTCTTGTAGAAACATTAAATCAAACGAGACATTATGGGCAACAAAATAAGCTTCTTGCAACGTTTCAACGAGCTTAGGCGCCACTTCCGCAAATACGGGAGCATGTTTGACCATTTGTTCATCAATATTTGTAAATTGTTGAATAAATGGCGGGATATCGCGTTCTGGGTTAACAAAGCTCGAGAATCGTTCGATAATTTGTCCATTTTCAATGACAATCATTCCAATTTGAATAATGCGATCTCCCTTTTTTGGTGTATTCCCTGTTGTCTCTAAATCTATGACAACAAATCGTTCGTTCATTGTTTCACCTCAATACACAGAAAAACGTATAGAAGGGGCTTTCTCTTTTGAGAAACAGCCCCCTTTTGTCATTCTCCGTTACGATTGTTTCGTTACTCTTATATCTCAAACCAGCAAGGCAGGCAAAGAATCTTTTTCATTAAACGTTAGACACGTTCGCCCTCGCTTTTCTGCGTCGTTCAGTTTAGAAGCTAGTTACACCAAACCAACCCCTTCAAGGTGACAAGCACCTCTCTAGGTGAAAAACGCATGGCTTCAAGAGCTCATCGCGCTACCTCTTCTTTTCTTATAAAATCGTGTTGGCTGGTTCTTCGACAATTAATTGTTGAATGCGATTTTGCTCGTCCATAATCGCAATTTTAGGACGGTGTTGGGCAATTTTTTCCTCTGGAATAAGCGCGTACGAAATGACGATAATAATATCATCTTTTTGAACGAGACGTGCTGCCGCACCGTTTAGGCAAAATACGCCGCTGCCACGTTCACCGGGAATAATATATGTTTCAAAACGCGCCCCGTTATTATTGTTAACAATTTGCACTTTTTCATTAGCAACCATGCCGACTGCATCTAAAATATCTTCGTCAATCGTAATGCTTCCAACATAATTTAAATTCGCTTCGGTTACGCGGGCACGATGAATTTTTGCATTCATTAATGTTCGAAACATACAAGGGACCCCCTAAAATAATATGAATGAAATGTATAAATCCATTAATTCACGTCAAGTGTTATATTATCAATGAGACGTGCATTTGTAAACCGTACTGCAAGCGCAATGATAATCCTACCCGACAACCGTTGCAGCGGTGTCAAGTCAGGGTATGAATACACTTCTACATAATCAATGACCGCATGCGTGTTTGTTTTGATATGATCCTCAATGAGTGAACAAATCGCAGCAGGATTGCGTTCTCCGTTTTCAATCGCTATCTTTGCCTTTTGTAATGCTTCGTATAAAGCAGGAGCTTCCTTCCGTTCTTCATCAGATAAATAGACATTGCGTGAGCTTTTGGCAAGCCCGTCTTCTTCACGAACAGTCGGAACAGAAATTAATTCAATCGGAAAATGAAAATCACGAATTAACCCATCAACAACAGCTACTTGTTGAGCGTCCTTCATTCCAAAATACGCACGAGTTGGCATAACAATATTAAATAATTTCGTTAAAACTGTTGCTACTCCATCAAAATGTCCTGGTCTCGATTTTCCACAAAGCACATCGACACGTTCTCTAACGACAACTTGCACGCTTAATGGGCGCGGATACATTTCAGTAACGTCAGGATAAAAAAGCACATCAACTCCGGCCTCTTGAGCGATTTGTTCATCGCGTTTGATATCGCGCGGATACCGTTCAAAATCTTCATTTGGACCAAATTGAAGCGGATTTACAAATACGCTCAATACAACAATATCATTTTGTCGACGTGCCTCTCGTAACAGCGTTGCATGCCCTTCATGCAAATATCCCATCGTTGGGACAAAGCCGATCGTTTTTCGTTCGAGACGATATTCGTTCATTATTTTCTGCATATCGCTTATTTTAGTTATGACTATCATTGTTGTCTTCCTCCATACAAAGCAATCCACTCTTCTTCTTTCATCGTAAACATATGAGAAGCTTCAGGAAATTGTCGCAGTTTCACGTCAGCCACATAATTAGCTAACGCCTCGGTGATAATGTCTTGCACGTTGACGTACATTTTTGCAAATTTCGGTATTCGCTCAACCCCATATCCAAGCACATCGTGATAGACGAGCACCTGACCATCGACTTCGTCTCCCGCCCCGATGCCAATTATCGGAATGGACAACTGTTTCGTTATTTCCGCGGCAATTTGTTTTGGGACACATTCTAATACAAGCGCAATGGCTCCAGCTTGCTCACATAATTTGGCATCATTCATTAATTTACGGGCGCTGTCAGCATCTTTTCCTTGTACTTTATAACCGCCAAGCACCCCAACCGACTGCGGAGTAAGTCCGAGATGGG
Organism: Thermaerobacillus caldiproteolyticus; assembly: GCF_013761245.1. Taxonomy (GTDB): domain Bacteria; phylum Bacillota; class Bacilli; order Bacillales; family Anoxybacillaceae; genus Thermaerobacillus; species Thermaerobacillus caldiproteolyticus. The sequence goes on along the minus strand of NZ_JACDUT010000005.1, from coordinate 64,253 downwards.
CAACAACAGGGACTCCTGCTTGTGTCAACGCACGGATGACATCAACGACTTGATCGGCCCCCTCTACTTTTACCGCATTCGCACCGGATTGCTGCATGATTCGTTGCGCATTACGGAGTGCATCTTCCATTGATAAATGATAAGACATAAACGGCATATCCGTAACGATAAACGTATTTGGCGCGCCGCGACGCACTGCTTTCGTATGATGAATCATATCTTCGACCGTGACAGGAATGGTGGAGTCATATCCTAGCACGACCATCCCAAGCGAATCTCCGACAAGAATCATATCGACCTGCGCTGCTTCAGCTAATTTCGCTGACGGAAAGTCATACGCTGTCAGCATAACAATCGGCTCATTGTTTTGTTTCATTTTCAAAAAATCCGTTTTTGTTTTCATCTTATGTCCCTCCTCTTTTGTTGCAGAGGAGATGAATCACCGAACAAAAAAACCTTCTTTCTCTACCTTGAGAAAGAAGGACACAAGACACCTATCGGTTGAGTTCATCCCTCTGTCCCAGTCCTTCAACGGATCAAGGCAGATTGTTTCACCATCTGTTTTCGCTTCAAGTCGGTGCAGTTCTTATCAAAGATACTGCCCTTTTTCGGAATGCGCGAAGCTATCCTTACCGCTTCCGTTCGTATTTTAACAAAATTTTAATAATTTTTCCAGACGAATGTTTTATAATTGAATATCAGCGGAGTGAATATAATGAATGTTGCCATCGGCATCTTCGAGCATTAATACTCCTTCGTCCGTAATACCAAGCGCCATTCCACGAAGCGTCCCGCTCAATGTTCGAGCGGTAATTTCTTTGCCAATGCTAATCGCATACCCTTCCCATAATAATTTAATTGGTCGAAAGCCATGTTGTAAATATTGACGATAAAGCATCTCTATTTTGAATAAAATTTCTTGAACTAATTCAGCACGTTTGATTTTTTCTCCTTTTTCAATGGCTAGCGATGTAGCGATGGCACGAATATCTTCCGGAAATTGTTCGACCGTTTGATTGACATTAATCCCCATTCCGATAATAACAGAATGGATACGGTCTGGTTCGGCTTGTAATTCGGTTAAAATGCCCACACATTTTTTCCCGTTAATTAAGATATCGTTCGGCCATTTAATATCGGGAACAAGACCTGTAACGTCCTGAATCGCTTGAGCGATCGCAACAGCTGTCAGCAATGTCAGATGAGGAGCTTTTTGCGGCGGAATCGGCGGGCGTAAAATTAAGCTCATCCATATCCCTGTTCCTTTTGGAGAAAACCAATTCCGCGCCATACGTCCACGGCCAGCTATCTGCTGTTCGGCCACAACAAGCGTCCCTTCCTTTGCCCCTTCATACGCTAATTTTTGCGCAATTGTTTGCGTCGATGTAACTTCTTCTTCAAAATGAATGTATCGCCCAAGCGTTTCCGTCTTTAAGCCGAGCTGAATTTCATTCGCCGTCACTTTATCCGGTGTGTTCACAATGCGATAGCCGAGGCGGCGCACCGCCTCTAATTCAAACCCTTCTTTGCGTAAATCCTCGATATGCTTCCATACGGCTGTGCGTGAACAGCCAAGAATTTCGCTAATTTTTTGTCCGGAAATAAAATCGCCTTTTGCCTCAGAAAATAACTCTAGCAGTTTTTTTCGTGTTTCTGATTGCACGGAATGAGCCACTCCTTTATTTGCTCCTTTTTATTATCGATGACCCCATTGATAACAGCCCGCTCTACCATCGCCAACATATCCGCAATCCATGGTCCGCTCGGACGCTTGTACCATTCGATTAAATCTTTTCCGTTAATCGCTAATTCTTTTCGCTCTTTAATTGGCAAAGAAGCGAATAACTGTTGCAATCGGTTCTGATTTTCTAAGATTGACTCCCCAGATATAAGGGAACGAATCGCTTCCGCTGCGCAGGAATGTTCAATCCCGAATTCGTACAAACGCTCTTTTGTCCAATCCGCATATGACTGGATTATGTTCATAATGTGTAAAATCGCTTCAACTTCCTTGATAAGACGGTTTGGTAATTTCCAAGCACGTAAAAATGAATGAGCATCCGATAGATGAAGCATGTAGCAAAGAAATCCCCACCGCTGTCCACGCGAAGAAAGAGCTGTCCAGTCATAATCGATGAGCGTTCGAAGTTCCGCTTCCTTGGCGCGAAGCCCCGGTAAATACAAAAATAATTGCGTTTCCACTAACAAGGAAAAAGCTTGTTGGGCAAACGGTCCTTCCATTAATTTTTCAAATTCGATCGTGATTCGCTCAACAGAAATATGGGCAAGAAGTGAAGTGTGTTCGATGATCGCCTGTTTTGTTTCCTCGCTAAGTTGAAACCCTAATTGGCTAACAAAGCGAAGCGCGCGCATCATTCGCAACGCATCTTCGGAAAAGCGTTCCTTCGCATTGCCAACAGTACGAATAATACGCTTTGAAATCGCTTCTTGTCCATGAAACGGATCAATCAATTGTCCATGTTCATCCATCGCAATGGCATTCATCGTAAAGTCGCGACGCTGTAAATCTTCATAAAGTGAACGAACAAACGTCACCGATTCAGGTCGACGGTAATCTTCGTATTTTCCTTCAGTGCGAAACGTCGTTACTTCATACGGCGTTCCCTCGTGTATTACAGCGACCGTTCCATGTTCAAGACCAACGGCAATCGTTTTCGGAAATAGGCGCATCACTTCTTCCGGCAATGCAGATGTCGCAATATCGACATCGCCAATCGGCCGGTTTAGTAATAGATCGCGCACCGCTCCTCCGACAAAATATGCTTCATGTCCATGTTGTTGCAATGTGCGAATGATGCCAAGCGCTGTTTGGAATGGTTCTTTCATCCCTTCACCTCTTTTACGAGCGAAATATAAATGTCTTCATATTGTTGTACGATTTGTTGGGAATGAAATTTTTCATAAACGGTCCGGAGTGCGCGCTCTGCCATGTATGTATGAAGGTGATCGTCCATTAAAATTCGCAACGTGTTTTCCGCCACTTCTTCGATATTTCCTAGTTCACAGAGAAATCCTGTCTCTCCGTCTTCAATCACTTCCGGAATACCGCCAATACTCGTACCAATACATGGAACGCCGCACGCCATCGCTTCCAGCAACACAAGCCCAAAACTTTCCTTCTCTGATAAAAGTAATTTTACGTCACTGATTGAATACAGTTCCTCTAATTTCTCTTGTTTTCCTAAAAAGCGTACATCATCTGTTAAGCCAAGCTGTCTCACTAAACGGCAAACAACGATCATTTCTGGTCCGTCACCGACAAGCAATAGCTTCGCTGGAATTTGCTTTCGGATGAGCGAAAAAGCGCGAACGACATCCGGTACTCGCTTTACCCGACGAAAATTGGATACGTGAATGAGCACTTTCTCATCCTCACGAATACCGTATTCTTCTTTTAAATGAGCAGCATTTTTTTTACGGTACACGCGCTCATCAACAAAGTTATAAACGGTACGAATCGGTTTTTGAACATCAAGCAGTTCGTACGTTTGGTTGACAAGAGCATTTGAAACAGCAGTAACAATGTCGGATTGTTCAATACCAAATTTAATCATATCGCTTAACGATGGATCGTATCCAAGAACCGTAATGTCCGTACCATGCAGAGTCGTGACAATTTTCAAATGCTCGCCGACCATTTGTCGTGCAAGCACAGCACAAACGGCATGCGGAATCGCATAGTGTACATGCAGCACATCAAGCTTTTCACGTTTAGCGACTTCCGCAATTTTGCTCGCTAGTGCTAAATCGTATGGCGGATATTGAAAAACAGAATATTGATTCACGCTAACTTCATGATAATAGATGTTTCCATACAATTTATTCAAGCGAAACGGCATGCTTGATGAGATGAAATGAATTTCATGCCCTTTCTCTGCTAATAATTTTCCTAATTCTGTGGCGACAACCCCTGAACCGCCGACAGTTGGATAACAAACAATTCCTATTTTTAATCTCATGTCTTCTCTCCTAACAAATCGTTTGAGATGATTATAGGTTTTTTCGTCATAAATCCTTCGGCAAAGGCGACACCAACCTCTTTTCCCCATAATCGTTCCCGGCTCTCAACCATTTCAATATACCCGTTCGTTAATGGAGTATCGACAGATTCAGCTGTTTTTGTAAATTGGCTTTCGTACGCACGCAAACTGTCCAGTTTCGCATCGATCGTTTCACTAATATCAATGACAAAATTCGGGCGCTCGCATGCATTAATCATATAGTAGTATAAATGATTGACGCGATGAGCTGGCAATTGTGCTGACTCATAACGACGAATTCCCGCTGAAAACACAGCTTCCTCGACAAGAGCCCCACAATGCCCATGATCAGGATGACGATCGACCCAATACGGAGCAAACACAACTTGCGGACGGTACGTTCGAATAACGGAAACGATGCGGCGAATCGCGTCTTCCGTCCGGTACAATCCACGGTCGGGAAGACCAAGGTTGATTCTGACGGACACCCCTAAAATTGCAGCCGCTTTCGCTGCTTCTTGTTGGCGTATCTCTACCGTTCCGTTTGAAGACAATTCAGCTAATGTTAAATCACAAATGCCAATTCGATAACCTTTTTTTGCATATTTGGCAATCGTTCCGCCCATGCCGATTTCGACATCATCCGGGTGTGCCCCAAACGCTAAGATGTGCAATCGTTCACTCATCATATGTTTCACCTTGTCTTTTATGAATAATATCGCGCCATGCAAAATCGCCGCGCTCCAGTCCTTTGATTAAAATTTCGGCCGTGCCCATATTGGTTGCCAAAGGAACAGAATATACATCGCATAGACGAATGAGCGCGCTGACATCCGGCTCGTGCGGCTGCGCCGTTAACGGATCACGGAAAAACAGCACCATATCCATTTCATTTCGTGCAATCATCGCCCCAATTTCTTGATCGCCGCCTAATGGGCCTGATTGAAAACGATGCACGTGCAGCCCTGTCGCTTCTTGAATACGCAAGCCGGTTGTTCCTGTCGCATACAGTTCATGCTGTTCTAATACAGCTTTGTAAGCCGTGACAAATTGAATCATATCGGCTTTCTTCTTATCATGTGCGATTAACGCGATTTTCAAAAGGACACCTCCATTGATTATTCAATAATATGTTCAAGACCGTACACGAGAGTATGTAAGTTCATCACCGTCTCAACGGAAAGCTTTACTCCGGACATAAATGAAGCACGGTGAAACGAGTCATGGCGAATTGTTAATGCTTGTCCATGACCGCCGAAAATGACTTCTTGATGCGCGATAAGACCCGGGAGACGAACGCTATGAATTGGAATCCCATCATACGTAGCTCCGCGTGCGCCTTCAAGCGTTTCTTTTTCATTTGGATGTCCTTGTTTTTTCGTTGGTCGCACCATGGAAATCAATTGGGCAGTTTTCACCGCTGTTCCAGACGGGGCATCAAGTTTTTGATCATGATGCAGCTCGATAATTTCAACATCAGTAAAGTATTTCGCTGCCATTTGGGCAAACTTCATCATTAAAATCGCACCAACTGCAAAATTCGGGGCGATAATCGCTCCAAGTCCTTTTTCCTCCGCTAATTTTGTTAACCGCTCCAAGTCCTCCTCCGTAAAGCCGGTCGTACCGACAACAGGACGAACTCCATATTGCAAAGCAATCTCCGTATGTTTTTTTCCGGCTTCCGGCGTTGTCAAATCAATAAGAACATCCGGCTTCACTTCTTGAAAGCAGCGTTCAATATCGGTGAAAATCGGAGCTTCAATCCCGGCAAAACCATCGATATTTGCCAAATTTCCACCATCATTGATACGATCGATTACAGCGACAAGTTCAAAATGATCAGTATGATGAACAAGAGAGACCGCTTCTCGTCCCATACGTCCACGCGGGCCTGCCACAACTACTTTAATCTTTTGCATGATTTTTCCACTCCTATTCCTCTTTTCTTGTCCAGCGATGTTGATCACGCGTACGGAATTTTTCCATAACTAGATCATGAGCTTGTTGAAGGTCGATGTGAAGTGAATTGGCAAAACAAATGAGTACAAATAATAAGTCCCCTAATTCTTCCTCAATCGTTTTTTCTTTCTCCGTCTTTTTCTTCGGTTTTTCACCATAATAATGATTCACTTCACGAGCTAATTCCCCAAGCTCTTCTGTCAGTCTTGCTAGCATGGCAAGCGGACTAAAATATCCTTCTTTAAATTGACTAATATACGCATCGACTTCTTGTTGAAGCTGTTTCATCGTTTTTTCTTGCATGAATGTCACCTCTCATTCTTTCATGTTAGCTAAAAGAGAGGGTTTTGACAAATATTTTTGCGCTACATTGCTTGTATGAAAAACTTCCTCTATAATTAAGGGCGCCAACTATTTCTGGATATATGGAGGGTGATTATGGTTTTCGGGCTGAAAATAAAAAATATCTTTTTTATTTTACTTGGTGCTGCGATTTTTGCATTTGGGCTTGTCCATTTTAATATGCAAAATAATTTGGCTGAGGGGGGATTTACTGGCATTACGCTGCTTCTTTATTTCCTGTTTGGGATTGATCCATCGATTACAAATTTGGTGCTCAACGTTCCTCTGTTTTTTATCGGATGGAAATTGCTTGGTCGCAATTCGTTTTTATATACGATTATCGGAACAGTGGGATTATCGCTTTTTCTCTGGATTTTTCAGCGCTATACGATTCATATGCCGCTCAAGCATGATTTAACGTTAGCCGCGTTATTTGCCGGCGTATTTATTGGAATTGGACTTGGAATTATTTTTCGTTACGGTGGAACGACAGGTGGTGTCGATATTATTGCTCGGCTTATTTATAAATATAAAGGCATCAGCATGGGAAAAACGATGTTTACGTTCGATGCCGTCGTGATTACTCTTTCGCTGCTTTTATACCTTTCCTATCGTGAAGCGATGTATACGCTTGTCGCTGTCTTTGTCGCTGCTCGCGTGATCGATTTTATGCAAGAAGGAGGATATGCGGCAAAAGGAGCGACGATTATTTCGGAAAAAAGTGAAGAAATCGCGAATAAAATTTTGACGGAAATGGAACGAGGGGTAACGATATTAAAAGGAAGGGGTTCATATACGAAGCGCGACCGCGATGTATTGTATTGCGTCGTCGCTAAAAATGAATTGCCGCGCTTAAAAAGCGTTATTATTTCTGTTGACCCTCATGCATTCGTAGCGGTGAGCGATGTACACGATGTGCTGGGCGAGGGCTTTACTCTTGATGAAAATAAACGACCGATTGAAAATTAGTCTTTTATTGAGAAATATGGTTACCAAAGAATATTACGAAAGGGGCTAGCGCAGCCCCTTTTAGCGTCGCGTATAAAACGTTACTTTTATTCTTGCTCATGTGTCCGATTTTTTTCTTTTTCACCGCGATATTTGCGCCAACCGACGTAGGTTAACGTTAAAATAATGATGCTTCCTGTAGAAATCATTACCCATAATAATGATGAGTCTGCTTCATCTTTTTTCACATGGTCAAATACCGCTTGCAAGTGTTGTTCCATATCATTCAGTTGTTTCATTTGCTCATCTTGACTTAGTTGCCGGAATTGCGGAGTTTGTAACCGCTGTAAGTCGATATCCACTTGCTTGGCCCATTCTGGCTCAACATCAATTTTTACACTTGGTTCAATGATTTCATATTGATTTAAAAACTGATGAAGGGATGTTTCAAATGCTTGCTGTTCTCCTCTCTCAACTGTTTGCTTGAGTTGTTGGAACGCCTCCATAATAGGTTCTTTCATTTCCGACCAAAGTGGTTGATGAGTCGAATGAATGGCATCCACAACAAGCCGAAATTGGATGACCTTGTCAATGCGTTCTTCTGTTGGCAATGTGGATGCAGTAAGCGTTTTTAAGGCACCTTCATGGGTAATCGTAATGGCACGAAGCTCATCCGCCGATTTAAGTTGTTCACGGGCATGCAATTTCAAAAACTCTTTCGAAAAATATGTGAGTACTTCCTTCGCTTCCTCAAAGCGTTCGTTTTTTGCCAGCTGTAATGCTGTATCGGAAATTTGATCAAGCTTTTCCCAGCCTGCTTGATCGGAAGCAGCGTAAGTAATGATCGGAAATAAACATATTATTATCATAAACAATAGCGATATTCGCCTCATTCTTGTCCCTCCTCCGCTAACTACTATCAATGTATGAGGAGGTGGACAAGAGTAGACCATTATTTTAACGGAAAGTGAAGGCGATCGTTTCGAACACATAGAACATATGCAATACTAATGGAAGCAATGCTTAACCAAAATGTGAAGTAGCCGATTTGTGGAATATATTGTTCAAGGACACTATATCGCGGTAACATACGAAACACATAATCAATGACATCATTATGTAAGGTCCATATCGCGGCAACGGCTAAATGTGGCCATTTTATACGATAAAATGGCGCGTACACGATCCCTTCGATCGCCATCGCCCCGTGTGATAAAATGAGCATCCAAGCAATCGGATCAAGCGTTCCAGTTACCTTCCATACTAATATATTCATGACAACCGCCCAAATGCCGTATTTAAACAATGTCACGATTGCCAACGCTTCCATTAGCGGCCAATTTCGTTTCAGTAAAAAAGCAATAAGCACGAATACAAAAAATAAACTGGCCGTCGGACTATCAGGAACGAATAATAAAAATTTCGCGGGAGTTTCAGATAATTGGTTACCATACCATATGTATCCATAAACAGTTCCGATGATATTAACAATCAATAACATCCATAAAACGGAACGATGAATAAGGAAAGGAAATATCCACTTCATATGTTACACCTACTTTCTATGTAGCCGTAAAGAAAAAAGCTGACTAACAGTAGCCAGCTTTTTTTCTGTTGTGTATCATTATTTTTCTTTTAATCCTGCGATAAATTCAGAAAGCTTTTTCAACTCTTCGTCTGTACCTTTAAAGACGCCCGGTGGCATGTTACCTCTACCGTTTTTCGCAATTTTCGCGATTTCTTCCGGTTTTAAGCCTGTGCCAACAAGTGAAGGTGCTGCTGCTCCACCAGAAAGGTTTTCGCCATGACATGTTGTGCATGTATTGGCTTGAGCAATTTTATATCCTTCGGCGTTTTTATCAATTTCCACTTGTGCACGAATTTTCCCTTGTTCAGCCGCTTTTTTCCAGTCGTGAGTAACAACTGACTCCCAAGTAAGGAAAATCATTGCAGCAAGCGTTAACAACATCATTCCTACCGCCACTGGCCGCTTCGTCGGACGACGCTCCGGTCCACGATCTAAAAACGGCGCTAACAACAAAGCACCAAAGGCAAGGCCCGGTATAATAATAGCGCCAACCACCGTATAAGGACCTGACGCATACGAATATTTGAGCAATTGATACAAGAATAAGAAATACCAGTCTGGAAGCGGAATATACGACGTATCGGTTGGATCAGCGATACGTTCCAATGGAGACGGATGAGCAACGGTTAAGCATAAAAATCCGACTAAAAAGACGGAACCGACCATCCATTCTTTTAATAAGAAGTTCGGCCAAAACGCTTCTGTTTTCCCAGGATATTCCGAATAGTCTTTCGGAATATTCGGCTTTCTTACGGCAGAAACGCGGGAATCGCCGACAAATTTCATCCCTTTTCCGCGATGCATATGTTCCCCTCCTTTTTCTCATAGGCTCTCATGAACAGCCTGTACATTTTACAGCGGACCAGAAATCCCTTGTTTGCGAATCATTAAGAAGTGGGCAGCCATTAACCCCAGCAATATTCCCGGTAAGAAAAACACATGAATCGCAAAGAAACGCGTTAACGTTTGGGCACCGACGATTTCAGGGTGACCAGCAAGTAACGTTTTCACCGCTGTTCCGATGACAGGAGTTGCCTCTGCAATTTGTAAACCTACTTTTGTCGCGAATAACGCTTTCATATCCCAAGGCAATAAGTATCCTGTAAAGCCAAGTCCCATCATAACCATGAAAATTAATACGCCAACAATCCAGTTTAACTCACGTGGTTTTTTGTACGCACCTTGGAAAAAGACACGTAATGTATGTAAAAACATCATGACGATAACGAGACTTGCTCCCCAGTGATGCATACCGCGTACAATTTGCCCGAACGCGACTTCATTTTGTAAGTAATATACAGATTCCCAAGCGTTTTTAATATCCGGAACATAATACATCGTTAAAAACATTCCAGATAAAATTTGAATGACCGTGACAAAGAATGTTAATCCGCCAAAACAGTAAACAAACGCAGAAAAATGGTGTGCCGGGTTCACATGTTCCGGAACTTCATGGTCAGCGATATCGCGCCACAAAGGCGTAATATCTAGACGTTCGTCCACCCAGTCATAAATCTTATTTAACACGTATTACGCCCCCCCTCGTGGTTTCGCTTTACCTAAGTATAATTTGCCGTCTTTGACCTTGTATTCGTAACGGTCTAACGGATGCATAGGCGGTGTTCCCGGAACGTTGGTACCATCTTTTGTGTAACGTCCATAGTGACACGGACAGAAAAACTGATTTGGGTGTTCTTTATCAGCGTTCCAGTTGACCGTACAGCCAAGATGTTTACAGATTGGAGATAATGCGACGATATCGCCTTTCTCATTCTTATACACCCACGCAGATTTCGGCTCTTCCGATTCATACCATGCGTCTTTCACTTTGACTTTAAAGTCAAAGCGTTGAGGCTCTGTCGTGATATCCTTTACTTGCGCCACCGGTACCATCTCTGCACCAGCTTCTTCCTTTAGAATCGGATCGAGTGCAAAACGCACCATCGGCATTAACATTCCAGCAGCCATAAATCCGCCAACACCTGTTAACGTGTAGTTTAAAAATTGACGTCTAGACACCCGATGTTTGTTGCTCATCGTTTTCCCCCCTCTATACAAAGTTAAGTCCATCCGGACAGAATCGTATAACACATATAAAACTAGGACATTCTAATGATAGCTCAAGACGCCGACAAGGTCAATATTATCATCAGTGTAATCGCTAACATTCAAAAAATATCCATCTATGTCCATTGCGAAATGAATGCGCTTAACAATTGAGATATTTGTTCGTGAATGACTTGTTGCTTGTACGTTTCGTCCATATCATAAAACGGAATCATCGGCAATGAAAAAAGCGTCCCTTCCAGCTTGGATTCTGCTTCCTTCCATTCACGGTCGCACGCTACATAAAACACGTGTTTCATACCGTTTTCCTTTAATTCTCTTGTCCATTCTGCTAGTCGCCGAACTCGCTCCTCATGTCGTTCCGTCACGAAATAAGTAAACGGTGGTAATAAAAATAGCCGTCCTTTTAATTGTCGCTCCAGTTCCCCTGTCAACAGTTGAACGAATTCCCCCACAGAAGCAGTAGCCTTCGCTCCGCTAGAAAGCGAAAGCGGCATAAGCGGAATCACCGCGGTATCAATATAGTCTTTTTCTTTTAAATACAATTCCACATCATTGACGGTCCACTTCACACTCATTCTCTCCTCTTTTTTACAAAATCATCCCTTATCAACATACCATATTTACAGCCAAAAAGAAAAACCTTGCCGGCAGCAAGGTGTTATAATCGTTTTAACTTTTCTGTCAATCGCTTAAATTCTTCTTCATCTTGGCGATCTAATGCCTCATCGATAAGCTTCATTAGGCGTTCTTTTTGAAAATCATGGAGCGATTTTTCTAAAAATTGTTCTGCTAACATCTGGTCTTTTTCATTTACATACAAGTGCTTTGGTGCGTATGGATTTTCTTCTAATACGGCGACGTATTGCGGCGAATGGAAGGAAGCACGGAAATTCAGCTGAATATAAATATCTTCATCGCGGTTTAAACGAATGTCATGAAATGATTTTTCTGCATCTGTTGTCATTACATTTCCTTTATAAAAACGAAACGGCACGTCGTCCACACAATGGGTGGACATAACGATGCCACGCGGGCAATATTGAGCATTTTCGACAAAATGAACTTTTTGCATCAACTGGTCATGGCTCATTAAATAGTTTAAAATCCATACACACTCACGTCTTTTGAGTTGATAATGACTTAAAAACCAGCGAATAAACTCCTTTTTCTCATTTACGGATACATGGGCCATCATTTGCTTCCCTCCTCTATCGTTTTCCAAGAAAGAGGTCATGTTCCCCCGATACACGTACATTATTCTTCTTCTAGCTCAAGTAACATATGCGCTGCCTCTGTATGTGTAGGATCGATGCGAACGATCTCTTGAAAAATGGCTTTTGCTTCCTTGCGCTGTCCTTCTTCAATAAGAAAATAACCATATTCTTCCAAAAAGTCGACGTCATTCTTAAAGAAAGTATATGCCTCTTGGTAATGATTTAATGCATCGGAATACATCTCTAGCTTATGTTTGGCACGAGCTAAATCCCATTCAAATTGCGGATCGTACTCTCCTTGTTTGATCGATTCTTCGATGTAAGCAACTACGTCCTCATAGCGTTCTTGATGCAATAATACTTTTGTTAGCGTCAGCAGTGCCTCAATATATCCTGGATCGATTTCAATTGCCTTACGTAAGAACGGTTCCGCCTCATCCGCTTTTCCAAGTTTCAAAGCAATTTTTCCAGCATATAACAATAACTCCTTGTTCCATTCATTAATCGCCAATCCTTGTTTGGCTGTTTCATAGCTTTGATCGAGCTGTCCCTCATGCTCATAAGCTTTCGCTAAATACAAATATAATGGTACATATTCTGGGTCAAGAGTTTTTAGTTCTGTGAATTTTTCAATGGCGGTTTGATAATATTCCGCTTGAAATGCGGTAAATCCGTAGCCGAACAACGTATGGCTATCCACTTTTTCCTGTAATGCTTGCTCATAATATGGAAGTGCTTGTTCAAACTCTCCGAGTAAGCTAAGCGCTTCGGCCATCCGCTGTGGAATATATGTTCCAGCAATGGTCGTCTCTTTTTCCAATACTTTCTGATAAAAGTCGATGCTTTTTTGATAATGTCCGTTCGCAAAATAAAGTTCAGCAAGAGCAAACTGAACAATCGGCTCATCGGGCATTTTCTCATATGCTTTCTTTAACTTTTGTTCGCTCACTTCCTCTAACCCTTGCATTTGATAAAGGTCTGCCGCAAGCAAGCACGCACGTGGAAACAACGGGTCGTCTTCGTCAATGTCCGCTAAAATGTCGAGCGCCTTTTCCTCTTCATCAAGCTCCGTATACACTTCTGCTAAAAATAGCAACACGTCTCCTTCATCGGGATAACGAAGCGCCAGCTCCTCGAGAATCGCGCGAGCTTCATCTAACATTCCCCACGAAAACAAGTGTTCCGCGAGCATATATTTTTCTTCATCGCTACATTCCGCTTTTACTTTTGGAACGAGCGCTAACGCTTTTTCAATTTCCCCGTTTTCAACAAGCTGGACGATTTCGTCGATTCGTTTCATGTATAAAACCCTTCCTTACTCAAAGTATGCGGAAAACATTCCCGGCGCGCGAATCGTTCGCTCTTTGCCAAAGCCGGGGTAGAAAAAGAATTGCTCCTGTACTTTTAACAGTCTTCCTTTATGAACTGTAATAACAGGAACATGATTATCATAATCGACAATCTCATTTTGAGCAACTAAACGGCTCAATAACTCATGCTCATACAGGTTATAATCTACTTCGCCACCAATGCGCAGATCTCCTTTTTGTGGATAAATACCAATTTTCTTCAATACGTCTAACGACAATGGTGTACGCTCTTGTAGTGAAAACGGGACAAATGGCAGGCGATTAGCGTATAACACCTTGCACCAGAGCGCTTCTAGCTTTTTTGATCGTTCATTGTTCATCCAATGTGGAACGAACGTAAGCGGATACGCATACAGCGCTTCGTAAATCCAGCTCCATGGGATATCGTGCAATACTTCGTCCCCTTGCAAGTCAATAAAAATGACTGGAATTTTCAGCCGTTTGCATGTTCGAACAAATGATGGAGTTAGCGTACGGAGAGGGATCTTCACACCGATGAAATAATCAATGGGGCTGTTTAATAAATGTTGTCGCAATTGTTGTAATGCTTTTGGTAATTGTTTTTCATATACAACATCACATACAGCAAGCAATGTTGTACATCCTCTTGCAATCAAGTGTTGCTGTACATATTGCTTAAATTCGGAAAAAGTACGCGGCTGTTGAAAAGAAAAGTCAAGCATAACATGCCCGGGTGTCAGCAAAAATTCTCTTACCGGCATGCGAATCCATTGATACTGCTTTGTCTGACCGCTTATGTAATCAATGCGATTCCCGTCAACAACTAATGAGCAGCGCTCAATTCGCTGATTTTTTACTAAATGTGCTTCATCAATAATATAAGGCATGTTTTCATCCCTCCTTTTAAGACAAGCTATGAAGGAAATGAGAAACATATGAATAAAAAAGCAAGAAACCGTAACACGGCTTCTTGCCTTTTCGTCATTCTATTAAAGAGTGAAGATGCGCAAAAAACATCGGATACGAAACCGCAATCGCCTCAGGGCGTTGCAAAAAGACTTCTCCTTTGGCGAGGCAGGCAGCAATAGCCAGCATCATACCGATGCGATGATCACCATGGCTATCGACGATCGTTCCATTCGCCTTCAGCGGAGTTTTTCCGTGAATGATCATCCCGTCTTCTGTCGCTTCAATATCGGCCCCTAGTTTTCGTAACTCTGATACAACGGTGTCAATACGGTTTGTCTCTTTCACTTTCAGCTCGCTTGCGTCTTTAATGACCGTCGTTCCTTCCGCCTGTGTAGCTAACAGGGCGATGATCGGGATTTCGTCGATTAGGCGCGGAATGAGGGCACCACCAATTTCCGTCCCCTTTAATTCGGAAGTGCGGATCGTAATGTCACCGAGCGGCTCTGTTTCTTCATTTCGGACATTTTCAATTACAATGTCCGCTCCCATTTGTTGAAGTACGTCGATAATGCCTGTTCTTGTTGGATTCAAACCAACATTTTTTAAGACGATCTCGCTGTTCGGCACAATCGCACCAGCCACTAAGAAAAAGGCAGCTGAAGAAATGTCACCAGGAACGTATATGCTTGTCGCTGTTAGTTGCTGTGATCCGGTAACAGAAACAGTTACACCATCTACTACAACTTCGCCGCCGAATAATCGCACCATGCGTTCGGTGTGGTCGCGCGATTGGTGTGGCTCTGTAACGGACGTCGTGCCGCGAGCATGTAACCCCGCCAATAAAATGGCTGATTTTACTTGTGCACTGGCTACCGGTGATTCATATTGAATCGCCTCTAAGCTCCCTCCGCGAATCGAAAGCGGCGTATAGTTACCATGATCCCGCCCATCAATATGCGCTCCCATCATGCGCAGCGGCTTCGTTACCCGTGCCATCGGCCGTTTCGCAATCGATTCATCGCCAATGAGGCACGCATGAAACGGGCAGGAAGCCAAAATACCAAGCAATAATCGTGTCGTGGTTCCGGAATTTCCAACATTTAAAATCTCTTTTGGTTCTTGTAATCCGTTAATTCCTTTTCCTTCGACAACGACTTCACTTCCGTTTTGCGTAATTGAAACACCCATTTTACGAAAACAGTCAATCGTACTTAAACAATCTTCTCCCGTTAAAAAGTTCGAAATCTTCGTTGTCCCGTTCGCGATCGCTCCCAGCATCACAGCGCGATGCGAAATCGATTTATCGCCCGGAACATGAATCGTTCCGTTCAGCGACGAGACATTCGTCCGCAATGGTTGCATAGGATTCTCCTCTCCTCACACTTCGTACGTTTCATAATTTGTATGCTTCTTGATGCACGCTTTTGCTTTCGCTCGGTCTTCTTCGCTTTGAAAGCTAAGCCGAAGCACCCCGTAAATTTCTTCCCTCGTTTCAATGATGCGAATATTCGTAATGCTGATGTTTTCCTTTGCTAAATAGCCTGTAATTTCGGAAATAACGCCCGGATAATCAGGAACATCGACGTATAAATCGTAAAATGACGGAATCGCTCCCTTCGTTCTCACCGGTAACCCATCACGAAATTGTTTGGCTGTTAAAAAATAATGATAAATTTTCTCGCTGTTCTCTTGCTCGACCAATGAACGGATCATGTTCATTTCCGACAGCCAACGGTCAAACAGGGCGAGAAGTTCTTCCTTGTTATGTATGAAAATATCACGCCACATTTCCGGATTGCTTGAAGCGATGCGCGTAATGTCACGAAATCCACCCGCTGCTAGGCGGCTGACAAGCGCATGTTCACTTTCATATTGCTGCGCTTGATGAACAAGACTAGCGGCAATAATATGCGGAAAGTGGCTAATGACGCCAGTAATTCGATCATGTTCTCTCGGCGAAAGAATGACAAATTGCGCTTTTGTTCCTTTCAACCATTCTTGCAATCTTTCAACTTTGTCGGAAGGAACTTCTGATGTCGGTGTTAATACATAAAATGCATTTTCAAACAAATGTGCTCTCGCTGCAGTAACGCCGCTTTTATGTGAACCTGCCATCGGGTGACCACCGATAAATGTAATTCCCCGCTGTAATAATCGTTCTGCTTGCTTGACAATTCGTTGCTTCGTGCTGCCAACATCGGTAACGATTACCGTTTCCTTGAGGCGAAATTCCAGCATGTCAGCTAAAATGTTTTCTGTTTGCATAACGGGTGTCGCTAAAATAATGACATCGGCGCGCTCCATGCCGTCTTCAAGGGAAACAGCAATTTCATCAATCACTTTTAACGAGCGCGCTAACTTCGCTTCGTCTTCATTGACATCAAATCCGATGATCGTAGCCTCTGAATGCTCTTTTTTAATCGCTAACGCTAGCGATCCCCCAATCAATCCAAGTCCAACAACAAAGATGTTTCCTTTCAACGATTTCACCTTCTCTTTTTACGCGCGCCCGTTGCTGCCCAATAAGCAATGGGCGCGTTATCCGTCCGTTTATACAAGCTGTTTTTCTTTGATCATTTGTTGTAACGCTTCGCAAATTTGTGCGTTTTGTTCCTCGGAGCCAACCGTAATTCGTACAGAAGTCGGAAACCCAAGCGCATTGCCGGAGCGCACGATAATGCCGCGCTCTAGCAAGTATTGAAACACTTTGTTTCCTTCGATTCCAAAATCAATCAAAATAAAGTTCGCTTCAGATGGATAGTAGTGTAACCCATTTTCTTGGCAAAAGCGATAAAAAGTTTCCATCCCTCGTCGATTTTTCTCCACGCATTCTTTGATGAACGATTGGTCCTCTAAAGCGGCAATCGCTGCAGCTTGAGCCACAATTGATGTATTGAACGGCTCACGCGCCGGTTCGATTTGACGAACAAGTGTTTCGCTCGCAATGCCATAACCGATGCGCAACCCCGCTAATCCGTATGCTTTGGAAAACGTACGTAAAATCATGATGTTATCATATTGGCGAAGCAGCGGAACCGTCTCTGGATAATCGTCCGCTGTGACGTATTCATAATAGGCCTCATCGAGCACGACAAGAACGTGTCTTGGGACTTTCTGTAAAAATGATAATAACGCTGATTCATTGACATACGTCCCTGTTGGGTTGTTCGGATTACAAATCCAGACAACGCGAGTTTGTTCATCGATCGCGGCAAGCATTCCTTCGAGATCGTGCCGACCATCGACAAGAGGGATTTCACGAATTTCCGCCCCTTCGATCGTCGCATTATGACGGTATTGTGGAAACGTCGGAGTCGCCATCACTGTGTTCGTTTCAGCTGATAAAAAGGCGCGGCAAATAATTTGTACAAGCTCATCAGAACCGTTGCCGAAAATCAATTGTGTTTCGTTCACCCCTACATGTTCGGCGACTTTTTCGCGAAGCTTGCGCGCATATCCGTCTGGATATATGGCAAGCTGATCTAGCTCTTTCGCGATCGCTTCTTTCACAGATGGTGAACAGCCGTACGGATTTTCATTGGAAGCAAGCTTAATGACTTTGGTTAACCCATATTGCCGTTTCACTTCGTCTATCGGTTTTCCTGGCTGATAAGGAGGTAACCCTTGTAACTGATTTTTAATTTTCATTTTCTCACCCCATTGTGAAAATTTGCACTTTGTCCACCGGGTTCAAGACATTTCATTCTAACGGTGCAACCAATGATTGGGCGTAGCTGCGAAATTCGTTTAGTGCATCCGTTTTTGTCTCTTCCTGCTGCAACTTATCGGCCAGCTGCTCGATTTTTCGCACAAGCGCACTGCCGATCACTACACCGTTACAGCGGTCTTTCAGCATGTTCACTTGCTCGCTCGAAGAAATCCCAAACCCTACAGCAACTGGAACGCGGCTATATCGCTTGACTTCCTCTAAAAACTCGCCTAATTCATCCGGCAATGTGTCACGAATCCCCGTCACTCCCAGCGATGATACACAATATAAAAATCCTTGAGCATGGGAAGCGATCGCTTTGATTCGTCGTTTAGACGTCGGTGCAACTAACGAAATGAACGAGATCCCGGTTTCAGCACTCCGCTTTCGAATATGTTCGCTTTCTTCAAATGGTAAATCAGGAATAAGGATGCCATCCACCCCATTTTTTCGCGCTAAAGCGAAAAAGGATTCTTCTCCTAATTGTAACACAGGATTGTAGTACGTAAAGATAATAATTGGTATTTTTACGCCTTTTTTTCTCATCTCAGGCACTAACTCCATCGCTTTTTGCAGTGTCATCCGATGACGCAACGCCCGTGCCGCTGCTCGTTGAATAATCGGTCCATCTGCCAGCGGATCAGAATAAGGGACGCCAAGCTCTAATATATCGGCGCCTGCCTCCTCGAGCGCAAGCGCCAGCTCGATTGTTACATCTGGATGTGGATCACCAGCAACAATAAAAGGAATAAACATCGGTTTAGCTGTTGTGAGTAGTTGCAATGTCGAGCCCTCCTTTGAGATCATTCATGACCGCTTGCACATCTTTATCACCGCGTCCCGATAAACAAACGAGCACCGTCTCATCTTTTCGAAGCATTGCAGCAATTTGAAACGCTTTTGCCAGAGCATGAGCGGATTCAATCGCCGGAATAATCCCTTCTTCTCTTGCGACCAATTGGAACGCCGCAAGAGCTTCTTCATCTGTTACACTTTCGTAACGCACTCGGCCAATGCTCGCTAAGTACGCATGTTCTGGACCGACACCCGGATAATCAAGACCGGCAGAAATCGAATATGGCTCAAGGATTTGCCCGTACTCATCCTGCAACAAATATGTCAAAGAGCCGTGAATAACCCCTTTTGTTCCTTTTGTTATCGTGGCGGCATGATAAGGTGTATCCACTCCCTTTCCTGCTGCTTCCACTCCAACAAGTATCACATCATCTTCTAAAAATGGATAAAACATACCAATCGCATTACTTCCTCCTCCGACACACGCAACAACAACATCCGGTAGTGTTCCTTCACGCTCTAAAAATTGACGTTTTGCTTCATCGCCGATAATGCGTTGAAACTCACGCACCATCTTCGGATATGGGTGCGGACCGACAACCGAGCCAATCATGTAAAAATGATCGTCACAATGTTGGACCCAATAACGAATCGCTTCGTTTGTTGCATCTTTTAGCGTCCGGTTTCCGCTGTAGACAGGAACAACTTCCGCTCCTAATAATTTCATGCGAAAAACGTTTAATTCCTGCCGCTTAATATCTTCTTCTCCCATAAATACAATGCATTCCATTCCGAAGCGCGCTGCAACCGTTGCCGCTGCGACCCCATGCTGCCCCGCTCCCGTTTCAGCAATTAATTTTTTCTTTCCCATTCGTTTTGCAAGCAGCGCCTGTCCAATTGCATTATTAATTTTATGGGCACCTGTATGGTTTAAATCTTCACGTTTGAAATAAATTTTCGCACCATTTAGCTTTGCTGTCAGATTGGGAGCGTACGTCAGCTGTGTTGGACGCCCTGAATATTCTTGTAAAATATGAACATATTCAGCTTTAAACTGTTCATCTGCTAGCGCTTTTGTTAATTCCTGCTCGATTTCTTCAAGCGGCAGCATTAGCGTTTCTGGCACGAATTTACCGCCGAAATCACCAAATCTCCCATTCTCATTCGGAACATTGTACATATCGGTTCACCTTCTCTTCAATCTGTTTCATTTTTCTTGTACATTTTTCTCCGTTTTTTTCAATGCCACTGCTGATGTCTATACCATGCGGGCGATAGCAAAGCAGCTCTTCAATATTGTCGGGGTTCACTCCGCCAGCAATCAAACAAGGAACAGCTTGGCGCTCAGCCTCTTCTAAATAGAATGGAATGTGGCGCCAATCGAATGAAATGCCTGTTCCTCCCCATGTGCTGCTAACTCGGCTATCAACGACATAGCCGTCTACAAAACTTGCATATTGTTTCATTTTCTCAAGAGCGTCTTCTTGGTGATGAATCGCTTTCCAAACAACAAGATTGGTGGCTTCTTTAATTTTTACTACTTGTTCAACCGTTTCACTGCCGTGGCATTGAATGACGGAAAGCGGGACGGTGCGCACAACCTTACAAATGTCTTCAACTGAAGCATTAACGAATACACCGACAAGTTGTTTTCCGTTCAATGATACCGTCTCAAGCCATTTTTTTACCTCATGCGCCTCTACTTTCCGTTTGCTTTCTGCAAAAATCAATCCGAGATAATGAGCACCGCTGTTTGCACTTTTTTGTAAATCCGCTGCCGAACGATTTCCGCAATACTTAAGAAGAACGGACAATACCGTCCACCTCCTGAAACAGTTCATGAACTGCTGCACCGACATCTTCTTTTCTCATCAACGATTCTCCAACTAATACAGCTTTTGCTCCGTATGTTTGCACCGTTGTCAAGTCAGAAGCATTACCGATGCCGCTTTCGCTGACAATGATGCTGTCGGCCGGCACGAACGGCACTACTTCTTTTGTCGTCTCTAATGAAGTAACGAACGTGCATAAATCACGGTTATTAACCCCAATGATTTCCGGTGTAAATATCGCTAAAATGTTTTCCAACGTTTCACGTTTATGCACTTCAACTAAACACTCTAATCCTTTTTCATACGCTTCTTTGTACAGCTCATATAACGTTTTTGGAGGAAGAGCTTCACCGATTAATAAAATGGCATCCGCACCGATTCTGACACTTTCTTCAATTTGAATGCGGTCGATAATAAAATCTTTACGAAGAACAGGAAGTTGAACGGCTTGTTTCACATCCGTCAGGTACTGGCGATGCCCTTGAAAATATTTCACATCAGTAAGGACAGAAATCGCGTCAGCGCCCGCTTGCTCGTAAGCTTTGGCAATGTCTACAGGATGAAAGTCCGGACGAATCAATCCTTTCGATGGGGACGCTTTTTTCACTTCAGCAATGAGACCGATCGATCGTTTCGGTTTTCGCAATGCCGCTGACAACGATGCACGTTTCACCTCCGACCATGTTGACGGCAACGTTAATGTTGTGACTTCCTTTCGTTTCGTTGTGAGAATTTGTTCAAGCATATTTTTCGACCTCTTTCGTTTGCAAGCGTTGAAATTGCATCAATGCTCGCTTGGTAATGATCGCTTCTTTTGCCATCTCTACCCCTTCGCGAATCGACGTGACTTTTCCAGCGACATACAAAGCAACTCCAGCGTTTAAGCTTACAATATTAATGGCACTTTCGTTTGCCGTTCCTTCCATTACCGCTTTCAATAACTCGGCGCTTTGCTGAACGGTATGGACTTGAATGTCTTTCAAACTTCCGCGCGACAATCCACACTCTTCGGGTGTTAGTATATAACGGCGAATTTCTCCATTTTTCAATTCGACGACATCGGTTTCTGTCGTAATGCTGCATTCGTCTAGGCCATCTTTGCCGGTTACTAACACAACGTGTGACGAGCCAAGACGCCCTAATGCTTCGGCAATTTTTTCCGCATAACGTGTAGAGTAAACACCAATAACTTGCCGCTTACATCTCGCCGGATTGGCAAGAGGTCCAAGCAAATTAAAAGCGGTGCGAAAGCCGATTTCTTTGCGCGGTGCGGCTGCGTATTTCATTGCAGCATGGTAAAGCGGTGCAAATAAAAAGGCTAACCCTTTCGTGCGCAATGACTCTTTGGCTTCCTCTGGGGTTTCTTGAATATCAATGCGAAGCGCCTCAAGTACATCAGCGCTGCCACTTTTTGAAGAAACAGCACGATTACCGTGTTTGGCTACTTTCACTCCAAGTGATGAAACAACAATCGCTGCTGCTGTGGAAATATTAAAGGTGGAAGCCTCATCTCCTCCTGTGCCACATGTATCAATGACCTCTTCATCATAATGGATCGTCATCATCCGGCTGCGCATTCCTCGAGCTAGTCCGGTTAATTCCTCAACCGTTTCGCCGCGCAAACGCAAAATAGACAAAAAACTCGCTATTTGGCTTGCAGTTACTTCCCCTGACATAATCGCGCCCATCGCATCATACGCTTCCTGTTCCGTTAATGTGTATCCTTCGATGCATTTGGCTAATAGCTGTTTAAACATAGAGATTCTCTCCTTTCACAAACAATCGTTCCGCCCTTTCGATCGCTTTGATGAGTGCACTTGCTTTATTGCGCGTTTCTTTCCACTCGAGTTCAGGAACGGAATCAGCAACAATGCCCGCTCCTGCCTGCACATAAGCATAACCGTCTTTTACAACAGCGGTGCGAATCGCAATACATGAATCGATATTTCCATCAAATCCGATATAAGCGATGGTACCCGCGTATAAATTTCTTGCTGTCGGCTCTAATTCTTGTAAAATTTGCATCGCTCGCACCTTTGGAGCCCCGCTCACCGTCCCAGCTGGAAACGCCGCTAACAACGCATCGATCGGATGAACATCGTCTTTCAGTTCTCCCGTTACTTTCGAAATAAGATGCATCACATGAGAAAATTTGCCAATCTCCATTAAGACTGGTGTTTGGACTGTTCCATATTTCGCAACTTTTCCAATATCGTTGCGTGCTAGATCCACTAACATGTAATGCTCTGCACGTTCTTTCGGATCGTTGAAAAGCTCCTCGGCAAGCTGTACATCTTCTTTCGGCGATCTCCCTCTCCTCCTTGTTCCGGCGATCGGATGGATTTCCATATGGCCGTGTTGCACTTGAACTAACTTTTCTGGTGAGCTTCCGATAATTTCGATATCGTCCGTCTGAATGTAAAACATATACGGCGATGGATTAATGTTGCGAAGCACGCGATACAACTGAAACCCGTTTACGCGAATCGGAACGGTAAATCGTTGCGACAATACCGCCTGAAAAGTATCCCCTGCTGCGATGTAGTCCTTAATTTTTTCAACGTCTCTTATAAATGTTTCTTGATCGTACGTCGACATCACACGATCGAACGAAACATACGTATCTTGCTCATCATCTACAAGCGGTAATACTGGCTGCTTCAATCCGCTTGCTGCCTTCTTCATTAATGACTCAATCCGCTTTGCCCCTGCTTCGTATTTCTGCCGTTTCATTCGTTCGCTGTCATTATCAAGGAGACGAACGTAGTGAATGAAAACGATCTCGCGTTTCATATGATCAAAAACAATGAGTGATTCACAAAATGTAAAATGAGCAACCTTCATTGTCAAATCATGATTGGGATGGAAAGGAACTTTTTCGATGGAAGAGACCAAATCATACCCTAAAAACCCAACGGCGCCGCCGATAAACGGAATTTCCGTAACGATCCGTTTCACTCGCAACTGTTGTTCTGCATACAAAAACGCTTCTTTCAAAGATGAAGTAGCTGTCATTTCTTCTCCCCGTTCATTGACAACCAAAAACGAATGCCCTGTCTCACTTTCAATCGTCATAAACGGTGATAAGCCAATAAACGAGTAACGCGACCATGGGGATTGTTCATCTTTACTTTCTAATAAAAACGTTGCTTCCTGCTTGAGATTTTCAAAGATTTGTAGCGGTTCAAACACATCAGCAAAAAAGCGGCGCACAATTGGAATCGTTCGAAACCGGCCGGCATCTTCCAAAAAGGTGGTGATATTGCAGTTTTTCATCCTTCTCTCCTCCGTCTTGTCGGATGGAGAATGAGGGTTTGTGAGGCTGGTTGTGAGGAATAAAAAAACCCAAAGACGGATGGTCTTTGGGTAGATTTCATTTCATTGATACGTAAAGCTTACCTCAACTAAACTCGCTCATTCTCATCTACCCTATACTCGTCTCACTCAACTCATGCCTTACTTTAGTTTCTATCATATTATAATTCCTTTTTTCTTGTCAATGACAAATCTGGTCGTAGTTGGACGGCGTTCCGCAAATAAATATGGGCAATTTCCTCTTGTGCCTTCGTCGTATGAACCGTCATCATGACGCGAATGCAACGCGGCAACGAATGAGGGACAGGAATTTCCTGCATGCACATGACCGGTACGTACGTCCAGTCTTCAATGCGGCGAAGCGCTTGTGCCGGAAACGCCGCGGTTACATCCTCTGTTGCGGAAATAAGTACAGATGCAACATCGCTCGCTTTAACATCGTTCGCACGAATCATTTCCCGCAACAGTTCCTCCGTTGCATCGATGATTTCGTTCGCCTCATTCTTCTCAATGGTCGTCGCTCCTCGGATCCCCCTAATCATTTTTTTCTTCCTTTCTTTCCAAAAATTCATGAAGTAATGATAGCAGTTGTTCATCTTCGATTGTTTCAATTTGTACGTTTCCAATGTCTCTTAATAAAACCATGCGAACAGTTCCCGCTTTTGCTTTTTTATCCCCTTTCATTTTTTGCAATAGTTGTTCAGGGGAAATATGCGGCGGAAGCGAAGTTGGAAAACCGTATGTTTGAAACCACGAACAAAACTGATGGTCATGAAACGAAACACCATACAGACGTTCGCTCACAAACAGAGCAAATAACATGCCGACTGCGACCGCATCTCCATGCGTGATCGTTCCGTAACCAAGCTCACTCTCAAGCGCATGGCCGAGCGTATGTCCGAAATTTAAATAGGCGCGAATACCCGTTTCTTTTTCATCTTCTTGGACAATCCCTGCTTTAATTTGGATTCCTCTGTGAATACAATACTGCAACTTTTGTCCTTCTAAATCATCTAAGCAATGGATTTCTCTTTTCAGCCACTCATAAAAAGCACGATCGTGAATGAGGGCGTGCTTAATAACTTCGGCAAAACCGGACCGCAACTCTTTTTCCGGAAGCGACCGCAAAAAGGCGATATCATAAATAACCGCTTCCGGCTGATGAAACGCTCCAATCATGTTTTTCCCTAACGGGTGGTTAATCGCTACTTTTCCTCCGACGGCGCTATCGTGCGCAAGCAAAGTCGTCGGCATTTGAATGTACGGGATGCCGCGCATAAACGTCGCCGCAACAAAGCCAGCTAAATCGCCAACAACACCGCCACCGAACGCAATGATAAGGGAATGGCGATCGAGCCCGTATGTAAGCGCTGCTGTTTGACATGCATAATAGTTCTCAAATGATTTCGAGCTCTCCCCGCTTGGCACCACGTAGGTGTACACATCGTATTGTTGG
The DNA here is from genome assembly GCF_013761245.1 of Thermaerobacillus caldiproteolyticus. Taxonomy (GTDB): domain Bacteria; phylum Bacillota; class Bacilli; order Bacillales; family Anoxybacillaceae; genus Thermaerobacillus; species Thermaerobacillus caldiproteolyticus. Next base: position 38,784 of record NZ_JACDUT010000005.1, on the reverse strand, counting down.
GATAAAACGGAACGAAGCTTTGGACAATATAACGCTTCGACGGTTTCATCGGTGACAATCAGGATTTTTGTTCCGCTCGGAAACGATAATTGTGCTAATAGATGCGGGAGCGATTCGGTGATTCCTTCTCCTAGAAAAACTGGATATTGTTTTGTTTTTGTTTCAATGTTGATTCGTTCCATCGTTAAAACTCCCTTGCATAACGGCGCATGTTTTCAACATTTTCTTTAATGACATCCATTCGATCTTGACCGAACTGATCGACAATCGCCGATGCAATTTCCCAGGCAACGACCGCTTCAGCGACAACACTCGCCGCTGGAACAGCGCAACTGTCGGAACGTTCGATGCTTGCAGCAAACGGTTCTTTCGTGTCGATATCGACGCTTTGCAGCGGTTTATATAACGTCGGAATCGGCTTCATCACTCCGCGCACAATGATCGGCATGCCGGTCGTCATCCCACCTTCAAATCCACCAGCGCGATTCGTGCGCCGCTTAAATCCTTCCGTGTCGTTCCAAATAATTTCATCGTGCACTTCGCTGCCCGGACGTCGTGCTGCTTCAAAGCCAATGCCGAACTCTACTCCTTTAAACGCATTGATGCTAACAATCGCTGCGGCAATTTTCGCATCGAGCTTCCGGTCATAATGAACGTAACTACCGACTCCCACCGGTACCCCTTCGACAATAACTTCGACGATGCCGCCGATCGAATCACCGTTTTTCTTCGCTTCATCGATCGCTTCCATCATTTTCACCGCTGCTTCTTGATCAAAGCAGCGCACCGGTGATTCTTCAGTAACACGCTGCAATTCTTCTAAGGAAGAATACGAAAGATGCTGAGCGCGCACTCCACCAATTTCGAGTACATGACCAACCACTTGAATGCCAAGCTCGGCTAAAATGCGTTTCGCTACCGCTCCAGCGGCAACGCGCACCGTCGTTTCCCGGGCTGACGAACGTTCAAGCACATTGCGCATATCGCGGTGCCCATACTTGATCGCACCGTTTAGGTCGGCATGCCCCGGACGCGGACGGCTCACTTTTCGTTTCACTTCTTCCTCTTCAACTGGCTCAATCGCCATAATCTTTGTCCAATGTTTCCAATCGCGATTTTCCACAACGAGCGTAATCGGTGACCCTAACGTTTTTCCGTGTCGTACACCGCTTAAAATATTCACTTCATCTTTTTCAATTTGCATTCTTCTTCCACGTCCATATCCTTTTTGCCGCCTTGCTAGCTCTGTGTTAATATGTTCCGCTAGAAGCGTCAAGCCAGCGGGTACCCCTTCTAAAATGGTCGTTAGTTGCGGTCCATGCGACTCGCCTGCTGTTAAATATCTCATGTTTCTCTCTCCCTTCAACTCTTTAACGCGTTTATGTAACAATATATCATAATTTCAGCAAATTAAAAGAGTCTATGAAAAAAAAGAATTCATCGTGTCGATGAACCCTTTCTATTCTTATTCGACTTTTCGATAAAAAAATGTATCTTCTGTTTCGAATCCATAAGATAACGGATTAAAAATTTGCTCGGTGCTGCCTACAAATAAAATGCCTCCTGGCCGCAACGCCTGATTAAATTTATGATAAAGTGATTGTTTTGCTTCTTCCGTAAAATAAATTAATACATTACGACACACAATTAAATCATAGTTTGTTTCAAATGGATCCGCAAGCAAATTATGTTTTTTAAACGTAACAGCCCCTTTTACCTGTTCATCAATTTTATAATATATTCCTTCTTTTGTGAAAAACTTTTTCTTCACCTCATCAGGAACTTCTTGCAGCGACCGCTCCGGGTAAATTCCGATTTTGGCTCGTGAAATCGCATTTTCATCTAAATCGGTCGCTAAAACCGACACTTGAGAAAGCGGCATGAATTTTGATAAAATCATCGCCAATGTATACGGCTCTTCCCCTGTCGAACACGCGGCACTCCATACTTTTAGCCGGCGATTTCGCTCAAAGAGCTTCGGCAAAATCCTCTGTTCCAGCACTTCCCACCGCTTGGCATTGCGGTAAAACTCGGACACATTAATCGTCATCCGATCAAGGAACTCATGAAATAAGTTTTGATCGGTCTCCATCGCTTGAAAAAATTCTTGAAAGCTTTTAAATCCTCGTTTTTCATACAGCGACGTTAATCGCCGTTTCATTTGAGCTTCTTTATATTGGGCTAAATCAATGCCCGTTTTCTTTTTTATGTTTACGATAAACTGCTGGTAATCATTCATTCAGCGCTTCTCCTCTTCCCATTAGTCTAAAATTGCCTTCACCAATATCTCTCATCATTAGTATATCGTAAAATAAAAGAGAAAAAATAGCAGATTTTATAAAAAAGCGTCCTCTGCGCGCGGATGGGCAATGCTCTTTCCTCACAAAACATTACGTTTCTTTTGCACGGATAGCTATTCAAGAAGTGAACTGGTCAGGAGCCTGCGCTAGACAACAAGAAAAACAGAGGCGAGCTAGACCATTCTCCTTAAAAAAGGAAGTAAGACTTAAATTCTGGATATGATAAGAAAAATGTAAGCGCTGCGGCGATATCTTGAAGCCAATGTGCTTCATCTGTAGAAATTTTCATTATTTCTACGGCAAAGGTTATTCGACATAAGAGAACGAGACAGTTTAGTAGAACGATAAAGGCGACTAGCTCATCTATCAAGCCAATCGCCCCCATTTTCATTAATATACCCACTCATTCATTAGCTTTGAATAATCGACAAGTTCTTCTTCTTTAAAAAATAGATGGATTTCGCGTTCAGCACTTGCTGGTGAATCGGAACCATGAATGACGTTTTTGCCGACGGTTAAACCGAAATCTCCGCGAATCGTGCCAGGTGCTGCATCTTGTGGATTCGTTTTCCCCATCATTTGGCGTGCTGTCGCAATGACATTTTCTCCTTCCCAAACCATTGCAAACACAGGACCAGATGTGATGAAATCGACTAGCTCGCCGAAAAATGGACGCGCTTTATGTTCAGCATAATGTTGTTCTGCTAATTCACGGGACACTTGCATCAGTTTGGCACCAACAAGCTGAAATCCTTTTTTCTCAAAACGAGCAACAATCTCACCAATTAAATTGCGTTGAACCCCATCAGGTTTGACCATTAAAAATGTTCTTTCCATAGCGAATTCTCCACCCCTGCCATCATTATATGTACTAGGAAATAGGATTCCCATCAAAATAGTACCATTGTTTTCGTCGATTAGCAATATCAACCATGAAAACGCTTTATTTTTTCTCGTCAACGATGCAGTTTATCATGCTCAAGCAGACAAGACAGCTCGCCTGCTTGAGCGACTTATGTATGCCTGTCAAAATTTCCGCTTTCCAATATATTTTGCTAAATCATATAACGTGGAACGCGCTTTGTTCTTCGGTAATGTTTCTAATACACGAAATGCTTTTTCCAAATAAAGGTCGCTAACAGCGTACGATTTTTCAATCGCTCCCGTCTGCTTAATCAACGAAATAATCTCCTTCATTTCATCAGCTGATGTATGCGGGGTCACTTGTATAATTTTTTCTTTTGCCCTGTGATCTTCCATGGCAAAAAGAACCGGTAACGTAATGTTTCCTTGCAGCAAATCGCTGCCTGCTGGCTTGCCAAGCTGCTCTTCCGTACCGATAAAATCGAGAATATCGTCTGTAATTTGAAACGACATCCCGACGTAGTAACCAAATAAATAAAGTCGCTCAGAGATATCGTTGGCAGCATTGGCCGCTATCGCTCCAAGTTGACAGCTGACGGCAATCAATAGCGCGGTTTTGCGCTTAATGCGCCGTAAATAACAGCGAAGATTTTGATCAAAGCGGTATTTGTCCTTGATTTGTTCAATTTCTCCGCGACACACTTCGACAATTGTATGCGCCAAAATACGATGAGCAAGCGGATTTTCAAGGTGCGCCATCAGCTCAAGGGAACGGGCAAACATATAGTCCCCTGTATACATGGCAAAGCGATTGCTCCATTTTGCTTTAATCGTCTCCCGGCCGCGACGCAGCTGAGCATCGTCGATCACATCATCGTGAACAAGAGAAGCCATATGAATAAGCTCTAATGCGACAGCCACGTATTTCATTCGATGAATATCGTAGTCACCAAACTTTCCTGAAAGCAATACAAAAACAGGACGGATTCGTTTTCCTCCGGCTTGTAGCAAATGAAGGGCCGCTTCGCTAAGCAACGAATAGTCCGACTGAATCGCCGTCTCTAATTCCTGTTCAACGGCATGCAAATCTGTATTCAAAAACGAATACATCGCTTTTAACTTCATGATGTTCACCTTAATCTTTATCAACATTTTTGACACTCACACGAGGCAAGCCCCGTGAATTCTTGCTTCATCGTCGAAGGCGCCCCTTCCACTCCACAAGCGTTACTTCCCGTTCGCCCAACCGGTACAAAACATCATCTTTCAAGTCATTTTTTATAACCTAAGTGCATCGCCGCTACACCAAACGTATACGGTTTCACCTCAATGTCAACGAAACCGGCATCTCGAAACATTTGTGCTAATTCATCCATTCCCGGAAAATCGCGTGCTGATTCTTGTAGCCATGAATATTCTTCATAACTTTTCGCAAATATTTTTCCAAAAAGAGGCATGATAAAACGAAAATAAAAATAATATAATTGGCGAAAACCGATTAAGGTTGGCTGCGATGTTTCAAGGCAAACGACTTTCCCCCCCGGTTTAGTGACGCGATACATTTCCTTTAACACGGTCATATAATCAGGGACATTGCGCAACCCAAACCCAATGGTTACATAATCAAACGTATTGTCCGAAAACGGCAATTTCATCGCGTTACCGTGGATGAGCTTCACATTTTGCAAATGGCGCGCTTTTACTTTTTCTTCTCCCACTTGCAGCATATTTTGGCTAAAATCAAGCCCATATACTTCACCGGCAGGACCTACCGCCTCGGCAAGTGCAATCGTCCAATCGGCCGTACCACAGCAAACGTCAAGCGCTTTCGCCCCTTTTCGTACATTCATTCGTTTCATCGTATCTTCGCGCCATTTGAGATGGCGTCGAAAACTAATCACCGAATTCATCTGATCATAATTTTTATAAATTTTCTCAAATACATGATGAACTCGTTCTTCCTTCGATTGCTGCATACCTTTTACCCTTCTTCCACCGTCTTTTTCGCGATGACCGAAAAGTTGCCAATAAGTTCGGAAATGCGCGTTTGCAATAAATCGTTCAAATCGAGTTTCATATTCAATAGCTCTTTCTTGCAATGATCAATGTAACGATTACAAATATGAAGTAAATAATGTTTTTGTTCTTTCGTCATTATTTTCGTTTTTTGAAATAAAATAGTTGCCATCTGTTCAAAAATGGTCGAAGAGCCTAAGTTCATGAATTTCTCCTTTTCATTATGCAAACGTTTTAACAGCAAATAATAATACGCAAACTTCGACCATAGCGGCGATGAACAATGTTCACTGAGTTTACAAATAAGGGAGGATTCGATCACTCCAACGCTATGAAAAAGCGTTTCGATTCGTTCAATATCCCTTTGATATAAGCGGAGTTTATGTTCATTAATTTCCTTAATCGCTTCTGCAAAAAGGCGAATAATGGGAATTTGGTTCAGTTTCGCTAAATAATCGTAATATAAACCGCTATATAAATCCCCTGCAAGAACAACTAATTGCCTCGTTTTCAACTCATCGTTTTCGCAACAAGGAAGAGAATTCGTCACTTCGTCATGGGTATCAAGGGCGATTTGTACAAGCATCATCGGAATGATATAATGCTCGACTTCTTCAGACGAGATGCGTGCATCTTCTAATATAGATAATGACAGTAAAATCCGATCTTCATCAACTTGTCTTGTTGAGATATGTTGTAACAAGTATGGATGATGAAGAAAACGCTCAATTTGTTCTTTTAACATCACCATTTTTTTCATGATGGTTTTCAATATCAATCACCCTTGTCCCCAGAAATTCGTATCAAAACATAGCGTTTTTAATTATAACATAATTTTTTATGAAACGCTCTAGTTTCATAGAAAATATCGCCCATTACTTTTTCCCTTCGGACTGAATTTCGCCGTGGTTCGTTTGAATGAGCGCTTTGCCTCGTACTTTAATCGCTGATGTATGTTCTGTAAATTGAGCAATCAGCACTTCACCTTTATCGAGTTTTTCTGAATGATGGAAGCGAGTGTCTGCCCCCCTTGTCAAACCAATCACATTGACCCCATCTTCTAATGCTTTAATGACGATATAATCGCTGTTTGGATACATAGACGCCCTCCCTTCTATTTTTCCACAAAATGAAAGAATTCATAACTAAAAGATGATTTTAGCCTTTTTTAATAAGCGAAACCACTTCCGCACGGGCAGCATCGTTTGTTTCAAATGTCCCTCTCACAGCCGTCGTGACCGTTTTCGCTCCCGGCTTTTTCACTCCTCGCATTGTCATACACATATGCTCGGCTTCCACTACCACCATAACACCGTGTGGTTCTAATGTTTCCATAATTGCATCTGCAACCGTCGCTGTAATGCGTTCTTGCAACTGCGGTCTCCGAGCTACCGCCTCGACAGCGCGCGCCAGCTTGCTTAATCCTGTCACTTTTCCACCGCGTGGGATATAAGCGACATGAGCAACCCCGAAGAACGGAACTAAGTGATGTTCACACATAGAGAAAAACGGAATATCTTTTACAAGAACTAATTCTTCATGATCTTCGCTAAACACTGTTTGAAGATGTTCCTTCGGATCTTCGACTAATCCAGCAAATACTTCCGCATACATTTTCGCAACACGTTTTGGTGTATCTCTAAGTCCTTCTCGATTCGGATCTTCGCCAATCGCTTCCAAAATTAAACGAACCGCATGTTCAATTTGCTCATAATTTACGTTTAACATCAACCAACATCCTCCTGCAAGATAAATGCTACATGTACCCCGATTCTAGCATAGATGATGAAAAAAAAGCAAAAAAGAAGGGCAGCGCAATAGCTTACCCTTCCTTGAAAGCTCTTGAAAAGCTTGTTCCTCGTTTATGTAAAACTTACTTTACAGCATCTTTAAGAGCTTTACCTGGTTTAAATGCAGGAACTTTGCTCGCAGGGATTTCCATTTCTTCCCCTGTTTGCGGATTGCGTCCTTTGCGCGCTGCGCGTTCACGCACCTCGAAGTTCCCAAAACCGATTAATTGAACTTTATCGCCATTTTTTAAAGCTTCTGTAATAGACTCAAATACAGCATCAACTGCTTTTGTTGCGTCTTTTTTAGAAAGACCGCTTGTTTCTGCAACCGCATTGATTAACTCTGTCTTGTTCATGCCATTCACCTCCTCCCAAGGAATGTATAAAAAAATCATTGCTTATTCCATTTCTTCACACTTTCTCGCATTTCTATACATATAAGCTGGTGACATGCCTAATATTAAATGATTTATCGTCATAATTCAACATATTTTCAGCACATGAATGCAATTTAGGCACATTTCACCAAAGAAACTAACTTTTTCTGATAAAAGATTATCACATGTCCTATGTGTTATCAAGACAAAAATCCTTGTTTTTCTAGGCTTTCATTTATTTTTTGTAAAAAAACATCCCTGAACACTTTTTTGTCGAGGTTTACACATAAAAAAGACCCCAAAACTGGAGTCTATCGTTTACAGTATAATAGCAATCAATCCACCGGAACCTTCGTTAATGATTCGCTCTAGCGTTTCTTTCAATTTGTAACGAGCGTTTTCCGGCATTAATGCGAGTTTGGCTTGGATGCCTTCGCGAACAATCGAGCTGAGCGAACGCCCAAAAATATCGGAATTCCAAATAGATAGCGGGTCATCTTCAAAGTCTTGCATTAAATAGCGGACAAGTTCTTCACTTTGCTTTTCGGTACCGATAATCGGTGCAAATTCCGATTCGACATCAACTTTAATCATATGGATGGACGGAGCCACCGCTTTTAAGCGCACCCCGAAGCGCGACCCTTGACGAATAATTTCCGGCTCATCTAAGCTCATGTCGGAAAGGGCCGGAGCAGCAATGCCGTAACCAGTTTGTTTCACCATTTTTAACGCATCAGCAATTTGATCATATTCCGCTTTCGCATGCGCAAAATCTTGCATCAATTGAAGCAAGTGATCTTTCCCCCGAATTTCGACGCCGACGACTTCTTTTAAAATTTGATCGTACAAATCATCCGGAGCATATAAATCAATTTCCGCTATCCCCTGCCCCATTTCAATGCCGGCAAGGCTTGCTTTATCAATAAAATCGTACTCGCCAAACTGCTGAACAACACGGTCAACATCGCGCAACCGCTTAATATCTTTCACCGTATCGCGTACAGCCTCTTGGTAGCTTTCACGAAGCCAGTGATCTTCACGGAGCACCATTACCCAACTTGGTAAGTTCACATTCACTTCTAAAACTGGAAATTCATATAATGCTTCACGGAGCACATTATATACATCGGCATCACGCATGCTCTCTACGCTCATCGCCAACACTGGAATATCGTACTTTTCGATTAACTGTTGGCGAAGTGATTCCGTGTCTGGATGATGCGGACGAACAGTGTTAATAACCATAATAAATGGTTTTCCTACCTCTTTAAGTTCATTAATGACGCGCTCTTCTGCGTCTACATAGTCTTGGCGCGGAATTTCTCCAATCGTGCCGTCCGTTGTGATGACGACGCCAATCGTGGAATGCTCTTGAATCACTTTTCTTGTGCCAATTTCCGCTGCTTCATGGAATGGAATTGGTTCTTCGTACCAAGGTGTATGAATCATTCGCGGGCCGTTTTCGTCCTCGTACCCTTTCGCCCCTGGAACAGCATAGCCAACACAATCAACTAAGCGAATGTTGACTTCTAATCCTTCATCGACTTTTACTTTCACGGCTTGGTTTGGCACAAATTTCGGTTCTGTTGTCATAATCGTTTTTCCTGCCGCACTTTGCGGCAATTCATCCTGCGCGCGCGCTTTATCCGCTTCGTTTCCAATATTAGGAATAACAACGAGTTCCATAAACTTTTTTATGAAAGTCGATTTACCGGTTCGCACGGCACCGACTACTCCTAAATAAATATCGCCCCCCGTGCGTTCGGCGATTTCTTTGAAGATATCCACTTTTTCCAAATGACTCCCCTCCAGTCTTTGAGTCGTTATGTTCGATAGACCTGTTTGCTAGTACTCTAGGACACTATATGAATATGATGTTGTCCTATTCATTTATGACTAAAATATATAAAAAAAATCCCTTCTCTAGAATGTATTCGCTAGAGAAGGGTTCATGACTTATTTCGTTAAAAAAATAGGCTCGTTTTTTTGCGGATCAATTGTATATGGAAGGGAGTAGGCAGGAACAAATAAAGAATCTTTTACTAATATATCGCGAATATCATCTCCAGGTTTGTAAGAATGTTTTGTTTTTTTCAATGCTTCGTATAAATCAATACGATAGTCAACATAAATTTCACCATTATAATCAATAATCAGCGGTAAATTATTTCCAGAAAAAGGACTAACAACATACGGTGGTTCTTTATAACCTAATTTTTTATAGTCTAATGTAAAAATCCCTTTTGCTAGCATGTCTTTAAATGGAGGGTACCCATGAGAATCTTGATACATTTTTAAGCGCAGTTTTACATCGCGAATTTGCTCCGCCATACGTAAATCAAGGAGCTTGACCGTCGGGTGCTTCTCCACATCAACAAGGACATATTGAAAGACACCGCCGCTTTCAAACGCATTCCCCGGTGGCTCTTGCATATAACGTGGAACGAGACGATGAAAATCAATCGGGTACTTTTGATAAATCTGCGTTTTCATATCGCGCGTCTGAATCGGCAACAATCCTCCTGTCGCCTCACGGTACTGATCCACTGCTGATTGTACTGCGGCAACTTGATCTGCATATGGAATTTGATTTTGTTTTAATCGTTCTTCTGGGTATAAGCACCCCGAGAGCAGGAACATCATACATATAGAAATGATCAGTCGAAAAATGAGTTTCATATCGATCCATCCTTTGGCTGCATGTCCATTATTCTTGAACCGGCCCGCTAAATACAACAAAAATAATAATGATACCCGCTAAAATCATGAGTATATAAGCGATTAACGCCAATATAAATTTAACGATTTTATTTTTTATTTTATACCGGCTCAAATAAATCGAAAATACAGAAATAAACATAAAAGCCATTGACGTAAGTGCAATCCACATTTTTATTAATCCCGGTGACACGTGTGTTTCCCCCTTTTTCGACAATTATTATAACAATAAGCGGCTCTATTTTCACTATCCTAGCCTAGACTCACACACAAAAAAACTGAAGTAAAGCGGGGCTACTTTACTTCAGTCAGACAATGATACCCTTTGTCCGGAAGCTCAGGTCTATAATTGTTCGTAGTATTGTATGCGCCGCATAAATACCTTGCATCATCGAATGCCTATTTTTGTCACTTTTCTTGCTCCGATTTGTCCAAAATGTTCACTAAGTCTTCCATCTCATGTGTTTTTACACGTGACATGAGAGAATCGACAGCGTCTTTTGGATTTTTTTCATTAAACAATACATCGTAAAGCACTTCCGTAATCGGCATTTTCACACCGAGCTTTTTCGCCAGCTGATAGGCGGCTTTTGTCGTTCGAACACCTTCCACTACCATTCCCATACTATCAAGCACTTCATCAAGTTTTTTCCCTTTTCCTAACAAATGTCCTGCCCGCCAATTTCGTGAGTGAACGCTCGTACATGTCACAATTAAATCGCCAATCCCTGTAAGCCCAGAGAATGTAAGTGGATTTGCCCCAAGCGTGCTTCCTAATCGAGCAATTTCTGCCAATCCCCTTGTAATGAGAGCGGCTTTCGCATTATCTCCATACCCTAACCCATCGGTAATTCCAGCGGCCAAGGCGATAATATTTTTGAGCGCCCCACCGATTTCTACACCGATTAAATCCGGGTTCGTATAAACACGAAAATATTGATGATTCATGAACAAATCTTGAATACGTTCTGCTGCCTTCATATTTTTTGAGGATACCGTCACTGTCGTCGGATGACGTAAACTGACTTCCTCCGCATGGCTCGGTCCTGATAATACAACAACATCTTGCAACAGCGAGCCCATTTCTTCTTCAATAATTTCAGAAATGCGCTTATGTGTATCCGGCTCGATTCCTTTGCTGACCGTCACAATCGTAATCGGTTCTTTCAGACATTGACGCACGTTTCCTAACACTTCGCGAATCGCCTTCGTTGGAACCGCTAATACAACCGTTCGCACGTTTTCTAATGCTTGACAAAGATCGGCATATCCAACAATCAGTTCAGGAAGCTCGATGCCCGGCAAATATTTTTCATTCGTTCGCTTCGTATTAATTTCCTTAATTTGTTCAGGTCGATGTCCCCAAAGGCGAACAGCATGTCCATTATCAGCAAGCACCATCGAGAGCGCCGTTCCCCAGCTTCCTGCTCCTAACACCGCAACTTGCTCCACCGTCTCTCACTTCCTTAGTTTATTTTCTCGGTCTAGCAATCAGTTTGATTGGCGTACCTTCAAAACCGAATGCATCGCGAATACGATTTTCTAAAAAGCGCTCGTATGAAAAATGCATCAGCTCTGGATCGTTCACGAAGACAACAAATGTTGGTGGTTTTACAGCTACTTGCGTCACATAATAAATTTTCAACCGCTGCCCGTTATGCGTCGGCGTTGGATTCATCGCGATTGCGTCCATAATGACTTCATTCAATACGTTCGTCTGCACGCGCATCGCATGATTTTCGCTCACAGTTTGAATGAGTGGCAGCAGCTTATGTAGTCGCTGCTTCGTTTTCGCTGAGACGAATAAAATTGGCGCATAATCAAGAAATTGAAAGTGGTCGCGGATTTTCCGCTCAAATTCAATCAATGTTTTATCGTCTTTTTCAACCGCATCCCATTTATTAACCACAATAATCACACCGCGTCCTGCTTCGTGAGCGTACCCAGCAATTTTTTTATCTTGCTCGATAATTCCTTCCTCCGCGTTCAACACAACAAGAACAACATCGGAACGTTCAATAGCTTTCAACGCGCGCAATACACTATACTTTTCGGTGTTTTCATAGATTTTTCCTCTTTTTCGCATTCCCGCGGTATCAATAATAACGTATTCTTGTCCTTCCCGTGTAAACGTCGTATCGACTGCATCCCGTGTCGTTCCAGCAATATCGCTTACAATGACCCTTTCCTCTCCTAAAATGGCATTTACAAGCGATGATTTACCGACATTCGGGCGGCCGATTAAACAAAATTTAATGACATCTTCTTCATAGTCGTTTGGCTCTCGTTTTGGAAAATGGCGAACAACTGCATCCAATAAATCGCCAAGTCCCGTGCCATGCGCGCCAGAAATCGGATATGGCTCACCAAACCCAAGCACATAAAAATCATAAATCAAATCGCGCATATCTGGATTATCAATTTTATTCACAGCCAATACAACCGGCTTGTTAGAGCGATGTAACATTTTTGCGACTTCTTCATCCGCCGCCGTTACTCCATCGCGTCCATTCGTCATAAAAATAATGACATCTGCTTCATCAATTGCAACTTCCGCCTGTTGGCGTATTTGCACTAAAAGTGGCTCATCGCCAATATCAATTCCGCCTGTATCAATAATGTGAAATTTGTGATTTAACCATTCTCCGCTACTATAAATTCGGTCGCGAGTGACTCCAGGTACATCTTCCACAATCGAAATGCGCTCACCAGCAATTCGATTAAAAATCGTTGATTTGCCGACATTTGGACGACCAACAATAGCTACGACTGGATTGGTCATATTATCACCCTTTCTCTTCATATCGCGACTGTAAGAAAAGCGGAAGCGCCATGGCCAGCTCCCGAAGTCAAATGTTCTTCATGCACAAGACAGTTTGTCACTTCGAAAGCGTGAAGGTTTTGAAACAAGAGAGCTAGGCGCTTACGCTAGACAGTGTTTGAAAATGTATACTTTCTTGTCCTCAAAAAAGAACCCTTCAAAAGAAGGGTACAGCTGTTTTATTGTATCAAAAACAACAGCGTACAACAATAGAAACAGGCCAATGCTTCACAATAATTAACTGCTCATGGGTAATACCGTTAAGAATCTCTTCTAAATGCGCCGCCACTTGTTTCATTTCTTCTTTTGTTTCGCATATAAAAATAGAATACCGCCAGCGATTTTTTCCTGTTCGTTGTCATGGCCGCCACAATGACTTTTTCATGCGTCATCATAACCTTCTCCCTTTCTTATTCGCTTCTGATCTTGTCAGCATGCGAATCGCACTTTCTATGTCTTGGAACATTTCCAATGATCACCTGCGCCCTTTCCATGTCTTTTTCTTATGTCAAAATAAAAATACCGACACGTCTACCATCGTACACACCGGGCGCTGTCAAAATATCGTGCGATATCGCTTGCCGTTGTCCTAGGTTGGCGATTGTTGACTGCGCATTAAAGTTTCGACTTTAAAATCTCCTATTCCATACCATAAAAACTCCTTATGTCATGTCGTGCCGATAACCCAATATTCATAATATAAATGTTATCAACATGCGATCCCGCCTCTTCAAAATGCGGCTCCACATATTCAATATCAACAATATCCTTTAAACGGCTGCCAGACATACATTTTCGCACCATAAATGGTCCGATGATGCTTACGACAATCGCCGCCAAATATTCATCGAAAATAATTAAATAAATTCGCCCCTCAAACAATATTGCAATTCGATATATGCTTTCCCACGCGGAACGAGCTCATATTGATCAATCGCTCTATATTATACGCATCACGAATTTGTGAAGCAGCAAGCACTAAAAGCAAGCTCTTTGCCCATAATCGCCGGAACAGCAATTATTCCTAATCCAGCCGAAACGACTCCTCACACAATATTGAATAATTCGTACGTGTAAATGCGCAGGATATTGACAATAATCCGTTTTTAACAAATACACTCCGATCAATGCACTAGATAATATATTCTCATGTTTGCTTCGTCCCTTTTGCCGGCTTTTTCAAATCCACGTGCAACGGTAGCTGTTCTAACAATGTCCAACCTAGCAAACAGAAGCAGCACACGGAGATGGTATCAAAAAATGAAAAAGACCCAATGATATACGGAAACGAAAACGATTTTAAAACAAAAGCATATAACACATCACCTTGACAACTGCCAATGATAAGACATAAAAACCGTGCAACCATATCTCGATAAAACATGAAAGAGATGATCAATAATATGATGGCCATCATCCATGTGGGATTCGTCCATATCCATATCGGGTCACATAACGCAAGCAAGCGGAAGGAAGTATACGCGAACGTAATGGTAATCGTTGCAAGAAACATATACGCTAAATTCCAAACTGCTTGCCTTGCTGCTAATAAATAATAAGCACTTACTAGAAGAAACAAAAATGAAAGTGTTACCCGAAACGAACCAATATTCATGCCAAAACGAGATAATGCCATTGTCATTAGTGTAGCCGCAGCTAACTTTGTCCGTCGCTCCGTTTTTTTCATAAAAAAAGTTGCGATTATCCATATCATCCAAAAAAATATATAAAAATAAATCCCTTTCACTTTTTCTACCTCCTACTATCTCCATTATTTCATTTTTTATGAAAGTTAATCCGCGTATAAGAAAAACAAAAAACAGTTATAGTAAAAATGAGAAAAAAGAAAGGAGCGTTATAAAATGGGTAAAGACCGCCAAGAAAAAAAACTTAAACAATCGCATCGTGTGGAATCTGATCGCGACCAATCCCTCACATACAAAGGAGCAGGAAGACTCGAAGATCCCGAAGCGGCAAGAGAACGAAATAAACACTAAGAAAAATTGGGAAGCAGAAGCTAGACGATCAAGAAAAGCAAAAGCGACTTGCTTGCCCCCGACACGCGCTGGAAGACTCAAGAAGATAACATCAAAAAAGCTGACTCAATGATCACCAATCGAGTCAGCTTCCAAAGCAGTGAAAACGTCGAGCATCAAACGCACCTCATGAACATAAACCTTTTTTAAATTATTGAAATTTGTCAATGTATTTGATGTCCCCCCCTTTAATCGCAGTAAGAAAGCGGACGTAAATCAACTCCATTATCCATCTTGTTCTGTACTTCTATGTTTCATCCATCATCCCATTGACAAAGAACCTGTTTTGAATGATATAGTTTCTATTTTATTAAGACAAAAAATCCACGAGACAGAATAGGAAAACTTTCCTTTATTTTTCAAGCATTCGCCCCAGAGGTTTATAAATGTATTCAATCATCTGCGTCGGACCTGGAAGATCGGGGTTCAATATTAACATAATCGCAAGAATTGTTCCAAGACTTAGCAGCACAATAAAAACAACTTTTTCTTTTTTTTGTGTTCGATTTATTCGCGGCCACTCGTATAGAAAGATGAGCGCAACCAGAACAAGAGTACCTAGTATAACCCCCGCTTTCATTACTGTTTCACCTCTTGTTCAGGCAATCCTTGCGGAGCGGTGTTTACTCCCGGTCTGCGGACGTACGCCTTAGTCTCTACGATCACTTCAACGGTCGGGAAGATTTGCTCCCAACGATTTTTTACCTGATTCCATTCTCTTGGATATTTTCGGTGGAAAATGTCTGCAAAGTCAAAAATATCGGCTTTCATCTCTTTTTGTACTGTCTTCAATGCGGCTCTAATGCGTTTATTTGTCTCATTTTCCAATTCTTTTTCGATCATTTTCGTATACTTAGGGTTTAGCAAGTCCAATTTCGTTCCGTTTAATATAATATCGTCTTCCGCGGTCACTTTCACAATCATCTTCCATTTACCTTTCTCATATTTGGGAATGAATTCTGTATGCGCTCTTATCAGCGTAGCTGTGATATTTCCCTTTTCTCCTTTAAGCGTAACTGTGACATTCGCTCGTTTGATCTCATTTCTGAGCCAAAGTACACCTCGAGTCAACTTATCATCAATATCCCCGATCATTTTATCCTTCTTAAAAATGGCGGTACGTTGAATAAACGCAATAGTTTGTAGATCTTTTTTCCCTTTTTCCGGCGGCAAGATCTTCACCATAGGAAGAGCCGCTACATCGGCATCGCTGCTTAGCATTTGCATAGCTTCTTTTATCGTTACTCGCAATAAAAGTTGCGATTCTGACAATTCCCGCAGCACTTCTGCTGAGCTTTGTTCAATCGGAGGGAGCAATTCGAGCACACTTTTGGCAGTTCCTTTACTTACTAATACATTGGAACGAAGGCGAATTTGCGGATTGCGGCTCAAAAAGTCTAGATGCTGGCGAATCCCTGCTTTTGCTGCTTTCTCTCCAAACACGACCACCTTGGTGTGTCCCCAGAAGACACGGCGAGAAAGCTTTTCTTGCAGGTTCGAGATCGCATCAGCCACGGTGGTACCCGTTCCCGATCTTACTACCGTTTGACCGCTGACACCGCTGCCGCCACCTCCTCCCATCATCTGACCGCCTCCACCGACTGCTTGCGGGACGATTAGTTCCGCTGTAAGCATGATTTTCCCATCTTTTTTTTGATCAATTCCTAACCCTACAATTAGCGCTAAATCGTTTACTTCCGTTCGGTCCCAGCAGCCGCTTAGCAAAATAAGATGAACGGAAACGAAAAGAATTTTTGCTGCTTTTTGTACGATGCTCATTCTTATTGATCTCCTTTTTACCCCTTGTTTCGTTGCTATCCTTATCCTTGTTGTGTTAACTTTTGGTTATTGGTTTTTCTGCGCCATTTTGCGATGAATAGCAGAATAAGAGGAATTCCTGTTTGGATCGAAATTCGGTAAAACGGAGAAGAGCTTCCTAGAAAATGGATCAATTCGATTAAATTCGGCGCCGACCAGACGGCAAATAACAGCAGTAAAAATCCTATGGGAAAAGTGATCGGGCGATAATCTGACAAATTCAGCCATTGAGCTGTTCCTAACACTAAAGCGTAATAAAAGACGGCAATCTTCACAAAAACCCCTGCTACCCAAAGGGCCATTACGATGGCTTCAATGTGTTCTAGAAAATCCGCGATGCTAACGTAACGGACAGCGCTAAACGCGGGATAGAGAAAACGGGATGTGATCCCTCCTAGGACGAAAAGGACTGCAATGTTGATGAGAGATAAAGTCAACATGACGGCGGTGACCGAAATCATGCCCCATTTCTTTCCTTTATTGCGATCGTCAACGTAAGGAAGCAGAAAAGCGATGAGGAGGAATTCAGTAAACCAACCTTGCGGGATGATCGCCCCCATGAGCGAAGGCATTATTCCCTTTTCCATGATTGGAAACATATTCTCTACTTTCATATCCGGGATCAACAGGATAATATTGGCCAATATCAGGATAATCACAACAGGTACAATCACTTCCGCAAGCCGGCCTATCACTTCCACACCGCTACGAACGGCAAAGGAGCATACGAGAATCATACTTCCCATTACAACGACTAATGGGGTATGACTAAGAAAGTTACCTACAACAAATTCGCCATACTCTCGGATAATAATTCCATTTGCATGCAAATAGAAAAATAAAAAGATAAATCCAACCGCTTTCCCTAGAAACTTGCCGAGAATATCCTCACTGTACTCAATGAGGGTTTTTTGCGGATAGAGATGATGTAACTGAACAGCAATGTAAACTGTCAGAAAGCCAATGAGAGAAGCCCAGAAGGGAGAAAGCCACATATCCTGCTTCGCATATCGGGCAGTGATGGCAGGGACTAAGAGAATGGCTGTTGCGGTGATAGTAGGATACATCATTATTCCCATTTGCATGGCAGATATTTTTCCTTTCTCAATCATCATCATGATCCTCCTTTTCCTTTACTCGTCTTGTCATTTCCGTAATCAGGATCTGGTTTCTGATCCGAACCTTGCCGTTGGATGTTATCTGTTCTCGTTAAACGGGGACGCGTATTTAACTTCCACCAAGGTGCGCGTATCAACACGTCTTTCATTTCTCTCACTTGCATTGGAGCCATAGGAGATAAATAGGGAACGCCGAAAGAACGAAGCGTCGCCATATGAGTAAGAATCATGAGCAGCCCGAGCATAATCCCGAGAAGCCCTAACGTCCCTGCCAATAAGATCATGGGAAAGCGCAGCATCCTTAATGCTATTCCGGTCGTATAGCGGGGAATGGTAAAAGAGGCAATTCCTGTTAATGCAACCACCATGATCAGTGGAGAAGAAGCAAGCCCTGCTTGGACCGCAGCTTGTCCAATCACCAGAGCACCAACGATACTAACAGCAGCACCCGCTTGTTTAGGAAGCCTCAATCCCGCTTCACGTAAGGCCTCAAATACCACTTCCATAAGTAACGCTTCAACCAGTGCCGGAAACGGAATCATCTCCCGAGAAGCAGCTATGCTAATCAAAAGCGTAGTAGGAATCATTTCCTGATGAAAGGTCAGGATCGCCACATACAATGACGGCAGCAAAAGCGATATCAAGAGAAATATATAACGCAGCCAGCGGATTACCGTGCTGATTAAAAATCGTTGGTAGTAATCTTCACTTGATTGCAGTAAGGAATAAAAAGAAACCGGTACAATCAAAGCGAAAGGAGTGCCATCTTGAAGAATCGCCACTCGTCCTTCAAGCAGACTCGCCACTACAATATCAGGACGTTCGGTATCCAATACTTGAGGAAACGGGGAATAAGGATTGTCCTCGATGAACTCTTCAATATAGCTCGTTTCCAAAATTCCGTCTACCTTGATACGGTTAAGCCGGCTCTCTACTTCTCGGATCAATGCTTGATCGACAATTCCTTCAATATAAGAGATGACCACTTCGGTCTGGGTATACTCCCCTATTTTCATTGATTTCATTTTTAGCTGTGGGCTTCTTATTTTTCTGCGCAATAAAGAAAGGTTAGTCCCTAATGATTCGGTGAATCCCTCCCGAGGTCCTCTTATCACGGATTCCCCCGTTGGTTCTTCGATGGAACGTTTTTCCCAATTTGACAAACCTAATGCGAATCCTTCGCTTTGTTGGTCGATAAGCAAAACCGGGTTTCCGTCAGAGATATGTTCAATGCATGCTGTAATCGTCTGTACCTTCTCTACCTTCGAAACGGTCAATTTTTGTTCTAGTATATGATAGACAGGAATTAGCTGGTCGGTATTCTCATTCTCCTTGGCATTATTTTCTTTCATCAAAGGGATGAGTACGCTCGCATCGATTTCTTCGATGTTAGCTAAACCGTCGATATAGATAAGGGCAGCTTTTGTTTTCCCGCCAATTTTAAATGGGCGAAAAACGACATCCATACAATTTTGATAGATGCTTTGCAGTTCTTGTAGATTTTGATCTAAATCGGTAGAAAGAAAGTCCTGCTGTTGATGATTTTGGTTCTGTTGTTTTTGCTCTTGTTGGTTCTTAGCTATTTGTTTTTTTCTTGCTTTCTTAAAAAAAAAACATACAATTCCCTTCTTTCTATCGGTAGACGTTCTGTTCTCAACCTCTATTTTTCCCTTTTTAAAATGAGATAATCATTTTTCTGATAATAAAAGTTATATAAGCATATAAAAAAGTGGAGGGTTTCTCATTTCTGAGAAAACAGATAGAAAAGGTCTATGCCCATTTCATTAAAAACCCCTTCATCCCGTGAATTTTAGTCATCGAGATGAAGGGGTGAATTTATCGACAACTATATACTTTCGTGTCAAATCCTCTTTCCGTTAACCAATGATGCGTGTCACCGCGAATAACAAGTGGAACGCGCCGCAATTCCTCAATCGTTTTCGCCCCAAGTGCGCTCATAATCAATGATAAATCGGTATGCAGCGCATGAATTTCCTCCACTAATGATTCGGCTCCTTCTTCTATCAATAATTTTAAAAACGAACCAGCAACGCCAACAGCCGCTGCTCCTAAAGCAATCGCTTTAGCGGCATCAAAAGCGGTGCGTACACCGCCGCTGCCAATGACAGAAAGATGGGGAACCGTTTGGGAAACTTCGACAATGGACGCAGCTGTCGAAATCCCCCATTCGTTAAAATACGATAATATAGCGGAACGTCTTTGATTTTCAATGCGGGCAAAATTCGTTCCGCCAAATCCACCAACATCGACGATCATAACACCTACATCCGCTAGCTGTACAGCTGTTTCTTTACTCATGCCAAAGCCAACTTCCTTGACAATGACAGGAACGTCGACATGTCTTACGATTTGTTCAATCCGTCTTAACGCTCCTGTAAAATCGCGATCCCCTTCTGGCATGATAAGTTCTTGAACGACATTTAAATGAATTTGTAAGCCGTTCGCTTCAATCATATCGACCACACGCTTGGCATCCTCAACCGTTGCTTCACTTCCAATATTAGCAAAAATCACTCCATTCGGATTTACTTGTCGCACAATTTCAAAAGAAGGGCGTTCGTTTGCATCCTTGAGCGCCGCCATTTGTGAACCGACCGCCATAGCAATACGACATTCTTTCGCCGCTTCCGCTAGCCCTTTGTTAATTTCCAACGTTGCTCGTCCGCCCCCGCCGGTCATCGCATTGATAAAAAGAGGCGAACTTAACGTAAGTTCGCCTAAGGTTGTACGTAAGTCAATATCATTTGTACGCAGATTAGGCAGGCTTTGATGCACAAAAACGATGTCGTCGAATCCATGCTTCCCTACTGAACCAGTAGAAAGCGCGTGCGCGATATGTTCGATTTTTCGTCTCGCCCTGCTCATTACGTTACCACCATTATTTTAATTTTTTTAACTGTTCACCGATCACTTCGCCTAACTGGAATCCTTTTGACTCGTTAGATGGCTTTGTGTACTGGCTATAATCTTCCTCAGCAGCCACTTCTTCAGTTAACTCGCGAATGCTGAGGGAAATGCGGTGCTCCGCCTCGTTGACTTCGAGCACTTTCGCTTTTACTTCTTCTCCTTCTTTTAACGCTTCGTGTGGAGTGCCGATACGCTTATTTGAAATTTGCGAAATATGCACTAATCCTTCCACACCCGGGAAAATCTCAACGAACGCTCCAAATGGAACTAATCGTTTTACTTTACCTGTTACCACATCGCCAGGAGCGATTTTTTCACCAATACCTTCCCACGGACCCGGCAATGCATCCTTAATTGATAAGGAGATGCGGCCATGTTCTTCATCAACAGAAAGCACTTTGACTTTTACTTTCTCACCCTCTTGAACTACATCGGATGGATGAGCGACACGCGTATGGGAAAGTTGAGAAATATGTACAAGCCCGTCAAATCCACCAATGTCGACGAATACGCCAAAATCCGCGATGCGCCGCACAGTCCCTTCAAGCACTTGGCCCGGTTCTAAGCGACGAAATGCTTGTTTTCTCTGTTCCTCTTGCTCTTGTTCAATAACAGCACGATGCGATAAAATAACGCGATTTTTCTCACGATCCAATTCCACGACTTTGACAGCAAGCGGACGATCTTTATAATCGGAAAAGTCTTCAACAAAATGAGGCTCGACGAGTGAAGCTGGAATAAATCCACGTATCCCTACATCAGCGACAAGCCCACCTTTGACGATGTCTTTGACGACGACATCGAACGTTTCACCGCTAGCAAATTTTCTTTCTAACTCTTCCCAAGCACGATCAGCATCTACGGCTTTTTTCGATAAGATTAACAGCCCTTCTTCTTCGTTCGTGCCTTCCTCTACTTTTTTTACTTTAGCGGTAATTTCGTCACCTACAGAAACGGCATCGCTCGTTTTCTCGATATGAAGGCTCGATAATTCGCTAATCGGAATAATACCGCTTTGCTTGCTTCCCTCAATATCGACAAGCACTTGCTTGTCTTCTAATTTGACGACTTTTCCCTGAACGATGTCACCTACCTTATAAACCTTCACTTCTAAATTCATGTCCTCTACCATTCTTAACCCTCCTTAGTCGACTGACGGTCCATGCAGCTTTACCAAACATCCGTAAAGTTGGAACATGTTCCCTACTTAACTATATCATGTCCAAACAAAAAAACGTTATGATTTTCCCGAAGGACCGCTTTTCTATTTATTATACCATATTTTCACAAAAGACATGTAAGCGAATGCTTACTGATATTGGTCCAAAAGCGCTTGAATATGGTCCATAATATAATCCGTTGCTTCCTCAGGGGAAGCTTTTTTCGCGCGAAGCGGCTCCATATGAATCGGAGCTCCGTAAACAACTTTCAATTTTTTAAACGGTCGATATGGTCCGATGATAGCACAAGGGACAACGGCTGCATTTGTCCGTAATGCAAAAAAGCCAACGCCGGATAGCCCCTTCTGCAATTTTCCGTCCTTGCTTCGCGTACCTTCCGGGAAAATCCCTAATACATGTCCTTGCTTTAAAACATCTAATCCGACTCGCAACGCTTGGCGATCGCTCATTCCTCGTTTGACTGGAAATGCGTGTAACGAAGAAATCAAGTTTTTCAATACCGGTACATGGAACAACTCCTCTTTTGCCATAAAATGAATCGGTCGAGGAGCCGTAATTCCAACAATCGGAGGGTCAAGGTTGCTAATATGGTTTGCACAAAGGAGCACTCCTCCCTCCTTTGGAAACTGTTCTATCCCAATCACTTCAACACGGTAAAGGGGCTTTAAAATCCCTTTTACTACTCCTTTGGCAAAGGAATAAAAATCCAATGTCACCCCGTCCTTTCATCTACAATTTCCATAATGCGATTAACGACATCGTCAACCGATAAAGAAGTTGTATCAATTTCAACAGCATCTTCCGCTTTTTTGAGCGGGGCTACCTTCCGTTCTGAATCAATTTTGTCGCGACGGGCTATTTCCTCTTTTAACGTTTCTAGATCGGATTCAAATCCCCTTGCAATATTTTCAGCATGACGGCGCTGTGCCCTTTCTTCTACAGATGCTTTTAAAAAAATCTTCACTTCTGCATGTGGAAGGACATGTGTACCGATATCGCGGCCATCCATCACTACCCCCCCATGCTGCGCTAAGGCGCGCTGGCGTGCAACCATTTCTTGGCGCACTAGCGGATGCTTAGCAACGATCGATACAGAATTCGTTACTTTCTCATTGCGAATAATGTTGGTCACATCTTCCCCATTGACAAACACAAGTTGTCCGCGCTCTGATGGCTTTAACTCAATATATGTATCTTTTAATAAAGCAATTAATGCCTTTTCATCGTCAAGGTCAATTCCTTCTTGCAAGGCACGATACGTCAGCGCTCGGTACATCGCTCCTGTATCAATATAAAGATAAGAAAGTCTTTCCGCCAAAATTTTAGCGACAGTGCTTTTTCCTGCCGCTGCTGGCCCATCAATCGCAATCGATATTCGTTTACTCATCATAAAACCACCCACAATTCGTTCAAATCTATTTTATCAAAGAAAAAAGCAGGAAATTCCTGCGTACTCCGATGATATTTTATCATATGAACCGTCACTGGTCGACGATTGTTTCCATTGTTTTTGTTTTTTCTTGTTTACTGACCCCTTCATATTCATACACTTTTCCTAAATAGGGAGCAAGCGGCGTGTATAGCAGCAAGCATTGTGCAATAAATAAAAAAATAAATTGAATGACAACTACTTTTAACAATAGCTGTTCGATTCGTTTCATCCCTACACACCCGACTTCCGTTTTTGTCCCTATTATTGCACATGAACGCTTCATTTATTCTTCTTTTTGGCGTAGTTCTAATTGCCGCTCAAAACTATAACGAATGAGCAATAACCGCTCTTGCGGAGACATCGTGAGAAATTGTAACGATGCTCGATAGACATCGCTGCACTCCGCTTGAAAAACGCGAATGACCTTCGCCGGTAGTTTTAAATAATGGTAGTCTCCCGATTTCATACATAACACAAGCCAAGCTTCTACAACCATCCCCGGTAAAAACTGCTGAACCTGCTGCGGCAGAACAATGGCAGCTCCCCCTGCGCTAATATCCGTCGTCATCGTTGTAAACGGTGAAAATTCACCATGAAGCGGATGAATCGCGACATCTACGTTTGCTTCTACCCGAACGTATTGACGGCGCTGAACGCGAACGAGCTGTTCTTCTCCCGGATATGAAAGAACAACCATTGGAACTGGATCGCGCACTTTTCCCGTTACTTCGGTGTCAAACAAATAAAGATTGTCATCTTTTCCAACAAAACTTGCTTTAAATTGCATTCCATTTAATAAAAACACCGTTTTTCCTGTTTTCATATTCACGGGATAATCAATATGTACATGGTTCGGAAAAACGTCAATGACTTTACATTTATATTCATGTACCTCTTTTCCATTTGTTGATTCAAGAGTTAAAGTATCCCCAATTTTTATCATTTGTTTCCCCCTCGCATTCATGGCGGTCTCTTTATCTTAATTAAACAAAAAGGAAAAGCTGATGACAAGCTTTTCCTTTAATCATAAAGTTGTTCCACGCCTTGTAGTTTTTCTACTTTCTCTTCCGTACCAGTTTTCGCGTTAACAAAGATTTGATACGTATCGTCACCCAATGTCCCTAAAAATTCATAACAGAGTACTTCTTGATTCATATCATTCGTGATGATCGCTTGACGCTGTTCCATCACTTTTAAATTTGGATTGATTTTCGTTCTTGCCTGTTCGACCGTTAATGCCGGTTTTGGCAAAGGACGCTTGATGTTCGAGGATAAATAGTCGCGCGCAGAAAAGCCGACGATCTTTCCATCATCAAGAGCCACCTTCATCTTTATCGCTTCCGGATAAATGCGAACACCGTTTTCATTGGTTACAAACGTAAGAACAGCAACATTATCATATTGTGTACTATCATATAGCTCTAGGTTCGTAAATTTATGCTTCTTTAAAAACTCCATCCCTTTCACTGCCGCTTCATGTACGCTGATCTTTTGTTTTTTAATCGGACGGCTGTCAATGACCCAAATCGGATAGCCGCCTTTTTCCGTAATATCGATATACGTATCAGCATTCGTTTTTGGATCGTGAATTGTTAAGCTATAAAAGCGTTCATCCGCTCCTTTCCCACTGCGAACTACTTTGATTTTTTCTGTCCCTTTTAGCCCTAAAAAGGAAACGGCGACGTGCTTCGCCTCTTCCTTTGTAATCGATTTTCCGCTAACGCGGACAAATCCTTTTTCTTTATTTTCTAAGCTTGTAAAAGTCGGACCGAAATCCGCTGATTCAACATTTTTTTCGACTGCCTTAAATCCATCAATGATGATGTTATCACTGGGTTGTTTCTCTGTCGCCAGCGCAAGCTCGACGTCCATCCAACGCAAATTATTTTGTAATACTAAATGTTGTACATTGCGAAGTTCCTGCTGAATATTCGCAGCACTTTTATAAAGCGCTCGCAATGTTTGATATTCTCCTTTTGTTAACGGTTCTTTCTCTAAGTCACGAATCGCCGTTCGATAGCTAAATTCACCAATTTGCGCAAGAAACTGCTGAGTCTTATTAAAAGGAAGTAACGAAAGTGGCAACTGCCCTACATCCGAATGCGCCTCTGAAGCAATTCGCCACACTTCAGCGAGCGCCGGAGAAAGCGAAGCACGCGAATTCATTGCGAGCGTCGTTCCAATTTTATCGTGCAATAAATCAATTTGATACGTTAAATCATGAAAGGCACGCTGATAGTTGTTTTCAGCATGCAATAAAACCGCGTTTTTTTCTTGATGTTCACGATATCCCCAATAAGCGGTTCCAACAACCCCAAGTGACAATACACCAATTAATAGCACCCGTAACATGTCGTTCACCTCCTAGTTTATTTACAAAAAATATGCTTGCCAATTTGTTTAATTTGCGGGCGATTCCAAATCCAACTGCTCGTCGCCGTTGCTGGATTAAAATAATAAATTGCTCCACCTGTAGGGTCCCAACCGTTAATCGCATCAAGAACTGCTTTTTTCGCCGTTTCATTCGGTGTCAGCCAAATTTGTCCATCAGCGACAGCCGTAAACGCCCCCGGTTGGAAAATGACCCCTGCTACCGTATGCGGAAACGACGGATGATCAAGTCGGTTTAAAATGACCGCTGCCACAGCAACTTGACCGATATAAGGCTCCCCGCGCGCTTCCCCATAAACAGCATTGGCCATAAGTTGAATATCATTTTGCGAAAATCCTTTCGGCACATTGGCGGCCGTTACTCTCGTAGAAGCGCGTGCTGAACCGCCGCCTCGTTTCACCTGTTGGCTTAGCGGCTTGCCACCGTAATGTGTAAAGGAATTTCCTTTTCGAATTTGTTCTTTTACGAATTGTTCGTGATACCTAGACACTTTCACTAGCTTTGCTTTTGTGCTTGCACCGGCAAGTCCATCGACTGGCAAACCATATTCATATTGAAAGTTACGCACAGCCCAATACGTTCCCCATCCGAATACCCCATCGATTTTTCCATTATAAAAGCCGATATATTGTAAACGTGCTTGTAACTCAATGACATCGTCACCTACCGCACCGCGCTGAATCACTTGATTGGAAAATGCGCTTGCTTTTTCTGTAGGCAGCTCGTATACCAATAAAAAAGCGAACAAAAACATAACAATTGGATAGCGTTTCGCCTTCCCCAACATAAAGAACCCTCCTTTTCTATCCTAATAGTTTTATCCCTATTTTTTGTTCAAACTGCCTTTTTATACAAAAAAAAACCAAGTCGTTTAGACTTGGCTTTTTGCTGGGGAGGCGACTTCGTGGTAATGCAGCCCTTTGGCTTGCTTCACTTTGCGAAGCGCCAGCCACCATAAAAATAACATAAATGGCACCATATAATATCCCCATTTTTCTTGCGTTAGTAAAATAAAATCATACGTCCCGTGCAACAAAAGCGGAAATAAAAAGGAAAAGAAGACATAACGGTGCTTCCGGTTAGAAAATTTTGCTTTTCCTAAATAAAATCCCATGATGACGGCAAACAACGCATGGCTTGACACAGGCAACACCGCTCTTGTCACCGCAAACTCAACGCCGTTAGCGAACAAATATAAAATATTTTCCATTGTCGCAAATCCAAGCGACACGCTCGCACTATAAACAATTCCATCATATGGTTCATCAAATTCATGATGATCAAAAATAAAAAAATACACAACAAACCATTTTACAAACTCTTCAAGCAGCCCCGAAACGAAAAACGCCTGTGCGAATTTGGCCGTCACAATTCCTTCCACATGAAGGACATATTGAATAAACATAATCGGAAAAACAAGAATCGCTCCGAATAAAAATGTGCGCAACACAAGAGAAAGCGGCTCTGTTTCATATTCATCTTTTAAATAAAAATAACTAAGTAACGCAACACCTGGAGCAACACCAGCAGAAATTAACGTTAACATACAGATCCTCGTTTCTATCCGTTCTTTTTATCTTTATGGTAACATGAGATTATGATTATTGAAAATGACATTTATTTCTGTTTTTGATCATATTGGGGGGGAAAACGATGAAAAAAATTTTAATCATTCATACTGGTGGAACAATTTCGATGAAAGAAGATGAAAAGACAGGAGCTGTCCGACCGCATGAAACCAACCCTCTTCACGATACAACTCCGTCACTAAAAAATCTCGGCGACATTCAAGTCGAAGAGTTATTTCACTTGCCGTCACCACACATTACACCGGTGGAAATGCTTGTATTGCGCAATAAGATTGAAGAAAAAGTAGCAAAAGAACAAATCGAAGGAATTGTCATTACCCATGGAACCGATACGTTAGAAGAAACAGCGTATTTTTTAGACCTAACCGTTCAGGCGAACGTACCGATTGTTGTTACCGGGGCGATGCGCTCGAGTAATGAAATTGGCGCAGACGGGCTTTATAATTTAATTTCGTCCGTGAAAGTGGCCGGAAGCGATGAAGCTTGCGGAAAAGGCGTATTAGTGGTATTAAATGACGAAATCCATACGGCAAAAAATGTCACAAAAACCCATACCTCAAATATCGCAACATTTCAAAGTCCGCAATACGGACCA
Source organism: Thermaerobacillus caldiproteolyticus (assembly GCF_013761245.1). Lineage (GTDB taxonomy): Bacteria > Bacillota > Bacilli > Bacillales > Anoxybacillaceae > Thermaerobacillus > Thermaerobacillus caldiproteolyticus. The sequence continues at coordinate 10,809 of NZ_JACDUT010000005.1, read as the reverse complement.
ATCGGTATCGTTACAAAACGCGGCGTGTTTTTTCATCATGCACCAACGAAACGAACCACATACCCGATTCAACAAATCACAAAAAACGTCATTCTGTTAAAAGCATATGCTGGCATGGATGAAAGTGTTTTCCAAGCAATTCAAACATTGCCGCTCGATGGCGTTGTCATTGAAGCATTAGGGCAGGGAAACTTACCTCCACGAGCTGCAACAGGCGTGCGCTCTCTTCTAGAAGCGAACATTCCGGTCGTGCTTGTCTCCCGCTGTTTTAACGGCATCGTCCAAGATATATACGGTTATGAGGGAGGCGGCAAACAACTGAAAGAAATGGGTGTCATCTTCTCCAACGGCTTAAGCGGGCAAAAAGCACGCATTAAATTGCTCGTTGCCCTTGAACTTACGAACGATCCTCAACAGTTACAAGAAATGTTTATGGAATAATGCGATAAGCAAACATTCTTCCCCACAACAACGCTGATCAAGAGGAAAAGGTGTTTTCTGAAACGCTTCTTCTTTTCTAGGTATCGATTAAAAACAAAAGCCGCTCAGAATTCGATTTCTTGAGCGGCTTTTCTGTTTACTCCTTATTATTTTGCTTGCTCGCGTTTGACAATACAAGCCGCAATTTGCTGTCCGTGGAATCGGCCGTTTTCAATAAAAATTTCATTCGCATCATTTCCTGCCGCAATGACACCAGCAATAAAAATGCCTGGCACATTTGTTTCCATCGTCTCAGGATCATAAAGAGGACGTCCTGTTTCTGCGTCAATTCCAACTCCCATTTTCTTTAAAAATTCATGATCAGGATGATACCCCGTCATCGCAAACACAAAGTCGTTTTTAATCGTTTTCACTTCTTCTCCTACTGTGTAAATCACCGAGTCTTCCGTAATTTCTTTCACATGAGCATTAAACTCCATGTGAATGATCCCTTGACGAACAAGCGAGTCAAACTCTGGCAAAATCCATGGCTTAATGCTTGACGAATATTCGCTTCCTCGATATAAAACAGTGACACGAGCCCCTGCTTTCACAAGCTCCAATGCGGCATCAACACTTGAATTTTTGCCGCCAATCACCACGCAATCGGTATTGTAATATGGATGTCCCTCTTTAAAATAGTGCGTCACTTTCGGTAAATTTTCTCCCGGCACGTTCATATAATTCGGATGATCGTAATAGCCGGTAGCGACAATCACATATTCAGCGCGATATTCTCCTTTTGTTGTCTTCACAATAAACGTTCCATCCTCTTGCTTGGCCACTTGTTCGACTTTTTCAAACGTCTGAACGCGAATTTGTTTTCGTGTGACGACTTCGCGATAGTACGCGAGCGCCTGGTTTCGTTTTGGTTTTCGGTTTTCAGTAATAAATGGTACCCCGCCGATTTCTAATCGGTCACTCGAACTAAAAAACGTTTGATGGGTTGGATAATGATAAATGGAGTTGACAATATTCCCTTTCTCTATCACTAACGGCTGATAGCCGACATCTTGTAACGCAATCGCGGCCGCGAGTCCACAAGGCCCTCCCCCAACGATGATGATTTTTTCATCCTTCATATCGTTCTTCACTCCTTAATCGTACGTAAAAAATCTCCTATCATCAAAATGATAGGAGATTTTTTCATATGTTGCAAATATGTTCACTCGCTTAAATCCATCCGCGGAAACGGCATGCCTCGGCCATTTTTCTAACTCCGACCATATACGCTGCCAATCTCATATCAACGCGGCGCGTCTGTGCCGTTTCATATACGTTATTAAACGCTTTCACCATCACTTTTTCTAACTTTTCTTCTACTTCTTCTTCAGACCAATAATATCCTTGGTTATTTTGCACCCATTCAAAATAAGAAACAGTCACTCCACCTGCGCTCGCTAACACGTCTGGAACGATTAAAATACCTCGTTGTGTTAAAATTTCTGTAGCTTCGAGCGTTGTTGGACCATTCGCTGCTTCTACAACGATGCTCGCCTTAATATTATGAGCGTTTCCCTCCGTAATCTGATTCTCAATCGCAGCTGGCACTAAAATATCGCAATCTAGTTCAAGCAATTCTTTATTCGTAATCGTATTTTTAAATAGCTTCGTCACAGTTCCAAAGCTATCCCGACGATCAAGCAAATAATCAATATCTAATCCATTTGGATCGTAAAGCGCACCGTAGGCATCGGAAATACCGATGACTTTCGCTCCAGCATCATGCATGAATTTCGCTAAAAAGCTTCCAGCATTACCGAATCCTTGAACAACTACACGCGCGCCTTTTAAATCAATGCCGCGCTTTTTCGCCGCTTCACGAATGCAAATCGTAACCCCTTTGGCTGTTGCTGTTTCACGACCGTGTGAACCACCCAACACAAGCGGTTTTCCCGTAATGAATCCCGGTGAGTTAAATTCGTCAATGCGGCTATACTCATCCATCATCCATGCCATAATTTGCGAATTCGTAAACACGTCTGGCGCCGGAATATCCTTTGTCGGACCGACGATCTGGCTAATTGCACGAACGTATCCACGGCTTAATCGCTCTAGCTCACGGAACGACATATTGCGAGGGTCGCAAACGATGCCACCCTTTCCTCCACCGTAAGGTAAATCAACAATTCCGCATTTTAAACTCATCCAAATAGATAACGCTTTTACTTCTCGTTCAGTTACATTTGGATGAAAACGAATGCCCCCTTTTGTTGGTCCAACCGCATCGTTATGTTGGGCGCGGTAGCCGGTGAAAATTTTCACAGTACCGTCATCCATGCGCACAGGAATTTTCACTGTTAGCATGCGAATCGGCTCTTTCAATAGCTCATATACCTCTTCAGGATATCCGAGCTTTTCTAACGCTCTATGTATGACGATTTGCGTCGCCTTTAAGACGTCATGCTTTTCTTCATGCTTTTCTTCGCTGGTATGCTTGTCGGCTACCATACGTAAACCTCCCATACAAGTCACTGTGATATTTGATATTGTCCACCTTTCATGTCATAGTATACACCTTCCACCTCTTTATGCAAAGAAAAAAAATTAAAATTTTTCTCGTTCTTATCGGATTTGTAATCGTTTACATCTTTTTTATACCAACAAATCCCTTTCTTTTCCTTTACAGCTTTACAGTCTGTTGATTTATACGCACATGCATAACATTTTCTAGAAAAATAATATTTGCGGAGTATGATATCCATCACCAGAACACGAAAACCGAATGCATTTATAATGCCAACCTTTCATTAAGAAAAAAGAAAAGCGCAAGCATTCTGATTTCGCTTAAAAACTGCCTGCATCCTGTGGACAAACGGCAAAATGTCGACATCCTAGCCCCTCTCCCGCGACAGACAAGTGTTTTTTGTGGAAGCGCTTGCGGAGATCTCAAGCATCACGTTCAAGTCATGCTTTATGCAAATGTTGCATCGATGTTGATGATTCAAAAGCAAACTGATCGGGCACTGAAGATAGATAATATGTCCATTAAAATTTCTTATTAAGCAAAAGGTCAAACTCCCTCTCCAATAGGAGTTTGACCGAACATTCTCTAATTAGCAGGAAAATAGCGAACGAGTTGTTCAATGGCTCGATGATCAATGATTTTTTTTCCATATTCTTGAACACGATGAATGGTTATCGTTGAAGGGCTCCCAAACTCTGCTAATATCGCGATAAAGTTATCGATATTAACAGGCGGTTCCTCTGATACATGCAAATAAAAGCGATTATGGTACGAATACAATGTACCGTCTAGGCAACCGATCGCATAAAGACGATGGGCGAGCTGAATGACATCTTCAAACGTTTGAAATTCATAAAATATGTCATCACTCTCATCGAGCGTTACCTGCATTTCGATATAATCATCAGCAAATTCTTCCTCTACATCATCATATTGGCCATCGCTTGTTACGATTACAACCATTCCCTGTGCCGGTAAAGAGTATACTTCGACCGCGATAGACCCATTTACTTCAAAGCCGAGTTCCTCACTTGCTTCCTCGATCATATCTCGAAACAACTGGTGGACTTTAAACGTATCTTTCCATAAATCCTCTTTCGTTAAGCCGCGATCCATTAAATCATCAAACGTGAGAAAAATTTTAATTTTATTGTGGGTTAAGCGTTCAAGACGCATCAACGACCCTCCTTACCTACACAGCCATCTCTTATGTTTATTGTATGAAATCATTTGCAAATGGTTCTTTTGTTATTATTAATGAGTTTACATCGTTTTTCATCATTTAGACAAGCATTATGTGTTTCCATATTGCTATTTTTGTTCATCAATGCGTTGAGCCAACCATTCTTCCCATTGTTCCTTCACTTTTCCAACATAAAATGGATGTGACGCTGCCGCTTCTCCAATTAGACCAATGGTAATATCAGGAGCTTGGTCACGCAGCTTGCTAACAAGTTCATTCATTTTTTCGATATGGTCAAAATTCATACAAGAGAAAAAAAGAAAAGTCGGCTTCGCATCATTTAGCATCGCCAGAAAATCAGATTCAGAAACATCTCCCCCTATATAAATGGCATAGATTCCTTTTAAGCGAAGAAAGGCTGTAAATATTAATAATATGAGTTCATCTGTCTCATTGGGCCCAAGAATAGAAACAGCTTTTGGACATTGAGAAACGATCGGAATATTCAATACAATCGCTCCAAGTTTTGAGCGTAAAAAAGAGCGGGCAAACTGTTCATGCGCACTTGTCATTTTTTTCTGTATTCGCCAAAGATAGATGTGACATAATAAAGAGGGAAGAACATCTGTCACTACTGTCTCAACAGTATAAACGCTGAATAAATAGCTCAACGAAGCGTGAGCTCGCTGTTCATCGAACAAAATAAACGATTGCAGTAGCTCGTCCAATTTCTTAGCAACCTCGTCGCCTTTAGTGAACGAAGGTATCGGATCTTTGCTTTCCTCTATCACTAAGGCAACCGCCTGCCGAATCGTCAACCCTTCGTTTACTTTTGCAACTAACTTCCTTAAAATTTCGACTTGCTCATCTGTATATAAGCGATGACCGGAAGCCGTACGCTTCGGAGCAATCACCTGATACCGACGTTCCCATGCCCGCAGCGTTCCGGGCTGAATGCCAAGCATTGTCGAAACCGCTTTAATATTGTATTTGCCTTTATCTATTAACATCGTTTTCCTCCCAACGGCGGATCGTAATCAAATTCGTTTCCGCAGGAGCGCCGAGGCGAAGCGGAACATTTGTCGTTCCATATCCATTGCTTACATATACCGTCGTTCCATTCACCTGTTTCATGCCCCCTTTTTCGTAAAGCCCAAACGTGAAAAACCGAATTTGTCCTCCATGTGTATGACCGCTTAACACGAGTGAAATATGATGCTCTGGACGAATTTTTCGGACAATCTCGGGATTATGGGAAGCAAGAATTCGAAACGATCCTTCGCTAGCATGAAGAAGGGCAGCATCGAGGCGGTCGCGTCGTTTGCTAATATCATCCACCCCAAGAAGGGCTATTTTTTCCCCTTCCCCCGATGTCCATATCACCGCACGATTATCTAAAATATGAACTCCTTCTTCTAGTAACAGCTTTTCCAGCTCGTACTCACTCACTTCATGATCATTGTTGCCCCATACAAAATAAATCGGACCGATTGCTTTGAGCTGACGAATATTTTTCCTTACGCGCGCAAAAGGTACTCCTTTTTCCGTCAAATCGCCCCCAATAAGAACGATGTCCGCTTTTCCCTTCACTCGACGGACAATGGTATCGGATAATGTGCGTCGATGAAGATCAGAAATAAAAAAAATGGTAAACGCATGGAAACTGCTTGGAAAATTTACAAATGATAACTCCACCTCAACGACACGGTTTCGATGCGCTTCCCACCACATATAAATAAACAAACATAAAAAAAGAAAGAGAAAACCGATAAACATAGCGCCTCCTAGAACTATTGATTGTAACGACGATCGCGCTGCAAATCTATCGATATGATACCATAAATCAGCGAGAAAATGAAAAACAACATAGTGAGGACCGTATTCCATTGAAATAAAGAGTAAAAGCTCGGTATCACCCCACAACTCATAAACCATTGCCCCCACTTCATTTGCTTTCGGCGTAACAGATGGGTCATGCCTTCAATGAGAGACCGAATTAATACAGCATTCGCCAAAAAGCCAATAAGAAAACAGACCATCGCTAAAAAAGAGCGAAGTGGATTAAACAAAAATTCTGTAATAAAAGTTGTAAAAACAAACGGTGTTACATTCGGCGTCCATTTTATCATTAAATACCCGCAAATAAATCCTGTTATCACACATAGTAAACGAAATCGCATTGAGTGTTCCCCCTCGTTAACATGTATTCATCGAAAAAGGAAGGCATGAATAAAAAAAAGATTCATACACATAAACTGAAGATTTGTAACAAAGGAGGTTTGCTGATGTTTACAACGCGGAAACAATATATGCCATATGTAAGCCCATTCGATCCATGTCCACCCATTCACGTGAAAACATATGTCACCGCTCCGAACTTATATGCAGGATTCCAGCCACCAAATTTACCGCAATTTTCACTTCACGAAGCCTTAAAAAAAGGAACACTTTGGAAAATTTTTTATGATCCGTACTACGGCCCTTATGAAGTAAACAACAAAGGTGATGGACTATGAAACAAATGCCGAAAGAATATTACGAACTCCTTGAGCAACTGCAAGCCGTTGATTTTGCCCTCGTTGAATTGACACTTTACCTCGACACCCATCCTACCGATTACCAAGCGATTCAACAGTTTAATCAACTCGCTCAAAAGCGGAAGAAACTAAAAAAACAATATGAAGCCGCTTATGGACCTCTTCAGCAATATGGAAATAGCTATTCGAACTATCCATGGAATTGGGATGACACTCCTTGGCCTTGGCAGGTTTAACTGAATCATACGGCAATAGAGGGGGAACTAGCATGTGGATTTATGAAAAAAAGCTACAATATCCGGTGCGAGTTAGTACATGCAATCCAAAACTAGCAAAATATTTAATTGAGCAATATGGCGGAGCGGATGGAGAACTGGCAGCAGCGCTTCGCTATCTAAATCAGCGCTACTCCATTCCCGATAAAGTGATCGGGTTATTAACAGACATCGGAACAGAAGAATTAGCTCATTTAGAAATGATTGCAACGATGGTATACAAATTGACAAAAGATGCCACCCCAGAACAACTGAAAGAAGCGGGGATTGCACCGCATTATGTCGACCACGACCGCGCGCTTTTTTATCACAATGCAGCAGGGGTACCATTTACAGCCACTTACATTCAAGCAAAAGGAGATCCGATCGCCGATTTATATGAAGATATCGCTGCTGAAGAAAAAGCGCGAGCCACATACCAATGGATTATTAATATGAGTGATGACCCTGATTTAAACGACGGCCTTCGCTTTTTGCGTGAGCGTGAAATTATTCATTCCCAGCGATTCCGGGAAGCCGTGGAAATTTTAAAAGAAGAACGCGACCGAAAAAAATTTTTCTAGCATTTATAACATGGCTGAATGGCAAACCATTCAGCCATGTTCATAATATAAGTTAATGTCGTATTTTTCCTTTATCATTTCAAACAGCTTATGTCTCTCTTTCCACGCTCGCTCGTCTTTCCACAAGTCGGTGCTTTTTTGAATAATTTCACAACGAAGTGCATGAAATTCTTCCTCTGCTTTATCACATTTTTTTTTCAAAAACAATACTCCCCAATATGACGTAAACAGCAGCAACAATATATACAAATGTTTCCCGCTCTCAAAAAACATTGTTATTATAGATGCGATCGTCTTGCTTGGGGCAACGACGTAAAAAATGATATAGAGAAAAAACGTCAAAAATCCTAAAAATGTCACAGCTTGCAACATTTTCACCCTCATTTTTAGCCGATCCCACTTTTCCTTTTTCTCAATTACTCCAAGCAACATTTGTTTGGTTACCCCATCGATCTCTCCCAAAAATCGATCATCCATCGCAACTGAATCTCCTTCTCTATAAATCCATTACTTACTGTAACATTATGTACGAGCCTTCTTAATTAGAACCATGAATGAATGTTTGTCTCTATTACATCGTAAAAACGGCACAAAAAAGAAATTAACTGATCAAAACTAACATTATATGCGGCTACTTTTTATTATTCAATGTAGTGCAATGCTTTAGGATTTTTACAAAGGCAGCTACACTAGGAAAATTATCACCACCCGTTAGCTTCTGTGGTGCTTTCCCAAAAACCAACATGGAATTAAATCACAACATGCAATACTTTTATATAGTACATAATCGTTATGGTGTTACCTTATGAACATAACTTTGATTCTCAAATCCCATGGGATTGCGTAGTTTCTATACTTCTTGGTGCCGCGGAGTGCAGCAATAGATGACTAATGGCCAGCAATATTAAACAAAAACTTTAACAAATCTGTATTAATAAAGATATATTTTTACAACTTCTTTTAAGTTTTAACGTACTCTTTGTAAATTAACAAAAAAACGCAACTCCAACGCAGTGAAGTTGCATTTTTGTTTTTTATATTCTCAATAAGCCAAAAGCTGAGATCATAGGATTTTTTTGAATTAAAGCGTCCAATCTATTCAATGTATGTTATTTGAGTCTATCATTTAAAACGCTCTCTTCTAACACAGCAAATTTATCACCATATACTTTGGTAATATGTTTTTCTCCCCATGCACATAGAGAGTCTAAAATATCTTTTAAACTCCATCCATATTCACTGAGCTCATATTCTACTTTTGGAGGAATTTGATTATAAACAATGCGATTAATAATTCCATCTTCTTCTAATTCTCTTAATTGTTGAGTTAACATTTTTTGTGTAATGCCTGGCATAAGACGTTTCAGCTCACTTGTACGTTTTTTGCCATGTGTTAGATGGCAAAGGATCACACATTTCCATTTTCCTCCTATCACTTCTAGTGTTGCTTCAACTGGAATATTGTATTTCTTTTTTTTCATCATTCTCCCTCCTAATCGATAGGTACTAAAAAGTATCTATATCACCTTTAAGTATCTATATTACTTAAAAGTACGTACTTTCCTAAGTGTTTTATATATATCATAATAACATTTGCCGGCCGGTTTTAACCATACTCTTTTATTTATATAGTTTGTTTGCAATGATTGAAACAATTGATTAGGAGGCGAAAAAATGACTTTAGATAAAAAGCGAAGTACATTGGCATTGCTGGCATTAGCAGTAAGTGCATTTGCCATTGGGACAACAGAATTTATTAGTGTAGGACTATTACCACTTATATCTGAAGATTTACAAGTTTCTGTTTCAACAGCAGGGCTGACCGTTTCCTTATATGCGTTAGGGGTAACATTTGGAGCACCGATCCTGACATCTTTGACATCGAATATGTCACGCAAATCTTTATTACTTTGGATTATGATTATTTTTATTATCGGTAATAGCATTGCTGCTAGCGCCACTAGCATAGGTGTTTTGCTAGTTGCTCGTGTGCTTTCAGCCTTTTCACATGGGGTATTTATGTCAATTGGCTCCACGATCGCAGCCAGTTTAGTACCAGAAAATCGCAGAGCTAGTGCTATTTCCATTATGTTCACGGGCCTCACTGTAGCAACGATTACGGGTGTACCTTTTGGCACATTCATTGGGCAGCAATTCGGTTGGAGACTTGCTTTCATATTTATTGTTGTTGTCGGCATGATTGCTTTCATCGCTAACAGTATTCTTGTTCCATCGAATTTGCGAAAAGGTGCTCGTACCACATTTGGCGATCAGTTCAAACTTTTGACAAACGGTCGTTTATTACTTTTATTTATCATTACAGCTTTAGGATATGGAGGTACATTCGTTGTCTTTACGTATTTATCTCCACTCCTTCAAGATATAACTGGATTTAGTGAGAGAACGGTTGCTGTTATTCTGCTTGTCTATGGAGTTGCCATTGCAATTGGTAACGTAATGGGTGGAAAGTTATCTAATCAAAACCCGATTGGCGCATTATTTTATATGTTTATTGTGCAAGCCATTGTGCTCTGTATCTTAACCTTCACGGCTCCATTCAAGGCAGCTGCATTCATTACGATCATCTTAATGGGGCTGTTAGCTTTTATGAACGTTCCGGGACTGCAAGTATATGTAGTGATGCTGGCTGAACGTTTTGTACCGGGGGCAGTAGACGTAGCTTCTGCGATTAATATTGCAGCATTTAACGCTGGAATCGCTATTGGCTCCTACTTGGGTGGTATGATCACCGATTCGATTGGGCTCATTCATACACCATGGATAGGGGGATTAATGGTTCTTGGAGCTGTTATCTTAACAGGTTGGAGTCGCGCCCTAGAGCAAAAAGATCAAAAAAGTATAGTGTAGAAAGTACTCTTTTTTATATAAATTCAGTTTGAAATTCCGACATGTTTAACCAATGCCTATTCTTGTCTATACTGCTCCTAAACAGATGAATCAAAGGAGCGGATGAATGATGAAGAAAAAAGGATTACAAATTACGAACAATCATGGTTGGACCATCGAACGTCTTCAAGAACAGGAACGCCGAATGAAAAATGCGAACATGGCGAAACGAATAGCGGTGATTCGTCTCATTATGCAAGGCTACTTAGGAATCCAAGTCGCTGAGCTTTTGAACATCCATCGTGAAACCGTTTCGATTTATGTTCAAAAGTTTAATCAAGGTGGTATGGATGCGCTATTAGAACGCCATTATGCTCCCGGTAGAAAGCCGTATCTGTCTCCAGACGAAGAACGCGAATTAAGAAAGATGTTGGAAGAAAGCACCCCTGCCGATGAA
>NZ_JACDUT010000004.1 GCF_013761245.1 Thermaerobacillus caldiproteolyticus | reverse complement strand
CATTCATCCGCTCCTTTGATTCATCTGTTTAGGAGCAGTATAGACAAGAATAGGCATTGGTTAAACATGTCGGAATTTCAAACTGAATTTATATAGGATCCTACGTTGATCCTAAAACCGGAAAAAAGAAAAGAAATCGAAAATACAAAACAATAACTGCAAAAGGAGCGAGACAAGCAGAGCTAGAACTTGCTAAATTTGTTGCTGAGGTAACCGGAGATGGATACTTTGAACCGGAGAAAATCAATTTTGTTGATTTTGTACAAAACGAATGGATCCCGAAATGCGCTAAAAAACGTTTGGCCCCGACAACTTTTGAAAATTACATGGAATGTGTTAGAAATCGAATATTACCTGCTTTCCAATATTTAAGAATGGACCAGATAAAACCAAAACATATCATAGATTTTTTGGATAACCTTGAGGAAAACGGTATGAGAATGGACGGCAAAGGAGGAAAATTGTCCAGTTCTCGAATTTACTATCATTACCGAATATTAAATAACATTTTTAACTTTGCACAAGAAATTCAAATCATTAAAGAAAATCCTGTGAAAATGGTTAAAAAGCCAAAGGTAGAGTACAAAGAAACAGAGGTATATACGGATGAGGAGGTAGCTCATCTTTTGGAATGTTTGGAATCTGAAACACAAGTACCACACTGGCAGATCATCATTAAACTCGCGATCATAACTGGGATGCGACGATCAGAACTCTGTGGTCTGGAATTTAAACACTTTGATTATGAGAATGGCTTAGTCCGCGTCCGCCAAGCTCTCACTTACACAAAAACCAATGGATATGAAATCCACGAAATCAGAAAAGGGAATCGAACGGCCAGACAAAGAGATATCCATATCCCCCTTTCCTTGGCAACCGAAGTCAAAAAGTTGGAACTGCAAAGAAAAAAAGAGCGCTTAGCTGCGGAAAAACTTTGGATGGACGGAAAATACAATTTTATTCTCTGTGATGAAACAGGGAAACCGTTTAATCCAAACTCTCTCAAAAATTGGTGGGAACGATTTATAAAACGTCATAAGCTTAAATATATTAATATTCATGCTCTTCGGCACACGTCGGCAACGTTGCTGATCAATGAAGGTGTGCACGCAAAAATCATCTCTGAACGTTTAGGACATTCCGATATCAAAACGACAATGAATATATATGGACATTCTCTAAAACAGGCTGACAAACTGGCAACAGAAAAATTGGAAAGTGTACTAAAAAGATCAGCAAAAAAATCAATATGAACCATCAAAAAACATTTAATTTTTCCGTTTTGCCGGCAAAAAGTCGGCAAAAACAGATTTTTAAAGAAAAAGCGCGGTTCATGATTTTCTCAAGAACCGCGCTGTATCAAGGACTTTTAATGATGATTCCGACTGGGCTCGAACCAGCGACCTCCACCCTGTCAAGGTGGCGCTCTCCCAGCTGAGCTACGGAATCAAGCAGGTTTTATCAATCACATTTTCAATTATATTCATGTCCGCATACATTGTCAAATATTTTTTTTAAAAAATCGTGATGATCGCTTAGGTTATTTTGATCTGTTACAACGAACATGCAATCTACTAGAAAGAGAGTACTATGATGAGCTTAAAAATCCGCATATATTCTGACTTCGTTTGTCCGTTTTTGTTTTATTGGAAAAATCCGCTGATGGAAGCAGTGAACGGAAAAGATATTGAAATCGAATGGATGCCGTTTGAACTTCGCTCATATTCGACGGAGCCGATGTCACTAAACAACGAATGCATCTAGCAAACACAACATCAATCGGTCAAACCGCTTTCGACGCAATTTGGCGTAAACATGTAGATTCCAGAGACTGATCCAGTTCCGCCGCATGCAGGATATCAATACACCTACGAACAAGGAAAAACGCTTGAATACGCTCGCTCTGTTTTTTCAGCATATTGACAAGAAAAAAATATAAGCAATATTACCGTGTTAAGCGAAATCTCCGAAAAATTTCGAGCTGTAGTCAAAATGCGAGCTTTAAAGAAATCCATCAACAAGCATTAAAAGCACGCTTACGAAGAAGTTCAAGTTACCGCCGTTCCGAAATCCATCATCAAAAATCGTATGCTTCACGGCTTACATACGAAAGAAGAAGTTAAAACAAATCATCAACGAGTAAACATAAAGCGATGAATGAAGGTCTCGATACATACACAGCCGTACCACTTCTAACGTGTTGCGGATTTTTTTGTTCAGTAAACGTTATCGATGATGTTTTTCTATTGTCCTTATTCCGTTTGATATGTTATGATGAAAGGAAACACATAAAACGGAGGGGTCAGCATGCGATACGTCACGCTAACAGACGTGTTTATCCATCCGATTGCGCAAAAATATTTAAAACGCTCTGGTGTTGCTCATGCGATTGCTACGGCTTATCATGCGTATCGATTAGCCATCAAGCATAACGTTAATGTCGATTTAGCAACAAAGGCAGCGCTTCTGCATGACATTGGCCATTACGAATGGTATTCCGATGGGAAATGGGATTATGAACAATACAAACAAAATGACATTCACGCAATTAAAGGCGCAGAACGAGCGCACAAGCTGCTGATCCGCCTAGGCGAACACCCACAAAACGCAAAAGAAATTGCACTCGCCATTCTTTTGCATACCGACTCCTATCTGCCAGAAGGCGAATTAAAACGAAAACCATTGCAAACAATTATCAAACTTGCCGACGAAGCAGATGAGGAGCCAGACGGCAAGCATCACTACCGAAAAATTGATGATGCGCTCGCTTTGAAAAAAGTGAAACAATTGGATGAACTCGTCAACAAACAACTTCAACAAGAACAAGAACGGCTTGATGAAATTATATAAGGCTAGGTAAAAATAAAGACCTAGCCTTCTGTATTTATCGAGTAATTGCTGTTGACTTTGCCTTGACATAGGAGAGCGCCTCGTCAAAGTCGGCAATTAAATCATCCGCCGCTTCTAGACCAACACTTAAGCGCAATAGCCCATCCGTAATTCCTCTTCGTTCCCTCTCCTCTTTCGGCATCGCTGCGTGCGACATTTTCGCTGGATACGACAAAATCGATTCTACTGCCCCTAAACTAACGGCAAACACTGGAATTTTCACATGCTTCACAAATGTACGTACCGCCTCTTCATCTGCTAGCCGGAATGATAACACTGCACCAAATCCGGATGATTGATAGCGTTGAATCGAGTGACCGGGATGGTGAGAAAGCCCTGGATAATACACTTCTTCTACTTTCGGATGCGCTGCTAAATAACGAGCGATTTGCAACGCTGATTGTGTAGATTGCTGCAAGCGGACATGAAGCGTCTTCAATCCACGCAACACAAGCCACGCGTCTTGCACTCCTAGCACTGCACCAAAGGCATTTTGCAATCTATACAGTTGATTAGCAAGTCCCTCATCTTTGACAACGGCAAGCCCGGCCACCACATCGCTATGCCCAGATAAAAACTTCGTCGCGCTGTGAAGAACGACATCAACCCCTAGATCCAGCGGACGCTGCAACGCCGGAGTCATAAACGTATTATCTAAAAATGTTAAACAGCCGTTCGCTTTGGCAAGCTTAACAATGCCGCGAATGTCGGTAATTTTTAAAAGCGGATTCGACGGTGTTTCCACATAAATTACTTTCGTGTTTGGACGAATATGGGAAGCGACTTCATGCAAATCGGTCATATCAACAAATGTATATTCGATTCCAAACCGGCTTAGTACATCGGTAATAATGCGGTACGTGCCTCCGTAAACATCTTCTGTCACAAGGACGTGATCCCCTTTTGACAATAATAAAAACGCTGTAGAAATCGCCGCCATTCCAGAAGAAAAGGCAAAACCTCGCACTCCTCCTTCGAGCTCTGCGATCGTCTCTTCCAACGCTTCCCTTGTCGGATTGCCAGAACGGCTGTAATCGTATTTGCCGAATGTATCAAAATCGGCCTGATGAAATGTCGACGCGTGTTGAATCGGGACGCTCACCGCCCCGGTTTGCTCATCTACTTTCCATTTGTTATGAAGCAAATTTGTTTGAAAAGAGAACTCTTTTTTCACTTCGCTACACCTCTTTCATTTTTTCCAAGGCTTGCGACAAGTCGGCAATTAAATCTTCAACATGTTCGATGCCAACGGAAAATCGCAATAAGCGGTTACAGACGCCGTTGGCAATGCGAATTTCTTCTGGAATATCGGCATGTGTCTGCGTCGCTGGGTATGTAATAAAACTCTCGACACCCCCTAAACTTTCGGCAAACGTAATCACTTGTAAGTTCTGTAAAAAGCGATTAACCCACGCTTCATCGCGCAGGCGAAACGACAGCATTCCTCCCCGTCCCGGATACAAGACATCCGTAATATCTTCACAGGCGGCTAAAAATTCGCTAATTTTTCGTGCGTTTTCCTCGTGTTGTCTCATTCGCAGCGCCAGCGTTTTCATGCCGCGAATCAAGAGCCAAGAATCAAACGGCGAGAGAACGGCACCGATGGCATTATGATATTCCGCTAACTGTTGACAAAGATCCTCCCCCTTTGCAACAACTAATCCAGCTAATACATCGTTATGGCCGCCTAAATATTTCGTAGCACTATGGATGACAATATCAGCTCCTTGCTTAATCGGTTGTTGAATAACCGGGGTGTAAAACGTGTTGTCAACGATGAGAAGCAGTCCGTGTCGCTTCGCTAATTGCGCTACTTCTGTAATGTCTGTTTCTTGCATTAATGGATTGGTCGGGGTTTCCAGAAAAATCGCTTTTGTTTTTTCCGTAATCAAATTCTCCACTAATTGTATGTCGCGAAAATCTACATAATGAAAACCTAATCCGTATTTTCGCCATCCTCTTTCGAAAAGTCGATATGTACCGCCATAAAGATCAGCAGAAACTAAAAACTCATCCCCGCTTTCAAATAGTGCTAAAATCGTTTGAATCGCTGCCATCCCGGAACTGAACGCATAGCCGCGATCTCCGCCTTCCAGCTTTGCGATCGCTTCTTCGACAATTTTCCGGGTTGGATTGCCGGTCCGAATATAATCGAAGCCTGTTGACTGTCCGATACCTTCATGACGGTACGCGGTGGAAAAATAAACAGGAGGATTCACCGTTCCTGTCACGTTCTCACTTCTGTTTCCGATCTGCGCCAGTAATGTTTCCAGTTTCTCCATGCTTCTCTCCCCTTTTCCGGTAAAATAAAAAAAGCCTTCTAAGAAGAAGACTTTTTGCATACTCCACGAAGTGCTTCTTCTTATCTGCCGAATTGAAACCAATTCGCTGGATTTAGCACCTGGCCAATAAAACATTGGCTGGTTGCTGAAGCTTCACTGGGCCAGTTCCCTCCGCTTCTCTTGATAAGAATCCGTTTTCTGTTATTCATTTTTCAGATTTTCTTACAATGTAACTCATTCTCACAAATTTTTCAAGTAATTTTTAAAATTTTTATTCATCGTTATATACTGAATGATTCTGCGTAGAAAGCTCCAAACAGTGAGTTTTCTTTTCCGATATACGATTCGTTTACTTGCTGATTTATATAAATTATCAAAAAAATTGCGCTTCATTCTCTTTTACGAGATCAACAAGGTTTGAAGTACTTGTCAAAATCGGATTATCCATATTGTTAAAATTCGAGTGTATCCCTGCCATAAAAAAGAGTTTTTCCCCTAATACAGCCGCACCATATGGAGAAAGATCTTCCATGGCGTCTCCCAGAAAAGAAGGAACAACTTTGTCCCCTTTCTTAATCGTTGAAACACGTTCCATAACAGTTTCCCCAAGTTTTGAAAGCTAATCTATCTTACTTATAAAATCATTTTCATAACAAACACCCCAGTGTGAAGTAGGACCCAGGCAACAACTGCTTCTAGTATAAATTTCTTTTACTTTGAACTTCTCTATGACGAAAAGAGGCGATAGATTACTGTGCTGTATATCCCCCATCAATCACCGCAGCTTGCCCAGTAATGCCTTTTGCCCTTTCACTCGCTAAAAAAGAGCGTAATCCGCCACCTCTTCCACACTTAATAGCCGTTTTTGTGGAACAAGCGGATAAATTACTTCCTCTAATACCTTTTCTAAAGGCACATTGCGCGTTACTGCTAAATCTGTTAGTTGATTACGAACAAGGGGGTGTCCACATATCCTGGGCATAATGCGTTAACAGTAATCCCATAAGGAGCTGCCTCCAATGCAGCCACCTTTGTTAAACCGATTACCCCATGCTTGGCACTATTATACGCTGCCTTACCTGCGAAACCGACAAGTCCATTAATGGAAGCCATATTAATAATCCGCCCGTACTTTTGCTTTTTCATAATAGGAAATACATGCTTGATAGCCATGAATGGAGCGATGAGCATCACGCGAATTAGCTGTTCAAATTTTTCTGTTGGAAACTCTTCAATCATGGAAACATATTGTAATCCAGCGTTATTGATGAAAATATCGATGCGTTCAAATTGTTGCACAGTTTGATCAATCGCCGCTTTTAATTGAGCCTCTGATGTTACATCACACGCCACCCCCAACGCTTCCGTTCCTTCACATCGTAACAGTTCTACCGCTTCATTTACCGCAGTTTGATGTAAATCTATTAAAGCAACTTTCGCACCATGTTCAGCAAATTTTTTCGCCAATTCCCATCCGATTCCCCTCGCGGCTCCTGTGATGACCGCCACTCGACTGTTGACCACATCCATATCTCCCTTCTTATCATGAATGTTCTACTATAAACGGGTTTTGACATACCTGTTGAAAAAAACCTTCATTTCGCAACAAATTCTCCAAAAATAAAGTCAATGTAATCACGCACATCGGTGACATGTTTCAACATAAATATGCTACAATAAAACATGTGAACGCTTACTTTCTGATGGAGGATTTCGTCATGACAACACAAAGAGGAACCTTGTTCGAACAAACCCTTTATAGCCGTGAACTACAAGAAGATGTGACATTGCTGATTTATTTGCCTAGCACGTTTTCTCCGCTTTACAAATATTCCATTCTCGTTGCTCAAGATGGGAAGGACTATTTTATGCTCGGCAAAATCGGGCGGGTCATTGAAGAACTATTAGAAGACAAGAAAATTGACCGCACGATTATCGTAGGCATTCCATATAAAAATGTCAATGATCGCTATGAAAAATATCATCCAAACGGAAAAAAACATGTCGCTTATTTAAAATTTTTAGCCAACGAGCTTGTCCCATATCTAGACCAACAATTTCCAACTTATCAAATGGGAATGGGACGCGCGCTCATAGGGGATTCCCTTGGCGGTACCGTTTCCTTACTGGCCGGGCTCACGTATCCACACACATTCGGAAAAGTTACCATGCAGTCACCATACATCAATGAAGCGATGATCGAAAAAATAAAGCATTTCCCTGATCCACATCTATTGAAAATTTATCATTCGATCGGCACAGAAGAGACAGCAGTGAAAACAACGGATGGAAATATTCGTGACTTTATCTCGCCAAATCGGCAAGCCCATGATATATTTGTAGAAAAAGGATTTTCTTACCAATACACAGAATTCCATGGCGACCATTCTTGGACATATTGGCAGCCTGATGTTCCGCGTGCGCTTGAATACACACTTTCTATGTAATGTAAACGTTACACTACAATATTTTTCGAAATTTTGTTATAATTAAATAATACCGCTAATACAAAAGGAGGGATTAATGTGAAATATGGAATTGCTCTTTTTCCGCCAAAGAACATACAAGATTTTGCCAACTCATACAGGAAACGCTATGATAGTCATTATGCCTTGATTCCGCCGCATGTAACGCTCAAAAGCCCTTTTGATGCTGACGATCAAGAAGTGAAAACAATCGTGAAAGAACTGCGTAAGATTGCAGCCGAAACGGATTTAATTCCATTAAAAATTACGAAGTTCAGCTCATTTTATCCAGTGAACAATGTCATTTATTTAAAAATCGAGCCAAATGAAACACTAGAACGCCTTCATAAGCAGCTTTATAGCGGCATTTTTACTGACAAACCAGAGTATGTATTTGTACCGCATATTACAATTGGTCGGGACCTTTCTAACGCGGAATATGCAGATGTGTACGGGCAATTAAAAATGCAAACCGTTCATTTCGAAGAAACTGTCGACCGATTCCATTTGCTGTATCAGCTAGAAAATGGCTCTTGGACCGTGTACGAAACATTCCGCGTGGGAAAGGAACAGGAATAACATGAACGTCGCAATGGGTGAAAAACAGGATTCTTCTCTTTATAACGATGCTCTTACTGTGAGAAAAACAGTATTCGTCGAGGAACAGCATGTTCCGGAAGAAGAAGAAATCGACGAATTTGAACAAGAAGCGACCCACTTTGTTCTTTACGACGGGGACAACCCAGTCGGTGCTGGAAGGTTTCGCATGCTTGATAATCACATGGGAAAAATTGAACGCATTTGCATATTACCAGATTATCGCAATCGTGGAGCTGGGCGACTCATTATGGAAAGCATTGAACAGTTTGCCAAAGAAAATGGCATTTCAAAAATAAAATTGAATGCCCAGACCCATGCCGAACCATTCTACCAAAAACTAGGTTACGAAACCGTTTCCGAGGTGTTCATGGATGCAGGAATCCCGCACGTAGCCATGGTAAAACAGCTTTAGGACCGTGTCATGCCGATACGGTCCTTATTGCCGCTCAACATAAAGAATGGAGCTGAATCGACAGTACGGCTTTCCCGTCTTTTATAAGTGAAAAAATACGCTGTATGACGGTACGTATATAGCAATCAAGAAGAATGTTATTGAGCTCCCTCTCCCAATGCATACACCTTTCGCGAATAAACCATTCATGGCTGATTCTTGCATCGCAACACGTTTTCCTGCCAGCGATATTTTATTGGACAGGTCCCGTATTGTTTACAACATAAGCGGCCAATACAGCGTATGTAGCATTGATCCGCATCGACTACGGAATTTTATGTTTTTTGTAACGCCTCCACTCTAAAAAAGCATATAAAACACCTTGATGGGTAACAGCTACGACCAATCCGTCAAGCTCCCGCGTTCCTTCCTTAGCCATGTCATCGGCTTGAATCCCTTCACTCTCTAGAAACTTTATTGTAACGGTCCATTTCCTTAAAATAATACAGCGGTTCGAGAATCGGGTTTTGTAATATCGCTTCTTCTAAAGCTGACTCTACTACGTGCCTCTTGTTGCTGCTGCAAATAAGATACTCCCATAGTAATATGAGTAGTGAAAAAATGGATGAGCGGCGCTCTCTTCCTTTAAGCGTTTTATTGCCTTATTTTCATTGTCCCTTGATCAAGACCGGCGTCAATCAAAATCCCTTTCTCTTGACGATATTGACAGCTCCTTCAAAATAAGAACAGTGTATTGATTCCATGTCTATCCGTCCATTTCTATATGCATTCATTGATCCATTGACCTTTTCCTGTTATGTCAACGAGTATTTTTTGTGCTGCTGTTTTCTTTCGTTGAGGCACATATTCATTTAGTCGAGCTGTATCATAACGATTGGAAGCAACATTGACTGCTGTTATAGGGAAAACCGAAAGTAAAGGCGAACGTTCAAGTATTGGACGATGCACATAATAAAAAAACGAATCATAAGCGCCAGAAACGGTTAACATCTATTCTCCTCCCCCCTTTGTTCATTGATTCGCTATTCTCACTTATGAATCCTTTTTTCCTACCTTATGTTTTCGTTGCAAAAAGCATAATCGCATTTTGTCAGTGAAAGGCAACAAAGGGAGCTTCGGTCTCGAGGCTCCCCTTTCTTTACTTCTTGTTTAGCATGTTGGCAATTGTACTAAAATCAAGCTGTTTTCCATTTTGAATAATCGTTTTCACAATTTGGTCTTCCAACTCTTTTGGCACTTTTCGATTGGCAATTTGCGCGACACGCTTAATGACTTGACGAACGGTTTTCTCGTCTTTAAAGTTGGCATGTTGTAATGAGTTGGCTAACTCGAATACCTCTTTCATATTGACGCCCGTTTTCTTTTCAATATTTTTCAAAAATTGATTATCCATTGTTCCATCCTCCCTTTCATGCTACATCGTATGAAAACAAAAACCAGAAGTGAATAAATGAAAAGAAAAAGTACGAGCTGCTCGTTTTTGAAAACAGCCCGTACCCGTTAAACACATTAGCCTACGAACGCAGCACCCACAATAATTAACAAAATAAACAAAACAACAATTAATACAAAGCTAGAGCCGTAACCTCCATAGCCATAACCTCCATAGCCATAACCACCGTAGCCGTAACCGCAAGATCCGAACATCGCTATGCACCTCCTTACACGTTGTTAGTTTCATCGTATGCATCTACTTAGCAAACGGTATGGGCTCACGTTGAACTTCCTACCCAAATAACCGAAACAGTTGCGCGAATTGTTTCTCCTTTTTCGCAAACCAACGATTCATATAATCCAAATTCCCTTCAATTTCTTTTAAAAATTGCCCGTTTATTTTCTCGATTTCCTTTATCTGCCCATCAAATTTCTTGTTCCATTGTTCAAATAGTTGAATGAATTGATGGTGCCCTTCTTGCTTTGACTTTGCCAATGTTTCTAACGCTTTTTCCAGCTCGCGGCTCATCGTCTCACCGTCCTTTCTATCATTTATGTATGCAAGCGGACGGACGATGTGCAAAGGCATATCAATTCTTTTTTAACGAGAAAGTATGATAAAGTATAAACGTATACAACATCAATAAGGAGGAACATCCATTGAAAGAATTACAAACTGCAGAGCAATTTCAAGAAGTGATTTCGGGCGAACAGCCAGTCATCGTCAAATTTTATACAACATGGTGCCCTGACTGTACACGAATGAATATGTTCATTGATGACATTGTCAATGAATACTCTCAATATGATTGGTTCCAAATGAACCGCGACCATGTTCCTGAACTCGCGGAAAAATACCAAGTCATGGGAATTCCGAGCTTGCTTGTGTTTAAAAATGGAGAAAAAGTTGCCCATCTTCATAGCGCTAACGCAAAAACTCCAGAAGAAGTCCGAGAGTTTTTGCAATCGTTAAACAGCTAAAAATGTCGTCCAAAAATTACCTCGTCCTGTGAGTAATTGGCAAAATGCCACCATCTTGGCTCCTGCGATGGGCAAATGTTCTTCCGCCCAACATGCTTGTCACTTCAAAAGAGAAGGTTATTTGATACAAGGGAGCTAGAGCAAGGCTATTTTCCAATATTGCTCCTGTGATGACTCGGCGCATATCAGCTGAGAAATTGATTTAATCAGTAGACACGTTGTGGGCCGAACTAACAGCTCTTTAAAAAAGAAACAAGGATATAAGTAAAAAACAAAGAACCGCTTCTCGATGATCTATCGAGAAACGGTCTTTTCTTTTTAATACTCGATGTCTTCATAGTCTTTTGGTTGATGTGTGACATTATCGCCACTATACATAAATTCAAGTGTCACTTCTTCATCAGTGGTATTCGTTTGATTTGGAGCATTATTCTTTCTCAGCCCGAGTGTAATTTCTTCATCAGTTGTTCGTGTTGTTTTCCGTTCCATTTTTTATACCTCCTTAATTTCTTAACAATGGTTCGACTTGTCGCAGCAATGTTGTTAACTTTTCAGCGTTGTTCGTATATAACTGTTTTGCTTCTTCTGATTCGGTCTGAAGCGCAAATAACTCGAAATCGGCTTGTACTTTTTTGATCGCTGCTAGCAGCAATTTCTTTTCTTGCGGCTCTGATACTTGGATTTTATCGTCATACAAATCGACCGTTAGCTGCCCATATGAATCGACTTGGGCTAAAAACACGTTTTCGATCGCTACACCTTGCTTATCCAGCTCTTGCTTTAGCCAACCGCGGTTTAGCCCCATCGTCGCGAGCGGTTCGTCTAAAATTAATCCATCCATAATGACCGTCTGCGGTTCTTTTTCCGAAGGGGGATTTGGAAATACGTCCCCAACAGTTAACGGCTGCTTTTCGCGCTTGAGTAATACGTTTAGCTCTCCGTTTGGCTCAAGTGTCGCAAATTCAACATCAGCAACGCGAAATATATCCTTCTTCCGAAGTTGTTCCAACAATTCATCAATTGTGTATTTTTCCCGTTTTAAATTTTCTTCTAAAATCTTGCCGTTTTTAATAAAAACGGTCGAGTTTCCTTCGATAAAATCGCGGAATTTTTTATTTCGTAAAGAAAGACGTGAAATAAAAACGGGGAATAGCGACCAGATTAAAATACTTGTAATGCCTTCTTGCAGATTAATACCAAGGTCTACTGACATCGTTCCAGCAATATCACCGACTGTAATACCGACAATATACTCAAAAAAGGAAAGCTTCGATAATTGCTTTTTTCCTAATATTTTTGTAATAATAAATAATCCAATTAATATCGAAAAGGATCGTATCGCTGTTTCTAACCATATAGGCATCGATCATACTCCTTACTTTCCGTGATATTGGGGCTCCTCCCATTCTAACTTGCTAAGCCGTTTTTTTATATCGGCGATGATTTCTTCTGTCAACATCATCGCCTCATGAAATGTTCGCTGCGCTTGTTCGTCTTGCGAAATGAGAGCAAGCCCTTGTAAACCAGCGTGAATACTCTTTAAGCTTGCTAAGCTTTGTTTCACTTGGGAACCAACTGTCATGTTATCATCATCTCCTTACCCTTTTGGTCGGAACAATAAAGCGCCAATAAAGCCGAACACAATGGCCGCAGAAATGCCGGCGCTTGTGACTTCGAACATTCCTGTCAATACCCCGATAATGCCGTGTTTATCGGCTTCATGAAGAGCACCATGGACAAGCGAGTTGCCAAAACTCGTAATCGGAATCGTCGCCCCTGCCCCGGCAAAATCGATTAACGGCTCATACAAACCAAATCCGTCTAAAATTGCACCGATAACAACAAGTGTACTTAGTGTATGAGCTGGTGTTAATTTGAAAACGTCAATCATAATTTGTCCGATGACACAAATGATTCCACCTATAACAAATGCCCAAAAAAACATCGCCATCATCTTTTTCACCCCCCATATTCAATCGCTACTGCATGAGCGATACAAGGAATCGTTTCATTTTGTTGAAAAGTAAGCGGCGAAAGCAGAGCCCCCGTTGCCACGACAAGCATTCGTTTGAATTCTCCTTGTTTCATGCGATTAAGCAAATGACCGTACACAACGGTAGCTGAACAG
The DNA here is from genome assembly GCF_013761245.1 of Thermaerobacillus caldiproteolyticus. Lineage (GTDB taxonomy): Bacteria > Bacillota > Bacilli > Bacillales > Anoxybacillaceae > Thermaerobacillus > Thermaerobacillus caldiproteolyticus. The sequence goes on along the minus strand of NZ_JACDUT010000004.1, from coordinate 307,712 downwards.
CCAGCGCCGCTTGCCCCTGATAAAACCGGCTGTCCTTCCCGATAAATAAGCAATCCGCAATCCTGATACCGTTCCTCTTTTAGGTCTATACCGTGCTGTCTCATTAAATCAAGGGAGACTTCTCTTCCAATTTTCCCCAAATCCCCAGTAACGATTACGTCATAGTAAGAGGCATCGATTTGCATGTCGCGCAAATGGGCTTCAATCGTATCGACAGCAGCTGGTGCCATCGCTCCTCCCATGTTAAACGGATCGCTGATTCCCATATCGACAACGCGGCCCATCGTTGCAGAGACAATGCGTGGGCCTTCTCCTTGAGGACTGACGAGCGCCACTCCTGCCCCTGTCACCGTCCATTGTGCCGTCGGCGGCTTTTGCCCACCATATTCGGTTGGATAGCGAAATTGTTTTTCAACCGCGGTGTTATGGCTTGATGCACCGGTTAGTATATATTCTGCCCCACCGTAATTCACAATAAATGCGCTTAACGCTAGTCCTTCCATTGAGGTCGAACATGCTCCAAATACCCCTAAATATGGAGCACCAATCGTTCTTGCGGCAAAGCTAGACGGGGTCATTTGATTAATTAAGTCACCGGTAATAATAAACTGTACTTTTTCTTTTTCAATCCCGCCTTTTTCCATCGCTTTAAACATCGCTTCTTCCAATAGCACTTTGTGCGCTTTTTCGTAGGAGTCTTCACCAAGCCAAAGATCTTCGTGCAATAAATCAAAATCATCGGCAATTCGTCCGTTCGCTTCAAATGGTCCGCCGACAGTTGCCGTCGCAATAATAACAGGTTTATTTTCAAAAACCCACGTACGATGTCCTTTCATCATCCAAGTCCACCCCATTTCACCGCAATCGTTTTGATTAAAGCAACGACAAAGGCGGCAAATGTCCCAAATAAAATAACTGAACCAGCAAGTTTAAACATGTTGCCTCCAACACCTAATACAAATCCTTCTGTTCGATGTTCAATCGCTGCGGAGATCACTGCATTCCCGAATCCAGTGACCGGAACAGAGCTACCCGCTCCGGCAAACTGGGCGATGCGGTCATATACGCCTAATCCCGTGAAAATCATCGCAAGAAACACCATTGTAGCCACCGTCGGATTACCTACTGTCTGTTCTGTAAAATCAAAAAAGTACATATAAAAGTACGAAATTGCTTGACCAATCACGCAAATAAGCCCACCGACAAAAAAAGCACGGATACAGTTTTTCACAACCGGTCGCTTTGTTTCTCGTTCCTTTTCAAATAAATGATATTCTTGCTGTACAGGAGTAAGTTTTTTGCGCTTCTCGTTCGCCATATTTGTCCCCCCTCATGTGAGCTCTTCACTTAGTTTTTTCAGTTTTTTTATTTGTTTGTTGATTTGCTTTTCGTTCATTCCATCCTTATTGATTTTGTCGCGTAACTCATTTGTTTTCCAAAATATTTTTAAATCACTCGACACAATAATCTTGTGATTTGGAAATAACTGTTTTAATTGCTGTTCGATATCTTTTTTGATTTGTTTCATACGGAAGCGATGCATATGTTTCACTTGATAAGCGACTAATAGTTTTTTTGAAGTGTTGACCGCTACGGCATCTCTTACTTCTTTTCTTGCTTTTATATGCTGAACAGCTTGTTTCGCTATCGATTGATTCACCTTGTATGAATAGGCTGTTCCATCCCTATTGGTTTTAATCATATTTGTTCCTTGTAATGACTGCTGCTTTATTTCTTTTTCTCTCGCACATCCAACAATCAGTAATGTGACAACCATCAACATCGTTACGTATTTTCTCATGTTTCATCAACCCATCCGTGTATGTATTTTGTTTGAAAAAAGGTTGGTACGTAACCAACCTTTTTCCTGTCTAAAACTACATGACGTTTGTGTACTCGGCTTAAAAACGATCAGAGGACACCGCAGCTCCTTGAAAATATCAAGCCTCTCCGCAGATAACACGGGCATTTGCTCAATCTTGTCTAGGCAAACCGCCTTCGCTTTTCTTTATTGTTGGTTATATTGTGGCTCTTCGTTTTGAATTTCTTGCACGCGAGAATTCACTAAATCCACAATCGCTTGGGCTTGTTGCGCTGCTTGTTGGTAAAGTTGTTTCGCAGCTTGATTGTCCGTTTGTAGCGCAAATGTTTCAAAACTTGCCTGAGCTGATTTTAATCCTGCTAATGTTTGTTTGACTTGAGAAATGACTGTCATGTTTTTTTTGCCCTCCTGAAGATGTTGAGTATCATTTACAGTTGTTAGAATGGATTTTTTTACGAAAAATATAATTGTCATTTTTTGAAAAAAAGAAAATGACTGCCCTGTAGAATGGACAGCCTGAGACATTCGTTTATTCTTCTTGATTGCTTATTTTATCTGAATAACCGCGGCCAAGGGATGGATTGTTAATAATTCCAGCTATGACGAGAATACTTAAAAATGCTTCATACAATCGTTCATATTTTCCTAAATCAATGTCTACACCAAAGGTTTGTAACGCTATGACGGCAAAAGAGGCGATTGCTAGCCAGAGGCCATAATTTTTAAACCTTTCCATTGCATTCTCTCTCTTTGACCAGTGATTCAGTATGGGTTTTAATCAAATCCATGAAAAGCGTCTTCTACCTTCGTCTCCTTCATTCTCTTCAGAATGGACAGTTTCATTTTCTACTGCTTCATTTTGTAAATCATCAAGCCCTTCTACATCCGTGCGACGTGAAGATAGCCACGGATCATGGATTCGTCTTCTGGGAACAATCACCACATCATCAGCGTGAACAATCAGCTTATCGACATGAATGACACGAGCTTTTTTCTTTCCTGACATTTCCGTTTCCTCCTTGCTGCCTATTGGGATTTCGCATTGTTAGACTATGCAAACGCCTTGATAATGGTATAGGCATTTTCCATAAAAAAAGGATTATCTTTTTTCGATAATCCTAATAATGACTCTTACTTTCTCTTTCTAGACTTTCCGCATCTACATCCACCGGTTTTTTTAACAGGAGCTGAAGAAGAATATACCCTTACTGCTTTAATCGCTTTTTTTTCCTTCATAAAATATGACCTCCAATCATCGAGTTGTTAACATATTATGATGCAATGTAGTCATTGGCATAAGTCAAATTCAATTTTTATTATTTTTCTTCTTCATTTCCTCCAAAAGTAAAAGGACTTGAGTCCAACTGGTGATTTACATTCACTTGGCTTTTGTTGGAGGAAGGGGCTATAATCGCATTCTGTTGTCGCAACGTATGAATAAACCAAGAATCCGGTTTTCCCTCCTCGTTTTGTTCTGTTTCTACATACTTTTTTAGCTCTGTCAATTGTCGCTGTAATTCTTCCTTTTCCTGCTTTGCTTGCGTTAATTCTTCATACCTTTGTTCGCTTTGTAATGCAAGTTCTTTAAGAACCACATTCTCTGCAGTGATTTCCTCCAACTTTTTCGCTAATTCTTTTATTTTTGTTTCTACTTGCTCCAACTCGTCTTTAAGGCTCTCATTTTCTGATTTTAAAGCCGCATACTTTCGGTAGATATCGTTCTGTTCATATTCGTGTAATTTAGATTTATATCTCGTTAACTCAGACTGTAGATGAATAACCTTCTGCTTTAACAGTATCACATCTTCCGCTTGCTTTGATTTCAACTGCTATCTCCCCCTGCTTAAAAAATCATTGGTTCCTAATACATACAAATTCAATAACTTTCCCTTTTATACCATCAACAAACAAAAAAATTAAATTTCCGCTTTTATCACAGCACACTTACCTAACAATTTCATACTATACAGTAGTCCTAACTCCCGCAGGAATAATTATTGATATTGATTTCAGCGGGAAAAAATTTTTAACAGGAGGAAAGAGTTATGGATCACTCTCATCATAAAGAAAAAGTATGTATCAAGACTCGTAAAGTGTACGACTGGGTTACTCGTCAAGTCGATGTGCCTTTAAAGAGCTTCTCTAACCAAGATTTAGAAGAAATATTCCCTGAACATAAGTACCACCGAGACGGAAAAAACATTTGTGAGTTCTTCACTTCGCACGGGATAAATCCAGAAGACTTCACTATAAGATGCTTCTTATCAGATGAAGACGGAAATCGAATCGATCCAGTAGTTGACAACGATGCTCTCATTTGTCAAGAAATCATCCAACCAAATGGCCGTCAACCTGTAACAGTTACTCTCCCATCCGGCGAGAGAGTTACATTACAAAAAGTAAAAGCACTAGTGAAAGGTCATGTCGTTGTACAAATTCTTAATGCAAACGGCCAAGTCGTATGCGAATCTGATCCAATCCCATTTGCAACAGCCCAAACATTTATCCTATGTGCTCCTGAAGGCACAATACTTGATTGCCACATTTCGTTCTTCGAATGTGATGCAAGCTTAGTATGTACACATAACTTCTCACAATTAGATGTTTCCGTTACTTTATGCTTAGAAGTGCAAATGGAAGCCGATGTAAAAATCGAAGTAGAAGCTCGTTTCTGTGATCCACGTGAGGAAATCTTGGAAGCTACACTTTGCCCAACCAATAAATTCCCACCTCAATGCCCTGAAGTATTTCCAGCCCATTAAGTTTAACTTTACGAGTTAGGCTGTTGCTCCACTCAACAGCCTTTTTTGTTTGATGAATTCATATTAATGATTTTTTTCTTAGTACATATATATAGCTGTAAAGGAGGGCAAAAAAATGAAACAGCACCCTACGACAGCTAACATCGATCAACAAATACAATTGCAACAAAAAATCATTCACTATCGCTCAGAGATTTCCAGTTATGAAAATAAATTAAAATCATTAGAAACAAAACTTCAAAAAGAGAAGCTGCGAAACAAATACTTACAAGAAAAGCTTCACCTCGCTGAATCAATAAATATTGAACAATATGAAAAAAAAATCGCTCAGTTAGAAAATCAGCTCTTATCCTATGAAGTTGCTCTTGAAGAAGCGAATAATCAAATAAACAACCTGAAAAAAATTCTGTATAGTAACAAACAAGAAGAAAAAAAATCCGTGCCATCTATCGTAAAAATGCAAGCCATTTTCAATTATTCTCTTATTCTTCCCCAGGCCAATGATGCAGAAGATATTGTCATTATCGGCGACTTCATTATTAGCAACCTAGGAACCGAACCTCTACAAAACATAATCACATGCATACGTATTACTCCTAAAAAGGCAGGAGAGTTGAGCGGAAAGATTACAATAAAACCGCTTAAGTCAAAGGAAAATGACTTCGTTTCTAACCAAACTTCTCCTGAATGGACTTTCGCATACGAAAACTGGAGAGACAAAATAAGAAATGAGGGAGAATACTGGATAAAACCGACACACCCGGAGAAATTAATGCCAAATGAAGAATTACGATTTTCCAATTTTGATATAAGAGTAAAAAAAATAAAAGGAGCACACTCCGTAGTTATCGATGGGTTTGTATACTGCCAAGAAATCCCGAACGGAGTTCCTTCGTCAAACAGCATAACGATTAACTAATGAACCTCTCCCACCTGCATACTGTTTAGAGCTGGGAGATGTTCTTATGCTCTTTTCTTCTTATGACAATATTTTTTCGACGATTGCTTCTACTAATGCAGAGCATCCAGCTATCGCAAAAATACATACTAACGGCTTAAATCCATACGGCCATATCGTATAACCTATATACACAAATGCAGAACACCATATTCCGGTACACCAGTAACAACCTAACAGCTCACCAATCCAATATTTGATGCCACTTCCTTTCACAATAAGAAACGTCCGGGTAGTTCCATCCGGCAACTCCTCCTCTATGATGTCATGAAATGGCTTCCTAATAAATGCAGTGATTGTATCGTACATAATGAGTCGCGTTAAACGAAAGCTTGCCAAAAAAAGAAGAAAAAATTCAAATGGATTTAACATCCAAACATCTCTCCTTACATTTTCAGATCACTATTAATTTATGAAGTAAATAGTCGTTAATGATTAAAGATGTTGTATTTTATAACAAACGAAAAATGTACAGTTGGGTAACTCAAAGCAGGAGGTATGATCAATTAACTTGCCTGCCAAACGATAAATCTTGCTCTTTTGTGTACAGTCATGACTGCAAAGTCTCCATGTCAAGTAACACCCGATTACCTTCATATCTATCTGCTGGGATACATTTATTTATATTTTTAAATTCTCAGGAACAGAAAAATAACTCCTCCTCTAGGCCTTTGTCCAAACAGTTCTCCCAGCCAATCATATGATACAGTAGATATTTTATCCATTTGAACATAAGGGAGTGAAAACATGTACAAGGTGTTCTTTAGTAATAGACTGTTAAAGAAAAGTCGTAATCGTAATCATAATGATGATTCCCCTCCAAAAAATAACGAGATAAATGAAGGACTTAACAGTTTAGAACCTGAGATAGAAATAAACGTTCATACCGCAGATCAAAATAACGGGATAAGCGAAATACTTAATAGTTTAGAACCCGGAACAGAAATAAACGTTCATGCTACAGATCAGACTTACTATAACGCTTTGTTTTTAGCATTCGATCGCAGAACAAATAAAGTCTCATTATTGACTGACCGTTTTTACAAACGCGGCAATCGCTTAACCATTTTAGAACTCAAGGATATTATTTCTATCGATCTACCAGTCTCGGGTGATTCCGCTGAAAAATTAGACGATGAAGATGAATAACGTTCGAAACCATGGCAACCGCTAATTTAGAAATAGCGGTTGGCTTTCTTTATGATTACAGTAATGGTCCAAAACAACAAAAAACCAGGTCGTACTTAACCTGGCTTTTCTATAAAAGCGAACACGCTTCCTCCATTGAGTTGTAAGCAAAATCTCATTTAATCCTTTGTTGGTCTATTCATTATGTTGATTAAAGAAATATAGTCATCATATGAACCTATATCAAACCTATTCCCTTCAATTGATTTTCCATAACAAGCTTCTGCTGTCGACATCTTCTTAATAGCATCCGTCAATTGTATTTCTTCTCCTTCTTTCATCGTCAAGGTCTCTAAATAAGAAAAAATGGAAGGAGTAAACACATATCGACCGATGACCGCTAAATTTGATGGAGGGTTCGTTTTTGGCTTTTCGACAATGTCAACGATTTTACACATTCTATTTCCCAACGGCTCCCCTTTAACGACTCCATATTTGTGTAAATGTTTGTCTTCCACTTTATTCAGTCCGATGACGCTCTGAAGGTATGTCTTATACTCTTCTACCAATTGTTGAATGGCTGGTGTTGTTCCATTCAAAATAATATCATCTGGCAAAAGAACAGCAAACGGCTCGTTTCCGACAAAAGACTTTCCTAAATATACAGCATCTCCTAATCCTCTCGCATATGACTGGCGCGTATAGTAAATGCGTACTTTCGGAATAAATTCCTTTTCCAACAAATGTGTTTTATTTTGTTTTTCCAAAAAAGCTTCAAGTTCAAGAGAATGGTCAAAATAATCCACAATTAGATTTTTGGTCCGCGACACAATAATTAATATTTCTTCGATTCCAGATTCAATTGCCTCTTCAACCACATAATGAATTGCGGGTTTCATATCGATGGGGAACATTTCTTTTGGAATCACTTTTGTAATCGGCAAACTTCTTGTACCATATCCAGCCGCTGGTATGATTGCTTTTTTTACCATAGTTCTTCCCCCTCTATTTTCTTTACATTTATCGTATTCGTTCAATGTCGGGAAGGAAGGTTGTCTATATAAAATGGGCGACAGCATTCATGGTGTTTTAGGTATTTGCCATGTAGCAAATCAAGCATGTCCATTAATATGCTATAAAAGCCGCATACTTTTTTTACCAAAGGGAGTGTCTGTCATGAATATATGCGTCATAGGTGCAGGATACGTCGGATTAACTACCGCTGCCGTTCTCGCTGAACTTGGTCATGAAGTCAACTGTATTGATCAAGATAAACATAAAATTGAAATGTTAAACAACGGTGAAGTACCTATTTATGAGCCAGGACTAAAAGAATTAATTTATAAAAACTATAATTATCTTACCTTTGCCGAATCTCTCGATGGTTATATAAAAAGGGCTTCTGTTGTTATTATTTGCGTCGGCACCCCTTCTTGGGAAGACGGAAGTACCAATTTGTGTTATATAAATTCCGTCATTGACGATCTATCAAGTCGTATAAACTCATATAAAACCATCATCACCAAAAGTACCGTGCCGCCTGGAACGAACGAATGGATTTATACAAAATTGCTCGAAAAAGGAGTTCCTCCCCACCTGTTTAACGTTGTCTCAAACCCCGAATTTTTAAGAGAGGGCTCTGCCATTCATGATATGTTTCATGCTGACAAAATTGTCATCGGTCTCCGCCCAGATGATCAGCAATCGTTATCTGTCGTACAAGAAATGTATTCAGGTATCAGCTCTCCATATATCGTAACTAGCCTAAACGGAGCCGAAATGATCAAATATGCTTCTAATGCTTTTTTAGCAACCAAAATTTCATTCATTAATGAAATCGCCCGTATTTGCGAAGCTTTTCATGTCGATGTGAGCGATGTTGCTAAAGGTTTAGGACTAGATCCGCGAATCGGGCCTCAGTTCTTACAAGCGGGACTAGGATATGGGGGATCGTGCTTTCCGAAAGACATAAAATCTCTTGAACAAACTGCTCTTTCCAAAAACATTCAACCGCATATCTTACGGGCTGTTCAAACTGTAAACGACACACAAATTGACATTTATATTCGGAAGCTCAGACTGACGCTAGACGATTTACCAAACCGAAAAATTGCCGTGCTAGGCATCGCCTTCAAACCTAATACAGACGATACCCGTTATTCACCTGCTGAACGATTTATTCGCGAACTTAGTGAATCCGGCTGCATAATTCACGCATATGATCCAAAAGCAAAATTGGATGATCATCACCGACCAAATGTAATCCAAAAAACAACTGTAAACGAAGCCATTCATGAAGCAGATTGTGTGTTTATTGCAACTGACTGGGAGGAATTCAAACAACTAAACTGGTCGGAAGTAAAGCAGCTTATGAAGGGAACGATTATATTCGACGCAAGAAATTGTCTTAATCGTGAGAAAGTCGAACAGTGTGGATTACATTATATAGGAGTTGGTCGCGGATGAAAATCCTTGTTACAGGTGCCGCAGGATTTATCGGTTCACATTTATGTGAAAAATTATTAGAAAATGAACAAAATATTGTTATCGGCATTGATTGTTTAATAGGTCCGACCCCTTCCAGCTTAAAACAATTCAACTTAGATAAACTTGTATCACACCCAAGGTTTACGTTGATTTTGCAAGATCTTCTTTCGACAAATCTACCCGAACTTCTTAAAGACGTTGATGTTATTTATCATTTAGCGGGAATGCCGGGCGTTCGTACGAGCTGGGGAAAAGATTTCGAGTCGTACACCATTCATAATATCTCCTCGACACAACGATTACTAGAAGCATGTAAAGGGTTGCCAATCCAGCAATTTATTTACGCTTCGACTTCCTCTGTATACGGTGAAAAGGATGGGAAAGTATCTGAATCCATGGAACCATCTCCCTTATCTCCATACGGCATTACAAAGTTAACAGGGGAACATTTATGCAGAGTATACCAAACAAATTTTCACATTCCGACTGTCATATTGCGATATTTCACCGTTTACGGTCCACGCCAACGTCCAGATATGGCCTTTCACCGCTTTATCAAGCAAATATTAGCTGAACAACCTATCACGATTTTTGGAGATGGTACGCAATCACGAGATTTCACCTATATTTCTGATTGTGTAAAAGGAACCGCTGCCGTCCTAGGCAATACAAATATAATCGGAAAAACGATAAACATTGGCGGTAAAGAGAGGGCATCAGTAAATGAAGTGATTGAGTTATTAGAATGTCTAACAGGAAAAAAAGCGATCAAACATTATACAAAAACAACGATCGGCGAGCCAAAGCATACTTGGGCTGATATCTCAATGGCACAGCGTTATCTACATTACTCTCCAGAAGTGACATTAAAAGAAGGACTGCAAAAAGAAATTGAGTATATTCGCTCAATTTACAAGGATGAAATCAAATGAAAATTGCCTATATCTGTACTGGAAAACTCCCTTCTCCTGCTGTTAAGGGGGGAGCCATTCAACTTATGATTGACGGTGTCGCACCTTTTATAGCCCGCAAACACCAACTTACTATTTTTTCTATAAACAATCCAATATTGCCACCTAGAGAAACCGTTAATCATATTAATTATATTCGCTTCCCAAAAGAAACCTATGAAAAAGACGTCGCTGTTGCATTAACGAAACAATCTTTTGATGTGATTCATGTTTTTAACCGCCCAATAAACTTGATTAAATATAAAGAGATTTCTCCGGCAAGCGCTTTTGTGTTAAGCCTTCATAACGACATGTTCTCACCGTTAAAAATATCTAAAGAACTAGCGGAAAAAGCGTTAAACGAAAGCGCCTTAATTACATCTGTAAGCGAATACATCAAACAAACAGTAACGAGAAGATATGAAGTGCCAGAAGAAAAAATAAAAGTGATCTACTCAGGGGTAGATTTGGAGAAGTACGTTCCTTCTTGGACAATAGAAGGCCAGCAAATTCGCGAATTAGTAAGGCAAAAATTCGGGGTTTCAAATAAAAAAGTGATTTTATTTATTGGTAGATTAAGTAAAACGAAGGGACCCCATATACTCATTGAGTGCATGAACACCGTTCTTTCAAATCATCCAGATGCAACCTTAGTGATTGTCGGAGGTAAATGGTTTAGCGAAAATGGCTGGAATGACTATGTTGAATATCTTCACCATTTAGCATCCCCATTTGGAAATAACGTGATTTTCACTAACTACATTCCTTCGGAAAAAATTCCGCAAATTCTTTTAATGGGAGATGTATTTGTTTGCAGTTCTCAATGGCATGAACCATTAGCTCGGGTTCACTACGAAGCAATGGCGGCGGGGATTCCTATTATCACTACAAATCGCGGTGGTAACACCGAGGTAATCAGTCATTTACAAAACGGTTTAGTCATTGACGATTACAAAAATCCCTATGCCTTTTCCGAAGCCATCAACTATATTTTTACAAATAAAGAGAAAGCCAAAGAAATGGCGGTAAACGGCAGAAAGCTTATTGAAGAACAATTTCAATTTAGACATGTAGCTAACCGATTAGAAGCTGTCTATGTAGAAGCATTCTACAAAAATACACAATTAAATCTAAAAAATTAAGGATGTCTCCTAACCAATGAGACATCCTCATACTCTCTAAGTGCCGCTTAGTCAGTTTCATCACATGCAATAAAAACAAAGAAAAAGGGCAAACAACTAATTATATGTTTGCCTCTAATGCTCCCTCCGTTAATTCATGCCCCTTTCCATGAAAGATTTTTCAACCCGTTGCTCATTTCTTTCTATTTGTCATATTTTCTTTTGTCCAGATTCCCCTTTTAGCAGTAGCGTTCCAAACTTCTGCCTCTCTTTAGGCCGTTGTTCATAACCAATTTGGCTGTGATTTGACTTCCATGGCAAGTTTCCTCATCATTTCCGCCAATATGTTTTCATCATTCATTAAAGGGAAGGCTGTAGTTTGCTCCTAGAGCAAAACAAAATTTCTTTGTCTTCCACGATAATTGCTTTCTCCTTTTCGCTCCAAAAGAGTAAGTGAATCTGAAGGAAATACCTCTCCTCAAATCGAGGAATATTTTATTTTCTATTGAACTCCTCCACTTTCGCTCCATTTCAGAGCAGGAGATTCTTGGATAGTTCCAAGCGATCCCCGCCCGGCAGTTCAGCTAGGTTGATCTAACAAGCGAAATCCTTCTTTCAAAGTGTTGATGCTTGCGTTCACACCTCGATTACAGTGCGTGCCACATGAGGGACACGTCCACTCCCGCAAATTTAGGCCTTTCGCTTCTTTGGCAGCTGCATTTTAGATCCCATCACGACCCGTTTTTACCGTACCATTCCGTTTTATATTCCAGCGTTTTATGAAATATCAACCAACTTACTTCATAAGATAGGATTTATGATTTTTTGTTATATATATTTTCCACCATAATGGCCCTTCATTTATGTCATCAAAACGATGGAACTGAATAACACGCTGTTAGAAAGCAACAGGAATACTTCATACAGTTGCTTTTGACTTGTGATTGGAGATTTATGAAAAATAATTATGCTGCTTCTAGCAGCTCAGGAATTTGAAATAAAAATACAGTAACGTATGAATCTGTTTTTCCATCAACCAACAATCTGTTTATTGATCTGCCTTTTCCATATGAACGACATGAATTTGTGTTAGAAAAGTATGTATGAAAGACACCTCTGCCAGCGCAAGAGTTAGCAGAGGTAATGTCTGATGAATCATAAAATGGGAAGAAGTTAGCAAAACCTTTGAAAATAAGCGGTTTGAAATTTAAACAGTTAGCTTCGGATTTCATTTCTCCTTTCCAAGACCAATTAAAGATATAGAGACAATTTGTTCAACTGGAATATTAACTTTGTCATGTTTCTCTGTCTGAAATATCACATGTTCATTTTTGTATTCACAAATAAATCCCTTATAATTTCTTTTCTTGGTAGCCAATTGGCATTTGATTGACGAAAGCTGATTAGGAAGCGTGGTGAGAAATTGTAATTTTTCTTCAAGATCCATGTCTTGGAAAAGCTTTGTTTTTACGTTTTCTTGAAAGAATTGTTCCACATCTTTCAAATCAGTCTCATGGATACGATCGTCCTTCTCTACTTTTTCAGAACTCTTTTTCTCCTCTTTAAACGATTTCTGCATATAAGAAACCGTTGGCTCCAGTTTCGGCTGTACGATATAAAGAAGCGGCTCATTACGGACAACTTGATTCGTTTTCATCACTGTTCCTCCTCACGTTTTTATATAAAATATGTATGCTTGCTGCGGATAAAATTGCACTAAACAAAAAAGCTGCCACGGACGAAATCGAAATCCGCTGACAGCTTTTTATATTTTAACAGCCTCTGTTTTTCTTTTTATCGCGCCAAAATATGATAACCAGAGTCGACGTGGATGATTTCTCCTGTAATGCCGCGAGACAAGTCACTAAATAGGAATAAAGCGGTATCTCCAACTTCTTCTTGTGTCGTCGTCCGACGGAGTGGAGCACGCTCTTCGATTTCTTTCAAAATGGAATTAAAGTCGCTAACTCCTTTTGCTGACAATGTCCGAATTGGTCCCGCGGAAATGGCATTGACGCGAATTCCATATTTTCCTAAGTCGTTCGCTAAATATTTGACGCTTGCATCGAGTGATGCTTTGGCTACTCCCATAATGTTATAGTTTTGAACCACACGTTCACCGCCAAGGTACGTTAGCGTAACGATGCTGCCTCCTTCTGCCATGACTTCTTTGGCCGCTCTTGCCACAGCTGTTAATGAATAAGAGCTAATATTATGTGCCAACAAAAATCCTTCACGGCTCACGTTCATATATTCTCCGCTTAAATCTTCCTTGTTTGCAAACGCAATGCAATGAGCTACACCGTGAATAACGCCGACCTTTTCTTTAATTTCTGCAAAACATTGCGTAATCTCTTCGTCTTTCGTTACATCGCATGGAAGAATAAGCGCACTGTCATCTTCAAGTGTATCGACAAGTTCACGTACCCCTGCTTCAAAGCGCTCTCCAGCATATGTAAAAATGAGTCTCGCCCCAGCAGCATGCAGCGAACGCGCAATTCCCCAAGCAATGCTTCGTTTATTGGCCACTCCCATAATGACATACGTACGTCCTTTTAACGATAAAGTCATGTTCCATCCTCCTATATCAATTAGGTATAATATTTGTTATTAGTACCAAGTATTAATTTTATTATAACAAAAAAATCCCTATGACAAAATAGGGATTTTTTAGAGCAAATAATTCATAAACCATGTTGCTAAACCAAAATAAATGAGAATGCTAATAATGTCGTTGAGCGTTGTAATAAATGGACCGGAAGCGACAGCCGGATCGATTTTCAGACGATGCATTAAAAGCGGTATGAGCGCACCAGCAATCGTTGCTACCGTTAATGTGGCTAAAAGGGAAAAACCAACGAGCAATCCAAGAAAAATATTATGTTTCCACAAATATACAATCAATGTGATGAGCACTCCACAAGTCGCTCCTGTAATGAAACCCGTTCCTGCTTCTCGGACAATCCATTTCCATTTTCCTTCCTGATTCATTTGTCCGGTTGCTAAGCTTCTCACAGCAACAGCTAACGCCTGAGTTCCCGTATTCCCCGACATTCCCGCAATCAGCGGAATGAAGACAGCAAGGATGGACACTTTTTGTAATGTCTCTTCAAACCGACCAATCAGGCTCGCCGTAATCATGCCAAGAAAAAGTAAAATGATTAACCAAGGAAGCCGTTTTTTCGCCGCTCCAATTGGACGATGATCAGGAGAATCCATATCAGTAATACCCGCTAGCTTGGAATAATCATCAGACGCTTCTTCTGCAATGACATCGACAATATCATCGACGGTAATAATGCCGAGCAAATGACCAGAAGAATCCACGACCGGAAGCGCGACAAAGTCGTAATCACTCATCTTTCTGGCTACTTCCTCTTGATCCTCATCGACAGATACAGAAACAACTCGCTCATTCATAATGCCGCAAATAAACTCATCGTCATTCGATGTAAGCAATTCCCGCAATGACAGTACGCCAACGAGCCGTTTCACCTCATCTATGACATAAAGATAATAAATCGTTTCTGCACGAGCAGCTTCTTTTTTTAAAATTTGTAACGCTTTTTGTACCGTATCAGTTGCTTGAACTGCAATATATTCCGTTGTCATAATGCTGCCGGCAGTGTATTCTTTATAGTGAAGCAAATCTTTAATTTCTTTTGCCGCTTCATCGCCCATAATCGTTAAATAATTAGCAACATCGCTTTTATCAAGCTCGTTTAACACATCGACAGCGTCGTCGGTATACATGTAAGAAAGCATTTGTGCCGCAAATGTGGGATCCATTTCTTGTAAATACACTTTATATTGATCATCATCAAGGTCTATCTGTTCAAAAATCGCTGCCATTTCTTTCGGCGATAAGTAGTGATACATTCTGATTCGCGCATCAGGCGTTTGTTTTGTATAAAATTTGGCTTGATCGTATGGATGCATGTCCAAAAAAAGCCGGCGAAACTCATCGATATTTTCTCGTAAAAGTGCAGCTGTCATGTTTTCATATTCTTGTTTTTCGATCTTTTTTGTCATTTTTCATTTCCTCCTTTCGATGTAAACTATGTATGAATGAAGCGTAAAATTTTCCGCTTGATTTGTGCACTCCCCTTTGCAAAAATAATGTAATTAGCTAATATGAATATGGCAGGCTTTTTACAATACGGAGAGGGTCAAACTATGGAAAAAGATAAATTATCACAACAAAAACTAGACTACAATTTACTATTCATTTTATTTTTAATGGCGATTGTTAGCGCCATTGCGATTCATAGTGCACAACCATCGTTACCCGAAAAACTGCAAAATGTCAACTTTGCCTCCAAGCAATTACAGTGGTATGGTATTGGTATTTTCGTCATCGTCTTGACGATGCTGATCGACTATGACCGTTTCTTTCAAATTGCTTGGTATTTGTATGGATTTGGGATGGTATTGTTACTTGGACTTGAGTTACATGTGCCAGGAACTGTTACTCTGAAAGGAGCGACCAGCTGGTATTCGCTTCCGGGTATGGGTAACTTCCAACCATCTGAATTAATGAAAATTTTTATGATCATTGTCCTAAGTCGCATTATCGTTAACCATCGTGAAAAATACCCGGAACCAACGATTCAAGACGATTTCAAGCTGTTAGGAAAAATGGCATTAACAACAGCGCCGCCGTTATTGTTATTAATGAAGCAGCCGGATTTAGGAATGTCGATGGTATTTACTGCCATTGTCGGCTCGCTTGTGCTTGTTTCCGGTATTCGTTGGCGCATTATTTTTGCAATTGTATTGAGTGCGATTGTCGTTGCAGCCATACTCGTCTTTATTTTCTTTAAATTCCCAGATTTCTTCCATAAATATATCTTAGAAGATTATCAATTGAATCGCTTTTACGGCTGGCTTGCTCCGTACGAATATTCGAATGAGCAAGGATTCCAGCTCATTCGTTCATTGCTTGCGATCGGCTCTGGAGAATTGTATGGAAAAGGGTATAAAAATTTAGATGTTTACCTTCCTGAACCCCATACTGACTTTATCTTCGGGATTATCGCCGAGCAGTTTGGATTTATTGGGGCCAGTGTCGTTATTTCCTTATTTTTCTTGCTCGTCTATCGGATGATTCACATTGCCCTTGAAAGCCATGATTTATACGGTAGCTATTTATGTGCAGGCGTCATTGGGATGATTACGTTCCAAGTATTCCAAAACGTTGGAATGACCATTGGTCTTTTACCAATTACAGGTTTACCGCTTCCATTTATTAGTTATGGCGGAAGTTCACTTGCCACTTATATGTTAGCCATTGGGATTGTTTTAAATGTTCGCTCACGCACGAAAAAATTCATGTTTTCTTCCGAAGATTAAGCCGCATTTTTGCGGCTTTTTGTTTACTGATTAACAATTCCCCATACACTAATAACAAATAGAACGAGTAGGTGAAACTATGAAAATTGATATTATCGGTGATATTCATGGCTGTTATGCTGAATTTGTCACCTTGACAAAGCAGCTTGGATACGAATGGGAGCGCGGTATCCCCATTCATCGCGGAGGACGAAAACTTGGATTTGTCGGTGATTTAACGGATCGAGGGCCGCAATCTTTAAAAACGATTGAGACGGTCTATGCACTTGTGGAACAAAATCTTGCTTACTATGTCCCAGGAAACCATTGCAATAAATTATATCGATTTTTCTTAGGGAGAAACGTACAAATTACACATGGCCTTGAAACGACAGTAGCCGAGTATCATGCGTTACCTCCCAGCGAACAAGCCATGATGAAGAAAAAATTTATAAAATTATACGAAAATGCCCCGTTATATGCCCAATTGGATCATGGCAACTTAATTATCGCTCATGCTGGCATTCGCCAAGACTATATTGGAAAGTACGATAAAAAAGTACAAACCTTCGTCCTTTATGGAGATATTACCGGGGAAACAAATCCTGACGGCACACCAGTCCGACGCGACTGGGCTAAGTATTACAAAGGAACAGCTTGGATTGTATACGGACATACCCCTGTCAAAGAACCGCGTATCGTCAACCGAACGATTAACATCGACACTGGCTGTGTATTTGGCGGGAAATTAACTGCTTTTCGCTATCCTGAGATGGAGACTGTTTCTGTACCATCATCGTTACCATACGTACCCGAAAAGTTTAAATCATTTGATTAAGAAAAGCGCAAGTGCCCAAATTCTCCATCCTGACTCCTGCGATGAGCAATGTTCTTCACCCGCAAGACAGCTTGCCGCTGGTGTGACCGCAGGGCTCTCAAATCATCCCATTTCGATTGGGTGCTTGCGCTACACAAATTTCGTTTCACATTTATACTTTCATTCCTATCTTTTAAAAACAAAACGGGCGATCCAAAAGTAGAGAAGACGTCTACTTTAAGGAGTGGCCCGTTTGATGATACTGCTCATATCCTCTGGAAGAGGACATTGAAACCGATACGTTTTTTGATGAAAAGGATGAAAAAATGAAAGTTCCTTGCTGTGCAATGCTTGACGCGCCATCATTTCACGCCTGCCACCATACAACTCATCTCCCACAAGCGGGTGACCAAGATACGCTAAGTGAACACGAATTTGGTGTGTTCTTCCCGTTTCAAGCTGCAATGATACGTGCGTATATTCATCGAATCGTTGCAATACACGAAAATGAGTCACCGCTCGCTGACCATCTTCGCGAACTTCACGCTCAATGATGCTATCATGCTTTCGAGCGATTGGCGCATCAATCGTTCCTTCGTCCTCTTTCAGCCATCCGTGACAAATCGCTTCATAACGCCGTTTTACTTGACCGCGTTTTTGCAAGTCGGATAGCAAATGATGGACGTGACGGTGCTTTGCGACAAGCACAATGCCTGATGTATCGCGGTCAAGTCGGGTAATGATATGGGCGGTTGTCGAGAGATGCTGCTCGTCATAGTAATGCAATAACGCATTGGCAAGAGTTCCCCTTGGATGTTCCCGTGACGGAATCGTTGACATAAACGGTGGCTTATTCACTACTAATACATACTCATCTTCGTACACAATGTCAAGCGAAAGGCGTTCTGGTTTCATCTCGCTGCTTCGTTCTTCCGGTGGAAAATGAACCTCAAGCTTCTCTCCTATGCGGAGGCGATGACGAACAGTGACAAACTGCCCATCCACAAAAATCGCGCCACCGCGGAATTTAATATCAGTAAGGGCTGTTTTGGAAATCTGCTGTTCTTTTAAAAAATCGCGAACAAGTTTGCCCTCATCTTTTTCAGTAATGGTCCAAGCTAACGTAAAACGTGACAACGTTTCCTACCTTCCTTTTTGTTTAATCCGCAATAAATGAATCGCGAACCCGTTTCCAAAACGGGAACGGGCGGAAGCGAGCGAAACGAATTTTCTCGCTCGCCACACGGCATTGAATCGATTTTACATCTTTATGAAGGAGCGATAAATGGTCAATCGTAATTTGAAAATCAACGTCGTTCACCGGTTTGAGCATACATGTATGATGAGCAGGGAGAACAAGCGGTGAACCGATCGTTCGGAACACACGATTATTGATCGAAGCCATTTCTGCAAGCTGAATCGCCTCAAGCGACGGATGTAAAATCGCCCCGCCTAACGCTTTATTGTAAGCAGTGCTTCCCGATGGCGTCGAAATGCAAAGACCGTCGCCACGAAACGTTTCAAATAAATCCCCGCGAATTTCTACATCCATGACAAGTGTACCGCTTACGCTTTTGACCGTACATTCGTTAAGCGCAAGGTATCTTGCTTCTCTTCCTCCATTAATATAGCGAATAATTACTTCCAATAGTGGATATTCGACAACTTGATACGGTGTTTTTGCAATCGCAATGACGAGTTTTTCGATTTCATCTGGCACCCAATCAGCGTAAAAGCCTAAATGGCCGGTATGCACACCAACAAACGCCGTTTTATCCAAGCGTCGGCAATAGCGATGAAACGCATAAAGCAGCGTCCCGTCACCACCGACAGAAATGACGATATCCGGCTTGTCTTCATCATACTCTAAACCAAAGTCAACTAAGTATGTTTTGATTTTTTGCATTAACGTATTCGAAGTGGCGTCTCCTTTGGATGTCACAGCAAACTTCATTGGCTGATCTTTTTCTCTCATACTTGTTCTCCTTTTGCTTCCTGTTTCCGAGAAAACGCAGCTTGTGCCTCTTGAATTTCAAAGCGGATTTGCGACATTTCCTCATCAAGAAGATAAGCAGCTTCAGCGGCGCGCTGCAGCCGCACTTTAATATCTTCCGGAAAACGACCGCTATATTTATAGTTTAAAGAGTGCTCAATTGTCGCCCAAAAATTCATCGCAAGCGTGCGAATTTGAATTTCCACTAAAATTTTCTTCTCCCCATGAATCGTTTGCACCGGATAACGGATGACAACATGATAGGAACGATAACCGCTCTCCTTTTTTTGCGTAATATAATCTCGCTCCTCGACAATTTCAAAATCATTCCGCTGCCGTAACAGCTCGACAACCGTCTTAATATCATCGACAAACTGACACATCATTCTCAATCCAGCAATGTCTTGCATTTGCTCTTCCAGCTTATCAAGAGGAATGTTTTTCTTTTGTGCCTTATCTAGTATGCTTGCAATCGGTTTGACTCTCCCTGTAACAAACTCAATCGGAGAATGAACACCTTGCATTTCAAACTGTGTCCGCATTCCTTTTAATTTGACCTTTAACTCTTCTACCGCTTGCTTGTAAGGAGCTAAAAACAAATCCCAATGTTTTACCATATGACCACCACCAGCATTATGTAAGAAAAATTTCTTTGACCGCTTTTTCCATTTCTTCACCGTAATTTGCGTTTCCTTCAATATTTTCAAGCAAATATGCTAATTCTTCCTTAAATTGAGGAAGCTCTAATCGCATCGTTCCACTTTGCAGAAAAACTCGAAATTCGCCACTCAAGACTGCCTTCAAATCTTTCCAGAGCGATTGAGGAATAGTGACATAAACAAATTCATCATTGACTTCGAGAATATAAATAAATGCTAGATGATCGGAGTCTGTTAACATATAATGTTTTGCTTTTGCCCCTTCAAGAGAAAACGGTGGCTCAGTTGAAATTAGCCATAATTGTTGATCATGCATTTCAATATGTTCAATTACTAGCTTTTTTCGCATGCTAAATCTCCTTCCACATTCGACAATCCAATCCCTTTTTATTTTACCATAATCACCTTATGCACAATAAATGATTGATATTCAATTGTAAACGTTCCATAATAGAGATAGAACAGATAAGGGGACAAATGAAAATGAAACAACAAGTGGAAATTGAATTTAAAAACTTGCTGACCGCAGAAGAGTTTAAACACATCAAACAAGTTTTTCATGTTCAAGACAGCCAATTTATATATCAAGAAAACCATTATTTTGATACGCCGGGGTTTTCATTAAAAGAAAAAGAAGCTGCGTTGCGTATTCGCGTAAAAAACGACACGTATACGTTAACATTAAAACAGTTGATGACGCAGGGAGTGCTGGAAACTCATGAGAGGCTAACGAAAGAAGAAACATTGTCACTATTGAACGGTACCTCTGTCATAACCGGAGAAATGGCAAGCGTATTACAAACAATGGGCATCCCTCTTGAGCAATTGCAACATTTTGGCACATTAACGACGAGGCGTGCCGAACTTCCTTACGAAGGAGGCATTCTCGTTCTTGATCATAGCCAGTATTTACAAACTGACGATTACGAAATCGAATATGAAACGAACGATGCCGTGCGCGGAAAACAAGTATTTGAGCAATTACTTTCATCGTTAAATATTCCTATTCGTCCAACGATGAATAAAATCAAGCGATTATATATTAAGAAGTATGGAGTGGAGAAAAGGACATGAATATTCAACAGTTAAAACTCTTACTAGAACTTCAGGCATTACAAAATCTATCCACAAATCGTTCACAAAATGAAGGAATAACAGACAGCCAATGGTCTTTTCAAGATTTACTGGCACAATTCATCACGGAGCAACAAACGAATGAACAGCCAAAGCTGTCGCTGTCACTTTCTCCTTCTTCGATGATAGCAACCCAAAATCAAGCTGCATCTGAAGATATTGACGCACTAATTATGCAGGCATCTGAAAAATATGACGTTGATCCACAACTAATCAAAGCGGTGATTCGACACGAATCAAATTTTAATCCGAACGCGCGCAGTGGTGCTGGTGCGGCTGGGCTAATGCAATTAATGCCCAGCACCGCCAAAATGCTCGGAGTTAAAAATGTATGGGACCCTGCGCAAAATATTGAGGGGGGCACCAAATACTTGCGCCAGCTATTAGACCGATACAATGGAAATATCGAGCTTGCGCTTGCTGCCTATAATGCTGGACCAGGAAACGTTGACCGGTACGGAGGAATTCCACCGTTTACAGAAACAAAAGCGTATGTACAAAAAGTGCTCGACACATACTATTCCTAATACTCATCCCCTGTATGATTTGAAACGATAATGAATGGCATAAAAGCGTGGCAACCCCCACCTTTTCGACGAAAAGGAGGGGGGTTCTTTCTGTCCAAGTCACTTTGTTTGAGATATCGGCACTTCGTTGTTAAAATAACAGTACATGATACTCGTCCTTCACTTCATTGGCTGTCCTCATCTGAAGTAGGGATTTGCATATTTAGCTGTGCAAGACTGATGCTATGCTACGATAAATTGAACTTTGTCTCCCGCCTTCATTAGGTTGCGTTCTGCACCTTTCGAAGTGAGGGGACTTCTTTCAGAAAAATGTTAAAGGAGTTATTACAATGGCAGAACAATGGCAAACACCTTATGAAGCGATTGGTGGCGAAGAAATAATAGGGAAGCTCGTAGAAGCTTTTTATCGACGTGTCGCAGTGCACCCTGATTTAAAACCAATTTTTCCTGACGATCTAACGGAGACGGCGAGAAAGCAAAAGCAATTTTTAACGCAGTATCTAGGAGGTCCGCCTCTTTATACACAGGAACACGGTCATCCGATGTTACGAGCTCGCCATTTGCCATTTGAAATTACTCCGACTCGAGCAAAAGCATGGCTCACCTGTATGCGTGAGGCGATGGATGAAATTGGGTTATCTGGACAAGTTCGGGAAGAATTTTATCAACGGCTTGTCTTAACGGCTCATCATATGGTCAATACCCCAGACGAGTCCGATAGAAAGGAGTATTCCCTTGAATGAAAAAACAGCTGGGAAAGCAAACCATGATTGGTTTGTTTCCCAGCTATGCAACGGTAATAAGAAGCCATTAGAAATTTACTTGTTTATCGATCCACTCTGTCCAGAATGCTGGGGGCTTGAGCCGGTTTTAAAAAAATTAATCATTGAATATGGGCGCTTTTTCACCTTGAAATATGTACTGAGCGGAAAATTGGCGACGTTAAACATTCGCAAAAAGCAAAAGTTTGAAAACATTGCTCACATTTGGGAACGGACAGCAAGTCGCTCTGGGATGTCTTGCGATGGAAGTCTGTGGTTTGAAAATCCTATTTCGACTCCATACGCGGCCTCGATTGCAATTAAAGCAGCAGAGTTGCAGGGAAAACGAGCAGGCATTCGCTTTTTACGAAAACTGCAAGAGTTGCTGTTTTTGGAAAAACAAAATGTGTCAGATGTAACAGTGCTAATCGAATGTGCGAAAAGTGTCGGGTTAGATGTAGATGAGTTCGTCAAAGATTTGCAATCGAATAGCGCTGCAAAAGCTTTTCAGTGTGACTTAAAAATTTCATCGGAAATGGATGTACATGAAATTCCAACGCTTGTCTTTTTTAACGAAAACATCGAAGAGGAAGGAATTAAAATTTCCGGCTGTTATCCTTATGAGATTTACGTGGAATTAATTCACGAAATGCTTGGCTTCTGTCCCGAACCAACCCCACCTCCCCCGCTTGAGTCATTCTTAAGCCATTTTAAATTCGTTGCCACAAAGGAAATCGCGGTTGTGTATAATATGTCTATCCATAAAGTTGAAAAAGAAATGAAGAAACTCCAACTAAAACAAAAAGTCGAAAAAGTTCCGGTCAAGCATGGAACATTTTGGCGCTATGTTTCCGTAAAAACAGAATAACAAGAAAAAGACTCGGCATAAAGCCGAGTCTTTTTCTTGTCATCAAGACAACAAAGGGGATGGGAGAAATTTTTCACGGTCAAACAAAGGGGTATAAGGTTGTTTGTGATTTAATTCACGTTATTATCATAGCAAATGGTGTCGAGTTTTGGCAACACCTTTGTGCTGTTGTTCACATTTTTGTCATAAATTCAAGACAAAAGCATGTTTCTCCGAGCACGCCTCATATAATGAAATAAACATTTTCCATCGTTAGGAGGATAACGATGAAACAAGCTGCGATCATATTTTGGATCATAATGATTATTGCAACATTTTATTTAAATTTATTAGGGTTAATGAACTTAATTTCACTGGTCATTACAATGCCTTTATTATTTGCTTCTATTTTCGGATTGCTTTTCACTTGGAACAACCGTAATCGGTTTAAAGGATTTCATCAAAAGCGAATGTGATCACAGACCACATTCGCTTTATTTTTTATAATGACAATAGTTGTTCCATTTCTTCTAACTTTTGTGCAAACACTTGACACGCTTCTTCGATCGGTTGTGCCGTCGTCATGTCTACTCCAGCTTTTTTCAATACCTCAATCGGATAGTCGGAGCTTCCAGCTTTTAAAAACTCGATATAACGTTCTACTGCTGTTTCTCCTTCTTCTAAAATTTGTTTGCTTAATGCGGTCGCTGCACTAAAGCCTGTCGCATATTGGTATACGTAATAATTGTAGTAGAAGTGCGGGATGCGCGCCCACTCTAAACCGATTTCTTCATCAATGACAACGTCAGTACCGAAATACTTTTTATTTAAATCATAGTAAATCGATGTTAAAGAATCGGCCGTTAGCGCTTCTCCCTCCTGCGCTTTTATATGAATTATATGCTCAAATTCGGCAAACATCGTTTGGCGGAACACCGTGCCACGGAATCCTTCCAAGTAATGATTAAGTAAATATAGACGTTTTTTCTCATCGTCAATCGTTTTGAGTAGATAATCATTCAGTAACGCTTCATTGCAAGTCGATGCCACTTCAGCCACAAAAATAGAATAGTTTCCGTATGGATACGGCTGCGTTTTTCGCGTATAGTAACTATGAACAGAGTGCCCAAATTCGTGCGCTAACGTAAATAAATTATTTACATTATCTTGCCAATTCAACAAAATGTACGGATTCGTTCCGTAAGAGCCTGACGAGTAAGCACCGCTTCGTTTTCCCCTATTCTCACGAACGTCGACCCAGCGGTTTTCTAAGCCTTCTTTCACTACATTTAAGTAATCTTCACCGAGGGGAGCAAGCCCTTTTAATAAATACTCTTTCGCTTCCTCGTAAGTCACTTCCATCTTCACATCTTTGACAAGCGGTGTATACAAGTCATACATATGGAGCTCATCGATGCCTAATACCTTTTTGCGTAGCCGCACATAACGATGCAGTAAAGGCAAGTTTTGATGAATGGTTTCGATAAGATTGTCATAGACGCTTTCTGGAATGTTGTTGCTGCTTAATGCTGCTTCGCGCGCTGATTTATAACGGCGAACACGTGCAAAAAAGTTGTCTTTTTTGATCGCACCGCTCAATGTGCTCGCAAATGTATTTCTATATTTTCCGTATGTGTCATATACAGCCTTAAACGCATCGCGGCGCACGCGGCGGTCTTCGCTTTCAAGGAACCGAATGTAACGCCCATGCGTCACCTCGACCTCATCACCATTTTCATCAATAATTGTTGGGAATTTTAAATCAGCATTATTTAACATGCCGAATGTATTGCTAGGAGATGCCATCACTTCTGCCGCTTGAGCAAGCAATGCTTCCTCGTTTGCTGATAAAACGTGCGGGCGTTGTCGATTGATCTCGTCTAATGCATGTTCATATAGCTTTAGCTCTTCTTTTTCTTTCAAGAATGACTGTAATTTTGTTTCGTCAATCGCTAAAATTTCCGGGACAATAAAGGCCATCGCGCTTGATGCTTCACTATAAAGGCTAGAAGCTCGATCGTTAAGCCCTTGGTAAAACGTATTCGTCGTATCTTGGTCATAACGCATATGAGCATATGTATACAGTTTTCCTAGGCGCATTGATACTTCATCTTGATATTGCAACGCTTCGTAAAGAACATCGGCGGATTCTCCTAGTCGTCCTTGATAATCCGATAATTTTGGAATCATCTTTTTCACTTCTTGAAATTCTTGCTCCCACGCTTCATCTGTCGGAAAAATATCTTCAAGTCGCCATGTCTCTTCAACAGGAATTTCATTACGCGTCGGCAATGATTTCGCCGTTTTCTTTTCATCCATAACTTGCTAAACCTCCTTTAAAAAAATATATGCACGTAAGTAGTATTCTCGTTTTTTTACTTTTTCCCTCTAAAATTGGCCAGATTTTATTTTGATTGCTTCAAGCAACCGTTTGTCTTCATTTACTGCCTCATCCATCGTTTTCGGAAGCGTAAGCGGCTTTATTAATTGTAATGTATGACGGCTTTTCCATTCAATATATCCGAGTTGCGTCAGGAGTTGCAAATATTCATAAACCGCCCGCGAATAATGGTACAGATTCGCAAGTGGCAATGTTCTCACCGTTACAATCCGGGCAGCTATTTTCTCATTCATCAATGCATAGATGGAAGAAAGGGGAATGACTTCATGATACTTTGAGAGCTCTATTAGCACGTATGTCTGCCAAATAAAGGGAGGAGTTTCAAATAAATAACTATGTGATAGAGGCCAACCTGCTTCAGGAGGGAACAAAGGCGGGAGAATACGATGATGATAAAAATCTGAACAAATTCGGCGATTCGTTTTGTTTGGATACATTGTAAACGTCAATCGCCACTTCTTCTTTTCCGACAACCACTCGCTCCAAAAATCATCCGGTAATGGTACAGACGGATATGAAAGCAAATCATCAAAAGAAAGAGACGACAACGCATTCATAAGAGGAATCGCAAACGTGCAATACGGGGAAAATGGAATAAATCGAACGAGACGAAACATCTGCTTTGTTTCCGGGCAGTAATAGAATAGAAGAGGTTGAGAAGAAAGCGAGACATGTTGAGCGAACAACCAGTGAAAACGCGATAGTTTAAAACGATACAAAGACAAATGCCGAAGATGATGAGCCCCCATAATCCAAATAGGTCGAATTCCTGCTTTTTTATAATAGTTGTTCCGCTTCCGAAATAATGCTTCACTGATCGGCGAACATTGATATTCAAGAGCATAAGCGCGCTGATCGACAACAACAAAAAGATCCGGTCGTTGCTGAATAGAATGGAAATACGGCTCTAGCTTGACATTGATGGACTGCTTTTGCAACCAGCGAAATAAATCCATTTTACCAGCTAAATGAGTCGAGGATTCCGCTTCATGTTCGAATGCACACATTCCTTCTTTTTTATGAGCAAAATGAGGAATTCGGCGATTTCCAAGCTTTAAGATCACTTCCCTTTCACAAGCAGGGCAAAAAAATGTTTCTTGTTGTTTTAAACGAATAAGTTCCACTCTTGTCCAACGATCCACAAGCGAAATCGGTCGCCCATCTTTTAGCAACGCGACAAGCAATTTTTTCACATCCTTTCACAATAAAGATAGTCATCACATTCAACAATAAGTAGAAAAAATCCTTCTTTCTAAGTAAAAAAGCGCAAGCGCCCCAATTTCTCCAAAAACCTGTCCACGTCCTGTGGGCAAACGGTATTGCCAGCCTAGCTTCCTTAAAGGAGAAAGTTATTAGGCACCAGAGAGTCATGAGCTAGACAAAACTCCGGAGAAAGGTTATATTCCAGAAAGCGTTGCAGGCCGAGCTAGACGGCGATTCAAATTTTATACTTTCTTAATCATAAAAAACGCCCGAGTGAACACTCGAGCGTGATTTATAATAGCGGTGATAATAACCTTGATACCGACTCGACAACACGAATAGAGAACGGTCGTTTTTTGAATGTTTCATAATCAATACAATTTGAGTCCTCAAGGTCGCGAAGAAAATCATTGACCAGCGTTTTCGTGCTGTCAGTATGGTATAAAAATGCGTTTACCTCAAAATTCAGATGAAAGCTGCGCATATCCATGTTCGCCGTTCCGATAGAAGCAAGTTCTCCATCAACAATAATAATTTTGCTATGCAAAAAGCCTTTTGTATACTCATAAATTTTAACTCCCGCCTCCAACAGCTCTGGAAAATAAGAACGAGAAGCGTAAAAAACAATTTTTTTATCCGGACGCCTCGGAGCGAGAATGCGGACATCGATACCGCTCAGCGCCGCGACTTTCAAAGCAGTTAGAATATCTTCATCAGGGACAAAATACGGGGACGCGATCCAAATGGATTTTTTCGCTGATGTAATCATCGCAAAAAATAAATGCTTAATGACCTCCCACTCTTGATCAGGTCCTCCCGCAATAAGCTGTACTCCCCCTTTTTCTTCTTTATACACAGGTGTCGGCGATAAATAATTTAACGTTAGCAGCGTTTCCCCCGTCATGTAATACCAATCCTGCAAGAAAATGAGCTGCAACGTGCGGACTGCTTCGCCGCGAATCCATAGGTGTGTATCACGCCAAAAACCAAAATACTCATTTTTTCCTAAGTATTCATCACCGATGTTTAATCCGCCAACAAAGCCGACTGTCCCATCAATCACAATAATTTTCCTGTGATTACGAAAATTAATTTTATTATTTAAAAACGGAAGGCGCACAGGAGAAAACGGAATCATTTCAACACCGGCGTCACGCAGCTCTTGAATATACGTTTTCGATAATTTCCAGCTTCCCACTGCATCATAAAGGAAGCGAACGTGAACACCTTTTTTTGCCTTTTCAATCAAAATGTCTTTTAATTGCTGTCCAACCTCATCATGGCGGACAATGTAGTATTCTAAATGAATATGATGAGTCGCTTTTTGTAACTCATCGAAAATCGTTGAAAACGTCTCTTCCCCATTTGTCAAGACTTTCGTTTCTGTCGCGATAGACACAGGGCTTTTTCCAAGGCGATGAGCAAGATGAAGCAACGGCTGCTGATGCTCACCAATATAGCTCATCTCTTGGATGTTCCATTCTCTCTGCCCTTCAAATTTTAAAAACGCCTGTTCATCAAGTATCGCCTTCTTTTTAAAGAGACGCTGCTTTCGGTAATTTCGCCCAAACATTAAATAAAAGAAAAAGCCAAGAAGCGGGAAACTTCCCAACACGACAAGCCATGTTAATGTTTGTGCCGGATGGCGATTCTCTAATGAAATGACAAACGCAATAAAAATCACCGAACAAGTAATTAACACACTTAGAAAACCAAGAAGCCATCCTTCCCAATAATCCTTCGTAAAAAATAAAATAATGCTTAAAACACAAATAAAAATAAGAACTTGTAACGTGTTTCGCAATGATTTTCACCCTAGTCATTTATAAATATCACCGAAGAAAAAGCCGATTTCAACAAGCTGAAATCGGCTTTTATGTTAACGGAAAATGATGAGCCAATGTCGCTAACGCATTCTCGTGAATAATTTCCTTTCCGTATTCCTCCAAACGGTAAATCGTTACTTGCGAATCAGTACCGTACTCTAGCAATAGGCTTAACCAGTTATCAATCTCATGTTCCGTGTAGTCCTCATCATTAAATTCAACAAATAAGTAGTAGCGACCTTCAAAGAAAAAGAGGCGGTTTTTTAGATGAGTAAAATCAGCACGATGCGCTAAAGCGATCATATCTTCAATATCTTTAAAACAAATGGTAAAGTGAAGCACCTCGTCATCTTCTTCTAAGAATGTATCATGTCTTCGTTCAATATGGAAATGATGGTCAAGCAGCTCCTCGATTTTTTCATCAACCGGAAAATCACGTACCTTTTCTTCTGGAAGCGGAAGTTCAAGCTTGCTTCCATCCTTTGATAACTGCGCCTTTGTCACTAATACTTCAAGCCCCTTGTCAAGCGCTTGTACTTGAATCCAAAGCGGCCCTTCAAGCGAAAAATCCCCTTCACTATGAACTTCATCCATCATTTCCCAAAACAGTTCTTCACTGCGCTCGCGGTTATACCAAATTTCTTCTCGGTCAAAACCGCGTTCTTCTATATCAACATACGAAATATAAAATTTGACCGTATGCTCATTAATGCGTTCCATCTCCATTTTGTAAACTCTCCCTTCCTAATAAAGGCTAAAGTTGAAGGGATTTTTTTACCCCCGAGAAAATTCTCTTTAAATACAAGATTATGTCTTGTACTTCTATTTTATGATAAAAAACGTCAGAAGGGAAATAAAAAAACCCCCATTTTTAAAAAATTGGTTATGAAATAAGACATGCCCTACTATAATGATGTTGAAGGGAAAAAAGCGAGGGACATGTATGAATGAATATATCACATCCATTCTTCTCATTATTAGCATTGATATCATTCTTGGCGGAGACAATGCGGTTGTAATCGCTCTAGCAAGTCGCAATTTACCGGAGCATAAACGAAATACAGCGATTGTTCTCGGAACGACGCTAGCGATCGTGGTCCGCATTTTTCTCACAGCTATAGTTGTGGTTTTATTAAAAATCCCTTTTTTACAATTTATCGGTGGATTCATCTTACTCTGGATTTCTTTAAAGCTTTTAATTCAAAAAGAAGATACTGCTGCTCACGTAAAGCCTGAGACTTCGCTTTGGAAAGCGGTACAGACGATTGTTACAGCAGATATTGTGATGGGATTAGATAACGTAATTGCAATCGCTGGGGCAGCAGGCGGTCGTACATCTCTTGTGATTTTTGGTTTTTTAATTTCTGTTCCGATTATCATTTTAGGCAGTAAAATCATTCTCTATTCAATGGAACGCTTTCCTTTTCTTATTTATATCGGTGCAGCGATTTTAGCCTATACCGCTGGAAAAATGATCACAGAAGAGCAACAAATCCAGCATGTATATGGTGAAATGGATTCACTTCGCTCGGCCTTTCCCTTTATCACCACGATACTGATTGTATGCCTTGGATTCATTATCAATTG
Source organism: Thermaerobacillus caldiproteolyticus (assembly GCF_013761245.1). GTDB lineage: Bacteria > Bacillota > Bacilli > Bacillales > Anoxybacillaceae > Thermaerobacillus > Thermaerobacillus caldiproteolyticus. The sequence continues at coordinate 277,398 of NZ_JACDUT010000004.1, read as the reverse complement.
GAAAAAAGCTCATCGCTGGACATCATGAAGATGCGAAAAAACTTCTACATGGGTACCCATGTAGAAGTTTTTTTATCCGTTGACAAGGCGTTGCGCTTCGCGAAGTTGATAAGCACGAACTTTCCGCGGCAAGAATCGGCGAATCTCATCTTCGTTATAACCAACTTGAAGCCGCTTCTCATCAATAATAATCGGTCTTCTTAAAATACCAGGATTTTGTTGAATGAGCTCGTATAACTCCTGAAGCGGCAACGATTCAAGATTAATGTTAAGCTTTTGAAAGATTTTCGATCTTGTTGAAATAATCTCGTCCGTCCCCGTTTCTGTCATGCGGAGAATTTCTTTAATCTCCTCAATCGTTAACGGTTCAGAAAAAATATTCCGTTCTACATACGGAATATTATGTTCTTCTAACCATGCTTTCGCTTTGCGGCATGATGTGCAACTAGGTGAAGTGTACAAAGTCACCATAATTCTCACTCCCCTTCGACAAGATCACTTGCCATACATATATATAAACCTTCTTCTATGCTAGCGATCACTAAGTAGCAATCATAAATTGAAATTACTTTTACATTGTATATTATACAATAAAAGTGAGAAGAAAGGTATATTTTTTCGAAAAGCCATCGATTTTGCCAATTTGTTTTCCTAAAGACTTCCACTAAGAAAGGAAATCATCTACAATAAAAAATGGGAGCAGTTGGCTTATTAATGGGAGGAATTTGACATGGCACAATATTTCATTGACCTTGTGACTATAGGGGTATTAGTCATTGGAATCACCGCCTTAATGGGCGTCATTGCCAATGGGATTGGTGAAAAAGTGTTTGGTGGTTCAAAACGAATGGAAAACGTTGAACAATCGATGAAAACACAAGCAGGTTGGAAGCTAGTAGGAGGAAAAAAACAATAAGAAAAGCAAAGGCAGTCGAGTAGCTCTCCAAGTCAAATGCTCTGCACACATAAACGTTTTTTCGCTTTAGAGTGAGTTGGTTTGACATAAGAGAGCTAGCCAATTTTCTTTCAGCATTTATACTTTATAATAAAAACGATCTCGTTAACGAGATCGTTTTTTACGTATACATTGTTTTATACTTTTCATATTCCGCTTCAGAGCATAAAACAAAATGACCTGGTGTAATTTCGCGGAATTGCAGTTCTTCCCCTTCCTTATAGTTATGTTGGGATCGGTCATAAACAATTCGCTGACGCGTCCGCTCCGTTTCTGGGTCTGGAAGCGGGATCGCAGACAATAACGCTTTCGTATATGGATGAATTGGATTGCGATATAGCTCATCAGCATCCGCCAATTCTACCATTTTCCCGAAATACATCACACCAATGCGGTCGCTAATATATTTTACCATCGAAAGGTCATGGGCAATAAATAAATAGGTTAATCCTTTTTCACGCTGTAACTTTTTCATTAAGTTTACGACTTGCGCCTGAATCGAAACGTCCAGTGCCGAAATCGGCTCGTCGGCAATAATAAATTCCGGCTCGACTGCTAAGGCGCGCGCGATCCCAATGCGTTGGCGCTGTCCCCCCGAGAATTCATGCGGATAGCGGTTCGCATGCTCGCGATTTAATCCAACCGTCTCAAGAAGTTCATATACGCGTTGCATCCGCTCCTCTCTCGTTTTCGCAAGACCGTGAATATCGATTCCTTCCGCGATAATATCAGCCACCGTCATGCGCGGATTGAGCGATGCATATGGATCTTGGAAAATCATTTGCATTTTTCGCTTCAGTGTTTTTAACTCTTTCGCTGACTTTTTAGCGTGCACATTTACACCATTAAAAAGTACTTCTCCTTCTGTCGCTTTATATAATCCGATAATCGTTCGCCCCGTTGTTGATTTACCGCAGCCGGATTCCCCTACTAATCCCAGCGTCTCGCCTTTATAAATATCAAATGTTAAGCCATCAACTGCTTTAATAACGTTTCCTTTTCCTACATTGAAATATTGCTTCAAGTTTTTTATTTCAATCAGTTTTTGTTTTTCTGCCATTTTTACTCACTCTCCTTTACAACGACAGGTTTCTCATAATTAGAGGAGAGTTTACGCAAGCGTTTTTTTACAGCTTCAGGCGGTTCCACTTTTGGTGCATCTGGATGAAGCAGCCATGTTGCTGCATAGTGCGTATCAGAAACTTTAAACATCGGCGGTTCCATCTCAAAGTCTATCTTCATCGCGTATGGATTGCGCGGAGCAAACGCATCTCCCTTTGGCGGATTCGTTAAATCTGGCGGGGAGCCTGGAATCGCTGCTAATTCCGTCTGGTCATCGCTGTCAAGGCTCGGCATGGAAGCAAGCAATCCCCAAGTGTAAGGATGTCTTGGGTCGTAAAAAATTTCATCAACCGTGCCCATTTCAACGATTTTCCCTGCATACATAACAGCAACACGATCGGCTACGTTGGCTACTACCCCTAAGTCATGGGTAATAAAGATAATGGACGTCCCTGTTTTCTTCTGTAAATCTTTCATCAATTCTAAAATTTGCGCCTGAATTGTTACGTCCAAAGCAGTTGTCGGTTCATCCGCAATTAATAGCTTCGGGTTCGAAGCTAAAGCAACTGCGATCATTGCCCGTTGTCTCATCCCCCCGGAAAACTCGTGAGGATATTGGTTCACACGCTTTTCCGGCATTGGAATTCCAACGAGTCGTAACAATTCAATAGCCCGTTCTTTTGCAGCTGACTTGGACATTTTTTGATGTTTAATCAAAACCTCCATAATCTGATGACCGACTTTCATCGTTGGATTTAATGATGTCATCGGGTCTTGAAAAATCATCCCGATCTCTTTCCCGCGAATTTGTTCCATTTCTTTATCTGTTTTTTTGACAAGATCTTCCCCATTAAATATAATTTGACCACTTTTAATTTTTCCAGGTGGAGTTGGAATAAGGCGCATAATGGTTTGGGAAGTGACGCTTTTTCCAGAGCCTGATTCACCCACAATTGCTAATGTTTCGCCTTTATTTAGATGAAAACTTACACCGCGAACGGCTTGTACCTCTCCACCATACGTTTGAAACGAGACTTCTAAATTTTTCACTTCCAACAGTTTTTCCATCTTCTCACACCTTACTTACGTAATCTTGGATCTAATGCATCGCGTAATCCGTCCCCAACTACATTAAACGCAAAAATCGTCAAGCAAATAAATGTAGCTGGGAAAAACAGACGCCACGGATAATACTGTAATGCTTGTACCCCATCTGAAGCCATTGTTCCCCAACTTGCCAAAGGTTGCGGAACACCTAATCCTAAATAACTTAAAAACGCCTCTGTAAAAATTGCGGTAGGAACTGATAATGTCATCGTAACAAGAATCGAGCCCATTGCATTCGGAATTAAATGTTTAAACATTATTCTTGATGTACTTGCGCCAAGCGTTTGCGCTGCCAGAACATATTCCTGATTTTTCAGTTGCAGCACTTGTCCGCGAACAATACGGGCCATGTTAATCCACCCGGTAATTGTCATTGCTAGAATCATTGTCCCTAATCCTTGTCCGAGAATAACCATTAACAAAATGACTAAAAGTAAGTAAGGGACCCCATATAAAACATCAGCAATGCGCATCATAACTTCATCCGTTTTACCGCCGCGATAACCAGCAATGCCGCCCCAAAGCACCCCAATGAATAAATCAATCAACGCCGCTGACAATCCGATAAATAAAGAAACACGGGCACCATACCATGTACGTGCAAATATATCGCGCCCAAGCTCGTCCGTACCAAACCAATGTTTGGAAGACGGCGGCTGGTTCGTATTCATTAAGTCATTCGTTGCATAGTCATATTTTGTCATATGCGGACCAAAAATGGCCATGAACACTAAAAGGATTAATAAAACTAATCCAAACATCGCTAGTTTATTTTTACGAAAACGTATGAAAACATCTTTCCAAAATGACAAGCTTGGTTTTGATATTTTTTCAGCTTCCCTACTATCTGCTATCGCCGGCTGAAACATCTCTTTAGGAATTTGCTGCATGATTACTCTCCTTTCTTACCACCAGCTAACTTAATACGTGGGTCAATAAAGCCATAGGCAATATCAACTAGAAGAACAGCCACTAATAACAGAATGCTGTAAAACACAGTGACTCCCATAATCGTTGTATAATCGCGGTTAGAAATACTTGTTACAAAATGGCTTCCAAGACCAGGGATACCGAAGATCTTTTCGATAACGAAACTACCCGTTAAAATTTGTGCAGACAAAGGTCCAAGATATGTTACAACCGGTAATAACGCATTACGAACAGCATGCTTCACCGTAATTTGACCTCTTGAGAGCCCTTTTGCTTTCGCCGTTCTAATATAATCATTGCTCAATACTTCTAACATACTTGAGCGAGTTAAACGGGCAATAAACGCCATCGGCGTCGCTGCAAGAGCAAGTGCTGGTAAAACAGTATGCTGTAAAGACTCCCAACGCGCAACTGGAAACAAGCCCAATTTAATCGCTAAAAAGTATTGTAAAATAGACGCCATAATGAAACTTGGAACGGAAATTCCCAACACCGCGAGCACCATCGCAGTGTAATCTTGCCATTTATTATGGTTCAGTGCTGCAATAATTCCTAATAAAACCCCAATACTTATCGCTAACAACAATGATTCCATTCCAAGGAAAAATGATACTGGAAAGCCCTCGTTAATTAAATCGTTCACCGTTTGTCCTTTATATTTAAATGAAGGACCGAAATCCCATTTTGCAATGGAAACTAAATAATCAAAGTATTGGTTATACCAAGGGCGATCTAACCCATAAAATTCATTTAAGTTTTTTTCAATTTCCGGTGGAACCTGTTTTTCACTCGAGAACGGTCCTCCCGGAGCAGCCCGCATTAAAAAGAATGTCACTGTAACAATTAAAAATAAGGTCATAAGAATGTAAAGCAAACGTTTGCTTATATATCTCAACAAATTTCCTACACCTCCATTTTCTTGAAAATACCTTAACAGGAAATGAAGGTATATGAGGCCTCCCTCATATACCTTCTTTTCTTTCACTGCGTACGATTTTATTTAAAATACGCCCATTTAAACTGGACATCACCAAGACCTGACATTTCTACACCTTTTAAGTTATCTTTTTGAACCCAAGTATTTGTATAGAAATAAATTGGTGCAACCGGCATTTCATCCATTAAAATGGCCTCTGCTTCTTTTAGCAGTTCTTTACGTTTTTCAGGGTCCGTTTGTTTTTGAGAATCGATTAACAATTGTTTATATTTCGGATTTTCCCAGTTTGTATCGTTGTTTCCGCCCTTTTTGTCACGGAACAACTCTAGGAAGTTGATTGGATCGTTAAAGTCGCCTAACCATCCCATACGGCCGATTTGATAGTCGCCAGAGTGTAATTTATCAATGTAAACAGCCCACTCGGCATTCTCAAGTTTTACTTCAATACCTAAGTTTTTCTTCCACATATCTTGAACTGCTTGGGCAATTTTTGCATGTGCATCATCGGTATTATATGATAGTGTAATTGGCGGTAAATCTTTTACATCTTTTAATCCAAGCTCTTGGAGACCTTTTTTCAAGTACTCTTTTGCTTTTTTTACATCGTTATCTTTAAAATACCCTTTTTTGTTTTCAGGGAACATCGTCGGTGGTACAGCAGCCATAGCCGGAATTTGTTCGCCTTTTGATACGTTTTTAACAATCGCTTCACGATCGATCGCATACGCAAGAGCTTTACGAATGTTGACATTGTTCAACGGTGGCTTTTCTGTATTAAATTTATACCAGTAAGTACCAGCAATTGGTTGAACGTGTAATTTACCTTCCTCTTTTAATTTTGGTAAAGAGTCTGGTGGCAATTGGCCAGTAGGCATACCTGCCCAATCTAGTTCACCATTATTAAACATCGAAAGCTCCGTGTTGGTATCATTGACCATAACCATTTCAATTTTTGTTAATTTTACGGTTTTTGCATCCCAGTAATTTTCGTTCTTTTCAAGAACGATTTTGTTATTGTGTTCCCAACTAACCATCTTGAATGGTCCGTTAGAAGTATACTGGTCGCCAGCGTTTGTATACCATTTTGGATTTTGCTGAGCAATTTTGCTATTTACTGGGAAATACGTATAGAACGCAGTTAATTCTAAGAAATAAGGTGTTGGGTTCTCAAGCGTAACTTGTAACGTTTTGTCGTCAATTGCTTTCACACCAACATCTTCCGCTTTTGCTTTTCCTTCATTATAGGCTTGAGCATTTTTAATGTAATAAAGCTGATAAGCATATTGTGATTGATTTTTTGGATCTAATGCCCATTTCCACGCATATTCGAAGTCTTTTGCGGTAACTGGGTCACCGTTTGTCCATTTTGCGTCGCGCAATTTAAATGTGTATGTTTTTTGATCATCAGAAACTTTGTAGCTTTCTGCCATCGCTAACTCAGGTTTGCCATCTTTAATACGAGTTAATCCTTCAAATGTTTGATACAATACGTTAGCAGAAACGGAATCATTTGCTAAACCTGGGTTTAGTGAGAATGGTTCTGTTTTAATGTTCACATGCAATTCTTGTGGGACATTAGCCGCTTTGTCCCCATCTTTTCCTTTATCGCCAGCGGATTCGTTTTTCTTCTCGAAACCGCCACAGGCGGAAAGGAAAAGACTTAACACTAGCATTAAGCTAAAAAGAATGGAAAGCCTTTTCTTCATAAATTTCCCCCCTAAAAAAATTATTTTATGTTCAAAAGCTCTACGTAAAAACGTGGAACTTTTGTTAATGAAGTTGCTTGTTTACATCGTATAACCATGTTAGCCATCACAATGTTATGTATAATTTTATGAAAACAAAATCTATACCTTCTGATTTATCAGAATATTTTATCCAAACCCTATTATAAATGTTATTAATATATTTGAAAAGAATTTTTTACACCTATTTTCTGAATTTTGTTTTGCTTTAAATTATTTATGTTTTTAGTTAATTAGCATTTTATAGTGTTTTTTGATAAATGTAAATGAAAAAAATTTACAAAATTAATATTAAAGCGTTTACATTCTGTTTTTTTTTACTTTACATTTACAGACTATCAACAACTTTTTTGAGCATATATTTTTATAAAATAATTTTATCAATAAATCATATATTATTAAAAAACAGTTTGAAATAAAGACAATTATTCGTGTTTAAATGAGGAAATAAGATAGATCATTTTTAATATAATATTATCCTAGCTCTAAATGATTTGTTTTATGCAATAATTCTTAATTGTGTATCATTCTTGCATAAAAGATAGGTATAAGTTAAAATGAAGAGTACAATAGAGAGAATGCGATGAGAAAGAATAGTACATATTGCGATGCATGCAGAGAGCTTGTGGGTGGTGCGAACAAGCGGCTAGCAATATGGAATGGGCTTTCGAGCATCCAAGCTGAACTGGGAGTAGGCTTGGACGTCTGCCTTGCGTTACAAAGGTGCCATGCAAAAATAGCATGGAACAGAGCGATTGTACGTGAAGTACAATAACTAGGGTGGCAACGCGGTCCTATCGTCCCTAATTGAGCGGGAGGTAGGACCTTTCTATTTATATGTATAGTGTAAAGGAGTGATTTTATGAAGACAATTTTTTCAGGTATTCAACCAAGCGGTGTCATTACGCTTGGCAATTACATTGGTGCGATGCGACAATTTATTGAATTACAGCACGAATACAACTGCTATTTTTGTATTGTTGATCAGCACGCGATTACTGTTCCACAGGATCGCCTTGAGCTTCGCAAAAACATTCGCAGTCTAGCTGCGCTGTATTTAGCGGTCGGCATCGATCCGAACAAAGCGACATTATTTATTCAGTCGGAAGTCCCTGCGCATGCACAAGCCGGATGGATGCTGCAATGCATCGCTTACATCGGCGAGCTCGAAAGAATGACACAGTTTAAAGACAAGTCAGCCGGGAAAGAAGCGGTGAGCGCTGGGTTATTAACGTACCCTCCGCTTATGGCAGCTGATATTCTCCTTTACAAAACGGATATTGTTCCTGTCGGCGAAGACCAAAAGCAGCATATTGAATTGACACGTGACTTGGCGGAACGGTTTAACAAACGATACGGAGAAATTTTTACGCTTCCAGAGCCGCGCATTCCAAAAGTAGGAGCGCGCATTATGTCCCTTGCCGATCCGACGAAAAAAATGAGCAAATCTGATCCAAACAAAAAGGCATTTATTACACTGTTAGATGATGCAAAAACGATTGAAAAGAAAATTAAAAGCGCCGTTACCGATTCGGATGGAGTCATTAAATACGATAAAGAAAATAAGCCGGGCATTACGAACTTGTTAAACATTTACTCTATTTTGGCAAACAAATCGATTGAACAACTAGAACAAGAATATGCAGGAAAAGGGTATGGAGAATTTAAAGCCGATCTTGCTCAGGTGATCATTGATACCCTCACACCGATTCAAGAAAAATACTACCATTTAATGGAGAGTGATCTTCTCGATCAAGTGCTTGATGAAGGCGCAGAAAAAGCGAATCAAGTCGCAAATAAAATGTTAAAGAAGATGGAAAACGCAATGGGATTAGGAAGAAAACGTAAATAACAAAAAGCAAGCCTATTTGCGGCTTGCTTTTTAATTCACTTTTGGCTCTTGTTCCATTTCCCATAACTTTTCAAAAAATGGCTGGCCTTTTATGAGTTTTTCGCATAATTGCACATGTTTTTCCGACCAGCCGTACTTCGTTTCCTCATATAAATGTTGCCATGCTTCTTCAAACGACATTTGTTGAATCGAAGGATATTTGTGAGGTGCCCACTCCGTATACCAATAACGTACTTCAGCGACGTTTTTCATGGAATGAAGCTGATCAAGTGCCATAAATAACAGTTGCTTCAATTGGCGTTCTTTTCGTGTTAATCCGCTCATAAGCTGCGGAGATGGTGACAAAATATGATGCTCTTTTTTATACGTAGGTAACGGGTATTGTTCTTCTTGTTGCTCAGCTACCATTTCATATACGAGTTGCTCTTGTCTTGGAATGAGCCGGCTTTTGCGAATCGGAATATTGTAGCCAATCGTATCAATGGCAAGAATCCCTGTTCCATCTGTAATAACGAAACAATAGTCAAGCTGAATTCGCTCATGATTTTTACGTACATACGCTTTCTGGTATACATCATCAAGAAGTGGCTGTGGAATTTCCGATAAACTGTTTTCAATATAATCAAATAACGCAGAGGAAACTTTCAGTAGCGGCACTTGGTCTAATAGTTCGACTTGATCATCTTTCCGCCATTCATGAAAATGGCAAACATTGTATCCGTTCTCTTCTCCTTCAAACCAATTGACCCAAATATCATGAAGATATAACATAAGAATACCCCTCACTTCAAAAAACTATTTGTCCATCAGTATAGGCAGAGGGGACTTATTTTATTCCACTTCACCCTTTTTTATCCACTATTCTTCACGATAGGAAAAATATAGACTTACCCACATCAAAACAATTCCAATTGGTAGAAAATAACATTCGATACGCGTGCTAACAAATCGAAAATAATCAACCCATCCTCGTTCGGGTGTAATAATGTTCAAATAAGCAATGGAAGTAACCCCTCCAATCACTGAAAGGCCAAAACCGACTAAATAAATAAATACGCGCATCATTACGCCCTCTTCTTTCTATCATCAACTTGTCCATCTTATTTCTACATATATGAACTGTAACTTGGGGTCATGACTATATTTTTATTCACCTAGTCGAGCAAGCTGCACGATGCGCTCAGAAGACAATTCCATAAGCTCGGAAAAACGAACTCCTCTTTTTTGCAAACAATGGTGGACGATAGAGTATCCGACTGCATATCCAAGCATGTTCGGATAAAAACCAAGTCCGTAGAGAAGGCGGTTATATAACGGATGGTGGACAGGAATGGACTGATGTGGAGACAGATAGCGTCGCCAAAATTGTATAATCTCTTGTTCCGAATAATATGTCGTCCAGTTCGCTTTATATGTGTCTCCAACGTATTCACGAACCGCATTTTCTGCTAGCCCTTCCAAAATGATGGCATCAAGTAACGTATAGTCATCACTTTGTTTCTCGTGCTTGGCAAAGCGCCAGACATGATTATACTCATGCGTGAACACCGCTTTGATTTCTTTTTCTGTATGATGCGGTAATAAAAATAGGAACAATTTATCAGGGTAAGCCAGTCCGCCTTTGCTATTAAATTCACGGGCTAGTTTTCGATTATGCGGATCCGCCGGAAAAAGAAAAATTGGTACATCGGGACTGTTCCATTGTTTTTTTAATGCTTCGTATATCGTTGTAATATGTTTCCACATTCGTTTCTTTTTCATTTGATCTACGATGTTGGCTATATCGTTTGACGGCTGGTACATCCCATGCTGGATGAGATGTAGATAAATATCACGAGCTGTTGCCTCTTCAAAATAAGGAGTGAGTCGTTCACATAGTTGAAGCGGACGGGAATGTAATTTTACTAACCACTCGTCGGTACGCACGATCGGCACTGTCTTATTCACACCTTTCTCTTGCTTTTTCCCATCGTATGAAATAAACGAAAAGAAGGTGAAAAAAAGGCTATCTCATCCTTGTCTGAGATAGCCCTGTTCGTTATTTTGTATATCTTTTAAAAATCAATGTCGCATTATGGCCGCCAAACCCAAGCGAATTGCTGAGTACCGCATTGACTTCTTGACGTCTTGCTACGTTTGGTACATAGTCAAGATCACACTCTGGATCAGGTGTTTCGTAATTGATCGTTGGCGGAATGATTCCTTCTTTAATCGTTAATACAGAGAATACTGCCTCCACAGCTCCTGCGGCTCCCAACAAATGTCCAGTCATTGATTTCGTCGAGCTAATTGCCAATTTATACGCATAGTCGCCGAATACTTCTTTAATCGCCATCGTCTCATATTTATCGTTATACTCCGTGCTTGTACCGTGTGCATTAATATAATCGATTTCTTCTGGCTGCATTCCGGCGTCTGCCAATGCTTTCCGCATTGCACGCGCGCCGCCTTCCCCACCTGGAGCCGGCGCGGTAATATGATACGCATCCCCTGTCGCTCCATAACCGACAATCTCGGCATAAATGTGAGCACCGCGTTTTAACGCATGTTCTAATTCCTCTATTACGAGAATGCCAGCGCCTTCTCCCATGACAAAACCATCGCGGTTTTTGTCAAATGGGCGGCTCGCTTTGTTTGGATCCGGATTTGTTGATAAAGCAGTATTGGCGCAAAAGCCAGCTAGCGACATTTTCGTAATAGGCGCTTCTGTTCCACCAGTAATCATGACATCTGCATCACCGCGCTGAATCGCTTTAAACGCGTCACCAATAGAGTTCGTTCCCGTTGCGCACGCAGTGACGGTACAAGAGTTAATTCCTTTCGCTCCTAGAATGATCGATACTTGACCAGCCGCCATATCCGGAATCATCATTGGCACAAAAAATGGACTGACACGACGATAACCGCGTTGCTGGAAGATTTCGAACTGTTGCTCGAATGTTTCCATCCCGCCGATTCCAGAGCCGATCCAGACGCCGACTCGTGTCGCATTTTCTTCCGTAATTTCTAGCTTCGCATCCTTAACAGCCATAAGCGCGGCGGCAACCGCATATTGCGTAAAGCGGTCCATTTTTCGCGCTTCCCGTTTATCTATATAATTTTCTGGATTAAAATCTTTTACTTCTGCTGCTACTTTTGCCGGAAAGTCGTCAGGATTGACACGAGTCAACGGCCCAATTCCTGTCCGACCAGCAATTAAATTGTTCCACGTCGTTTCAACATCGTTTCCAAGCGGAGTAACTGCACCTAGACCTGTGACAACGACTCTTCTCTTTTCCATTCTTTTGTCTCTCCTTTTTCTTGTAATGAAAGAGTGTCGATGGTCGATGATTTAGCGACCCCATCGTAACGCGATCGCTCCCCATGTTAGGCCGCCACCAAAACCAACCATAATAATCAAATCATCGTCTTTAATTTTCCCTGCTTCCAATTCTTCGACAATCGAAATCGGAATGGAGGCTGCCGACGTATTTCCATACTTTCTTACCGTTGTCGACATTTTCTCTTCCGGCAACTCTAGTCGCTGCCTTGCAGCTTCGACGATGCGGATGTTGGCTTGATGCGGGATGAGAAAATCAACGTCTTGCTTTGATAAACCTGCTTTTTCTAGCACATTAATGCATGATTCTCCCATTTGCCGAACGGCAAATTTGAACACTTCTCTCCCATTCATAATGACATATTCGTCTTGGTATAAATGTTTTCCTCCTGTTCCATCAGCTCCTAATTCAAATGATAAAATGCCCCGGCCTTCAGAAACGGGTCCCATTACCACTGCGCCTGCGCCATCTCCAAATAACACAGCAGTATTTCGATCGTTCCAATTGACGATTTTCGATAACTTCTCAACACCAACTACTAATATATAGCGATACGCTCCATTGTCAATAAATTGTTTTGCCGTGACCATACCGTAAATAAAACCCGCACATGCCGCACTAATATCAAGCGCCGCTGCTTTGGTCGCTCCTAGACGTTCCTGCAGCATACACGCAACCGATGGAAACGGACGGTCCGGCGTCACCGTGGCCACTAAAATTAAATCAATGTCGGTTGCTGAAATTCCCGCATCCTCTAATGCTTTTTTAGCTGAAAAATATGCCATATCGGATGTATCGATATTGTCAGGAGCAATTCTTCGTTCTTCAATTCCCGTTCTCGTCCGAATCCATTCATCAGACGTATCCATCATTTTTTCTAAATCAAAATTGGTTAACACCTTCTCCGGTAAGTATCGCCCAATCCCTATAATACCTGCACCCACGCTGAACAACTCCTTCAGTATTATATAACCAATTACTATTACTTGGTACTAATTTTATCGGAATTTTGTTAAACGTGCAATACAAATATTTGGTACGTGGTATACGTCTAATCAATTCTTTTTTTTTCACATAAAGTGCTAATAAAGAGGAAAGGGAAAGGAGAGGAAAGCATCATGGAAGACACGGAACAAAATAAGCAAACTGACCAAGAAGCCAAGGAGCAAAATGAGCAGACTAACCAACGAGAGGATCGTTTTTCCCGTTTAATGTTCGGGCCGTTTCCGTCACGTCAAAGAGAGAACGTTCTAGGAAAAAGCGAATTTAGCGAATTCCCTCCGCAACAAGGGCTCGATTTTATGCAATTAATGCAAGATATTGATACGCTTGTCTCCTCATTTAATCAATTAAAGCCCCTTATGAAAAAATTCACTTCCTTTGTTGACCTTTTCAAAAAATCATAACGACAACGGTTCCCCGATGAGGCATGTTCTTGTTTGAATGCCTCTTATTTTCTTTGCCAAAAATAATTCCCCTACCGTTTCTATACTCGATAGAGGAATTTATTGTAAATCATTATATTGCTGATAAAATTGATGAATCGCTTTGGAAAAGCTGTATCTTTTTTCTGGTAAATGGTATACAACATCCACCTGACCTTTTACCTTCCTCGCTAATTCCTCATATTTTCGACAATGAAAAGAGGAAGGATAAGAAGTAACACCCGATAGTTGCCATATCTTAATGGGAACGCATGATTGAACAAATGATAATGAAGGGACTGCGTCTTTTATATTCATTTCGTCGATTTCATACGCTACCGAAATTTCTTTGACCATTCGTTTGTAAAAAAACTTATTTTCTTTTTCATACGCCAGCTGCGCTTGTAAATCTAAGCATGGGCTTAACATCACTACCGCGCGAATTTGCTGTGGCAGTGTTTCAAGCAACCGCAGTGCGACAAGAGCTCCCATTCCTTCAGCAAGAATATAGATGCGATTGTTTAATATTTCACTTTTTAACACGTAGTAAATCAGTTGCTTTACCAAACGGACTGCCTTAGGACTCCCCCAATGTCGACCATATAAATTCGAATAAAAAATGGTATATCCATATTCACGTAGATCGTTAAGAAGCTGGCGTCTTCCTTTATGCTGTAGCCAAAAACTTGTGCTGTCACTGACGAAATGGTTCGTGTCACCAAGGATCAGAATTGCAAATCCGTTCGGGCGCTCCGGCAAGTGAACTACACACCATTGATCATCAAGCTGGAAAAAACGTTGTTGAACCTCCATTCGTATTCACCCTTACTTTTTACAGAGCATAGTTGCACAGTATACTGTATGCAAAAGATGCTAAGAAGTAAGGGGATATTGCCCAAAAACAAAAGGACATTTTCGATTTCTATAAGTTATGGTAAGATAAAAACGGAATGTTACAAAGATTGAGGTGAATGCGGTGAAATTTTTTTGGACATTTTTTTGGACGTTTCTGCTAGTACAAATGGCCACATACGTCATTGGCTCGATGCAAGGTATTGCTTATCACTTTTCAACAGGAGCTTTATTAGGGGTTGTTGTTACGATTCTCATCATCATCATCGCTAACTTACTTCCTGACGAACCAGTTGAACATCACTAAGAAAAGCGGAGGTGACTTGCCTAACCGCAATGGGCAAATGTTCTTCCCCCGCGGAAATGTCTGCATTCGAGGGTGAAGGTGATTTGGCCCAAGCGGTTGGTCACCGGAGCTAGACAAAAAGAAAAGCGAAGGCGGCGCGTGTAACTTCGTAAGAAATAAGGCTGTCCCGAAAGTAAAGGGACAGCCTTGTTCATTTTATTTCGCTGTCACAACGATTTGTCCGCCTTCATAATCAACATCGACTGTGCTGTAATCTTTGATACGGCCAGCGATGATTTCTTTCGCTAATGGGGTTTCAATATGTTTTTGAATAAATCGTTTTAATGGTCGTGCTCCGTAAACCGGATCGAATCCGGATGTAGCAATGTATTCTTTTGCTTTTTCCGTCAATGTGAGGGAAATATGGCGATCGGCCAGCCGCTTGGCAAGTTCCTTCACTAATTTTTCGACAATTCCTTTTACTTCTTTCGTTGTTAACGGTTTAAATAAAATAACATCATCCACGCGGTTTAAAAATTCCGGACGGAAATGAGCGCGCAATTGTTGTAATACTTGTTCTCGCGTTTCTTCTTTGATCTCTCCATCCTCTTTGACTCCTTCTAACAACGCATGCGAGCCGATATTTGATGTCATAATGACGACCGTATTTTTAAAATCGACCGTGCGCCCTTGGGAATCAGTAATACGTCCATCATCCAACATTTGTAATAAAATATTAAACACTTCTGGATGCGCTTTTTCGATTTCGTCAAGTAAAATGACGGAATACGGTTTGCGCCGTACCGCTTCCGTTAATTGCCCCCCTTCTTCATAACCGACATAACCAGGCGGAGCACCAATTAAGCGCGATACCGCATGTTTTTCCATATATTCGGACATGTCGATGCGAATCATTTGTTCTTCGCTATCAAATAACGCTTGCGCGAGCGCCTTCGCCAGCTCCGTTTTTCCGACACCGGTTGGTCCTAAAAAAATAAAGGAACCGATCGGACGATTAGGATCTTTAATGCCCGCACGAGCACGCAACACCGCATCAGCGACAAGCTCGACCGCTTCATCTTGCCCGATGACACGCTCATGTAAAAGGTCATGCAGACGCAACAGTTTTTCGCGTTCCCCTTCGACTAATCGTGTTAACGGAATTCCTGTCCATCTTGAGACGATTTCCGCGATTTCTTCCTCTGTTACTTCCTCACGAAGGAGACGACCTTCTTTGTTTGTTTCGTTCATTTGCTGTTCAAGCTGCTTTAATTGTTTTTCCAGCTGTGGGATGCGACCATGGCGAAGTTCAGCAGCTTTATTTAAGTCATACTCGTTTTCTGCTTCTTCCAATTCGCGTTTAGCTTTTTCAAGAGCTTCACGAACATTGCGCACTTGTTGAATCGCTTCTTTTTCTTGTTGCCATTGCGCTTTCATGCTGTTTGCTTTTTCGCGCAAATCGGCGAGCTCTTTTGTTAAAGTCTCGAGCCGCTCCTTGCTTGCTTCATCCGTTTCTTTTCGCAACGCCGCCTCTTCGATTTCCAGCTGCATGACTCGCCGCATCACTTCATCAAGCTCGGATGGCATGGAGTCAATTTCGGTACGAATCATCGCACACGCTTCGTCGACTAGATCGATCGCTTTATCAGGTAAAAAGCGGTCGGAAATATAGCGATCCGATAATGTTGCTGCCGCCACAAGAGCACGATCGTGAATGTTGACGCCGTGATGGATTTCAAATCGCTCTTTTAAACCGCGCAAAATGGAAATCGTATCTTCGACGCCCGGTTCTTCGACAAGCACTTGCTGGAACCGACGCTCCAAGGCCGGGTCTTTCTCGATATATTGCCGATATTCATCGAGCGTTGTTGCACCAATGCAATGCAATTCCCCGCGCGCTAGCAGCGGCTTTAGCATGTTTCCAGCATCCATTGCGCCTTCTGCTTTTCCCGCTCCGACAATCGTGTGCAATTCGTCAATAAATAAAATAATTTTTCCTTCGCTTTTTTTTATTTCATTGAGCACCGCTTTAAGACGTTCTTCAAATTCACCGCGAAATTTCGCTCCGGCAACAAGAGAACTCATGTCTAAGGCAAAAATCGTCTTATCTTTTAACCCTTCTGGAACGTCTTTCCGAACAATGCGTTGCGCCAACCCTTCAACGATCGCTGTTTTTCCGACGCCCGGCTCCCCGATTAACACCGGATTGTTTTTTGTCTTGCGCGATAAAATGCGAATAACGCGGCGAATCTCGCTATCGCGACCGATGACAGGATCGATTTTTCCCGCTCTCACTTCCGCTACTAAATCGCGGCCGTATTTTTTTAGAGCTTCGTATGTAGCTTCTGGAGTTGGACTTGTCACGCGCTGATTCCCCCTTATTTCTGTTAATACTTTTAACAATGATGAACGGTCAATACGGTATTGCTGGAGCAAATGGCTAATATCGTTGTTTTCAATTGTTAATGCCAATAATAAATGTTCGACTGATAGATATTCATCTTGCATTTGCTTTGCCTCTTGTTCGGCATTCGTAATGAGGCGTTGCAAGCGATGGGTCATATAGATGTTTCCTTCTTCGACCCCTGCGCCAAGTACTTCCGGTTTTTTCTTTAAACACGCTCGCAACTCGTTCGTGAACGCCTCTACATTCACATGAAGCAGAGTTAATATTCTTCCTGCTAGTCCTTCTTCTTGTTGAAGCAAAGCGAGTAAAAGATGCTCGATATCCATTTGTTGATGATGATGTTTCACAGCAAGAGATTGGGCAGCGATGAACGCTTCTTGCACTTTTTCTGTCATTTTATTTATGTTCATTGCTTTCGCCCCTTTTTTGACTTTTTTTGACCTTTAAAGTCATTATAACGGATGCTCCCTTTTGAATTCAAATGGAAAGCCATCCCCATATGAGAATGGCTTTTTCGCATGATTAAGAAAGTATAACTTTTTACCGTTCACAGCGTCCCCGCTTTTCTTGTTTACGGTTTTCGCATATATGTCCAATGACGATTATGGTTCGATGTTTCTGGGAACGTGTCTCCGGCTTTTAACCTGATTTTCTTTGGATGCTTCACATTATCTCCTGTTTCACCAATTTCGATATAGACACCATTGTTCGGTGCTTTATCCCCCGGTCCAAAATGTCGTCTCTGGCCCATCTTCATTCCTCCCTTAAACCAAAGGTACATTATTAACGTTCCCGTTGTCTCTTCCGTTCATAACTACGCAAATGATGGTACAACATGATAAAAGCACCGGAATGTAATCCAGTGCTTTTCGTTTATACTAAAAGAGATAGTAAAATCGCTTTTTGTACGTGAAGTCGATTCCCTGCTTGTTGAAACACAAATGAATGAGCGCTGTCAATCACATCAGCTGTCACTTCTTCACCACGATGTGCCGGCAGGCAATGGAGAAAGATGTAATCATCTTTCGCTTTTTGTACTAGCTGCTCATTGACTTGAAACGGCTGAAAGACAGAAAGCCGCTCTTCACTTTCTTGTTCTTGTCCCATGCTCGTCCATACATCGGTGTAAATGACATCTGCACCTACCACTGCTTCGCTTGGATCATGCGTAACGGTAATCGCTGCTCCTGTTTGTTCTGCCGCTTTTACTGCCTCTTTTACATAATTCTCTTTCGGTTCATAGCCAATCGGACAAGCGATTGTACAATCCATGCCCACTTTTGCTGCGGCGATCATTAACGAATGAGCAACATTGTTGCCGTCACCGACATAAACAAGCTTAATCCCTTTTAATTTCTTTTTTAATTCATAAATTGTTAATAAATCGGCTAATGCTTGACACGGATGATCATCGTCGGTTAAGCCGTTAATGACAGGAATCGTTGCATAGTGAGCTAATTCCTCAATTTTACTATGGGCAAATGTACGAATCATAATTGCATCAACATATTGGGATAATACTCTTGCTGTGTCAGCAATCGTTTCGCCGCGACCGATCTGTAAGTCATTACTATTTAAATAAAGGGAATGGCCTCCTAATTGCGTCATTCCAACTTCAAATGATACTCTCGTGCGCGTTGATGGCTTTTCAAAAATCATTGCTAACGTTTTTCCCGCGAGCGGAGTATAACGTTCCCCCGCGCGCTGTTTTTGTTTTAATTCCGCAGCTAGTGCTAATACATCATGAATTTCTTCCGAAGAAAAATCGATTAGTGTTAATAAGTCTTTTCCTTTTAACGAGGAACTGATTGTTTGTTTTACGACTGGGTTCATACAATCACCGCTTTCTCTGATTTTCTTTTCTGTTCGAGCCAATTTTGAATAGACGAAACAGAAGCATTATCAATACCGATCGCCTGTAAAAATAGCTCACATGTTTCTATTTCTGTAAAGGTGATGATTTGTCGGGACAACGCAAGCATTCTCTCTTCGGTGCTTTCAGTATCTTTTTTCAGATTAAAAAACGCTAACGCTTCTTTTCGTTTCACCCATTGGGCAAACGGTATATCCGTTACAATGGTAAGTTGTTTATCTTCAATGAATTCAAGTAGTGACTGCATATTGTTCATATCAATATCTACATAAATTTCATAAGCGCCGCCTTTTTTAGATAAATACGAATGGAACGCCTTAGCCGCCGCTTCAGTCACTGTTTCAGCGATGCTGATGCCTTCTCCTGTCGATTTCATTTCCGGACCGACGAGAGGATCGACTCCCGGCAATTTATGCGTTGAAAATACCGGATATTTTAAAACGATATATGGCATATTCGCTAATCCTCGGTGTTTTTCGCCAACCGAGTCACACAAACATTTCCCAAGCAATAATTTTGTCGCAATTTGCGCGAGCGGAATTCCTGTCGTTTTGCTGACAATCGGCACGGTACGGCTTGCGCGCGGATTGACTTCTAGTACATACACTTGACCGTTGGAAATGACGTATTGAATATTCATAATCCCTTTAAATTGAAGTTTTTGAACAATTTTTTCCGCGAACGTCATGATTTGCGTTTTTTCTTCTTCCGTCAACGTCTGAGCGGGTAAGAAAGCATAACTATCTCCAGAGTGAACTCCCGCTTTTTCTACATGTTCAATAATCGTTGGAAGCAACATCTCTTCTCCATCGGCGACAACATCGACTTCCGCTTCTTTTCCGTCTAAATATGCATCGATTAAGACCGGATATGTAAACGTTAATCCTTCCTGTAACAGTTGTTGCAATTGTTGTTCATTGTTAACGATAAACATTCCTTTTCCGCCAATAACATAGGAAGGGCGAAGTAAAACCGGATAGCCTACCGCTTTGGCATTGGCGATGAGTTCATTTTCATCGTTTGCCATTAACCCCGGTACATGTGGAATATCGAGCTCTTCTAGTAATTGATAAAAGCGGTCGCGATCTTCAAGTTGGTCAATGACGTCATGGGAAACACCAAGAATGGTTACGTTCGCTTCTTCTAATCCTTTCACAAGGTTAATAGCCGTTTGACCGCCAAATTGAACGATCACTTTTTCAATTCGTTCCGCTTCAATAACATTTAACACTTCTTCTAACGTAAGGGGCTCGAAATAAAGGCGGTCCGCCACAGCAAAATCGGTACTTACTGTTTCTGGATTGTTGTTAATCAAAACCGTTTCATATCCTTCTTCTTGCAACGCATAAACGCTATGAACAGAGCTGTAGTCAAATTCAATGCCTTGCCCGATCCGAATCGGTCCTGCTCCGATAATTAACACTTTCTCTTTATCGCTTTCTTTTCGCTCATCTTGGCCAAAATACGTCGAATAATAATAGTCTGTTTCCGAATGGAACTCCGCTGCGCATGTGTCAACCATTTTGTACGAAGGAACAATGCCAAGCTGCTTCCGTTTTTCCCTTACTGCCCATTCACTTACGTTCCAGACATCAGCTAAAAACGCATCGGAAACCCCTTTTTCTTTCAAAAGACGGAACGTCGCTTCATCAATATCGTCTAAACTTGTTTCTTTCGCTTTCTGTTCCAACAAAATAAGCTGATAAAAGGAATTCAAAAAGAATCGATCAATCTTTGTCAATTCATAAATCGTTTCGATCGTTTCCCCGCGGCGGAATAGCTCGAGAATCGCAAAAAAGCGACGATCATCTTTGTTAACAAGAAGTCCTTTAAGTTGCTCATTCGTTTGTGCTGCTAATTCCGGTAAACATAACCCCACGTTTTCTCCTTCTAACGAATGGACTGCTTTTTGAAAAGCGCGCTCCATATTACGGTCAATCGCCATGACCTCACCGGTTGCCTTCATTTGTGTACCGAGTCGGCGATCGCCGTGAGGGAATTTATCAAACGGTAGGCGTGGAAACTTGACAACAACGTAATCAAGAGCTGGTTCAAAGCTGGCATACGTATTTTTCGTTACCGGATTTAACAGCTCCGCCAATGTATAGCCGACCGCTAATTTCGCTGCGATGCGCGCAATCGGATAGCCCGTCGCTTTTGACGCGAGCGCGGAAGAACGGCTGACACGCGGATTAACTTCGATTAAATAGTAATGTTTGCTGAATGGGTCAAGGGCAAATTGGATATTGCATCCGCCGATAATGCCAAGAGCAGAAATAATTTTGACTGCAGCGGAGCGCAACATATGGTATTCTTCATCTGTTAATGTCTGCGATGGAGCGACGACAATAGAATCGCCGGTATGCACACCGACCGGATCGACGTTTTCCATATTACATACGGTAATACACGTATCTGTATGGTCGCGCATCACTTCGTATTCAATTTCTTTATAGCCGGCGACGCTTCGCTCAATAAGACATTGCGTAATCGGACTTTCCGCTAATCCTTTTTCGACTAAAGCGACGAATTGCTCCATCGTCATTGCAATACCACCGCCTGTTCCCCCTAATGTATAGGCAGGGCGGATAATAATTGGGAAGCCAATTTTTTTAGCAAATGCGACAGCATCGTCTACGTTTGTGATGATCTCGCTCTCTGGAACCGGCTCTCCTAATTCATACATGAGTGAGCGAAACGCCTCGCGATCTTCCCCTTTTTTAATTGCGTCAATCGGCGTTCCGAGCAACTTTACGCCGTATTTTTCTAAAATTCCGGCTTCATGAAGTTGGAACGCTAAGTTTAACCCCGTCTGTCCTCCGAATGTTGCTAACAAGCCATCGGGTCGCTCTTTGGCAATAATTTTTTCGATACTATCGACAGTTAGCGGTTCAAAGTAGACGGCATCCGCATGAACTTCGTCTGTCATAATCGTTGCCGGGTTATTGTTGACTAAAATTATACGGTAGCCTTCTTCTTTTAATGCAATACACGCTTGAGTGCCGGAATAATCAAACTCGGCTGCCTGGCCAATGACGATCGGTCCGGAACCGATGATTAAAATCGATTGCAGCGTTAAATCCTTAGGCATATACTTTCTCCCCTTTTAGCACGGTTTGTAAAAATTCATCAAAGATGTCATTCGTATCGCTAGGGCCGGGATGTGCCTCTGGATGATATTGCACCGATAAAATTGGCTTGTAGCGATGCACCATTCCTTCGACCGAGCTATCGTTCACGTTCGTAAACCGAACAATGAACGGTGTATTCGCTAAGCTGTTTTCATTAACGACATAGCTATGATTTTGCGAAGTCATGAATACTTTCTTTTTAACTGCATCATACACCGGTTGATTCGCCCCGCGATGTCCAAAGCGAAGTTTTTCCGTATTCGCTCCGTACGCCAACGCCACTAATTGATGACCTAAACAAATCGCAAGTGTCGGATAATGATCGATGATATGGCGAATATTCGGCAAATGTTTCGAAAGTTGTTTCGGGTCTCCCGGTCCGTTCGATAGCACAATGCCGTCCGGCTGAAGCGCTTGAATCGTTTGCGATGATGTATAGTAAGGAACGATGGTTACTTTGCATCCTCTTGTGACTAATGATTGTAAAATCGATTTTTTATAACCAAAATCGACTAACACAATGTGTGTGTCTCCGTTTCCGTATGTTTCGATTTGCGAGGTTGAGACTTCACGCACAGGAAACGCTTTTTCTTGTAACGCTTGGATATCACATTCCGCTTCCAATGTGATATTGCCAAGCATTGTTCCCTGGTTGCGAATGTCTTTGACTAAGGCCCGTGTGTCTACATGAGTCAATAGAGGAATATTCCATTGCTGCAAATATTCTTTTAAGCTATATTCCGCTTCATAGTGGTATCCCTGAGCACTTGCCTCATAGACAATGACCGCCTGTACATGCGGACGTTTGCTTTCAAAATCTTCGGCGTTAATTCCGTAATTTCCAATTAAAGGATACGTAAATACGACGATTTGATTTTTATAAGAAGGGTCCGTCAGCACTTCTTGGTAACCGGTCATGCCGGTAAAAAAGACGACTTCCCCGCTCACTTCACTGTCTGGAAGCGGAAATTCAAGCCTTCCCGCAAATTTCTTTCCGTTTGCTAAATGCAAATACGCATTCATGATTGCCACCTCATGATCGAATTTTTATTTACTAATAAGAATTTTTATACATACAGTTCATTAAAGATGCAGCTATGTTCAACTAGCTGCGACACTTTCTTTCATTAATGTTTGTTGTAATATATCGACAGCCATATCAAGCTCTTCGTTCGTAACAATAAGCGGCGGTAGTAAACGGATAACGTTGGGTCCAGCGGTTAGTACAAGCAGTCCATTGGCATGAATCGCTGGAATCAGCTTTGTGATCTCTTGTTTACATTCAATCCCTATCATTAGTCCAAGACCGCGCACGTCTTTTACAATATCTACTCCGTGTAGCGCTTCGCGAAGTTGTTGTAAAAAGTATGCTCCTTTTTTTTGCACTTCCTGTAAAAATTCCTCTTTGAAAATGACTTGTAATGTCGCTTTCGCAGCCGCCATAGCAAGCGGATTGCCGCCAAATGTCGAGCCGTGGATACCGGCTGTAAACGTATCCCGCAAAAATGCTTTTCCGATCATTGCACCAACCGGAACTCCGCTTCCTAATCCCTTGGCGCTCGTAATGATGTCTGGCTCGATTGAAAAATGTTGATATGCAAATGCGGTCCCAGTACGACCAATGCCGGTTTGCACTTCATCGACAATGAACAGAGCGCCATACTGTTTGCAAAGTTCGGCGATTTTTTGCAAAAACGCTTCGTTCGCTTGTCTCACGCCGCCTTCGCCTTGCACAATCTCGACCATGATCGCAGCCACACGTTCGTCCATTTCTTGTTCCAATGTGGCGATATCGTTAAAAGGAAGATGAATAAATTCCGGTAACAGCGGCCCGAACCCTTTATACACTTTTTCTTGCCCAGTCGCTGACATCGTCGCAAACGTCCGACCGTGAAACGATTGTTGAAACGTAATGACTTTCGAGCGACCCGTGTGCTTACGCGCTAACTTTAGCGCTGCTTCGTTCGCTTCCGCCCCGCTGTTACAAAAAAACACATAATCTCCGCAGCTATGCTCAACAAGAAGCTGTGCCACTTCTTCTTGCAAATCGCTTGTGAATAAATTGGAGACGTGCCAAACTCGCTGTAGCTGTGCCTCGATTGCAGCTTGAACAGCGGGATGGCGGTGACCAAGATTACAAACCGCGATTCCTGCAACGAAATCTAAATATTGTTTGCCGTCTTTCGCGACAACTTTTGTCCCCTCCGCTGATTCGAGACAAATGTCCCAACGGTTATAAGTAGGAAATAACGCTCCCATTAGTAAACCCCCGCTTCTTTTCGAATGATCGTTCCATAAATCCGCCCATTTTCGGAATAAAATGTTGTTTTTCCGCTGACAATCATTACTTCATCAAGTGACTCCGATAGTGCAGCCACCGCTGCTTTTACTTTTGGAATCATCCCTCCGGAAATAATCCCGTCATCAATCATGTTCTCAATCGTCTCAATGGTTGCGTGCTCGACCAAGGAACCGTTTTGTAAAATGCCCGGAACATCGGTAACGAATACGAGTTGTTTTGCTTGTAACGCTTTGGCGATAGACCCTGCGGCCGTATCAGCGTTAATGTTATATTTTTGTCCTTTCCGGTCACTTCCGATCGGAGAAATGACCGGAATATACCGAGAGAGAAGAAGATCGTTTAAAAATTGTTCATTGACATTTACAACTTCCCCAACATACCCTAGCTTAGCAACATCAATCGATGCAGCTTCAAGCAAGCGAGCATCAACTCCGGAAAGACCAATGCTAGGAAGGTGGTATTGCTGTAGTAAGGAAACAAGCTGTTTGTTTACTTTCCCGCTTAAAATCATTTCCACAACTTCTAATACCTCTTCTGTCGTCTTCCGCAATCCATTAATGAACTCGCTGCACACATTTAATCGTTTCAGCATTTGTCCGATTTCCGGACCACCGCCATGAACAATAACGATATTCATGCCTTGAGAGTACAACGCTTGTAAACTCGTAAAAAAGGATGGTGACAACTCGCTTAATATGCTTCCTCCGCATTTGATGACAATTGTCTCTCCCATCGTTCTCTCCTCTCATTTTCTTATGTACGATAGCTTGCATTAATTTTGACGTAATCGTATGTTAAATCGCAGCCCCACGCCACGCCTGTTCCATTGCCGAGATGGAGATTCACTTCAATAACGACTTCTTTATGTTGTAAATAAGCAGTAGCCGCTTCTTCCGAAAACGGCTGCGGTTCGCTTCCTTTTAACATGACGATATTTCCGAGTGAGATGTCGACATGATCCGGATCTACTGTCGCATCCGCATGGCCGATCGCCCCGATAATTCTCCCCCAGTTCGCATCTGCCCCATAAACAGCAGTTTTCACTAAATTCGAACCGACAATTTTTTTAGCAATTCGTTTCGCTTCTTCATCCGTTGCTGCTCCGTTCACGCGCACTTCAATAAGCTTCGTTGCCCCTTCGCCGTCTTTGGCAATTTGTTTGGCTAAATCTTCGCATGTTTGTTTTAATGCTTCGTAAAATTTTGGCCACTCTGGATGATTCGGAGTAAGCTCGTTATTTTGGGCAAGCCCGCTTGCCATCACGACAACCATATCGTTCGTCGATGTTTCACCGTCAACGGTAATTTGATTAAACGACACGTCCGTAATCGAACGAAGTGCATCTTGAAGGGAACTTGAAGAGATATTCGCATCGGTTGTAACAAAAGCAAGCATCGTTGCCATGTTCGGATGAATCATTCCTGATCCTTTCGCTGCCCCGCCGATCGTGACCGTCTTTCCATCAATGGTCGTTTGATAACACGCTTTTTTCATCACCGTGTCCGTCGTTAAAATCGCCGTTTGAAAAGCAACAGCATCTTCTTGTAAGTGACTTGGCTGCAATTTTTTGATACCAGCACGAATTTTCTCCATCGGCAAAAATTCGCCGATGACTCCTGTTGAAGCTACCGCTACAAGATGCGGTTGCAGGCCAAATTGCTCAGCGCATAACTCTCTCATTTCATAAGCATCTTTTAATCCTCTTTCTCCTGTACAAGCGTTCGCACAAGCACTATTGACGATGATCGCCTGCAATTTTTGTTCAACAGCGATGCTTTGCTGTGTCACTTTCAGCGGAGCAGCTTGAAAATGGCTTTGCGTATAAACCGCGGCACAAGACGCCGGCACCTCGCACACAATCACTCCTAAATCTTTTTTGGCATACCGCAACCCAGCGTGTACGCCTGCTGCTTGAAAACCTTTCGGCGTAACCACCGTTCCCTCAGCGATATAGTAAACGTCACTTCCTTGCTTTGTGATTATCATGACACTAACTCCTTCCTACGGATAAATAGGCGCAAATGCCAGCCCGCTATCTTCGTCCCAGCCCATCATCACATTCAAGTTTTGAATTGCTTGACCGGCAGCTCCTTTGACGAGATTGTCAATCACGGAGACGACCGTCACTCTTCCTGTTCGTTCATCATATGCAATGCCAATGTCGCAATAGTTAGAGCCATAGACTTCTTTTGTCGCTGGGAATTGTCCCGGCTTTCGTACACGAACAAACTTGGAATCTTCATAACTTGTTTTATACAAATCTAGCAACATCTCTAATGACAAATCTTCCTTTGCTTTCGCATAGATCGTTGCCATAATTCCTCTTGTCATCGGGATTAAATGAGTACTGAACGTAATTAGTTGAACATGCTCATCCCACATTTGCAGCATTTGCTCAATTTCTGGGATGTGTTGATGTTCATTCACTTTATAAATTTTGACGTTTTCATTTGTTTCCGAAAAATGAGTGTTTAACGAAGCTTGACGTCCGGCTCCTGATACTCCTGATTTCGCATCAACAATGATCGAATCTTCTTCGATCAAACGATGTTTCACAAGCGGTGCTAATCCAAGTAATGTTGCCGTTGGATAACAACCTGGATTGGAAAGAAGCTGAGCACCTCGAATCTCTTCTTTGTTCCATTCCGTTAAACCGTACACAGCCTGTTGCAAATAAATATCGGAAGCTGTTTGCCGCTTATACCATTTTTCATACACCGTTCTATCTTTAAGGCGAAAATCGCCGGATAAATCAATCACTTTGATCCCTTTTTCAATAAGCAATGGTGCGAGTCCGCTTGAAACACCCGGCGGTGTAGCAAAAAAGACAAGATCGCATGTAGCTGCAATTTGTTCCATATCAATCTTTTGAAGAATAAGCTCTCCTTCTTCACGCGCATGAGGAAAACTGTGAGATAACGGAACTCCTTCTTGTGACGATGAATAAAGAGAGCAACGACTTATATAAGGATGATGGCGCAAAAACCGCAGCAATTCTACACCGCTATACCCTGTTGCGCCAATAACTGCGATGTTCATGTTCTTCCTCCTTGAACGAATTCTCTTTCATGTAGTTATCATTATAATACTGCATAAAAATAAAATCAAATGTATATTTAATTATTTTCTAAAATTTATGTATATATTTATTCAATTGTCTTTTTCCGTATTCTTTCTATAAATCTGAAAACATATTGCTTATGATTTTTAAATCAGTAATAAACGTGGCGTTCGATAATACAGATACTGTTTCAGAGTGTTTATCGCAATATCCCAATACAAAAAATTCCGTGAAGGGAAAAAGAGAAAGCGACAAAAAATTTACTACATTCAGTCCGGAAAAGTACAAATGAGTAAAATGACGGCAGATGGACAAGAATTTACATTACGGATATGCAATAACGGGGATTTTTCCATGCAAAATATCTGCCAAGTGCCAAAACGCCCGAGACGGGATTGTTTCTGCCACTTCAAAAAAGGTGCTTAAAAAACCACCAATTATCTCTCATGCTTATGAAATGGATAAATGACCAGTGTCGCAAAACTCAAACGAAATTTCGCGACCTTAAAAAGAGGCATTATACTCTACGCTGATTCGCTTATGTAACCGTTACGGGGGATGAAGGAAGACGGCATTCTAATTATCTTGCAACTAACACACTAGAAATTGGAGAGCTTTTGCGGAACGTCGCGCGAAGCCGTCAACATCTTGCTGAGCAAATTGCGGAAAAAAGGCATTATCTCCGTACCAAAAAGTTCATAGCTTTGAATATTTACGTAACGAAATCGCTTGTGAAGGTTGTTCGCCGGAAATATGTAGCATTGATTAAAAAAGGAGACGCATAATGCGTCTCCTTTTTTATGATAGAAAAATCAACATAACGAGCAGAAAATAAGCCGAATTGGCAATTTCCAAAATACCTACTTTTGTTACGGAAAGCGATTTTCCATATAAAGATATTGCACGAATGACGCTTGGAACATAGGCAAGAGCAAACAATGGATAACCAATCATCACTAGGACAACAATTAATAGAAAATGATAAATCCATGACCCCCATTTATAAATAGAATTTTTCTTTTCGCGGATCATCGTTTTCACATAAAAGGTGCTTCCGATAAAAAAGAGGAAGCTAAATAAAGATAGTTCGAACGCTTGAATCGTTAATGCGCCGCGCCCGACGTAAAAGCTGGCAAGACCACCGATACAAAAAGCAGCAATAGCAGCTACATCGTTAAAAAAGGCGCGCTCATTTTTCTTTTTCGCATAATAAAGATTCATCAAAAAGAACGGAACCATGGCGATACCAAAGTTAATGAGCATCGGATGGTACAATAACGGAATAAGAAACATCATGACCGCGAATGAAAAATAACAATAAAACCATGGCATATATTCATTCTTTCGCTTTGTTTTTACTGTCATTAAGAATGGATATGTCGCTAAATGTAAACATAACCAGCCGAGAAATAACGGAAGATGGAACCAAGAAAACCCGCCCGCATATGCTCCTAATCCAAACGGAATGCCAAGCATCGCCCAAGCGCCATGTTGTTTGGGAATAAGCAAGGTCGGCTTCTTGCCAACAATCATCGCTTTGTTACTCCTGATTCATCCCCCGCTTACTGGTGGGATAAAAGCAACGGTATCGCCAGGTTTGAGCTGTTGCTCTTCCCGTGCGTATTCTTCGTTAACTGCCACCATCACGTGGCGCAAGTCGATTCCATACCGTGTTTCAATCTGTTGTTTTAACTCTTTCACTGTTTGTGGAACGTATTGCATTTCGATTCTCTCTTGCCCAATTGCTTCTTGTAAGTGAGCAAAAAAGAGCAATGTAATCATCATATGAAGTCCTCTCCTTCCGGTTTTCCCGTCGGATACGCTTTCGTTTCCAGCTGGTTTCCTACCCATTCTGTCCCATCTTCCCAATGTTCTTTTTTCCAAATCGGCACAATTTGTTTAATTCTCTCAATTGCGTACCGATTTGCTTCGTAGGCGTCGTTCCGATGCGGTGTCGAAACAGCAATGACGACAGCAATATCGCCAATATCAAGCTTGCCAATCCGATGCGTGATCGCCACTTTTGCCTCCGGCCACTTTTCGCGAATTTCTTTTCCGATTTGCGCCAACATTTTTTCCGCCATCGTCACATATGCTTCATACTGTAAAAATAACGTTCGTTTTCCGTTTGTCAGCTCTCGCACCGTCCCGATAAACGTCGTGATCGCACCTGCTTCCGGTCGTATCACTTTTTGTATCACTTTTTCAATGGAGATTGGTTTTTCCGTAATCATAAATAATGGTTCGCTCATACAGCTTTTCTCACCTCATTCATCAACCATTGTAAATAGCGCTTCTCGTCATTAATCAAAAAAACAGGATATGGGATGGATGCTAGCAACGGGGAAGGCTCCCATGTAATAACCGCGACAATATTTGTTAATACAGAAAGCGACGACCAATCTTCATCGGTCCGCAGCATCACGATTTTCTTATATTGTTCGCGTTTATACCCTTCGACGATCGTAAAATCAATAGGCAACAGCGAATAAACTGATAAAATTTGTGACAACGTCCATTGTGGCTGAAAGGCGTGTAATTGCAATAGACCATTTCCTTCGACCGAAGTGACAATCGCTCCGGCTTGTTGATGCCGGCTCGAATCATTAGTCACATGACACACATCCGGATTGCCGCCGTGACCATGGTGTTTCACCGTCCCGACTTTGTATCCTTCTTGGGAGGCTTGCTTTATCCATTTTTCGATGAGTGTTGTTTTTCCGCTATTTTTGTAGCCGACGACTTGCCAGACGTTCATACAGCACTTCCTTCTTCATCTTCTAACAGCCATACATTAACCGTATCTCCTTTGGCGAAACCGCGCGTTCCTCCCGGCAACACCATCAGCGCGTTCGCTTTTGCAAGCGATGTAACGATATTCGATTTATCCATTCCGACAGGGAAAACGTATAGACGTCCGTCTTGAACGGTCACATAGCTTCTTACAAAGCGAGTAAACGGATTCGGTTTTGGAAAATCAGCCAATAACGTTGCAGTCTTTTTTCGCAAATACGGCTTTGGCGAAAACAGCCTCGTTCGAACAACAGGGCGAACGAATAATTCGTACCCGACGTAACAAGCGGAAGGATTGCCGGATAAACCAAACAATAGCTTTCCGTTGACATGTGCTACCGTTGTAACACTTCCTGGCCGCATGGCCACTTTATTAAATAATACTTCGGCTCCCAGCCGTTCATAAATAGTCGGCAAATAGTCGTAATCACCGACAGAAACACCGCCTGTTGTAATGAGAATATCGACATCATCCAACACTTGCTCAATTGCCGCCAAACATTCGTCAACATCATCAGCCAATGTTCCGAAATATACAGGTATCGCTCCGCTGCGGATAACTTGCGCGCTAATCATGTACGAGTTGCTGTTGCGAATTTTGCCAGGAACAAGCGGCTCGGAAACCTCCAATAATTCGCTGCCTGTCGCAAAAATGCCGATCCTCGGTTTTTTCGCGACTTTTACTTCTGCATAACCAAATGTTGCTAATAACGCCTGTACACCCGGGTTAATGAATGTTCCTTTTGGCACGAGCACATCCCCTTTTCTCGCATCTTCGCCTTGAAAGGATATGTTGTCCCCCGGCTTGAACGAACGTTTAATCGACATATACTTTTTACCATTCCGCTCATATTCGTTCGTCAGCTCAAGCATGACGACCGCATCGCAGCCACTTGGAATTTGTGCTCCTGTCATAATGCGTACCGCTTGAAACGGCTGAACGACTTGTTTTGCTACGTCCCCCGCGCCAATCGCTTCGATGACCTCAAATTCAACAGGATGAGTGAGGCTGGCTGAAGCGGAATCTACCGCACGAATCGCAAAGCCGTCGTAAGGGGAACGATCAAACGGCGGAACATCATGATCGGCACAAAGCGGCTCGGCCAAATATCTTCCATAAGCTTCTTCAAGTTGGACTGTTTCTATCTCTCCCTCTTTCGCATACGCCATCACTTTTTTTATTGCTTCTGTTACTGGAATGGGTGTTCTTTTCTCTATCACTAGGTATCTCCCCTCATTTTTTCTATTGCTTCATAACGAATAAAGATCAGCGGCATTAAAAGTTCCCGTTTCTATCCATTTTACATTGTAGAAAAAAATTGAACAAACAAGTTGTAAGAATTTTCTCTATCTGTTCCAAACGCTAGCGGCCTTAGGGTGTCTCACCTTCTTTCGGACAAACACGAAGAACCCGGGCTGCCTCATCATGATGAGTTAGCTCGGGTTTTAGTCTATATTTGCTTTTTGAATCAGCATCGATATAAAACAATAAGAAATCGCTTGAAGCGAAACATTCTCCTCAGCGGATGAAACACGCTTGCGAATCGCATGTAGAGAATGTTTGCGTTTTTTAACCGCCAATATAAGACATTTCGATTTTTTTCCGCGTTTTTGCCGTTTGTTCTGTCCGTTCATCGGAATATCGGTCTGTTCGTTTATTCCATGTCGAAATAATAAGCTGTTGAAGTTCCGATTTTCCTACTCCTGCGCGTAGTTTTTCTTTTAATGAAATCCCATCTGTCGCAAATAAACACGTATACAGCGTTCCATCCGCAGAAATGCGCGCCCGCGTACAGCTTCTGCAAAATGATTCGGTAACTGACGCAATAAAACCTACTTCCGCATTTGTGCCGACGTAACGGTAGCGGCTCGCGACCTCGCCAAAATATGCCTGCTCTACCGGTTCAAGCGAATGAATTTGTTGAATTTGCTCATAAATTTCTTTTTTCGTAACGACATGAGAAAAATCCCAACCGTTCGTGGTCCCCACATCCATAAACTCGATAAAGCGCAGCGTGATTCCTTGTTCCTTAAAATATGTCGCCATCGGTATAATTTGTGAGTCGTTCATTCCTTTTTTCACAACCATATTCACTTTTACGCCAAGCCCCGCTTCTTTTGCTGCAGCAATTCCCTTTAAAATCGGCCCAACTCCGACGCCAACTCCGTTCATTTTTTTTAAAATGGCATCATCAAGCGCATCAAGGCTGACATTGACGCGCTGTAATCCTGCTTCTTTTAATATTTTCGCATACTTCACTAAATGGACACCGTTCGTCGTTAGGGCGATATCACGAATACCTTGAATGACTGTCAGCCGCTCAATCAATGATGGTAAATCTCTTCTTAACAGCGGCTCTCCTCCGGTAATGCGAATTTTTTCGACCCCCAATTCGGCAAAACTTTCGACAAGCAAGACCATTTCCTCAACCGTCAGGAGCTCATCTTCATTTAAAAAGCGAAAGTTCGGGCCGAAAATTTCCGCTGGCATACAATACACGCAGCGAAAATTGCATTGGTCGGTCACGGAAATGCGCAAGTCACGCAACGGACGATTCCATTGATCGACAATTGGCAGTTGTATTTTTCCCATAACCTTCCCTCCTTTCAAGCTGATTTAAAGATCGTTGCACATAGCAGTAGTAAAAACGAAAACACAATTGTTACCGCTACCCACGCCCATGCTAGCGTCATTTCTCCCGATTCCATGGCCACGTAAATCGCCGTAGGGATCGTTTGCGTTTTTCCAGGAATATTCCCGGCAAACATTAACGTCGCACCAAATTCTCCAAGACTGCGAGCGAATGATAAAATCGCCCCCGAGAGAATCGCCTTATTCGCTAACGGAATCGATATATAAAAAAAGACTTGATATTCGTTCGCTCCGTCGATGCGCGCCGCCCCTTCTATTGCCTCATCCACCGCTTCAAACCCTGCCTTCGCTGATTGATACATTAAAGGAAAGGAAACAATGACCGAAGCAATCACCGCCGCATACCACGTAAACATAATTGTCCCTTGAAATATTGCTTCTACCGCTCTTCCAACAAGACTATTTTTACCAAAAACCACCATTAACAAAAAACCAACGACAGACGGAGGAAGAACAAGCGGAAGCATAAACAACGTTTCAACGACGATTTTTCCTTTAAACCGACGGCGCGCCATCCATTTTCCACACAACATTCCAAGTATAACAACAATCGCTCCTGCGACTAGTGATACTTTTAATGACAGCCAAACAGGCGACCAAAACTCGTTCATTACTAAAACCTCTTTCAACTAGAACCGTTCTTTGTCCACGATATACAAAGAAGCTACCTCAATATTGTGACATCACTCATATGAAATACTACTTAATTTATAAGGAAAGTATAACATAGCGAACAAAAAGGTGAAAAAATGTAGTTTCAAACAAAAAGCATCATAATTGTCATCAATGTTGATTTCCACAAAAAGGGGAAAAATCAATTACTTCGTCGATCCAACAAACATTATATATACATCGCCTAGTACCCTCTTACACAGGTCATCATAATCGCGAATTTCTGTTTGATCATGACGCTAGCGACAATATTCACGTTTACTTCCGAACAGACATTAAGGATGTTCCCTTCTTTCTCATTGAAAAACATAGAAGAAGGGCTATGTCACAATATCGTCGTATTCGTCCCGCTCATTAACATTACGAAATACACCTTCTTCCTCTATAAAGTCATGTTCATTCACATAGCGCACCCGACAACGATTAAGCAACGACATCATTCTGTTTTCTCCCGCTTCCAACAATTGTTCCATCCGTTCCAACGTGCGCCGATGGTACATGCCGACTAACGGCTGAATACGCCCGAAATGAGCAGAGAGAATGGCATCAAATGTTTC
The DNA here is from genome assembly GCF_013761245.1 of Thermaerobacillus caldiproteolyticus. Classification (GTDB taxonomy): domain Bacteria; phylum Bacillota; class Bacilli; order Bacillales; family Anoxybacillaceae; genus Thermaerobacillus; species Thermaerobacillus caldiproteolyticus. Next base: position 243,479 of record NZ_JACDUT010000004.1, on the reverse strand, counting down.
ATCAACATACCTAATCATATTGGCCACAGTATTTGTGCGCATATACGGCATATCGCATGGAAGAACAAAGACCCATTCCGCCTTTGTGTTTTTCATCACTGTATAAATTCCAGCAAGCGGTCCTTGACCGCGATATACTTCTTCATCCATGATTATTTTTTCATCCGTCAGTTGTTGAAAGCGCAACAAAAGAGATGGATGACTCACAATATAGATGTCCTCAACAAATGGACGTAATGCATTTATCGCAATCTGAAAAAAATACATCCCTTCTCGCTTCGCAAATGCTTTCGGACTGCCAAAGCGCCGTGACTCTCCTCCAGCAAGAACGGCTCCTACCATCTGTTCCATCTTCGCTCACTCTCCCACAGTCAACATTTTTGTCTTACTGTAACACGAGGGAAACAAAAAGAAAAGATTTCCTAACTGTATTCAGGAACCTCCCTTTTATTCCAATTGCCTCCATGTAAATTAGTTTTCCCTTTCCATCGAAGAGGACATGGATCATGGTCATTCGCTAATTCCATCACTTTTCCCACAAATAAACGGGAAATCGCTGGATGCCGATCCCGCAGTTTATAATCAGACGTATTGAATTTTCGTAACAAATTGGCTCATAAAATAGGCCTTCCTCATATTATAATAGTCTATATACACATCGTAATGACTTCGCTTACTTGTCGTAGTGATGAGCATCTCAATTTGTTATGAACTTTCTCAACGCTCACGAAAGGAGAATGGCGGTTGGAGGAGCTCGTCGGCTTTTGTTCGGAGTGCGGCAAACCGATTCATTGTTTGTATGGGTTTTTGAACGGTGTCGTCAGCAGCGAAAAAGAAACATTGTACTGCTTCCAATGTTATAAGAAAAAAGACGTAAAGAAAAACCGTTAATGATGGCTAATGAATCACGGAACGTCAGCTCTGTGATTCGTTTTTGTTTTTTTCTTCCCTGATCATCTTTATGATTGCTTTGTATGCATTCTTATCAGTCAATACACTGCCATTGCTGTAATATTGCATCCATATTCATCGTTTCAAATTGGCATTATTTTATATCATCCAATTGAAATACTTCTTCTTTCTTTCGCTTTTGCCCGCTTGGAAAAGTATGAATCACGAATGTAAAAAATTCTCGAGGAGCTCGCTATATCGTTGACCCTGAATTCAGGATTAACACCGTCGATTTAGGGCTCATTTATAACATCAATTCAAACGAAGGAAAGGTAACCAATCACAACACAGGGTTATCCCCTCCATGATTCGATAATGGCGGAGTGAAACGGGTACTTGCAGGCATTGAAGAGATGAAAGATGTCGATGTACAAATCTTATGGAAGCCACCATGAACCCCGGAACGAATGAATGGGAAAGCCATTGCCGCAACTGGGACATCGGTAAAAAGAAAAAACGGTAATGTCGCTTAAAAGCAACATAGCCGTTTTATTTTAGACGTGTTGAACAAACCACTTCACCGTTTCTAAAAACGCTTCCCTTGTTACTTTATGGCCCGCTTTATCATCGAAAATCCCCTTTACCCTCTCTTCATTTCCTTGGTAAAGAGGTTTTATTTGTTCATAAAATTCATATGTATATTGATAAGGTACAACTTGGTCGCGCACACCATGCCAGATCATTAATGGGCGACCTTGCAGTTTTTCCGGATGAAGCGACAAATCGTATTTCGCCAGCCGCTCCTTTTCCTTTTGCAACTGCTCATCGGTGAATGGGATCGATATACGCATTTTTTTCGCCATTGCAATTTGTGCGTCAAAAAATGCTTCGTAACAAGGGTTCCCCATTAACGAGACCGCGGCTTTAATCCAAGAATACGTCGCGAGCGCACCAAATGTGACGATTCCTCCCATTGACGTACCGGCAACTCCGATTCGATCTGCTTCAATGAGATGACGACGATTGAGCTCCTCTTTTATTTGTTCAATTTCTGCAATCGTCCGAACGACAATGTTCCAAAACGACAATTGTAATTGTTTTTCTGTTAAGTTCTTTTCACGTTCTCCATGATAAAGCACATCCGGCAAAATGACGCGATATCCTGCTTCGGCAAGCAAATAGCCGAAATGAAGGTTATGTTCTTTCGCGCTTGTAAAACCGTGAACAAATATAATGAGCGGCAGCGGCTCTTGTTTTTTCTCCTCTTTCACAACATGTAATACAGGAATTTGTGCGATTTTTTCATTTTCAATAATAACCATGGCGCTGGAGACTCCTTCTTAATTTTCTTTTTCTAATATATTAGTGTAACATGTAGACAAAAATTTTGGAAAAGAGTTACACTAAATAAAAATATACAAGTAAAGGAGATAGTATGGAACGATATTTAATTGCTTTAGACTTAGATGGCACATTACTAAAAGATGACAAAACAATTTCCCCATTGACCAAAGAGGTGATTTTTCGGGCAAAAGAAGCAGGTCATATTGTCGTCATTGCTACTGGAAGGCCGTATCGCGCTAGCAAAATGTACTATGCAGAGCTCAGTTTAACAACACCGATTGTCAATTTTAACGGTGCTTTTGTCCATCATCCAAATGATGATTCGTGGGGGATTTACCATACTCCCCTTGAATTGAAAACAGTAAAAGAAATTATTGAAGTAAGCGAAACATATCATGTGAAAAATATTTTAGCTGAAGTGATGGATGATGTATATATTCATGAACATGATGAAAAGCTTCTTGATATTGTTCAATTGGGCAACCCGACGATTGAAATCGGCGATTTAAGGCAAATGTTAAAAGCCGACCCGACGAGCATTCTTATTCATACCGACGAGGAACACGTCGATGATATTCAGGCGTATTTATCCGACGTCCATGCCAACGTGCTTCATCATCGTCGTTGGGCTGCTCCATGGCATATTATTGAAATTGTTCGCGCAGGCATCCATAAAGCCAGCGGCCTGCAACGGATCGCCGAATATTACCAAATTCCGAAAGAACGTGTCATTGCCTTCGGGGATGAAGATAACGATTTGGAAATGATTGAATGGGCTGGATATGGTATCGCGATGGGGAATGCGATTGAACCGCTAAAACAAATCGCCAATGATGTCACAAAAACAAACGAAGAAGATGGGATCGGCGTTTACCTAAAGGCGCTGTTAAAGTTGTAACGAATTGCCTTATTATCATTCCACTGATGCGGTTACAATATAAATGACGCAACATTGCGTCTTGATTTTTTAAGGGGGAATGCGTCTTGGGTAAACGAAATAAATCAAAACGCTTCATTCAGCAAAGCGTTGATGCCGTAGAAAAGCACGATGAGCGAATCCCTTATCATATGACGTACGCAGAGGCGGAAGAGCGAAAGGCCAAGCAGGCAATTGACTCTTCACTTGGAGGAGCATAACAATGGGAAATCCCCTGTTTCAAAAAGCGCGTGAAGCGGTCATGATCGCCAAGCAAGCAGCAAACGGGAAAGCCGATACCGACCTTCAGCACGCGATCGATGTCGCCAAAAATGCCCTTTCCTCTGCCTATGCTCATTCAAGTCTAGCCGAAAAAGCTCAGTTACGTCAGTTTCAACAAGAGCTGGATAAATTACAATAAACAACTTCACGTATAAGAAAAGCGGGAATAGCCCAATTTTGCCTAAAGGCTGTCACATCCTGTAAGCACAAATAATGCCATTGTGGCTTGCCATGGGCAACGTTCTTTCACCCATAGAAGTGCTTGTCACCTCAGGGGAGAAGACTATTTGGCACAAGAGATCTAGACAAAATGATAAAGGAAGGTTATTCTTTAGACGCTTGCGCCTTCGATAGCATATATCATCGAAAAAATTGATTCAAGCAGTTGATACGTTGCAAGCTGAGCTAGACAATTCTCCTCGAAAAGGAAGCAAGATATCAATTCTTATGATGAAAAAGCTGCGGACAATCCGCAGCTTTAATCTTTCCGGAAAAATCCAAATACATCTGTCGTCTGAACAACATTCGTAAAGGCATTCGGATCGACTTTTTTAATGATCCTCGTTAAATCAAATAATTCATATCTCGTGATAACGATAATGAGCATATCTTTCGGTTGTTGTGAAAATGCTCCTTTCGCTGGTACAGTCGTAATCCCGCGCACAAGTTTCGCATGAATCGCTTTTTTCAATTCTTCCCCTTTATTCGTAATAATCATGACCGTTAATTTTTGATAACGCGTATGAATCGCATCGATGACACGCGTCGATGCATATAACGTAACGAGCGTATATAACGCTTTTTCCCATCCGTATACAAAACCTGCTGTTAAAATAATAACTGCATTTAACGCAAAAAAGTATGTGCCAACCGGACGATCTTTCATGCGTGATAACACTAATGCAATGATGTCAAGGCCTCCGGTGGATGCCCCCCACTTTAACGTAATCCCAATACCAACTGCCGCAATTACTCCACCGAATACTGCATTTAGTAAAATATCTTGCGCAACCTCTTTCACTGGAATGATTTCTAAAAATAACGACATAAAAATCACACTGAGAAAGCTATAAAACGTAAATGATTTTCCAACTTTTTTCCACCCCAAAATCGCAACGGGAATGTTAAGCAGGAACAATAAAAGTCCCGTAGAAATATGATAAGGCGTATAGTCATGAGCAAGTTTTGAAACAAGTTGGGAAACCCCAGCAAATCCGCTCGTATAAACGTTAGCGGGAATAAGAAATAAGTTCATGCCTACTGCATTCAGCAGTGCGCCAATGATAACAATGATCAACTTTTTCGCTTCTAACAAAATCATTTGTGCTCCTCCTGTAGGTCGTTCTTCCATAGTGTTTGTTTTTCCTTTTCTTCGTAAACGAAAAATGGTATCTTACACTTATAAAAATAAAACTATTTTATAAAAAGACAGAAGGTGAACATGATGTCGATTAACATTGTAGCCGATAGTGGCTGTGATTTGCCATACTCTTTTTTACAAAAACATTATATTTCCTTCCTTCCGCTCATTGTTCATTTGAACGGAACGGATTATGAAGACTTTGTAACGATTGACCCAAAGCAAGTATATGAGGCAATGCGAAAAGGGGAAATCGTAAAAACATCGCAGGCAAATGCACTGAAGATGAAAGAATTGTTTACAGAGCTTGCCAAAGATGGTCGCCCAGCGATTTATATCGCGTTCTCGTCGCAATTATCAGGAACATATCAAACGGCAATGATGGTGCGTGAGGAAGTGCTCGAACAGTACCCTGACTTCTCACTCACGATTATCGACTCGAAATGCGCGTCACTCGGCCTAGGACTTGTCGTCGCCAAAGCAAGCGAATTAGCCCAGCAAGGCATGCCATATGAACAGCTATGTGACACCATCGCTTCTTATTGTCAACATATGGAACATATTTTTACCGTCGATGATTTAGAATTTTTAGCACGCGGCGGACGGATTAGCAAAGCATCTGCGCTTGTCGGCGGACTATTGAATATTAAGCCGCTGCTTCATGTCGAAGATGGGAAACTTGTTCCGCTTGAAAAACTGCGCGGTCGAAAAAAAGTGTATAAACGAATGCTTGAATTGATGGCAGAACGCGGGGACGATTTGCAAAAACAAGTGATTGGCATCAGCCATGGCGATGATGAAGAAGCCGCTTTAGAATTAAAAAGACAAATCGAAGAGACATTCGGCTGCACACGCTTTTTCATTTCTCCGATTGGCGGCGCAATCGGCGCTCATGCCGGTCCGGGCACATTGGCGCTCTTTTTCCTCAATCAACACATCGAAGCATAAAATCATGCCTTTTCGAAAAAACTACCGGTGTACAATCCACATAAAGGAGTTGTAACACCAGTATGTCCCATACAAGCGATAATGATAAAAAGGCGCGTGACAATAACGCGAAACTCCACGAAAAAAATATGCTTCGCGAAAAAAACCGCCAAGCGGGAAAATACGAATATTCGAAGAAAACGGATCATCTGTAACATTGATATAAGAGAGGGATGTCCCTTAAAAGGGCATCCCTCTTTTTTACTAACAGCCAAACTGGCCCCTAGAAAAAATGTAAAATATTCTATTGCAATAAAGAACATGCCTTTTCTTAGGCTGCATTATTTCGTTCGGAACCTCGCCATAACTGCGTGCAGTTCATCTGTGAGCTGGCGCAGCGTCGTCACTTTTTCGACCATTTTTTCAAATGCGGTCAGCTGTTCTGACATGGAAGCGGCGATTTCTTCGCTTCCGGCTGCGGATTGCTCAACAACCGCGCTAATGCTTTCGACATTTTGCAATACTTGGTTTCCTAATTCTTTCGATGTATTTACATCCGCCACAAGCGCTTGAATATCGCTTGAGATTCCTTCAACTTTTTTCTCGATTTCGGCAAACGCATTGGTCGTTGTTTCAATCGATTGCGATTGTTGTTCGGCGATTTTTACGCCTTGAGCTACCGCTGACGAAACAGAAGCAACGCCGCGTTTGATGAGGGAGACCGTTTCAAAAATTTGCTTTGTCGCCCTCGCGGATTCTTCAGCTAGTTTGCGAACTTCTTCAGCAACAACGGCAAATCCTTTCCCTGCTTCTCCCGCTCTCGCTGCTTCAATCGCCGCATTTAATGCCAATAAATTCGTCTGTTCGGCAATATCTGATACCGCTTTAGCCATTTGTTCAATGTTCGCAGCATAGCTCGTAAATTCATTAGTCGCTTGTTCAATAGACAATGTCGCTTCCGAGTTATCGCGAACGAACTGCATCTGTTGCTCCATCGCTTTTTGGCCGTTCTGAATCGCCTCAACAGCCGCTTCGCTATACAGCGCTGTCTGCTCTGTTCGTTCCGCCGTTTTTGCAAATGTAGCATCCATTTTCTCAATGAGCAATACCGCCTGTTGCAATTCTTCAGAAATGCTTTGTGAACCTGCCGATAGCTCATTCGTTGATAAAGCAACTTGACGATTGATCTCTGTTAACATTTGATTCTCTTTTTCCAGTTCTTTGGCAAATGTTTCAACTTGTTTACTTACACCATCAACAGAGTGCAACAACCGATTGAGCTCATCAACCATCGTATTGAACGCGGTATTCAGCGCTCCTAATTCATCATCATGCTTATAAGAAACTCGTTCCACAAGCAAGTTACCGCTAGCGATTTCTTTGGCGTTGTTCGCCAAACGTTGCAGCGGATTCGTAATGGAGCGCGTAAGCCGTAAACTGATTCCCCCTGACATGATGATGAGCGCAATACTTCCGATAATGGCTGTCCAAATGACAAAGCGGATTTGCGCTTGCAAATCGCTTTGCAGTTTTTGATAAAAATCATTCGTGTATAACTGCAAAACGTAAACGTCATTGAGCGCTCCCTCAATCCGCATCGCTTGCCGTCTCACTTCGGATGCATCACGCTGATCGAGCGCCTCAAGCGATTGGGTGTGCACATCCGAAAATTTCTGCTTCGCTTTCGTTAACAGCTCAATAAATTGTTTTTGTTTTAACGTTTTTTCTAGTTTGCTAATGAATCGTTCTGTTTCTTGAATTTGAGTCGTTACTTCTTGCTTATTTCCCTCGGTCATATTATAAGCAAAATTATTTAAGCTTTGTTTTGTCGATTTCATGCTTGCTTGTAGCTGTTGTACCGTCAGCAAAACCGGAACGATATCTTTATTCGTCGCTTGAATCGACAGCATGTTCACAATAATAAATCCCATCATTGCCATCGACAACAATAACAAAATGAACGAATGAAGCCATAGCTTTTTCCGAATCGTCATCATAATCCCCTTTTCCGTTACTTCGTTGTCACTTCACCGTTAATGATTTTTTGTTTCCATTGTTCAATCAGCTGTTGCTTATGCTCATCCCACGGTACTGCACGAATCTGTGCGAGTCCGACTCCGTTTTCCGCCAATCCAAGCTGAACCGTTCCGCTTGGCAAATCTCCTTTTGTTACGTATTGCTTTAAAACGGTAAACAAGGCAACGTCCACATTTTTAACCATGGATGTCACGACCGCTTTTTCCGCATAAAAATATTGGTCACTATCGACTCCAATCGCATACACCCCATGTGCTTCCGCTTCCCGAAGCGCGCCGACCCCTGTAAGTCCCGCCGCCGCATAAACGATATCGCATCCTTTTTGAAACATCTCTTTCGCAATCGTTGCGCCGAGCTTCTCATTTCCGAAGTCACCCGCATAAACGACATTAACAGAAGCAGAAGGTTTGATCGCGTGAACACCTTTTTCAAAACCTGCCTCGAATTTACGAATAAGCGGCACATCATCTCCACCGATAAAACCGACTCGATTCGTTTTCGTTGTCAATGCGGCGACGACGCCAGTCAAAAAGCTACCTTCATCTTCTTTAAATGTAATGGATGTTACGTTTTTTAATTTGGATACGGAATCAATTAAAATAAATCGTTGTTTCGGATATTGTCTCGCCACTTTTTCTAAATCCTCTTGCACCATAAAACCAAGACCAATGACAATGTCATTGCCTTCTTCGGCAAGCTCTTTTAAACCTTGTTCATACGTCTTCGTATCGCTCAATTCCCGATAATCAAAAATGATTCCTAATTCGTCGCGCGCTTTCATTAACCCGCGAAACGCGGAATCACTAAACGATTGATCTCCTAGTCCGACGTCCGACAACATAATCCCAACTTTGATTCGGTCTTTTTTCTTCGTTGCCTCTTGTGTCGAACAACCAGCTACGATACTAAATAAACTGATGAGTACGATGATAAGACATATGTGTTTCTGCTGTTTCATTTGCCTGTCCCCTCATTTTTTAAAATATGTCCATTGTTTTTATCGACAAGGCTGGAAATTTTTTAAGTTTTTTTATAAAAAAACGGAGCTGTTGTCAGCTCCACACACTATTTTTCTTTTACCGTATACGTCCAACCACTTTCTTGATATACTTTCTTTTCTTTCATCAAGCGACCTAATGCTCGTTTAAAGGCTGCTTTGCTCATTTGAAAACGCGCTTGAATATCCTCAGGGTCGCTTTTGTCGCTATACGGCATCGCCCCGCCGCGGCTTTCCATATAACGATAAATCATCTGCGCATCCTCGTCAATACTTTCATGTTTGCGCGGCAGCAGGGATACATTGACCGTTCCATCTTCTTTTACACCGATAATTCGGCCTTCGACTGCTTCACCAAGCCGCGGCTCTCTTCGGCGTTGTGATTCATGAATAAAACCAAGATATCCGACATCCGATATGATAAACGCCCCTACCTTAATGACCCGATAGACGCGACCGCAAATGTTTTGATTAAACACCGATTCCGGTGCTTTTATTGCAATTTCTTTCATGACCTCATCAGTCGCTAATTGTGCAAGCAACCGGCCACGTTTATCCGTTTTGAGAGAGCAATATAACATATCGCCGCGTTGTGGCCATAGTGACGGAAGCGTCGGCAAATCATCTACCGACACTAATACATCTTTGGAAATCCCAATATTGACAAACACGCCAAGCTTCGGTACAACGTCGGCAACTTCCACCCAGCCGTACGTTTCATTGGTAATTTTCGGCGTTTTTGTCGTTGCGCATAACCGTCCTTGATGATCATGATATAGAAACACCGTGACAGGCTCTTCAATCGCTAGCAAATGTTCCGTTTCGTTTTTAGGCAATAACACTTCCTCTTTTCCATTTGTTAAAAAATAGCCAAACGGCACTTCCCTTTTTACTGTTAATGTTGTTATTTCTCCGGGTACAAATCGTTCCATGTTCACATCTTCCTTTTTTCATTGTTCGTCAGAAAAAGTTGTTTCACATGCTACATTTTACTATAATGAAACCAAATGACCAAACTTTGTTGGAGGTATTTTATGTCAAAAGAAAGCTCATTTGATATTGTATCCAAAGTTGATCTATCTGAAGTCACCAACGCGATTCATATTGCTATGAAAGAAATTCAAAACCGCTATGATTTTAAAGGAAGCAAAAGCGACATTTCTTTGGAAAAAGACGAGCTAGTGTTAATTTCGGACGACGAATTTAAATTGGAGCAGCTGAAAGATGTGCTTATCGGTAAACTCATTAAGCGCGGCGTGCCAACGAAAAATATTCAATATGGAAAAGTGGAACCTGCCTCTGGAGGAACGGTTCGTCAGCGCGCGAAACTCGTTCAAGGCATCGACAAAGAGAACGCGAAAAAAATTAACACAATTATTAAAAATACAGGGCTAAAAGTCAAAAGCCAAATTCAAGAGGATCAAATTCGCGTCAGCGGCAAAAGCAAAGACGATTTGCAAAAAGTGATCGCTGCGATTCGTGAAGCAGACTTGCCAATCGATGTGCAATTTGTTAACTATCGATGAAGAAAAAGAAGGTTATCTCACGAAGGTCTAACTCCCTCACTTCCACAATATTTGTGGGTGTCATTAAGGGGTTAGGCCTTTTTGCTTTTTTCATTGTATAAACACAGCGCAGCGTCAAAGAATAAAAAATTAATAGTTGAATATTTTCGCAAAATTATTTACATTATATATAAATTCATTTCGTCAAAACTTCATAACCATTTCTTATCAAGAGAGGGGGAGGGACTGGCCCAGTGAACCCTCAGCAACCGACTTTCGACCGCATTTTCGAAAGTCCAGGTGCTAATTCCAGACAGGCGTTTCGCTTGGAAGATAAGAAGAGACAATGCTCACAAAAAGTCTTCTTCTTATGGAAGGCTTTTTTATTTTACTGTCTAGCTCGCCTTGCAACGCCTAATGGAAAATAACCTTCCTTCGTCGAAATGCCAGCATTTCTCATCGAAAGAACATTTTCCTTACGGCATTAAGCAAGCGGCTCTGATTTTGTTATTGCCTAGCTTCAGCGGCTAGCTCTCTTCTGCCAAATGACCTTCTCCCTTGAGGTGGCAAGCACCTCTTCGGGCGAAGAAGAGCTGTTCGCGCCGCTTCCACTTTTCTTACTTTATATCGAACGGGGGAATGAACATGGGGCTTCTCGAAGATTTAAAAGAACGAATCGTCATCGCCGATGGTGCGATGGGAACATTATTATACTCTCATGGAGCGGATCGATGTTTTGAAGAGTTGAACCTATCAAAACCGGATGACATTATTCATATCCACGAAGCCTATATGGCTGCTGGAGCAGAAGTCATTCAAACGAATACATACGGCGCGAACTATATAAAGCTCGCCCGTTACGGTTTGGAAGACGAAGTAAAAACGATCAACCGGGCAGCTGTAAAGTTGGCGAAACAAGCGGCAGCAAATCATGCCTACGTACTTGGAACGATTGGCGGTTTGCGCAGCATCAACAAAAGCTCCCTTACCATCGAAGAAATCAAACGAACATTCCGCGAACAACTATATGTGCTGTTGCACGAAGATATTGACGGTCTGTTACTCGAAACGTATTACGACCTAGAAGAGTTAAAAACAGTGCTAACAATTGCCCGAAAAGAAACGGACAAACCGATTATCGCCCATGTCACCCTTCATGATGTTGGCGTTTTACAAGATGGTACTCCCCTTGCCGATGCAATTGTGCAATTAGAACAATTAGGTGCCGATGTTGTCGGACTCAACTGTCATCTTGGTCCGTACCATATGATTCGCTCTCTTGAAGAAGTGCCGTTGCCGACAACTGCCTTTCTTTCTGCTTATCCGAACGCAAGCTTACCGGATTATCGCGACGGTCGTCTTGTGTACGAAACGAATGCCGCTTACTTTGAAGAAACGGCACTTTCGTTTCGCGAACAAGGCGTTCGCCTCATTGGCGGCTGTTGCGGCACAACACCAAAACATATTGAAGCGATTGCCCGCGCACTAAAAGACCGCACTCCAATTCATGAAAAAACGGTAAAACCTCGCAGAACGGTCGTTTCCATTCAAGAGGTCGAACAAGAAAACGAGCCGCCGTTACAAGAAATTGTGCGCAAGCGGCATTCGGTCATCGTCGAACTGGACCCGCCAAAAAAACTGGGGATCACCAAATTCTTAGAAGGAGCGAAGGCGCTTAAAGAGGTGAATATCGATGCGCTTACTTTGGCGGATAATTCATTGGCGACCCCACGCATTAGCAACATGGCGCTCGGAACGATTGTCAAACAACAGCTCGGCGTTCGCCCGCTCATTCATATTACGTGCCGCGACCGCAATTTAATTGGATTGCAATCGCATTTAATGGGCTTACATACGCTCGGTATTACCGACGTGCTTGCGGTCACCGGTGATCCGTCGAAAATCGGCGATTTTCCGGGAGCAACATCCGTATATGATTTATCGTCATTTGATTTAATTCAACTCATCCGTCAATTTAATGAGGGGTTATCATATTCCGGAAAGCCGCTCGGGCAAAAAACAAACTTTTCGATTGCCGCAGCGTTTAATCCGAACGTTCGCCACCTCGACAAAGCGGTTGAGCGTCTCGAAAAGAAAATTCGTTGCGGCGCCGACTACTTTATTTCCCAGCCTCTTTATTCCGAACAGCAAATCGAGGAAGTGTATGAGGCAACGAAACATCTCGAAGCACCGATTTATATCGGAATTATGCCGCTTACAAGCGCGCGCAATGCTGATTTCCTTCACCATGAAGTGCCGGGAATTACCCTTTCTGAAAAGATTCGTTCCCGCATGGCCTCATGCGCCAACAACCCAATTCAATCAGCGCGCGAAGGAATTGCGATTGCGAAATCGTTAATTGATGCTGCCTTTGATTTATTTAACGGCATTTACTTAATTACACCGTTTTTACGTTATGAAATGACCGTCGAACTCGCTCATTACATCCATGAAAAAGAGCAGGCCGCTCAAGAAAGGGAGGTACTCCATGGCTAGCACACAGTTACAACAACAGCTCGAAAAAAAAATCTTAATTATCGACGGCGCGATGGGAACGATGATTCAAAGCGCCCAATTAACGGCGGAGGATTTCGGCGGAGAACAATACGAAGGATGTAACGAATATTTGTCGCTGACCGCCCCTCACGTCATCGAACACATTCATGAAGCGTATTTGCAGGCGGGAGCAGACATTATCGAAACAAACACGTTCGGTGCTACAAGCATCGTATTAGACGAATACGGACTAAGTCATCTGGCATTAGAACTCAACATTCAATCAGCCAAACTCGCTAAAAAAGCGGCCGAAGCCTATTCCACTTCCGAATGGCCTCGCTTTGTCGCTGGTTCGATGGGACCGACGACAAAAACGTTGTCGGTCACCGGAGGAATTACGTTTGACGAATTAGTTGCAGCCTATGAAGAACAAGCGCGCGGACTGCTCATCGGCGGCGTCGATCTTCTTCTTTTAGAGACATGTCAAGATACGCTTAATGTAAAAGCAGGATTTATCGGCATTTCACAAGCATTTGAAAAACTAGGAAAAAAAGTGCCCTTAATGATTTCCGGAACAATTGAACCGATGGGAACGACGTTGGCTGGGCAAAACATCGAATCATTTTTTATCTCGATTCAACATATGAAACCATTTGCTGTGGGACTAAACTGCGCGACCGGTCCAGAATTTATGACCGACCATTTACGCTCACTTGCCTCCCTTGCGAACACAGCGGTTAGCTGTTATCCGAACGCCGGTCTTCCTGACGAAGAAGGTCATTACCACGAAACGCCGGAAATGCTAGCGAAAAAAATTCAACGTTTCGCTGAAAAAGGATGGATTAACATTGTTGGTGGTTGTTGTGGTACAACACCGGATCATATTCGCGCCGTCGCTGAAGCGGTAAAGCATATTCCACCGCGTCCGATTCCGTCATCATTTGAAGCCCATGCGGTATCCGGCATTGAACCGCTCATTTATGAAGAAACGATGCGTCCTCTCTTTGTCGGGGAGCGAACGAACGTGATCGGCTCCCGAAAATTTAAGCGGCTCATTGCTGAAGGAAAATACGAAGAAGCTGCGGAAATTGCACGTGCCCAAGTCAAAAATGGAGCGCATGTCATCGACATTTGTTTAGCCGACCCGGATCGAGACGAAAAAGAGGATATGGAGCGCTTTATCCAACATGTCGTGAAAAAAGTAAAAGTGCCGCTCGTCATCGATTCAACCGACGAAAATGTCATCGAACGCGCCCTTTCCTATTCCCAAGGAAAAGCGATTATTAACTCGATTAACTTAGAAGACGGCGAAGAACGATTTGAAAAAATTGTTCCTCTTATTCACAAATACGGTGCAGCTGTCGTTGTCGGAACGATCGATGAACAGGGAATGGCAATTCATGCAGAGCGAAAGCTGGAGATTGCCTTGCGCTCCTATGATTTACTCGTCAACAAATACGGGATTTCCCCGCACGATATTATTTTTGATCCGCTTGTCTTTCCGGTCGGTACCGGCGATGAACAATATATTGGCGCCGCCAAAGAAACCATTGAAGGCATTCGCCTTATTAAAGAACGATTGCCGCACTGTTTGACGATTCTCGGCATCAGCAATGTTTCGTTCGGCTTACCGCCGGTTGGCCGTGAAATTTTAAATTCTGTCTTTCTTTACCATTGCACACAAGCGGGATTAGATTATGCGATTGTCAATACAGAAAAGCTCGAACGGTTTGCCTCCATTCCGGAAGAGGAAGTAAAATTAGCGGAAGCGTTGTTGTTTGACACAAACGATGAAACATTGAACGCCTTTATTCAATTTTATCGTGACAAAACGAAAGAAACGAAAAAACCGAATACAACGCTCACCTTGGAAGAACGGCTGGCAAACTATGTTGTCGAAGGAACGAAAGAAGGATTATTCGCCGATCTGGAACTTGCCTTGCAAACGTATTCCGACCCGCTGCAAATTATTAACGGACCGTTAATGGCGGGCATGGATGAAGTCGGTCGATTGTTCAATGACAACCAGCTCATTGTCGCTGAAGTATTGCAAAGCGCAGAAGTGATGAAAGCAGCCGTCGCCTTTTTAGAACCGTATATGGAAAAAACAGAAAGCAGCACAAAAGGAAAAGTGTTGCTCGCCACAGTCAAAGGCGACGTTCATGATATCGGAAAAAACTTAGTGGACATCATTTTAAGCAATAACGGCTTTCATGTTGTCGATTTAGGAATTAAAGTGACGCCGCAACAGCTCATTGAAGCGGTTTATGCAGAGAAGCCTGACATTATCGGCCTTTCCGGGCTGCTTGTCAAATCGGCGCAGCAAATGGTCCTCACCGCCCAAGATTTGCAGCAAGCGGGAATTTCGATCCCGATTTTAGTAGGCGGCGCGGCATTATCACGAAAATTTACGGAAAATAAAATTGCCCCGGAATACGATGGCATTGTATTATACGCCAAAGACGCGATGGACGGGCTGGCGCTTGCGAACCGCTTACAACAAGACGAGATTTCTTATACAAAAACGGAAAAGCACTTCGTTACATCCAACACGACTGCACCAACCGTGACAGTTACAAAATCAAATGTAGCTACTGATGTGCCTGTCTTTGAACCAACCGATTTAGAACGTCACGTACTGAAGGAATTTTCTCTTTCGCATATTGAACCTTACATTAACTGGCAAATGCTTTTAGGTCATCATCTTGGATTAAAAGGAAAAGTGAAAAAGCTTTTGGCTGAACAAGATGAAAAGGCACTTATGCTGAAACAGCTTATCGATGAACTGCTCGATAAAGCAAAACAACAACAATGGATTGTGCCAGCGGCTGTGTATCAATTTTTTCCAGCGCAAAGTGAAGGAAATAAAATCTATATTTACTCTCCAGAAGATCAAAAAACTGTTATCGAAACGTTTGAGTTTCCGCGGCAAGCGAAAGCTCCTTATCTCTGTTTAGCCGATTACGTCAAATCAGTCGAAAGCGGACAAATTGATTATGTAGGCTTTTTTGCCGTCACCGCCGGAAAAGGCATTCGCGAATTAGCACAACAATGGAAAGAAAGCGGCGAATTTTTGCGCAGCCATGCAATTCAAGCATTGGCGCTAGAAGTCGCTGAAGGGCTGGCGGAGCGCATTCACCAAGTGATGCGCGACCGTTGGGGTTTCCCAGACGACCCTGATTTCACGATGGAAGAGCGATTTGCCGCTAAATATCAAGGCCAGCGGTTCTCATTTGGCTATCCAGCTTGCCCGAACCTTGAAGACCAAGAAAAACTATTCCGCTTACTGCATCCCGAAGAAATCGGCATTCAATTGACCGATGGGTTTATGATGGAACCGGAAGCCTCCGTTTCCGCCATCGTCTTCGCCCATCCGGAAGCGAAATATTTTAACGTATTATAAAAGGAAAAACAAAGGCGACCTACCCGCGCTTGAAGGCCTGCCGAAGCGTCGTGGGGGATGGTCGCCGCAGCTAGACAAAGCCGAGGTCCTTACCTAACTTCGGCTTTCCTTTTTCCAGACAGATCAAATATTTTTCTGCCATTGTCCCATACTAACGATAAAACAATGATTCATGAGGAGGAATGACAATGGCAACAAAACAGCAGACAACGCTGCCCCCGCAACATCAAAACCGCCAACCTGGATTGCAGACGGACATGAACCCCCAACCAATTTCGATAGGCAATCATTATCACGGAAATGGAAAACTAAACAATAAAGTCGCCATCATTAGCGGCGGTGACAGCGGGATTGGAAGAGCGGTCGCCATCCATTTTGCGAAAGAAGGAGCTGATGTGGCGATCATTTATTTAAACGAACATAAGGATGCCGAAGAAACAAAGCGCCAAGTCGAACAGGAAGGACGAAAATGCTTACTGTTTGCCGGTGATATTGGCGATGAACAGTTTTGTAAAGAAGCGGTGAAACAAACGATCAATCAATTCGGCAAACTCGACATTATTGTCAACAACGCAGCAGAACAACACCCGCAAAACAGTCTGCTTAATATTACATCACATCAACTTGAAAAAACGTTTCGCACGAACGTCTTTGGCTATTTTTATTTAACGAAAGCCGCGCTCCCGTACTTGCAACAAGGAAGCGTAATTATTAACACCGCCTCGATTACAGCGTATGAAGGAAATGAACAATTGCTTGACTACTCGGCCACAAAAGGAGCAATTGTCGCTTTTACACGTTCGTTAGCAAAATCGCTCGTACAACAAGGCATACGCGTCAACGGGGTCGCTCCCGGACCGATTTGGACACCGCTCATCCCATCGACATTTCCAAGCGACCAAGTGGCGACATTCGGAGGAAACACCCCGATGAAACGACCGGGACAACCGGGCGAAGTCGCTCCAAGCTACGTCTTTTTAGCCAGCGACGATTCTTCCTATATCACCGGGCAAATGATTCATGTCAACGGCGGGAAAATTGTGAATGGATAAAAAAGCAGAAATGCAGTGATTAAGCAAATGTTCTTCCCTCACAGAAGTGCGAGCACTTCTGTGAGGGAAAATTTATCCTAAAAGAGCTATACACCATTTGTCTTTCAGAAAAAGAGCTCATATATCATAAAAACTGTTCCGTATCAGTGGGACAGTTTTCTCTTTATTTGGTCATATACGCAGGGACAAGAAGAAAACCTTGAAAGAAACGGCTACATGTCACATCCTTTCCGCCACGAATGGCTGAAAAAGGAAGAATTTTTAACAAAAATCCCAGTTAGATATTTTTTATGTAATATTTTCTAACATCTTTATTGATTTTCTCTTAACATGCCAGCTACTATAAAGATGTGTACTGTTATAGGCTACGTTTCATCGACCTTTTGGACGTACAACAAAAGGTACCCCTCTCTTCTCTTGGCTTGCAACGATATGTTGCAAGTTTTTTCTTTTACCATGCCTATTCTCCCTTATTCCTAATGAAGGGTGCATTTCTACTGTGCTATCCACCATTGCCTCTTTTTCCCCGTCTTTCGTCGATTCTTCTCACTGGATACTTACTATTAGCGCAATGACAGACACTCAATTAACGATTTTTTCTGAGAAGCAGCGCAGTTTGTCACATTGGCTTCACTTCCTCGCTTAGTATAGGTATCTATCAGCCCTATTTTCACTTCTCCTATACTCAAAATCCCTCAACTGATACTCAATGAATTCATTCTAATACACCATAATAAGAAAAATTTGTAACCAAGTATTTTTCCTTCTCTCATATCATCTAGCTACTCATGCTTTATTCCCAGCTTTTAATGTTCTTTCACCGCTCACAGTTTGAATTCCCTTGAATGGTTTCCCCGTTCCATGTATTCCCCCATTATCTGAGCACTACAATGATAATTTACAGCTATATAACCAATAGTATATTTTTTAGCACTATGTAAAAATAAAGTGCGTACTTTTTAAAAAAAATCGTACATAGTATACTCATCGTTGTGTAACACACAATAAACTTTTATGAGGGGTGAAGAATTTTATGGAATTACAATTAGCATTGGATCTTGTAAACATTCCAGAAGCGAAGAAGCTGGTGAAAGAAGTTGCGGAGTATGTTGATATCGTAGAAATTGGCACACCAGTTATTATTAATGAAGGCCTTAAAGCAGTGAAGGAGATCAAACAAGAATTCCCTCACTTAAAAGTATTGGCAGACTTAAAAATCATGGATGCGGCCGCATATGAAGTGATGAAAGCATCCGAAGCTGGCGCTGATATTATCACTATACTTGGAGTTGCTGAAGATCTGTCCATCAAGGGTGCCATTGAAGAAGCTAAAAAACAAGGAAAAAAAATCTTGGTTGACATGATCGGGGTTAAAAATTTAGAAGAACGAGCTAAAGAAGTTGATGAATTTGGAGCAGACTATATTTGTGTGCACACGGGTTACGATCTTCAAGCAGTCGGAAAAAACTCTCTTGAAGACCTTCTGACAATTAAACGTGTCGTGAAAAATGCGAAAACTGCCATCGCAGGCGGCATTAAATTAAACACGTTGCCGGAAGTCATTAAAGCAAAACCGGATCTTATCATTGTAGGTGGCGGTATTACCGGACAAGAAGATAAAAAAGCTGTAGCTGCTGAAATGAAAAAATTGATCAATCAAGGGTGAATAACACTCATGCAGACTACGCAATATTTAGTTGAAATCATAAAAGAGCTAAATCATACTGTTAATTTAATAGCTGATGAAGAAGCTGAAAAACTGGTAAATGGGATTCTGGAATCAAAGAAAATCTTTGTAGCTGGCGCAGGTAGATCTGGATTGATGTCCAAATCCTTTGCGATGAGAATGATGCACATGGGTTTAGATGCCTACGTAGTAGGCGAAACCATAACGCCTAACTTAGAAAAAGATGACATCTTGATCATCGGATCCGGTTCAGGAGAAACGAAAAGTCTGGTTTCCATGGCTGAGAAAGCCAAAAGCTTAGGTGCAACCGTAGCGCTTGTTACGCTTTTCCCTGAATCGACTATTGGACAATTAGCAGATATCAAGGTTAAATTACATGGCTCACCTAAAGACAAATCGGACAGCGGATACAAGACTATACAGCCAATGGGGTCACTGTTTGAGCAAACCCTCTTATTATTCTATGATGCGATCATATTGAGGTGTATGGAGAAAAAGGGGTTGGACTCCAATACTATGTTCAAAAGACATGCCAATCTTGAGTAGAGTAAGGAGTCCTGGTTAGAATTTTAAACTAATTCAAGTAATTGATCAAACTAAATTTTTATCTACGAAAACAAGAGATAAAAAAGGCCGCAAAGCTTTCTTTAAGAAGCGCTTTGCGGTCTTTTTTTCATTAGAGTCGTGCCTATCACGCTCAAGGAGTATGGGATTTCTTTTCTTTTTAGTGAGAATACACCACCAATAAGGTATGGTGGTTTTTCAATCAATTCTAGAAGTAAAAACTGCTCATGAATATTTTAGGTTTTGGGCATGTTGCCGTTCGGTATGCGAAAGCGACAGGTCTTCACGTTCGTTGTCGCTATTAATTTAGAGAACTAAAGAGCTTGCTGCTAATCTTGTTGTAAATTTTCTAAAAAAGGATGCAGCACAATTTATGAAAGAAAAAGCAGGCAATGCACCATATTATTTGAATCATAGAAAAGGCGTTCCCTATAGGAGAACGCCTCAATAAATCATTTTACTTGGTTAATAACTTAATAAATTCGCGCATAAACGCTGGTAAATCTGGCCATGCATGAGCAGATACGAAATTGTTGTCAACATGAGTTGGCTCAGATACATAGTTTGCACCAATTGCTTCTACACCCGGCTTGCAGGCAATGTATGCGGTCATGCTGCGTCCTTTCATAACATCAGGAAGAGTTTCCAATACAAGCGAAGCATGGCAAATCGCCGCTACTGGTTTGTTAGCTTCAAAGAAGTGACGTACGATTTTTGGCAAGTTTTCATCAAGACGGATATATTCTGGTGCACGTCCTCCTGGAATAATGAGCGCATCGTACTGTGTTGGATCGATTTCTGCAAATGATGCGTGCGCATCAATGAGATAGCCTGGTTTTTCTACAAAAGTATCCCAATCAGCGAAATCGTGAACAACTGTATGCAGTTTCTTTTTCTTTGGTGCAGCGATTGTAACATCAAAACCTTCCTCTAACAAACGATAATACGGATAATAAATCTCTAACGCTTCCACTGCATCTCCAGTAACAATTAATACTTTTTTGCTCATATTGAATAACCTCCTCCACTATTATGATAAAAGAATTTCACACATCACTTTTTATTGGCAAAGTGTACTTTCACTGCTTGAAATGGATAAAGGATTTTTTAGTTTTTTGGCTTAAATAAAAGGCAACGCTAGTACAATTAAATATTTAAAAGCAATACAGTATTCTTAGCTTCGAGATTTTCAATCATTTCATACCAAGACTTCGGTTTGTTCGATAAGACAGAATAATAACGTTTCAAAAACTTCACCACAAGCTCCGCCGGAAGTTCATTCACGCTATCGTCCATCGGAAGGAAACAAAGATCAAGCCCGGTTACCGCTTCTCCATCGTTGTTCCAAGATGGATGGACATAAGGGAAGTCAAGCCGCTTATAACCAAGATGAGACAATACCTCACGACGAACATATGGGTCCATCGGCTTAACTCCGCCAAATTCATAATGCTCTACCCGATAAGGATCATAAATTTCAGCAAACATGCCATATAACTGCTTTCCATTTGCTGAAGCCCAGTTGTTTAAATCCTCCAACCTCTTTTGGGCTAAAAATCGACCAATCCCTAGTCCTGCTTGGCCGATGATCGTGAAATCCGTCATCGCGACATTTAAATCTTCATAATAGCGGTACTCGGTCGCACCTACTACCTCCCCTTCATGAACCGCAACGCACACGCGAATTCCCGGATCTTCCAAAGGCTCTTTCCAAAGCTCGAATGCTAATACTTCTTCGGGAGGAAATACGTTTTGCATCAACTGATGCATTTTTTTAAACAACGGGTCTTCAATACTCGTAATTCTCCGATATTCCACCTTCATCATTCTCCTTGTCAAGATTTTGATGTATAAAAAGGATTTCTCCATTCCATCAGTGCTGCATAATTACAAGATTCTTCATCCTCTAAATAGTTAGCTATCACTTTCACAGGGGTACGGCCGCAACGAAGCAGGAAGGTAATCACAGGATCCTTCAATTCCCCTTTTACAACAGCTTCGAGGTATTGCTCCGCTGTCATCTCATCAGCTTTTTTATGATATCCAGGCATTCTTCCTCCGCCTAACAGCCGTTCTAATCCCAATTGAATGACGACTTCATACATGGATAACATCAGCCATTTTCCTAATCCTAATTTGCGATAAGCAGGGCGCACGCCAATATCGACTACATAGAGCGTATTTCCATTTGGATTATGATTGCGAATATATCCATTATCCGTGATCTCTTCCCATGTATGTTCCGGATGGTTGGGGTCAAAGTCAACAATCAATCCTGTCATCGATCCCGCGATTTCACCATCCACCTCAACACATAAGGCGCCCTCTGGAAATAGCGTAACATGGTTTTTCAGCTGTTCCGTGTTCCACCATAATTCAGACGGGAATGGCGGGGGAAAACTTTCCTGTTGAATGCGGATTAAGCCGGGAAAGTCCTTTTCTTCATAATTTCGGATTACCGCTGGTACAGGCCGGTCCTGGTCAAAGACATAAAACTCCTTTCTATACATTCTTCTCCCTCCTCATAGAGCAGTTAGCCTCACCTTATTTCCAATCCGGATAAAGATCTGTGCGTCGATCACGCCACGTGGTGACGGAACCGCTTTCTCGAACTTGATATAACAGTTCTAAATCAAGATCAGCGGTGACAATCATATCATGGTTGATTTCCCCTTCTACCAAGATGCCGCGCGGAGGAAATGGAATATCGTTTGGCGTAATCACTGCTGCTTGCCCAAAGTTCGCCCGCATAAAGTCAACTGTCGGAAGGGAACCTACTGTACCAGTCGTGACGACATAGACTTGATTTTCAATGGCTCTTGCATGGCTTGTGTAACGAACACGATGGAATCCATGACGATCATCAGTGCAAGAAGGACAGAAAATGACATCAGCGCCTTTCGCTTTAGCTATGCGAACAATTTCAGGAAACTCAATGTCATAGCATGTCAACATCGCAATAGTTCCTTTTTCAGTTTCGAACACTTGAAGATCATCGCCAGGTGACATGTTCCATTCTTTTACTTCCGTAGGTGTAATATGAAGTTTTGCCTGTTCGGCGACTCTTCCATCTGGATAGAATAAATGAGCAACGTTGTATAATTTGTCGCCTTTGCGGATGACATGAGTTCCACCAATAATATGCATCTTTGTTTTCTTAGCCAAATTGATAAATAAATCCCGATACTGTTCTGTAAAATCAGGGAGATCTTGAATCGTTAAAGGTTGTCCTTGTTCATTGCCAATGGACATGAGCTGAGTAGTAAAAAATTCTGGGAATAAGACAAAATCTGTATCAAACTCTTGAGCTGTTTTAATGTAATGCTCCACTTGTTGAGCAAATTCTTCGAATGATTGTATCGTATGGAGATGATATTGAACGGCTGAAACTCTTAGTTTCATCAGTCTCCTCCTTTCTTGTCATCAATCCAGAAAAATTTCACCCCATTCATGTTATGATGGCGATGATACTGATATTATTAGGCACATAAATAGTTTTAACAAGTACACACTTTCATGTTACATAGTGTAAAAAAGTATACTACAGGGAATAAACGAAAAAGGATGAATCTGTAGAAGCCACGTTAAAGGGAAATGATGATGGGGGCGGGATATATAGTAAGGACCTAGAGACACTAAAAGAGTTTCTGACAGTCTACATATGGACAATCACCAACGTATATGGGGAAAAAACAAAGGGCAGCGGATCTTTGATCAAGATACTGCCCTTTAGTTTTTTTATAACTTATAATGAACTTTCGTTACTTTTTTCTCAATCGTTATCTTAGTGAGTGCGTATCTCTACATGATTTAACAAAACATAATGGATGGGGTAATTTCAAACACTAAAAAAAGAGAGTTGTTTACTTAATGGACTCGTTGATTTTTACTTGGTCTTTCACGACATTCTCCATATAATTTTTTCCCCATTCATACATAGCATCGAGAATTGGGATCAGACTTTTTCCATGCTCGGTCAGCGAATATTCCACTTTTGGTGGAACAACGGGATAGACTTTGCGTTGAACAATGAGGTCTGCTTCGAGTTCTCGCAACTGGTTCACAAGCATTCTTTGGGTAATCCCCGGCATAAGAGCCTTCAGTTCACCAAATCTCTTCGTTCCTTCTTTTCCTAGATGCCATAAAATAAGCATTTTCCACTTACCACCAATGACAGCAAGTGTCAATTCTTTTTCACAGTTATATATCTTGCCACAAACATGTCCCATTTATTCCACCTCCATCAACTTATTATAACTAGATAGTATACTTTTTACCACTATATGATAATAATGCATGTACTTACAAATAGATATTATACACATTTGAACATTTTATTCCCCCTATAACAGCCACGATTCATTCCTTTTCATAAGTAAAGGTCTTTTTATGAATATATTCCATCATCGTATCTTCATACCTACTATAACCATAAGTATACTTTTTTATACTATATTATATTTTTATCACTACGTGATAATAAAGTGCGTACTTTTAAAGATAGATTATACAGATTATACTAGCGTCTGTACAGCAAATCATAAGCACGGGAGGGAACAGCATGAATCGTTTTACTATTTTACGTGATAGGCAGCCAATGCTGTACAAAATCCATATGCAAGCATTAGTCTTTATGAAATTTCCGTAGAAAGAAGAATATATATCCGCAGTGTTTTATGCTCTAGATGTTAATTTTTAAACAATAGAAAATAATAGAAAATCTGACAAGACCTAATAGATTTAAAAACCTTTTAGTAAAAGAGAAGAAATTGAGAGTTTTTCTGTTTTGAAAATGGTTTAAAAAGATGGAGGTGAATTGAAAGTGGATTCGATGACCTTTGTCTTGTTTGGGGCAACAGGTGATTTAGCCAAAAGAAAAATTTTTCCTGCATTATATCATTTATTTCTCGATCAAAAAATGCCTCCTTCGTTTTCCGTTATTGGGGTGAGCAAAAGAGAATTATCCGATGTTGAATTTCAAGCATATGTGGAAAATTCATTAAGAACATTTTCTAGACGTTTGACAAATGACCGTTCCAAAATGGAAGAGTTTCTCCATGCGTTTCGTTATACTTCTTTAGATGTAACGAATGCCCAAGGGTATAAAAAGTTGCTTGAAATGGTTCAACGACGTGAAAAAGAATTGAATATTCCTGAAAACCGCATGTTTTATTTATCTGTTGCGCCGGAATTTTTTGAGGTGATTGCAGCAAACATCAAGGAAAGTGGACTAGGATCCGCCAAAGGTTGGAAACGCCTGATTATCGAAAAACCGTTTGGTCACGATGTAAAATCAGCGCAAGATTTAAATAAAAAGTTAAGTCAAGCTTTTGAAGAAGACGAAATTTATCGAGTAGATCATTACCTTGGGAAGCCGATGGTTCAGAACTTGGAAGCTATAAAATTTGCCAACTCTGTATTTCAAGCAATCTGGAACAATCAGTATATAGCCAATGTACAAATTACAGCTAGCGAAACGGTTGGAGTTGAAGAAAGAGCAGGTTATTATGACCAGGCAGGGGCCATTCGCGATATGGTTCAAAATCATATGTTACAATTGTTGATGATGACCGCTATGCACCTTCCAAAACGGATCAGCGCAAAAGACATCCGGAATGAGAAAAGAAAAATCATGGAATCTCTTCGGCCAATACAGAAAGAAGAAGTAAGTTTACACGTTGTTCGCGGTCAATATGGTCCTGGAGAAATCGATGGAAAACCAGTTGTCGGATATAAAGAAGAACCCGGAATAACTGCTTCTTCAACAACGGATACGTTTGTTGCGGCTCGTTTGTGGATTGATGATGAGGTTTGGAGAGGGGTACCATTCTATATCCGCACAGGTAAAAGAATGAAGGAAAAGTCCACACGTATTGTGATTGAATTCAAAAATCCATTAAAGGAATGGTATTTACCGAAAAATGAGGAACCAGCTCCTAATCTTTTAGTGATTCAAATCAATCCGAACGAAGGAGTTTCATTGCAATTAAATAATAAAAATGTATTAAACGATGGAAGGATTGAACCCGTCCATATGCACTTTTCGACTAATCAGAAAGATGTACCCGAAGCCTATGAGCTCTTGATTTTCGACTCTTTATGCGGTGATTCGACTTTCTTTGCTCATTGGAACGAAGTTGAACTATCTTGGAAGTGGGTTCAACCCATTTTGGATGCATTTGAGGAGAATCTCCTTCCTCTTCACTCATATCTTGCAGGTTCGATGGGACCAGAAGCTTCTCATCAATTATTGGAGGAGGCCGGATTTCATTGGTGGTAGTTAAGCATGACTATAGGTTGTCAATATAAGAAATAGAAGCCACATTTAATAACAAATTTTCCTTACCTTATAAGATTAAAGACGTTTTTAGGAGGTCATTAACATGAAAATCGGGTTAATCGGTTTAGGAAAAATGGGATTCAACTTAGGTAAAAATCTCATCGACCATAAGCACGAAGTAGTAGCGTTCGATGTAAATGCAAATGCGGTTGAAGAAATAAAAAAATATGGAGCCAAAGGCGTATCTAATTTAGAGGAACTCGCTCTATCATTAGAAAAACCAAGAATTATTTGGATCATGGTTCCACACACAGTGGTTGATTCGGTAATTGGCGAAATTACACCATTTTTAAGCAAAGGAGACATTGTCATTGATGGCGGCAATTCTCACTATAAGGAATCGATTCGTCGTTATAACGAACTAAAGGAGATTGGAATTCACTTTATGGATGCCGGAACCTCTGGTGGAGTGGAAGGTGCTCGTAACGGAGCGTGTTACATGGTTGGAGGGGATTCTGAAGCTTGGAACGTTGTCGAGCCTCTTTTCCGAGATACCGCTGTGGAAAATGGGTATTTATATACAGGAAAAGCAGGTAGCGGCCACTTCTTAAAAATGGTCCACAATGGGATTGAATACGGGATGATGGCGGCCATTGGTGAAGGATTCGAAATATTGGAGAAAAGTGAATTCGATTATGACTACGAAAAAGTGGCAAGAGTGTGGAATCACGGTTCTGTTATTCGTTCATGGCTCATGGAATTAACAGAACGCGCCTTTTCTAAAGATGCAAAATTAGAGGAAATCAAAGGGATTATGCATTCTTCCGGTGAAGGAAAATGGACAGTCGAAACGGCTTTAGATCTACAAACCGCTACTCCTGTCATCGCTATGTCTTTATTGATGCGGTATCGTTCATTAGAAACCGATACATTTACAGGCAAAGTGGTAGCCGCTTTACGCAACGAATTTGGTGGACATGCTGTAGAAAAAAATGAGGAGGAATAAGCCGTTATAATCATTTGAAGCATCTCCAGAAAAAACTTTTAAGGAAACAGCATAAAACTCCTCTATTTTCGATCAGAGAAATACAACTATCCATTCATGATAAATGAACTTCTCAATTTGAAAAAGCTGACTCTAAACGATCACGTGTAGGGTGACCGTTTGTGCCAGCTTTTTATTTCCGATAATAATCGCACGAAAACCGTCTGACAAGCCGATGCGGGATAATAATGCGCTTAATCGGTTCGTTCGGGTTAGCGATTTTTTCGATTAAGTTTTTCGTTGCTTCGTAGCCGAGTTGGAAGATATGAATGTCGACCGAGGTTAACGGCGGGCGCGAGATTTCTGATAATAGCGTATTATTAAAACTGACGATGGAAACATCATCGGGAACACGTAAGTTCATTTCATCGAGCGTATTTAATACACCAAGCGCCATTAAATCATCAGCAACCACAAGGGCGGTAGGCGGTTCGTTGAGAGAAAGCAATTCTTTCATCGCCTCTTGACCGCCTTCTTTTAGAAACTCTTCATGCATAATATAGTCTTTCCGGTAAGGCAATCCTGCTTCTTTCAATGCCTCTTCATATCCAAGCAGCCGGTCTACTGTCACTAAATAGCTAACATTTCCGCCGACAAAGGCAATTCGCTCATGCCCAAGCTCAATTAAGTGTTGCGTTGCTTCTTTGGCAGCGCGGTAGTTGTCATTGTCGACATGGGTAATTTGTTCGGCTTTTTGATGCGGTTTTCCGATGACGACAAACGGAAACCCGTTTTGTTGCAAGTATTTCATGAGTTTGTCATTGACGCGCGAATAGAGCAAAATAACCCCGTCCACGCGCCGACCTTGCAACATTTCAATGACACCTTCATAAATTTCTTCCTCTTTCTCTCCTGTCGACATTTGCAAAGCGTATTTTTTCTCATGCGCAGCCTTGCTAATTCCGCGAATAACTTCGGGATAAAACGGATTTTGCAAAGCTTGATCGGCGGAGCTTGGCATGACTAATCCGATGACTTGTGAAGATTGATTCGCTAAGCTGCGCGCGATAAAGTTTGGATGATAGCCAAGCTCCTTCATCGCCTCGCGCACTTTTCGTTTCGTTTTTTCGCTAATTCGTGGGCTGTCCGCAATCACTCGTGAAACAGTGGAGGGAGCCACGTTTGCTCGTTTCGCTACATCTTTTATCGTAACGTTCATCATTTACTCCCCCATTCGATGTTCATTCACTTTGGATGAGTAGGATACGCTGATGAGGATCAAATATCGCATTTTGTTCGTTTCCATCGATCGTGACTTTCGTCTGTTCCGTCGCGTGATGAATTGCAAAAGAGAGCTTCCAACTTGGTTGATACGTTCCTTCGCTTTTCGTTACGATATGCACGGAATTTTCGCCATATTCGACCTCAATATACATGCGTAAATAATCTCCCTTTTCGTAAGAGAACGTTTGTCCGTCATCATCATACAGTACATACGTCGCTTTGCCACCATTGGCCTTATAAATATGAACAGTCCGATGTTCGTCCGGCATTTCTGTCGAACGCTTAACGTCACCTAAGGCAATAGCCGATCCTTGTTTAATGAAAATTGGCAATGTCTCTAAATCCGCAGAAATTAAATGGTATTGGCCGCCTTCTAGCACTTCGCCTGTCCAATAATCCACCCAGTTTCCTTTCGGGAAATAAGCGACGCGACGGGTCGTGCTCGGCGTCATGATCGGCGCAATTAATACATTGGCACCAACGAGAAATTCGTCATACAGATTATACGTGTTTTCATCATCCGGGTACTCGAAAAACAATGGTCTCATGACAGGTGCCCCTGTTTCATGTGCCTCCGCAAACAATGTATATAAATGTGGAAGCCACTGATAGCGCAATCGAATATATTTTTTTATGATGCGCTCATATTTTTCCCCAAACGCCCACGGTTCTTGACGGCGGAACCCAATCGCGCAATGATTGCGAAAATATGGCGTAAACGCCCCTACTTGCATCCATCGCGTCAACAGCTCTCCGTTCGTGTTATGGGCAAAACCGCCAACATCCGGACCGCAAAACGCAACTCCAGATAATCCTAAGTTCATACACATCGGCAGTGACATTTGCAAGTGTTCCCAGAAGCTGCGATTATCCCCCGTCCATACCGCAGCATAGCGCTGAATGCCGGAAAAGCCAGCGCGTGTTAATAAGAACGGGCGCTTTCCGTTTAATAATTTTTTCATTCCTTCATACGTTGCTTCTCCCATCATAAAGCCATACACGTTATGAAGCTCGCGATGCGTTTTCGGATCGCCGTCGTTGTCGTGTATCACTTTGACGTCCATCGTTTTCGTTTCGTTAAAAACGGATGGTTCGTTCATGTCGTTCCAAATGCCTTCAATGCCTAAATCCGTATAAAATTGGTGCTTTTCTCCCCACCATTTTCGCACCTTTTTATTTGTAAAATCCGGAAACGCGCTCTTGCCCGGCCAGACTTCTCCAAAATAAACGTTTCCTTCGATATATTTGCAAAAATAATCATGGCGAATGCCTTCTTGGTAAATGACGTATTCTGGGTCTTCTTTCACGCCGGGGTCGACAATCGGAACAACACGAATTCCTTTTTGTTTTAAATCGGCAATGAGCTGCTTCGGATTCGGAAAACGGTTACGGTCAAACGTAAACACGCGATAGCCATTCATGTAATGAATATCTAAATAAATGACATCAAGCGGAATGTCTTTTTCGATAAACGTTTGTGCGATCTCTCTTACTTCTTGTTCGGTTTCATAGCTATAGCGGGATTGATGATACCCGAGTGCCCATTTTGGCGGAAGCGGCATTCGGCCGGTAAGATCCGTATATTGTTCTAACACGTCCTTTGGCGTTGGACCAGCAAAAACGTAATAATCAATGGCCCCTCCTTCTGCGGAAAAACAATACTCATCGGTCGCTGTTTGAAAATCAAATGTTGTTTTGTACGTATTGTCAAAGAAAATGCCATGCGCACTTCCATTTCGCACCGTCATAAAATACGGATGGGATTGGTATAACGGGTCCGTTTCCGGATTGTGTGGCGCATACACATCCGTATTCCACATCGTCATTGTTTCGCCACGCTTATCGAGGAACCCTGTTTTTTCACCAAATCCGTAAAAATGGTCAGCTTCATCCATCATTTTAAAACAGCATACTTCTCCTTGGTAGGTAAACGCCATCCCCTTTTTTCCTTCCGCAACAAGCAGTCGTCCATGATTGTCGTAAATGCGGACGCGAAACGGTTGTTTTTGCAAAACAACCGTCAGTTTTGCCGATGTTAACGTCACCTCTTCCTCGGTTTCATGTACGGAGGCATCTACTTTTTCCGGCTCTTTTACAACAGCGACACTTGTGGACAAACTTGTTTCGCCAAAAGGGTCGAAGGCGATACGGACAATATCTTCACGGTAAAATCGAATTTTGACGATTCCTGTGTCGCAATGGAATGAAAATACGTGTTCCGTATGAGAAAATGTATGCATATTCCCGATGTCGATCCGGTGCGTTTCTTGCGTTTTGTCATCTTGTTCCGGCTGAATGGCGAAGCTTGTATCCTCGAGCATCTTTTTTCCCTCCTAGGTTGTCTGTTTTGACCTTTTCTTTACATAATATAAAAACAACCCAAATAGCACATAAATGGCAATTAACGTTGCAATAAATGGAATATTGAGCCCCGTCTTTTTCGCAAGCACATAAATTTCCGCTGTCTCGCGATTTAAAATGAGATCATATCCGTCGCGATCGCTTCGGACTAAATCTCCTGCCAGCAGTCCGCGTAGTTCTTTTCCCGGGGCAAGTTGATTGTTTGTCAAATGAACCTTTCGTGTTTTTCCGGTATTGTTAATGGCAATGACCGCTGTTTCGTCTTTATACGTCCGCTTAAAGACAGCCATACCGTTTTTTTCATATAACAATGTAAAATCGCCGCGCCGTAGCGATGGTAGCTGTTGGCGCAGTTCCCCTAATTTTTTAATATAATCAATGATTTCCTTGTCAGTACGGAAATTCATTAAGCGACGATTATCCGGATCGTTCCCGCCGTCCATTGCAATTTCTGTTCCATAATACATAATCGGAATGCCCGGTGCAGAGAACAAATACGTTAAACCGAGCTTAATTCTCGTTATTGGATTTTGCTTATTTTCTATCGCAAGTCTTGTAAAACGTACCGTATCATGATTGTCTAAAAATGTTCCAAGCAAATACGGGCGATCGTAAAATGTTTTGTCATACTCCCATACGTCATAAAGCGGCCGCAACGATTGATCGCGCTTGCTGAACACTTTCGTGATTTCGTTGTAAAGCGGATAATCAACAAACCCGTCGATGCCGTATTTTCCATAGTCGGCAATATAACGCGGGTCATCGTTCCATACTTCTCCAAGCAGGAAAAAGTCTTTTTTCACCGATTTCACTTCTTTGGCAAACTCTTGCCAAAACGATTTCGGGACGTGTTTGACTGTATCAAGGCGATAACCGTCAATGTCCGTTTCTTTAATCCACCATTTGGCCATATCGATTAAATAGCGCTTTACTTGTGGATTTTCTTGCGCTAAATCAGGCAGTCCGAACACCCAGCCGTTTTCCACTTGTTGTTGGTCATCCCAGTTAAAAATGTCGTTTTTCTCATGAAACCAGTCTTTTTTCTTCGGATCATTCAGCCATGGATGATGGTAACCGGTATGATTGACGACAAGGTCTAAGATGACTTTCATATCGCGTTTATGCGCTTCTTTGACTAATGTTTTTAAGTCACTCAGCGTTCCGAAATGCTTATCGACTTTGTAAAAATCAGAAATCCAGTAACCGTGATATCCGCCGGGTTCGTTTTGAAAAATCGGCGTCAGCCAAATTGCGGTAAAGCCCATGTCTTTAATGTAATCGAGCTTGTCGATCACCCCTTTTAAATCGCCGCCGTGATACGCTCTCGGATCGTTGACATTCACATCTTTGTCATTCGTCGGATCCATATTGTTAAATCTGTCGACCATCAAAAAATAAATCGCTTCATCTTGCCAAAGGCGTTCTTCTTTTTCGGCTGCCTGTACAGGTAGGGCATAAAAAAGAAGAAACGGAAGTACAAACAGAGCAAATGCTCGTTTCCCCATTTCCGCTTCCCCCCTTTATCTCTAGTATCGTTTGACTCATCGGAAAGGGGTAATACCAATTCTATCATAACGGTTATTACCCTTTTGTTCCACCTGCTGTTAAGCCGGAAATTAAATAACGCTGTAAGAACAAGAACACCACCGCAATCGGTGCGGCAATTAAAATTGAACCGGCGGCAAATCTCGTAAAGTTGTTGGCAAATTTATCGTTAATAAAGTTAAACAATCCTAACGCAAGCGTGTATTTGTCCGGATCGCGCAAAATAATGCTTGGCAGCAAGAAATCCGTAAACGGTGCCATAAAATTGAACAACGCCACAACCGCTAAAATCGGTTTCGCAAGTGGAAGCATAATTTTAAAGAAAACTCCTAAATGTCCTGCCCCATCGATGCGTGCCGCTTCATCCAGTTCTCTTGGAATCGTGTCAAAATATCCTTTCACAAGCCATGCGTTAAACGGAATTTGTCCCCCCACATAAATAAGAATGAGTCCCCACAATGAATCTAATAACCCAAGCATATTTAATAAAATATAGAGCGCGACCATCGCCATGAGGGACGGGAACATTTGTAATACTAAAAACGCATATAACCCATACTTCCGACCAGCAAATTGATAACGAGAAAACGCATACGCAATTAAAGCAGTAAAAAATACTGATAAAATCGAGTTTGCGGCTGCGACAAGTAAACTATTTTTATACCATGTTAAATAATCGCTTTGCGGGCTAGTAAAAAGCCATTTATAATGCTCAAGCGACGCATTTTCCGGAATTAATGTCGCTGAATAAAGGCTTGTGCCCGGATTTAACGACATACCAATCGTCCAAAGGAGCGGATAGGCAATCACAACAAACATAAAGGCAATAAACAAATAAATGAGTGTCACTTCGATGATCGATTTTGTTTTTCGGCTCATCAGATGTTCCCCTCCTCTTTAAAGGAACGTGTGCGGCGGAATTGATAGATCGCAAACCCACTTACGATTAAACCGATAATAATCGAAATCGCAGCTGCCATATTATAGTTATTCGTTGTAAACGTTAAGTCGTATACCCAAGAAATCAAAATGTCTGTTCCCCCTGCATTTTGTCCGCGTACCGCCGGGCCGCCGTCGTTAAATAAGTAAATAATATTAAAGTTATTAAAGTTGCCGGCATACTGCATAATCAATAGCGGAGCCGTCGCATAGAGCACATGCGGCAATGTAATCGAGCGAAACTTTTGCCAGCGAGAAGCTCCGTCGATGTCCGCCGCTTCGTACCAATCGCGGGAAATGCTTTGCAGCACGCCAGTAAATAAGGCAAATACAAACGGGAAGCCTAACCATGTTTGAATCAAAATTAAGGCGACTTTTGTCCAAAACGGGTCGTTCATCCATGGAATCATCACGCCAAATGCGCTTAAAATATCGCGGTTAATCGCTCCGAATTTATCGTTAAACATCGCTGCAAACACGAGAATCGTCACGAACGCTGGAACCGCCCACGGCAAAATTAATACAGTCCGAATGAACCGTTTAAATTTAATGCGCGGGTCATTGACTAAAAGGGCTAAAAATAATCCTAGCGCAATTTGCGAAGTGGTAGCGACAATTGTCCACACAATCGTCCAAGAAAATACGCTGAAAAATGTATCTTGCCAAATTGGAATCGATACCAAGTTTTTAAAATTCGTAAATCCGACCCAATGCAAAAGCTTGCGCGGTGGTGAATTATATAAATTGTAATCAGTAAAAGCGAGCGACACCATAAAAAGCAGCGGCAACACGACAATAAAAACAAGCATCACAAGCCCTGGTGCGACGAAAATATACGGGAATCCTTTATCCCAAGCGTTTTTGCAAGATTCGATCAGCGACGGAAACGGTTCTCCACGTTGAAGGCGAAGCGCATCTTTCCGCGCGTCCATAATATTAAAATAGTAAAGAGCGGCCGCAAATGCGATGATAATGACAGAAACTAGACCTTGAATTAACAAGAAAATCGAATGATCGACTTTCGGAATTTCCCCTAATGTAATGAGTCCCCATAATCCAATGTTTAAAAAGTTATAAAACGTCATCAAAAAAGCTGCTTCAATGATAATAAATAAAATCCCTTTGACATAGCGCCGATTGTATAATTGCCCTAAGCCAGCAAAAAGGACCGATAACACAACGGCAACAACCGGATTATGCCGCACCCTTTTTTCAGGCATGTTGTATCCCCCCTATACGTGATAAGAATGGTGGATAGAGAGCTCTATCCACCAAATTATTACGTCATTTTCCACCGCTTGCTGCGATTTTATCTTGAATCGTTTTTACTGCTTCCGTTAATACTGCTTTTGGATCATCACCTTTTGCGATGAATTGTAACGCATTGCCCATTGGATCCCATACTTGAGACATTTGTGGAACGTTCGGCATTGGTTCACCGTACTGGATTTGTTCCGCAAAGCCAGAGATTAATGGATCATTTGTAATTTTTTCATTTGTCAATGCTTTTTCGTTTGCCGGCATTTCTCCAGCTACTTCATAATAATGGAGCGAGTTTTCTTCGTTTGTAATAAATTTCATAAAATCAGTTGCCCATTCCTTATTTTTGGAATAAGCGGATAACATCCATGATTTTACACCAACAAATGATTTTGGATGTTCACCATTTTCCAAGACAGGTAGTGGTGCTGTTGCTAATTTATCTCCTAACGCATCGCGATATGTGGCAATATTCCAAGGACCAGTAATTACCGCTGCTACATTTCCTTTCGTAAATAATCCGTTCATGACATCGCCAGTAATTTCTTTTGGGATATAACCGTTTTCAAACCAAGATTGTACAAGTTGAGCCCCTTTTACTGCACCATCATTCGCCAAACCGACATCATTTGTATCATATTTTCCATCTTCGTTATGAAACACGTATCCACCGTAACCAGCAAAGAACGGATAAATAAAATAGAAGTTTGTTGCTTCCATTAAAAAGCCGTATTTATCTTGGGAAGCGTTCGTTTTTTCTTTCGCAATGTTCATAAGCTCATCCATCGTTTTTGGAGCTTGTGGAACTAAATCTTTATTATAGAAAAGTCCATACGTTTCAACGACCAATGGCGCGCCATAAATGTCGCCATCGTACGTCACAGCATCAATGGCTGTTTTACTATATTCTCCTTTGGCATCACCAAGATCAACAGGATCTGCCAATCCTTGAAGAACAATGTCACCGATGCGGTCATGCGGTTGATAAAACACGTCAGGACCTTTTCCAGCTGGACCGTCTAATGCTAATTTTTTTGCTTGGTCTAACATGCTAACAGCGACCATTTCAATTTTAATGCCTGTTTTTTCTGTATACTTTTTAAAAATGTCGCTTAACGCTTGCTTTTGCTTTTCCTCATCGTTCACCCAAACAACTAATTTTTCCGGTTTTTTGACATTTTCTGTTGCCGTGCCGCTGTTCTTTTCTTTTACTTGCTCGGCATCGCGCTTCGGTCCGCAAGCAGCTAACACACCAATAACAAGCATCATCACCATAAACACTGAAAAAAACTTCTTCATCATATCCCCCTCCTAATGTATAAACTAGCTCTCTGCACAATCGCTCATATAGGAAATCGTTTGCACAAATCTATAAAAAAAGAATCTTTATTCATCTATGAAAGCGATTGCACTTTTATTTTCATTATAGCTCCTATTTTTGATTTTACAAGTATTTTTCCCATAAAAGTTTGACTTTTTTCTTAACTTATCCTACTCTTTAAATAAGTATGACGCTTCATGCAAACGATTGCGTTTATGTAAAGGAGTGAAGCAATGAAATGTTAAAGGAAGCGATCTACCACCGTCCGAAAGATAACTTTGCTTATGCGTATGATGAAAAAACCCTACATATTCGATTACGTACGAAAAAAAATGATGTGGAAAGCGTTCAGCTTATTTACGGTGATCCTTATGAATGGGCAGACGGACGATGGCAAATGAACCGCTCTCCCATGAAAAAAAGCGGGTCTGACGAACTGTTTGATTATTGGTTTATCTCCATCGTTCCACCTCATCGCCGCCTTCGTTACGGATTTGAACTAACGGCAGGAGACGAACGAATCATTTACACAGAAAAAGGATTTTATCGTGAAGCACCTGATGATGATACTGCCTATTATTTTTGTTTTCCGTTTTTAAATAAAATCGACGTATTTCAAGCACCGGAATGGGTGAAAGACACGGTTTGGTATCAAATCTTTCCGGAACGGTTTGCCAATGGCAATGAATCCTTAAATCCAGAAGGAACTTTGCCATGGGGAAGCGAAGATCCAACGCCAATCAGCTTTTTTGGCGGCGATTTTGAAGGGATCATTCAACATATTGATCATCTCGTTGAACTAGGGATTAATGGAATTTATCTTACCCCGATTTTTAAAGCTCCATCCAACCATAAATATGATACAATTGACTATTTTGAAATCGACCCGCAGTTTGGGGACAAACAAACGTTTAAACGCCTTGTTGATCTTTGTCATGAAAAAGGAATCCGCGTCATGCTGGATGCGGTGTTCAATCACTGCGGTTATTACTTCCCGCCATTTCAAGATGTGCTGAAAAATGGCGAGAACTCTAAATATAAAGATTGGTTCCATATTCGAAAGTTTCCAATTCGAACAAAACCTCGTCCAAACTATGATACATTTGCTTTTACTGAACTGATGCCAAAGCTCAATACCGAAAACCCAGAAGTGAAACAATATTTATTAGATGTAGCAACCTATTGGATTCGCGAGTTTGATATTGACGGCTGGCGTTTAGATGTCGCCAATGAAGTCGATCACCAATTTTGGCGCGAATTCCGTCAAGCAGTGAAAGCGGTTAAACCGGATGTGTATATTCTCGGTGAAATTTGGCACGATTCGATGCCATGGTTGCGCGGTGACCAATTCGATGCAGTGATGAATTACCCATTCACCAATGGAGCGCTCCGCTTTTTTGCGAAGAATGAAGTACGTGCATCGCAGTTCGCTAACATCATCACGAATGTTCTCCATTCATACCCGATTAATGTGAACGAAGTATCCTTTAACTTGCTGGGCAGCCACGATACACCAAGAATGTTAACCGTTTGCGAGGGAAATAAACAAAAAGCGAAACTATTATTTTTGTTCCAGCTTTCATTCACGGGCACTCCGTGCATTTATTACGGAGATGAAATCGGCATGACTGGGGGACAAGATCCCGGTTGTCGAAAATGTATGATTTGGGACGAAAAACAACAAGACCGAAACTTATTTGAACATGTACAAAAACTCATTTTACTTCGGAAAACATATCGATCATTCGGAAGCCACGGTGAGCTAAAATTTATCGAAACAAATG
This sequence comes from Thermaerobacillus caldiproteolyticus, assembly GCF_013761245.1. GTDB lineage: Bacteria > Bacillota > Bacilli > Bacillales > Anoxybacillaceae > Thermaerobacillus > Thermaerobacillus caldiproteolyticus. The sequence goes on along the minus strand of NZ_JACDUT010000004.1, from coordinate 206,259 downwards.
ATGACACGAATCATCTCGTTTATACGAAAACGTATGGTGATGAAACTATTTTATTTATCATCAACAACAGCGAGCGCGAAATCAACGTTACATTGCCGTTTTCATGCAAAGGAAAACGGTTGACCAACTTATGGACGAACGAACAATTTGCCGCCGAAGCCGATGAGCTCAACGCCAAACTCCCACCGTACGGCTTTCTTATTTATCGCGTTGAGCAATGGCAATAAAGCGAGGCTCTTATAACCTCGCTTTTCACATCCGATGAACCATACGGCGATACTCGGCCGATGTCACCCCTTCTACCTTTTTAAGCAGTCGGGAAAAATACGCCCCGTCTTCAATTCCTATCCGTTTGGCAATCGCCTCCACCGTTTCCTTTGTTTCGGCCAGCCATTTTTTGCTTTCGATAGACGATAGTGATTCAAATATTGAACGAAACTCATTCCCATCGTCTTTTGCATACAACGCGTAATGTAATCAGGATGGAAACGCAATGATCGTGCCAGCTGTTTCATATCGAGTGGCTTGCGATAATGTTCGTGGATATATTTGATCGCTTCGGCACACACTTTTCCGAAGCAATTGGAATGTGTAATGCCTGTTTTTGCAGCTGCAAGAGAAATTACGTGAAATATATCTGCTGTTTCAGCGGGCTATCGGGAGCCCCACCTTCATTTACATCTACTAATTGCTGCAATAGTTGTTCGACCCGCTCTCTTTGTCTTACTTTTGCATATTGCGGCAACTAAAGTTGATATTGCGCCGCTTCGACATACGTCGCTTCTCGTTCAACGACATCATGTCAATTGAGTTCCGTTTTCTTGACAATCTCATAGCTTCCTTCCACCGTAAAATACAACCATATAAAATGCATATCTTCTGGGCAGGATTGATGTCCTTAATGTTCACGGTGAGGTGTATTCACCGTCTCCTATTGTAAATGTATGTTCTTCTTCGGTCATGTACAAACGCCTGCGTTTTACATACACCAAATCAAAAACGGAAAATATTCTCTTAAAATACTGTTTTCCCTTGACGAATACCGCTTCTCCCCCCTTAATAAGTGTCGGGAACGGCGGCAAGTAAAACGGAATGTTCTCATATAAAAATTCGTCTTTATGTCGGAAATATACAAATTGAATCGTGTTCCTCCCTTTTTATTATGAAATGAAATCGATCAACTGAATATAGCTTTTAAGTCGGAATGTTTAAAGGGGGAGTCTTGATGAAAAAGGAACGAACACTTTTTTATTCGCGCTGACATGATCACTCTTTATTGAAACGCTACTGGTATATGCTTATGGGCAATGCCGATACGCTCATGTTAAGCTAATATCCCGATGATTCCGTCGCCGTCGTGGGTATTGCGAACCAAATCGTTTTTATTTCGATCATAATGGCCTCTATTTGTTTTGCTTTCTCAGAACGGCTTCTTTCAACTTTTACAACAAATGAACAAATTATTAAACTTGACGGAACATTATTGTTGTTAACGATCATCTTAGAACCGGGACGATCGTTTCATCTCGTCATTATCAGCTCACTCCGAGATGCCAGAGATGTCAAATGCCCTGTTTACTTGGACATTTTACCAATGTAGGAGTAACCATTTTTCAAGCTGATCTTGGGCTCGTTGGCGTATGGATTTCCTTTATTGCTGATGAATGGCTGCGCAGGTTGCTCATGTTATGGCGGTGGCGCTCAAAAGTGTGGCAGAAAAAATTATTTGTTCAACAAAGTGTAGAAACTGCCTGATGCTAATAAAAAATGAGAGGCTACACGAATGTAGCCTCTCACTTATTCTTTTATATGAATCCCATAGTTTTTAAACCAAACGTGAACTTGCCCGAGATAAGCTAAAAGCTGCGGCCCCGTCATTAACTGTCCGAACCAAGGTGCTTGGAATGATTTCCCCCCGGTTTCAACCATTTCTTCTAACTTTTGCGCATCAAAAAATTCGTATAACACCGATGTGCGGTCACTCAATATTTCTTTTAACCATTTTTTCACCAGCTCGGTATAAAGAGGGTGATGCGTTTTCGGGTATGGACTTTTTTTACGGTACAACACTTCCTCTGGCAAAATTCCTTCGAGCGCCCGACGCAAAATTCCTTTTTCGCGATTGCCATACATTTTCATCTCCCACGGAATATTCCATACATACTCGACTAAGCGATGATCAGCAAACGGCACGCGCACCTCAAGACTCGCTCCCATGCTCATTCGGTCTTTTCGGTCAAGAAGCGTCGTCATAAACCAAATCATATTGAGATAAAACAGCTCTCGCCGTTTTGCTTCTATGGCACTTTCTCCTTCCAATCTGGGAACCTCGGAAATCGTTTCTCGGAATCGTGTCTGTACATATTCATCTAACTGCAGATTGTTCCGCCAATGTTCTTTCAATAAACCGATACGCGCTTCGGTTGAACGCATCCATGGAAATCCGTCTCGTGCTAAATCATCAGGCCGATGAAACCATGGATACCCTCCAAAAATTTCATCCGCACATTCCCCGGATAAACTGACAACGAAGTCTTTTTTAATTTGCTGACAAAACCAAAGCAGTGAAGAATCAACATCAGCCATTCCCGGAAGATCGCGAACAATTACCGCTTCTGTTAAGTAGTCTGCCAAATCTTGCTGGGTAATGACACATCGATGATGGACTGTGCCAAACGTTTTCGACATTTTTTGAATCCATGGGCCATCTGCGTTCGGTTGAAAATCATTCGCTGTAAAATATTTCTCATTCTCCTCATAATCAATGGAATACGTATGAAGCGGGGCCTTTCCTTCTTTTTCAAACGCTGCTGCGGCGATCGCTGTAATTGCACTTGAATCAACACCACCGGATAAAAACGTGCAAATCGGCACATCAGAAACGAGTTGACGCGTGACAGCGTCGATAAGAAGAAACCGTAATTTTTCAGCCGTTTCTTCCAACGAATCACGGTGAATATCGCTTTCCACATTCCAATAACGCCATATTTTAAGCCGTTCACGCGAATACGTTAAGGCATGGGCCGGGCGCAATTCGCAAATGCTTGAAAACACCCCGTGTCCGGGAGTGCGTGATGGGCCTAATCCGAAAATTTCTGCTAACCCTTCACGGTCGACTTCTGCCCTTACTTCCGGATGGGCTAAAATCGCTTTAATTTCCGAGCCGAATAGAAAACTTCCGCTAACATGACGATAAAATAGCGGCTTTACCCCTAAACGGTCGCGCGCTAAAAACAGCTGCTGACGCCTTTCATCCCAAATCGCAAACGCAAAAATCCCATTTAAGTAGTCGACACATTGCTCCTGCCATTCGATATACGCTGTTAACAACACTTCCGTATCCGAATGACCTTGAAACGTGTATCCTCGTCTCAGCAGCTCTTTGCGAATATCCTCTGTATTATATAACTCTCCGTTATAACAAATCGTGTACGGATATCCGTGTTTCTCTCTTGTCATTGGCTGAACCCCTCCCGCTGGGTCAACAACAACAAGGCGCTTATGCCCGAACGCAACATGTTCACTAAACCAGTGATTCGTATCGTCAGGACCTCGTTTCGCCAATGTTTCAGTCATTTTGTCGATGATATCTTTGTCTATTTGTACATTCCGTCGAAAATCAACCCAACCGGTGATGCCACACATATGAATCAATCCTTTCTTTATTATCAGGGATAAAATTTTATCCCGTTGTCCGATGTTATACGTTCGCCTCTGCTTTTCTTTTTGTCTAGCTTCAGTAGCTAACTCTCCTGTACCGATCTCTTAAGGTATCAAACACTTCTGCAAGCAAAGAACATTTGACTTCGAGAGCGATTCGTGCCGCTTTCGCTTTTCTTTTTGGCATGCTTCCATTTTATGCAGCGGTGATGATTTCGATGAATTGTCCAATGGCAAGAAACGAGAGAATAAATCAGCAACAATTTGGCAAAAAAGAAAACAGAGAAAGGAGGAAATGGATTGAATCTCGAACAGCGACTCACCTATATCAATGAACAAAAACGTTCCTATATACATGGAATGGTGGAACATGTCAATAATGAATGGGTATTTTTTGACAAGGAAGATGAAGAAGCAATACCAATTGAGGAGATGACAGAAGATGTGATCGAAATTTTCCGCTTTGATCAATGGATTCGTGGACAGTTCCAAGAAAATGGAACCGTATATGTAGGCAGAGACCCCATTCTGCTACAACATGGAGAAATGGTTCGCTTCCGGAAACAGCTTCCTTACGCCTATCAGCAATGGCTTGAGGCACTTTCTGATAAAACATTCTTTCATTTTGTTGAATGGTTGAATGACCTTGACTTTTCTTTATACGATTGTCTTTATTGTTATAACGGACTTTTATTCGAAAAACATACGGGCGTGAATTTTATCATTTATGACAATACGGAAATGATTAGTAACGTTCAGCATTATTATGAGCGCGGCTCTCTATGCAAAGATCGCTTTGAAATGACGTTTCATACCGGAAAACGATTTGTCTGTGCACAAATTGGCTAACAAAGGGTGGAAGGAAAGAGCCCGGTTGCTCTCCTTCTGCCCATTTGATTAATGACTAACAGCAATATATTTAGTGAACTCTTCAGCAGTTACTGGTTGATAAAATACATACCCTTGTGCATAATGGCAACGAAGCGCTTTCAATAATTCAACTTGTTCCTCTGTTTCCACTCCTTCAGCGACAATTTTGATTCCTAATCCATATCCCATTGTGACAATGGCCTTGACAATGGCGATATCAGAAGCGTTTTTATGCAATTGTTCAATAAAAGAACGGTCAATTTTGAGCACATTAATCGGTAAATTCTTTAAATAACTAAACGACGAATACCCTGTTCCAAAATCGTCAATCGAAATACCGACCCCGAGTTGTTGTAGCTCTTTCATCACTTGCGTACTATAGTGAACGTTTCGCAACATGGAACTTTCCGTTAATTCTAAATTCAAATAGTGTGGTTCTAGCCCTGATTGAGATAACGCTCGCTTCACATCGTCAACAAAGTCGGGCTGTTGAAATTGACTAGCGGACACATTCACAGAAATGGTGAGCGGATGCAAACCGAATTGTTGCCATTGTTTCGTCTGCTTGCATGCGGTAACTAACACCCAACGCCCTACTTCATGGATAATTCCTGTTTCTTCGGCAAGAGGAATAAATTCATCTGGTTTTACAAGCCCGAGTTTCGGATGGCGCCAACGAAGAAGTGCTTCATTGCCAATGATGGTTCCCGTTTGGACATCAACAAGCGGCTGATAACATAAGAAAAATTCTCTTTTCTCCAACGCTTTTCGCAAATAGCCTTCAAGCTCTAAGCGATAGAGCGTCTGCTCATTCATTTCTGTGGAATAAAATTCAATCCGGTTTCCTCCTCCTTGTTTTGCACGATTCACAGCGGCATCAGCATTTTTTAATAATGAATGTTTATCGACGCCATTAGTAGGATACAGACTAATGCCGATGCTTGCTGTGATAAACAATTCTTTGTTTTCATATACAATTGGCTTGGCAATGGCTTGCAAAATTCTCCGTGCTGTTTCCACCACTTTCTCCGGTTCGGCTTGTTTGGTGAGCAACATGCTGAACTTATCGCCGTGAAACCTTCCTAAATAAGCACCTGTCGGCAAGACAGTTTGGATTCGCTGCGCTAGCTGTTTTAAAATTTCATCTCCCGCATAATGTCCGATGCTGTCATTAATCATTTTAAATCGGTCCATATCAATAAACAGGACAGCAATCGGTTGTTTCTTCCGCTTTGCCCGCTCGATGTGCTCATCGATGAATTCCATAAACTTAACGCGGTTCGGCAAATTCGTATCTATGTCATAGTAAGCTAAATATGCGATTTTTTCTTCAGCCCTTTTTTGTTCGGTAATATCCCGGCCAATGCTGTAAACACCGATTTTTTCGCCGTTCACAATAATCGGGACATTTTTAATTTGAAACAATAACGTTTCTCCTGATTTCGTAGGAATCTCTAAATTATAGTATTGTACTTTGCCGCGAAGCGCTCGATAAAAGTGCATGCTCACGCGACGGACATCTTTAGGGTGAATATACTTTAACAAATTTGTATATAAAATCTCATCTTTTGTATAGCCGAGAATGGTTTCAAACGCTGGATTCACGCTTGTAAAATTCCCATGTAAGTCTGTCGAATACACAATATCTGTATTATGTTCAAAAAGTGATTGATAGCGTTGTTTTGCCATTTCGACACTCAAGTGAAGACGTTCGACATCACGAGATGAAGAATCCATTAAATCCGCTAATGTGATGAGACCTTGAAATACAGTTGGAATATGAAAATGAATTGGAACGATGGGGTTCTTCTCCGTTCGTTTTCCTTCAGATAACGTAAATAAGGCAAAAGCGGTCGAACTCGTATTGGCTCGTCCATATTTCACAGCGATCTCTTGAAATGGAAACAAAGTGAAAGTAGGGGCTATTTGTTCCATTGCTTGAACGGCTTGTTTCATTAGCGGTGATAAATACCCTTCTGCAACCGTACCGCTATATAAAAAAATGGATTCTGTTGGCTGCTTGGAGATCTTTCGTAAATCATGCGTTATTCTTTCTAACACTTCTTTTATATGAACATAGCTAAACTGGATATGTTCTCCCCCATGAAGATGACGATTCACTTGAATTGACCCATCTTCATACACATTGATGACTTGTAAACATTCTTTATAGCCATGGCGCTTTATAATAAATGGAAATTCCATAGCGGAATGAGGTATCCTCTCCATAAATTCTTTTCCCAAATATCGTTCAAGCACTGTGAGCGCTCTTTTTCCATTCAATTCGTATAGCCGGTCACCATTGCACTTCGTTACTGAAAACGAAATCCCAACTTCTTTCCAAGGAAAAGAGCTATATGTATGGACACGCAAATAAGAGCTATTGAAACCGACCGCGATGACTCCACGTGTAACAATACCTTGTTCGGAAAATAACGTTTCTCCTTCGTGTATCCCCCCACCAATTATTACCGTTTTTTCACTAACGGATTGTACCCCGCTCATCACGCTAGGAAGATCGTGCAAATGCTGGGCAAAAAGAAGAAGAAGTTTCGTTTCTTCCGTCACAAGCGTTTCAGCAATGTATTTTCCAAGCTCATACCCATTATCAAATTCCTCTTCATTTAATACTAGAGATTGGCATGTTGTTCTTTCAAAAACAGTAAACGAAATCATCCACTCTCTATGCGAATCCGCCCGTTCGTCCGTTGCCAGTCCGATTATCGTTGCTTGTGGCAGCTTTTTGTGAAGCTGCTGGAGCACGTCATGTATATAAAATGGAGGTGCCATGCTGATTGACAGTTGGACAAAAATATGGTCGTATTGTGAAAGATAGTGATGCTCTATAAAATGGGTAAGTTCGTGTGCATCATTGCATACAAGACGATATGCCTTCATTAGTTTCACCACGCTCTACAAAACCTTTTAAAAATTAAGAAATATCCTACTATTAACATATCATACTTTTTCCCGCTAAGAAAAGTAGGAAAATCATAGAAAAAGTGGCAATCCCATAGTAATAATAGGACTGCCACTTCTATTAAAACAAATGAAAACCTAAAGGGAGCTTTAACCCTAAGTAAAGAACTAGAATAAATGCAATGACAAGCTGAATCCAAGCAGGCTGTGTACGTGTTCCTTTTCGCGTACGAACCACGACCATCTCCATCGCTCCGATGACCCACAAGCCAACAAGTACTTTTACGATATACAATGGCGGAATTGACGCAAGCATATATAGTAAAATTGCGCCCGTGATAATGATTAGAACATAAAACAGACGTAACACCATATGCATCATTTTGGCCTTTGGGGAATTTGTCTTTTGTAACGAAAGAGTGACAAAAAACAAAATGAGCGCGATTACCCACGTAGTAATATGTGCATGTGTCATGATATTTCCTGATTACGCCAACCTGCCTTTGAAAACGTTATTCTCTTATATGACGTTTGGGCGAATCTTTCTCGTAACCAGGAATTGCACCTCCTCTCAACTACACTTCATTCCCATCATAGCATGTTCGTTTACAAAAAGACAAACATTCTAACAAGCCCATTCTCTTTTTGTTATAATGTAAATTAGGGCGAGAATACAAATATTAGGAGGAACTGGCATGAACAAAACAACGGAAATTATCGATTTAACCGAACAATACGGGGCAAATAACTATCACCCGCTTCCAGTTGTTCTTTCTAAAGGGGAAGGAGTATGGGTAGAAGATCCGGAAGGTAATCGTTACATGGACATGTTAAGCGCTTACTCCGCCGTTAACCAAGGTCACCGCCATCCAAAAATTATTCAGGCACTGAAAGAACAAGCCGACCGGATTACGTTAACATCAAGAGCATTCCACAATGATCAATTAGGTGCGTGGTATGAAAAAGTAGCGAAATTAACTGGAAAAGACATGATTTTACCGATGAATACAGGAGCTGAGGCGGTAGAAACAGCCGTCAAAGCTGCTCGACGCTGGGCATATGACGTCAAAGGGGTCGAAAAAGACAAAGCAGAAATCATTGTTTGCGAAGATAACTTCCACGGTCGAACAATGACAGCAGTATCGATGTCCTCTAACGATGAATATAAACGCGGTTTTGGTCCGATGCTTCCAGGGATTAAAGTCATTCCATTTGGTGATGTCGAAGCATTAAAGAAAGCGATTACAAAAAATACAGCGGCGTTTATTTTTGAACCGATTCAAGGCGAAGCAGGTATCAACATTCCTCCTGAAGGCTTCTTAAAAGAAGCGTACGACGTATGTAAAGAAAACAACGTTCTATACATTGCTGATGAAATTCAAGCCGGCTTAGGTCGTTCCGGTAAAATGTTTGCTTGTGATTGGGAAGACGTTGTTCCGGATATGTACATTCTTGGTAAAGCATTAGGCGGCGGAGTATTTCCTATTTCTTGTGTGGCAGCCAATCGCGACATTCTTGGCGTATTTAATCCGGGTTCACACGGCTCCACATTTGGTGGAAATCCGCTTGCTTGCGCCGTTTCCATCGCTGCAATTGACGTGCTTGTGGAAGAAAAACTAGCAGAACGTTCCTTAGAACTAGGTAACTACTTCCAAGAAAAATTGCGTGAAATTCAACATCCTGATATTAAAGAAGTTCGCGGAAGAGGACTGTTCATCGGTGTTGAATTACACGGTCCAGCCCGTCCATATTGTGAAAAACTACAACAAGAAGGGCTGTTATGTAAAGAGACACACGATACAGTCATTCGTTTTGCGCCGCCGCTCATCATTACGAAAGAACAGCTTGACTGGGCGATTGAAAAAGTGAAAAAAGTGTTTAACGAACAATGAGAAAAGCACAAGCGGCTCAATTTCTCTATTCCGGATCCCGTGATGGGAGAATGTTCTTCGCTCACTAGACGGCTTGTCCCCCTTCCCGGAAAAAAAGATTATTTGACTCCGGAGCTGCTTAAAATATCCTTTTTTAAGTCATGTTTTAAGCAGGTTTTGCATAGATGCCCATTCAGGACTGGTCGCCGAGCTAGACAAAAGGAAAAAACGGAGGCGGCTCGATCAGATCTCAAATCCAATCGTTCTTCGCCCACAAAAGTACTTGTAATTCGAGAGAAAAGATTATTTGGCACAAGAGAGCTAACCGCTGAGCTAGACAGAGATTCAAATTTTATACTTTCTTATCCAATAAAAGGGATGGGGCTGTCTCCATAAAAAGACAGCCCTCCTTTTTATTCTCCAATATAGTTCCGCAGCGTTCCGATCCTTTCAATTGTCACTTCGACAACATCGCCCGCTTGCAAAAAGCGAGGTGGTTTCATGCCTTTTCCAACTCCTGCTGGCGTTCCAGTTGCAATGATATCGCCCGGCTCTAATGTCATTCCTTGAGAAATCGTTGCAATGATGGTTTCGACATTAAAAATAAATTGCTCTGTGCTCGCTTTTTGACGCGTTTCTCCATTTACTTTTGTCTCAATTTGTAAGCGGTTTGAATTTGGAATGAACGAGCGATGAACAATCCACGGTCCCATCGGACAGAACGTATCTAGACTTTTTCCAAGTAAATATTGCTGATGGCGCTCCTGTAAATCGCGCGCTGTCACATCGTTAATAATCGTATATCCGAACACATAATCAAGCGCTTCATCCTTTTTAATTGCTTTTCCCCTTTTACCGATAACAACCGCTAATTCTCCTTCATAATCGAGTTCGTTCGTCACTTGCTCATGACGCAAAATTGTCGCTTCATGTCCAATCACAGTCGTCGGTACTTTTGAAAATAGGATAAGATGCTTAGGAATATCATCGGCACTTCCTAGTTCAATCGCATGATCGACATAGTTTTTCCCGACACAAAAAATATTTTTCACCGGACGCGGAATCGGTGCTAACAGGCGCACATCCTGAAGCGGATACACGTATGGTTCAGATGGATTTTGTTCAATCCACTTCACGATATCCCTCACTTTGTCTGTGAATGCTTCTCCTAATGCAATACACTCTAATAAAGAGGAAGGAAGCGTGATATCACCATACATCACTTGTTCGGCTAACCGTACATCTATGACTTCCCTCTCTTGATGAATAACGCCAACGAATATTTCGCCGTTTCGCTCCGCTGTGACAAACTTCATCTGATTTTCCCTTCCTTTCTTATCTCGTCTCAAGGTTGTATATTCTTTCTTTTTTTCAAAAAACCCTACTCATTGTAGAATTTTGTTTAAATATGTAGAGTTATAACTTATTTTAGCGAACACCTTTCTTTTTTCGTCGTTCCATGTATAATAGTTTTTAGCTTCTCCTCGTTTTTAAACGACAAAGTATTGTTAATAAAAAAATGTTGGTGAACGCTATGATGATTTTAATTGAAGAAAAACGACAACAGATGATTGAGTTAGCGTTAACATATGGATTTACCGCCAAAGAAACGATCCAATGTAGCCAGGAGTTAGATGAACTCATCAACCTCTATTTTCAAGAAACTCTTCCCATGTCTAAAAATCACGAGAGAACCCCGTCACTTGTCCCTTGATATGGCGTTAAGAGTGGCTTTTTTGTTTTGAAACACGATGCTTTAGCGGCTGCTTCTTTCCGTACGTTATCGTTCTCCACACCCATTCAAACGGCCCCATTCGGAACGACTGTAACCATCGTTGGCTTGCGATCACTTGAACAACATAGATAACGATCGCTATTAGTTCTCCGTAAAACGGGCGAACACTTCCATATAGTGCGAACCCATAGTGATAAAACAACATTGTACAAACTACGGACTGAAACAAATAGTTGGTTAAGGACATGCGGCCGACTGCAGCAAATGGCAATAACACCTTACGCCATCGTTCACGTTGAAAAAGAAGAACAATTGCTGCAGCATAAAATAAAGCAAGGGCTGTCCCGCCAAATATATCTTGTACATACTCAGTCAATAGATTTTTTTCTGTGAAATACGGCAACAGTTTCAGTAATATTCCCGTAATAAAAGCTATTAAACAGAGCCGCCGAATCGTGCCAACATGCTGTTCGATGCAAGTAAACCATTGCTTTTGCGCAACGTATCCTCCAAATAAACCAATTCCTAAAAGAGTAAGAATTGTAAACAATAATCCCCCTGCTCCGTTAATGTACATCCAATCGTGCCAACGCTGCCAAAAAATCTCCACGACGGTTCCGTCGCGATAGTGTTGGATCGCTTCATCGGCTAATCTTGCATGATTGCTAGAGAGCTCCCCATTTTCTCCTGAAAGTAGAGCAAGCCCTAAAAAGAGGCTAACAATAAGATGGGGAACAAAGAAACAAAGGATAGCCCCGATAAACCATACACGTGTGTGCACCCGGTAAAAAAGGAGCAACAAACATCCTGTCAACGCATACGCTATTAAAATATCACCATACCAAATGAAAAAAGCGTGAAAGGCGCCAATCATGAATAAAGCAAGCAAACGGCGGGAAAAAATGCGTGGAAATGAGACCCCTTTTTCACTCATTCGCTCGCGAAATAGAATCATGCTGAAACCAAATAGAAAAGCAAATAGTGGATAAAAACTTGCTTGGGCGATGAGGTCAACAACAGTTTCTGTCCAACGGTCTATCGCATGGGGCCACCACTGTTCCGTCTCTATGTACATCGCCGGTGAATGAAAATTGGGCATATTCACCACCAAAATCCCAAATATCGCAAAACCTCGCATCACATCGATCACGGTCAAGCGGCTATTCGATGTTGTTCGTTCATTCATCTGCTTCCCTCCATTCATATTGTGCATCCTCCTATTAAGGAAAAAGGCTCCGCTTGCTTGCGGAGACCTATGCTTATATCGAAATCGTCTGTGCTCTTTGCCTTAGTTCACATAGCGTCCGGCTTTTCCGAGAGTATTCCAATATTCTTTGCGCAAATGAACTTTTTGAATTTTACCTGAAGCGGTTTTTGGCAATTCATCAACAAACGTTACCCCGGTAATCGCTTTAAAATGCGCTAATTTCTCCCTAGAAAACGCAATTAACTCTTGCTCGGTGACATGGTGTCCCGGTCGTGTCACGACAAAGGCATGAGGCGTTTCTCCCCACTTCTTGTGCGGCACAGCAATCACAGCGGCTTCTAATACCGCTGGATGATCGTAAAGAACTCCTTCCACTTCAATCGAAGAAATGTTTTCTCCGCCGCTAATAATAATATCTTTTTTCCGATCAACGATGTCAATGTTTCCATACTGATCGACCGTTGCCATGTCCCCTGTATACAACCAACCGTTCCGAATCGTTTCCATTGTTGCCTCTGGATTTTTCCAATATCCTTTCATGACGCCGTTGCTTCTAACAATGAGTTCGCCAATCGTTTTTCCGTCATGCGGCACTTCCTCTCCCTGTTCATTGACAACTTTTACTTCACAGCCGATCATCGCATGTCCTGCTTTGGCTTTCATGCGGTATTGTTCATGTAACGGCAAATCACCTAAATGAGAGCGAATCGTGGAAACAGTGCTAAGCGGAGAAGATTCTGTCATTCCATACACTTGAATGAACTCCCACCCAAGCTCTTTTTCTACGCGCGTCACAAATGCCGGCGGTGGTGCAGATCCAGCAATGACCACACGAACTGGATGACTAATCGACGGTTTATATTGCTCATAATACTGCAAAAGCAAGTTAAGCACGGTCGGAGCCATATGCATGACACTTACTTTATACTTTTCAATACAGTTAAAAATCCATTCAGGAACCGCTTTTCGCAAACAAATTTGTGTGGCACCATTGGCGGTGTAATAAAACGGTGCCCCCCATCCATTGACGTGAAACATTGGCAACACGTGCAAATAGTTATCGCGGTCCGAAACGCGAAGATGGTGCATCGCCACTAACGCATGCAAGTAGTTATTTCGATGTGTTAACATCACCCCTTTTGGTTTTCCCGTTGTTCCGCTTGTATAAAGAAGACTGCATATATCGTTTTCGTCAATGTCCGGCCGTTCAAATGCTGTCGTCGGATACTGAGCCAACCACTCATCGTAAGCGATTTCATTTGTATCTTCATCTTTATAATGAACGATAATGGTTTCCACCGTTTGCAGCTGATTTTTAATAGGGACAATGAGATGATACAATTCCTGATCGACAAACAGCACTTTGCTTTCACTATGATTTAAAATAAACAAGTAATCATCCGGTTTTAGGCGGATATTGAGCGGTACCATGACAGCTCCAAGTTGAAATATACCGTAAAATCCCTCTAACATTTCGAGCGTATTCGGCGCTAAATAAGCGACGCGATCTCCTTTTGTTACCCCCAAGTCTTTCAAACCGTGCGAAAGTTGATTGGCTCGTTCATAGAGCTGCTTATATGTAATTTCCTTGCCGTCACAAATGACACCCGTTTTGTCTCCGTATAACGACACCGCTCGATCTAAAAAATGCGTCACCACTAATGGTACATTCATGCCTCCATCCCCTTTGTTTATAATTCAGAAAATTCTTTCATTAATAAAATTATATCATATTATTTATAAAAAAAGCGCTACAAAACTGTAACGCTTACCTATTAGCGACATTGCTAGAATCTTTCAAATCAGAGTCAAGGGTATTTGTTACACTGCAGAATGTGTTCGTTAGCAAAAAATCTCCCGTGTTTCCGCCGCCTGCCCCAGAATATGCTTTAGTCGTACTTTTAGGAGCAATTTGTAAAACATCTCCCATATTGACCGTACCATTTCCCGCTACGCTTGTCACTTTTACTCCTCCAACAATCACTGCCGGCATGCGCATCATCCTTTTAACCTTTTATTAACTTATTGTATGAAATGAAAAAAGAACCGTATAGACGCACACCCCCCGTTCAACACTTTCTTCACCCTTACATACACTAAATTAAACATTCCCTTCATCATTTAACCTATTCAGAAAGGATGTGGAGCATATGCCATCATTTATTGGCGGTCCAGTAAAAATTACACATGTCAGTGGCGATGGAACGGTGAACTTTGGAGACGTGCTGCAAATTGCGCCAAAAAGTACAACGAAATCACACTCAGGTTCGGGCGGAACAAATAATGGCGACTTTATGCAAACGAATACATTTGTTAGTTTCACGAATACGTCCGATCCGGATGCAGTGGATTCAAACACTGCAGCGAACAACTAAAACAATCACACTTTCCTGCATATGCCCATAAGATAAAAAGTAAGAATGAAGGAAAGGTGTATGAACATGCCAGCATTCGTTGGAGTAGTAAAGCTTAACAGCATCTCAAGCAGTGGAGTGTTTCATATCGGGGATGTTTTCGCGATCTCGCCATACAGTGTCGCAAAAACGTTTGCCGGTGCTGGCTCTTTTAATACAGGTGACGGTTTACACATTTATAACTATTACAGCAACACAAATACAAATGACGCAGACGTAGTGGATGAAAATATCGTGGGCAATGCATAAAGGAGTGGAAAAATGAATTTTTATATTAACCAAAGCATATGGATTTATCAGTTCAAAATTGGCTCTGTCACAAATTCATCTGTTTTACAAATCGGTAGCGCTGGTAGTATTCAAGCCCTTTCAACTTTAAGTAATACGGGGGGCTTTGCCCAACCTGCCCCTGAAGCAAAAGTCACTGCACCTCCCATCACTCCATTGGTGCCCCTTCACGGTCCGACTCGCTAAAAAATCCTCAAAAAAAGTGATGACAACTATTCGCAGCCAATATATTTGAAAGAGAAGGGACCTTTGAGAGGATGATCGATCATATGAGCACTTCGTTTCCACACGACTATTTCATCAAGTTACAGCAGTATTTATTATGGCAGACAAACAAAATCAAAAAGCTTGAGCAACAACTGACGCTTCTTGAAAAGGAGCTAAAAGAAATAAAACAGCGTCCACAAACGACGATTGAAAGAATTGAATATAAATTTGACCAATTAAAAGTCGAAACGCTTGAAGGAACATTAAATATCGGTCTGACTCCAAACGGCACAGGCGCGATCGAAGACTTTGCCGTCAGTCCAGAAAAAATGATTGTTCCCCAGCCAGAACCTATCTTATTCCGCAACATTCAAACAAAAGTGAATAACTATTTAACGAATGAATGTCAAAAAACACTAGAGCAATTGGAAGAAAAGTATGCATATCAGCTTGATGAAACATATCGCCAGTTTATTCTTCAAGACATTAGCCGCCAAGTCGATGAACGAATTCGCTTTTACTTACAGCAAAAGATGAATAATGGGTATATCCCAGAAGCGAACTCTTCAGAAGCGGTCGAAAAAGAAATTTTTGAAAAAGTAAGAGAAGACATTGAGCAATCCCTTGAAAGCTTTATCAAACATTTACCGAAACAAGGAGGAGAAAAATGAATTATACCGTCATTAACCGCGATGTTCAAGTCGGAGACATTTATCTCACCGCTGTAACGAGTTCTTCCATTCTTTTAATTGGTGATGCTGACATTATTAATCTCGCCTCAGCCTTCGATACTCCGCCTGAATCATTATTCGTTGGCCCATTTGTTCCACTCACTCCAAAATGACCAATAGCATGAATAATCATCATAAACGTATGAAAGGTTGTTCTTATTTATGAAACGATTATCCATTGTGCAACAATTGAATAGCAAAACGGTGATTATCAGTTCTGTTCTTCAAATCGGTGACTCTCGCGAAATCATTTCCCGCTCTAAGGTTTTAGCTGTACAACGACAATATGAACTTTTTTTAGGAAGCGAAGGAGAAGGGACATTCCCCATATTCACTAAACCTATTCAAAAGTTAGATATCAATGCAGAAGCTATACGAATTAATAGACTTAATGAATCACCAATTATTTCCGTTCGATCCATTTATGTGATAGCTGCCTCTACTTCAGCTGTTATTCATATTGGCTCGACATCAACCATTAACGGCGAAACGAGAATTAAGCATATTCGCCAATTAGCGGAAAACTATTCGCCCCCTTCTCCAGCACTTTCCGCTCCACAACCCACTATTCGTATCACAAAGGATGAGTAAGTATGCCTGCCGTTGTAGGTCCGATTAAAATTACTAATGTTAGTAGTGGTGCAGTGGTTCAAGTGGGCGATTCTCTATACATCTCTCCTAAAGTAGCGACAAAAACACAGATGGGTTCAGGTGGTTTTAATACGGGAGATTTTATTATGACGAATAACGGGATCAGCTTTACAAACACTTTTGATCCGGATGTGTTTGACAGTAATGTAGCGGCCAATAACTAACGGCTAGTGAAAAAGGTTGAGAGAAATCACTATCTCTCAACCTTTTGCTGTTACATGATTTCTAATTTCACGCGAGTGCCTCGCCCAGAAGGTTCAGCCGGTTCCACAATAAGACGCTTCGGTAAGCGTTCACGAATTTCTTGAACATGACTAATGACACCGATGGAGAGACGTTTTGAATGAAGCTTTTCCAAGGCAGAAATGACCGTATCCAACAATTCGGAATCAAGCGTTCCGAATCCTTCATCGAGGAAGAAAAACTGCAATGGATATTCGCCGCGCAGTTGAATTTGTGCAGATAGTGCCAAGGCAAGCGACAATGATGTTAAAAAGGTCTCTCCTCCTGATAACGTTGTGACAGGCCTTCTGATACCTCCATTGGCATCATCACGAATGACAAATCCTCCTTGTGAATCCACTTCGATAGCATAACGCTGGCGGGTCAAGGATCCAAGCCGCTCGGAAGCCATGCGCGTCACTTGGATGAGCTGCTCCTCTGCCATAAATTCAACGAAACTATTTCCTTTTAAAATAGATTGTAAATGCTTATAACGTTCAACAAGAAGCGCTAATGTTTTTCGCTTTTCTTCTAATTCGACAAAACGTTTATGCTTTTTCATGAGCTCTTCTAGTTTGCTTTGGGCAGCTCCAAGCTGTTGAATCATCTCATCTACCCCTTGTTTCATTTCACGATAAAGGGATTGCGCTTCTTCCCATTTGTGTTTCTCAATCGTTTGTCCGTTCATAGCCTCTGTTACTTTTTTCAGCTGGGCTTGCACGTGTTGCACTTGTTGCCAGTAACCGGAAAGGTGCTCCTCCCACGCTGCACGTACTTCTTGTACGGTAAATGCTGCTTTGACTTCTTGCTCATGCTGAAACGGTGTTTTCCTCAGCTCTCTAAACCATTGTTCCTTTGCTGCCTCATATCGTTTTTTTCCGTCTTCTGCTGATTGCCGTGCTGCTTTCGCTTCACTGTCTAGCATCTGATAGTGTTTTTGCGCTTGTTGCCATTGTTCATAGGCGGATTCTTCCTGTTTTTTCAAGCGGACAAGTTGTTGTTCGGTATAGGCAAGCTGCTGTTCAATATGTTCAATGCCGACTTGTTCCGATAATTTTGCTTTA
The DNA here is from genome assembly GCF_013761245.1 of Thermaerobacillus caldiproteolyticus. Lineage (GTDB taxonomy): Bacteria > Bacillota > Bacilli > Bacillales > Anoxybacillaceae > Thermaerobacillus > Thermaerobacillus caldiproteolyticus. The sequence goes on along the minus strand of NZ_JACDUT010000004.1, from coordinate 188,420 downwards.
TATTCATTGATTAGCTCTTGTTTGGCTTGCTGTAAAGAAATGAGACGAATTTTTTCTTTTTCTAATTCCCGCTGTTGCTGCTGCAACTGTTCTTTTTCTTGTAATTTATTTTCTAAAAACGGAATGCTGTCATCGATTCGTTTTTGCAGTTGTTGAACAATTTTTTCTCGCTGCCGAATTTGTTCACGAAGTTGATCTACCTTCATAAAATCAAGGTCGTTGTACGTTTTACGCCATTTATTTTTAGCCTCGACATATTCCTCAGTTCTCTCTTTTTCCTGTTGCTGCAATTCTTTGACATCAGCTTCTAGCAATCTCATTTCATGTTCTAATTGTTGCTTTGCTTTTTCAACAAGGCGAAACTGTTGGATCGTGTTTTGTATCGCCTCTTTGAGCGCTAAATAGTCCTGTTGGAGCGCTTTCGTTTCCACAATGATATTTGTTTCTTCTACGACAAGCTGACTTACATCCAATGGTTGGAACACCCACTCATTTCCTGTCTCATCAATGATAGAATGGGCGAGGTGCTCCAATTGGGCTTTTAATGTATGTATTAATGGCATTTGTGATTGTTCTTGTTTTAAGCGCTGTTCTATGACGCGAACCGCTTCATGGTCATCTTGGTCACCTTCGACATGCTGGCGTGGATTTGGATGCTCTAACGACCCGCAAACCGGGCATGGCTCTCCTTGACGTAATTGTTCAGCGAGCAACGCGGCAAGTCTCTCGGTCTTTGCTTTTTCCAGCTTCTCTTGCACCGCTTGTAGCTGCCGTTCGTGCTTTTCCATGTTTTTGATCAGCTGCCACTCTCGCTCACATACGTAATGATATGTTTTTTCGATTTGTGCAAAAAGACGATGGAGTTTTTCTTGAATGATCTCGGCTTGTTGTTGTTTCTTTTCCTTTTCTGTCTGTTTTGTTCCCCATGCTTGCTCTTTTTTCACAAGCCGTTCCTTTATTTCTCGAATGGATTCCTCGATTCTTTTTATCTGTTGTGCTTCTTCATAGGCTCGGTCTAGCCGTTCTCTTTCTTCCATCGGAATGATCTGTTTTTGCAGCTCATGTTTGAGCATTTGTTGCTTTTCAAGTCCGCGGGCGTACAGTTGCTCAACGGCATGCAACTGTTTGTCATTGTTTTGTTCCTCTTCTTCGATCATTTTCAGCTGTTGAATAATGCGGTGCAGTTCCGCTTCAAATCCTTTCATTTCCACAATAAGGCGCTTTGCTTGCCCAAGCTGTTCCTTTTTTGACAACAATTGAGGTTCATTCGTCGCTTTTTCTTGACGTGCTCGCTCGTAATGGTTCAGCGCCTCTTTATACCGTTTTTCCGCTTCCATTCGTTTTTGTTCTAGCTCAGTTAGTTTTTCTTGTGCAGCAGTCAACAAATGAATGGAAGTTTCATACTGTTCAAGATACGGACGAAGGCGTTCGGCTTGTTCTGCTTTTTCTTTTTTCCTTTCTAGAGCGCGAATTTGTTCTTCTTCATCGGCAAGTTTAGCCAGTTCAGCCTCTAATGCTTCCTTTTCATTTTGCCAAGCCCATAACTGTTTTTGCTTTTCTAGTTCCGCTTCCATTTCCTGCAGCTCAATCTTTCGTTTTTCCAGTAGCTGCCGGCATGCATGGAAGTCTTGCTCCGCCTGTTCAAGCGCCTCTTTTGAAGCATCTCCTAGCCCTGTTTGTTCTGCTATCACTTCGTTTAATTCATTGGAAACGAGAGCGAGTTTTTCTTTTAATTTTTTATTAAGGCGATCACCATACGGCTCGAGATGAAACAGTCGCTGTAGCATTTGACGACGCTCGGCCCCTTTTAACGATAAAAATTCAGCAAACTTTCCCTGTGGTAAAACGACGGCGCGCGTAAAATCTTTCATCTCAAGCCCGAGCAGCTGCTCAATTTTTTTATTGACATCCGTCAATTTATCGGCTAGAACAATTTTTTCTTCTCCGATCTCCATCAAACGGCTTGTTCCGCTTTTCAGCCGCCACTCATCTCCGCGCTTAAAACTTCGTTCAACGGTATAACGCTTCGTACCAGCAGCGTTTTCCAATTCAAAAGTAAATGAAACAAACAATTCGTTCTCAGCATGGTTCATAATGCCGTGTGTATGGTTCGTCGCTCGTTCAACACTGCCAAACAGCGCCAGCGTCATCGCGTCTAAAATCGTCGACTTCCCGCTTCCCGTCGGACCGAAAATCCCAAACACACCACCTTCGCATAGCGCTTGAAAATCAATGATTTGTTTTTCACGAAAGCTATGTAATCCAGCAATGGCTAAAGAAATTGGTTTCATCACTCCATCTCCCCATCATCGTCTTCGGCAACTAATTCCAAAAATAGCTTGACCAGCTCGTCGTCCGCTTTTGCTCCACCTGTTTGCCGCTCGTAAAAGCGACGAAACATATCTTCAAGCGACACATGTTCTTGTGTTGCTTGTTCTATATCATTCTCTTGTTGCAGAAACACCGGACGAATATGGATAAGGCCGGAATGAAGTTTACGCAAATGATGAATCTCTTCCATCGATAACGATTGCTGAAGATGAATTTCAAGGTCAATCCAAGCTGTTTTGTCCCTTCCTTCCTCAATCCATTGATACACTTGGGCAAGTCCCTCTGTCGCTTTCCATCTCACCAGCGGTCTCCCGCTTGATAGCGGAATTTCTGAGACGAACGCTGGCTCGTTCGGTTTCACATCAATAATGGTTACCGATTTGGCATACCCCGCTTCGGAAAAACTATAGGCAAGCGGCGAACCGGAATAGCGCGCCACCGTTTCAGCCCGCTTGACGTATTGCGGGCGATGTAAATGCCCAAGCGCCACATACTGCGCTGCTTTTGGCAAGCTCTCGGCCGCTACCGTATAAGCACCACCAACTTCGATCGGCCGTTCTGAATCAGACGTGCTCCCTCCGGCAACATAAATGTGGCTCATTGCTATATTAACCGTATTCGGAGAAAACGAGCGGCTCATCGCTTCAAATAGTCCGCGAATTCTCTCATCATACTTGTCCCTTATGAGCAGCTGTTCATGGCTTTCCGAAAGCAATTCCGAAAGCCGAGACTCCGACGGATACGGAAGCGCTGCTAACATCATCGTTTCACCGCTCGTTGGCACATCTAGACGATAAACCGTCGAACTCGGCCGACCAAGCAAAAGAATGCCGTAATCCACCACTAAATTCGAAGCAGCGGCAATTCGCTCCGGCTGATCATGATTTCCGGCAATAACGGCGACACGTCGCTTTCCTTTATCCGAAAGGCGCGCCAAACTTTCGTAAAATAACTGTTCCGCTGCCGCCGGTGGATTGACGGAGTCAAATACATCACCAGCCATTAAAACAACGTCGATGTTTTCTTTTTCTACGATCTCTACTAATTCATCGATAAACTGCTCTTGTTCCGGCAAGCGGTTTCGCCCTTCTAGAGTTCTTCCTAAATGCCAATCGGCCGTGTGTAACACACGCATTCGTTTTCAACGCTCCTTTTTTCAACATTCTCTTAGAATCACATTGGAAGAAGATGTGAACCATCAAATACATATAAATAACATTCATGGACGTTCGTTTTCCAAATTTGTTCAACGGCGCGACGATATAGGTTCACTTGCGCTTCGTAGCGAGATTTCATCACCTGTTTTGCCTCTTCCCAACCGCCTTGAAAGCGCCCTGTCACCGTATCCGTTTTAAAATCGATTAATACAAGTCCGTCGTCGTCCTCGAATAAACAATCGATAACCCCTTGAACAAGGACGTACCCGTCTTCACTTGCGTATGATTGCCCGTACACGTCCTGCGCCGACATTGCTAAGCTAAACGGAACTTCGCGATAAATATTCCGAGCTTGGCATAAACGTTTTCCAACATCGGTAGTAAAAAAGGCAACCACACTCGAAACATCAATGGCATTTGCCTGTTCATGCGTTAACAATTCGATATGGACCATTTTTGCGACTTGCTCCCGAATCGTCTCTTCCGTAATCGGTTGGGTAACATCCACATGCTGCATGACCATATGCATGGCTGTACCGCGCTCCGCTGGTGTTAGCTTTTTCGCCTGCATAAACCGTGGCCGTTCAAAAATCGGATTGGAAAGTGAGCGAAGAAGCGTACGATCGGCATGTTCCGCAAAAATGTCTCGTTGCCGCTTTAATTCAGATACCGTCTGTTTCGCACGAACAATCGTTTCCTGTTTGTACTCGTACTCCCATGTAAGTTGACGATTCACTTGCTGCTTATAGTCACTCGTTTGTGAAACAGGCTTCATATTTTGAATCGCTCTCATGATTTCCGCATCAATCTGTTCTTTCGCTACATCAATTTCATATAATTGCTCTGCACCGACAATCTCGATATTCCATTTTGATGGATGATTCTTAATTTCTTCCGATACGACAAAGGAATGTTCCCATAAATGTTGAGCATCACGATGGCGAATGAGCGCACGGCCTATCCAATCTAAATAGCAGCTTGCCGAGGCGCGAACATCATCGGAAAGAAGCCATTGTTCCGCCGTAATGTCGTTTTTCCATTTCGCCATTTCTTTCTCAGCATTTTTTACCACGGCAACTAAGTATAACTTTTCTTTCGCACGCGTTAAGGCGACATAAAGGATTCTCATTTCTTCCGCCAATAAATCGAGACGCAATTTTTTCTTTAGGGCAATTTGCGGCAACGTCGGATAACTAATGCGCAACTTCGGATCAACAAATCGCGTCGCAAATCCTAGTTCTTTGTCCAGCAAATATGGCTTGTTCACATCTTGCATATTAAACGAACGCGCCAATCCGGCAACAAAGACAATCGGAAATTCGAGACCTTTGCTGCTGTGAATCGTCATCAACCGAACGACATCTTCTTGTTCACCGAGCGCACGCGCCGCTCCTAAATCGTCGCCGCGGTTTTGCATCCGTTCAATAAAGCGCAAGAATCGAAATAAGCCGCGAAAAGAGGTCGCTTCGTATTGCCGCGCCCGGTCATAAAGAGCGCGTAAATTCGCTTGGCGTTGTTTTCCGCCGGGCATACCGCCGACAAAATCGTAAAAATGGGTATCTCGATACAGCTGCCAAATTAAATCGGCTAACGAACCTTGTCGCGCTCTCGTTCGCCATTGTTGCAGGTGTTCGTAAAATTGCCGCAACGTCTTTTGCAGCGCTTTTTCCTCTTCATTATCAGCTGCTTTGTTAATAAACGAGAGAAGTGCTTCGTAATACGTTCCTTTTCTTTCATGAAGGCGGATGAGCGCCAATTCATTTTCATTCAAACCGACAATCGGCGAGCGCAGCACCGCTGCAAGCGGAATGTCTTGGTAAGGATTGTCAATAATTTTCAACAATGATAGCATCACCGATACTTCAGTCGCTTGAAAATATCCTGATGAAAGATCCGCATATACAGGAATTCCTTGAGCTCGAAACTCTTCAATCATCTGCGGTGCTGACGACATTGAGCGCAGTAAGATGACGATATCGCGATACATGACACGGCGCATTCGTTTTGCCTTGCGATCATAGACTTCAAATGATCCGGCAATGAGCTCTTTAATTTTGTTGGCCATCATCCGTGCCTCTAGCTGTGCTGCAGCAAGTTCATTTCTGTTAAATCCCTCTTCTTCCGTTTCCGCTTCTTCGATTCCACCGCTGTTGCGATCAATGATAATGAGTTCTGTTGCAACATGTTCACTCTCTGGATAATCACTTGCACCTAATTTCAGTTCTGCCTCTTCGTCATAAACAATTTCGCCAACGGTTTCTCCCATAATTTGTTTAAAAATAAAGTTCGTTCCGTCAAGAATCCCGGCGCGACTTCGGAAGTTACGCGATAAATCAATTTTCATTCCCGCCGTTTCGCCATCAGCTGTAAACCGTTTATATTTGCTTAAAAATAAAAACGGCTCAGCTAAACGGAAACGGTAAATCGACTGTTTGACGTCACCGACCATAAATAAATTCCCGAACTGCTCATTCCCTTTAGTGACAAGCTGTAAAATTGCTTCTTGCACCATGTTCACATCTTGATACTCGTCAATAAGCACCTCGGCAAATTGCGCACGATAATCAAGCGCCGCCTCTGAAGGAATAAGTTGTTCTTCCGTAGAGTCAGGATGTCGTAAAATTTGTAAACAGTAGTGTTCTAAGTCAGAAAAATCCACCAATCCTCTTTCTCGCTTCGCCTGTTGAAATCGTTCCGTAAATTGCTTCACAAGTTGAACAACCGTTTCGACGATCGGCTTCATTTCGCATATGTGCCGAAGCCATGTATCTGGGCGAAGTGAAAAGATGTCATCACGAATATTTTCCAATTTTTTCTTCGCCTGTTCGCGCAAAGCAGCTGCTTCATCAATCAGTTCCTGTTTATACTCGTCGCCGCGACACGGCTTTGCACGCGAGAACGAAAACGCGTGCATTTGCTCATATAATTCATTCCAAGAGCGAGCCTTCGCTTCCTCTAATCTTGCAATAATTTGTAAATCGTCGCGGAAGTTTTCCACACGCGGCAGCGGTCCCCCTGGCAGCTGCGCCACCTCAAGCGCCCTTGTCAGCAACCGTTTTACCGCTGCCAGCTCCATATCGATATACCGTTGTAAATGCGCGATATATGGCAGCTGCTCAAGCTTCATTTCCGTACCAATATCATACATATCAACAAGCCGATCGAGCCAACGGAACGGATCGGGGTGAGAGCGAGAAAACTCGTAAATCGTTAAGATCATCTCCTGTAAATCCTCATCGCTCCGATCGCCTGTATAGCGGTCAACGACCTGAAAAAACTGTTCATTTTCCTCTTTTCCGTACTGTTCCTCTAACAGTTCTTCCATCACTTCATCTTTTAACAGTTCCACTTCCGTATCATCGGCAATGCGAAACACAGGATCAATGTCAATGAGGTAGTAATATTTGCGAATGACGTCCAAGCAAAATGCATGGATCGTCGAAATGGATGCACGATTTAACAGGCTGAGTTGTCGTCTTAAATGTAGAGAACTCGGATGTTTTTCGATTTCTCTTTCAATTGCCTCAGCAATTCGTGTCTTCATTTCCGCTGCTGAAGCGTTGGTAAACGTCACAACAAGCAGACGATCAACATCAATAGGGTCGTCTTCGGCAACAATTTTTTCGATAATCCGTTCGACTAGCACTGCCGTTTTTCCAGACCCAGCCGCAGCAGCAACTAAAATATGCCGTCCATCCTCTACGATCGCTTTCCATTGTTCATCGGTCCACTGGCTTCCTTCCGGTTTCGGACGGATTTGTCTATTCATCCTTCTCCTTCCCTTCCACTAGTTTTCTCACAATCTCACTTTTTGCTTGCGGTATTAACACGCGATATTGGTTGCTTGGAAATGATTCATCAAATTGACAAACGGATTTGAACGAACAAAACTCGCACGGTGTTTGCTCGCTTAGTTTGTAAGGTGATATATCAATGACCCCTTCAACAATACGGAGCCCAATCGTTTTGAACAAGTGGCGAACGTGCCGGCGAAGATGGTGGAAGTCATCTTCGCTTACGACAGAAGAGCTTGAATGAATTGCTCCCTTTTTCGTAATTTGTGCAGGAACAATGAGAGACCATTTTCCGTCTTCGAGCCGCTTGTCCATCAATCGAACGACTTCTTCATCTCCTAGCAATAAGCCGCGCATTTTAAATTGCTCTAACAGCTTTCGCTCGACTTCTTTTTCATCATTGAATAACTGATCGCTTTTAATGATCGGATTATGGATATGGAAATATAAAATTCCTGCCGGCCATGCTGCGCTTCCGACTAATTGTTCCGCGTAAGTAATGACAATGTCTAAATACGTCAACATTTGCAATGCGAGCCCATAATACACTTCTGTTAAATTTAATGATTTAGCACTTGATTTATAGTCAATGACGCGCAATAACACCCCTTTAGAGCTATCTGCTTTATCGACTCGGTCAATGCGTCCGACTAACTCCATTAATGTACCATCTTGAAGGCGAAACGTGAGCGGTGGCAACACGCCGTTCGGACCAAATTCTAGTTCAAGTCCAACCGGAACGAATCCGCTTGCTTTTGCATGTTCGCTTAATACCGCTGTCGTCCGTGAAATGATTTGTTGTAACTTTCGCTTCATATAGTGATAACGGTTCGAGCTTAACAAAATTTCTTGTTGAATGGTTGGTGCAATTCGTTCCACCGCTTCTACTGACAGTTGTTCGCATTGTTGTTTTGACAGTTGACCCCATTCTAGTTTCGCGTCATGAAGACGGTCGGAAATAAACTTTAACGCAGAATGAAACAGTTGCCCGATATCCGGTGCCTCTAGCCGGAAAATGTTCCGCTCTTTTAAGCGTAAACCATGCGATAGAAAATGAGAAAACGGGCATTTTTGAAATTGCTCCATTCGTGAGACGCTCGCTTGAATTTTTTTGCCGTACAGTTGTTTCGTAATATCTTTTTTCAACGGTTGTGCTACATTTTCATAAAATAAGCTAGCCAACACGTTTCGAGCTATTGAGCGCCACTTTTCGTCATCTGCGTAAAAGTTATACACATCCCACCAAATCGGGTGAATTGGATAATTTCGCTTCCATGCTTGCAATTGAGCAACAAGGTATGTAAGTGTTGCATGTGGATGCGTAACAAATTCACATTGTTCATCGTCCGTTGCTTCAAGCGGCTCGTTTCCGCGCGAACGTGGATGCAAAGATGGAAATAATGCGCAAAGACGCTTCAATAACATCGAAGGTGCTAACGCTTTTCCTTCTTCATTGGCTAACGGATACGTAATATACAACCGCTCACTTGGACTGGTCAGTGCTAAATAAATCGAAAATGATTCGTAGAACAGCTGCTCTCTTCCACCCGGAGCCACATTTAAACCGGACTCGTGCAAAATCTCCCGTTCATTTTCCGCCAAAAGACCGTCTTCTTTCATTTTAGCAGGAATGATCCCGTCATTTGCGCCGATGATGAACGCACACTTGATATCAACAAGGCGTGAACGGTCAAAATGCGCAATTAACACTTGATCGATGGCAGGTGGCACAAGAGAAAATTCAAGGCGGTCAAGTCCCGTTTCGATAATTTTGGCAAACTCACTCAGTGAAAGCGATTCTTCTCCTAACATTTCGACGTATTGGTCAAGCAAGTCAATGACAGCTTTCCATACTTGATCATGCTGCCTTGCTTTTATTAAATTTCCCCGCGCTTCTGCCTCTATCTGCAGCCGTTCTAGCTTTTTTGGAATCTCTAATTCTTCTAAATATCGATAAATCGCTTCACAGAAAGCGCGCCCATCCTTTGCCCGCTGCAAGCGGCGTTGCAATGTCACAAGCGGCGTCGCCACCAACTCCCGCCACTTGTTGATTTGATCTTCGCGTTGTTTTTCTTCATCCGTTTGCGGTAACGATAGCCCTTCCACCGCTTGATAACGCCGGTATGTCCAACGCTCTCCGTTCGTCCATTTCGCTCCTTTGATTCCATAGGCAAGCACGTAATTTTCCAGCTCGTCCATCGCTTCACGCATCTTCGCTATGTTCGCATCACTCGGAAACAGCAAGTCCGTTTTTACAGCGCGAAACACCGCCTCATAACGCCAATGCGATGTAACAACTTCTAAACTGGAACGAAGCAATTCGATGAGCGGATGATGAAGCATCGGTTCCTTTTCATCCATAAAATACGGAATGTGAAAATCTTGAAAAATCGTTTTCAATATATCGCGATAATCATTGGTGTTTCGAACTAAGACAGCAATATCTTTATAACGATACCCTTGATCGCGAACAAGACGAACGATTTCGCGTGCGACTGCTTCAATTTCCGCACGGCGATTTGAAGCTTCATAGATTTGAATCGCTTCCGTTTCTTCTAAAAAAGAAACAGCCGGTCGAGAATCATAGTGCGCTTCTAAATGAGCAAGCGCAGCTTCACGATGACGAACGTTTTGCTGTAACAATTCTACATCGTCGATAGCGACATTGTTTAGCAACGCCATTTCACGAATGTCATGGTACGTTTGGCCTGTCAGGCGAAATAAATGAAGTTCATTTGGGAGGTGATCGTTGTAAGGAGCATCCACTGTTAACGCAATTGTTACGCGCTTACAATGAAGCAATAACTGTTCAAGTACCATATATTCTTGTGGAGTAAAATGATGGAACCCATCTACATAAATTTCAGCATTGGCAAGATAGCGCGATTGTGGAATTTTCTCAGCTAATAGACGCAAATAATCTTCTGAATCAATATAATGATGCATCAATTGCTTTTCTAATTGTTCATAAATGAGGTGTAAATCGCTTAATTTATCGGCTAATACTTTTGCCGTTGCCTTTGCCTGTTGTTCGCGCAGTACGTTAGCTTTTTCTAAAAGCTGTTCAGGTGTAATACAATAGCGCTTGCATTCGACAATCATGTCCCCAAGCTGTGTCATGAATCCCGCTTTATCGGCAGCGCGACCAAACAGCTTAAATTCCGGCTTGTGCCGCTCAATAATTTTTCGTAACAACATTTGAATCCCAACATCGTTCAAGTGGTATCGGCTCATGCCTCCTGTCTCCTGCAAAACACGCCAAGCCAGCCGGGTAAAGCTGAATACTTGAGCGCGAATCATCCCCCCTAATCCCGGTGTATGTATAAGCTTATATTCCGATTGAAACGTCATTTGTTCAGGAACAAGATAAACAATGGAAGGCCCATTTGGTTCTTCTCTCAATATTTCGCGAATTTCATTTAAACATTTTGTCGTTTTCCCGCTTCCGGATCGTCCTAAAATAAAGCGAAGCGACATGACATCATCACCTTCATTTTCCAGCATTTCTTTTATTATAGCACATATGTTCGATACTTAAAAGGAATGTGTAGCAGTTTTTTGTCGCGAAATAAGTATATCTGTTTTTTCTTGTTAGTTCTATATAAGTTTTTGATACAATTTTTCCATATATTCCTCATAAAAAAACAAGATATTCATCAAGCATACAAGCTATGATGAACATCTTGTTCTAAAATCTCACTGCCATCTTATTAAACGGCCAATACCGAAGATTTACTTTGCCAACAACCCGACTTATTTTCACAAATCCAAAATGCCGGCTATCCCAACTACTTAATCGGTTATCGCCGAGCACAAAAATATATCCTTTCGGCACCGTTTTTTGCCCAGTCAACTCTTCAAGTGTAAAATCGCCAGTTAATTTACCGTCAATTAACTTCTGTTTATACGGTTGCAAATACGGTTCTTCGATTCGCTTCCCGTTAATATACAATACATCATTTTTATATTCTACTCGGTCTCCCGGCAAACCAATGACCCGCTTTACATAGTCTTCTTTCGCATTCGCATGAAACACAACGATATCAAAACGACGAATGTTTCCCATTTGATAGCTTAACTTGTTAACAATAAGCAAATTTCCTTCTTGTAGCGTCGGCATCATCGACTTACCTTCCACCATATAATTGGTGAAACAAAGAAAGCGAACCGTGAAAAGAAGGGATAATCCAAGTCCCCAGACAATCGGCTTTCGAAAACGCTGTTGTTTTTCCGTCATACAATCGCCACCTGTCATTTATGAATCTTCCTTGCTTGGCTCTTTGTCCGTCAAAGAAAATCGCGCTTCCACTCGTTTTCCTGCATACCATAACAAAATAATCACAATCGCCACTGCCACAGTACGAAGCGGCTGTTTCACAAGCGCAGCAAGATCATAGCCAATAAAGCTAATCATAAAAATCATCACCATCTTACCAAATAAAACGGCAAGAATAAATTGCTGCCTGCTAATACGCGATAAGCCTGCGACCACATTAATAATCGCCGATGGGGTAAACGGAAAACAATATAACAAAAATAAAGGCCCAAATCCATGCCGCTCTACCCAATTCATTAATCGTCTCACTTTTTGATGGCGGCTTAAAAAGCGGAAAAACTGTTTTTGTCCTACTTTTCGCGCTATCCAAAATACAAAAATCGAACCAAGACAAGTACCAATCCAAGAAATGAGAAATCCTTCCCATAACCCGAAAGCAGCGGCGTTCGCCATCACAAATATAAAGAGCGGCAACACCGGGAAAAATGACTCCAGCACCGTAAACACAATACCTGGTATCATTCCAAACGAGCGATAATGTTCCAGTAAGTCTAATACATTTTTTAGTGTAAACCATTGTTTTAATGTTTCTAAGTCCATGAATACTCCCCATTCACATCGAAGTAACATTTATATTTTACACGCTTCTATGGGGAATATAAATAGAGAGAATTTCGACTGTTATAAATTTTATTGCTGCAGCCATTCTTTTGAGCGATCCATACGAAATAAATATTGCATTTTTCGCTCGCGCGCTTCTATTCGCTCTGATAATTTCGTTCGCAGCTGTGCCGTTCGATATAATTGGTTAACAAACGAATGATAGGAAACTTCAAGGAGAATACTTTTTTCATTTTTAAAATAAACGACCGTTTGTTCTTCTTTCGAAGGTTCATATTGAAACACGTGAATATGTGATAGCCATACACAGCGAGGAGCATTAGGAGAAGTAGTTGGGAATACATAAATTTCATTGAGTGGCTCAACGGCAATCGGGGCTTTATGGGTAATTCCTATGATGGCCCTTGTTCCTTCTTTCCTTCCTTTAAAACTTGAGCCATAATAACAACAACTTCGTTCAATAATATCAATCGGCCTCATTTTTACGATATATTCCCCGTCTTCCTCGATAACCTTCGAATAGCGCTGCTCATGAAAACGGTAGGGTAAAATAACCATTGTGTAGCGGCTGATAATAAATTCGTCCAGCACAATAAATTCATTAACTTTCATGACGCATTCTCTCCCTTTATTAAACTTATACGTTTCCATCATATCATTAATAGTTATTTTTTTCTATATTTTCAAAAAATAATAAGTGATTTTCGGAATGAAAATCACTTATGAATTGTGAAACGCTTGACCAATTTCTTCTTCTGCTAAATATTCATTCGCCTGTTCAACCGCCGTATGCTCTCCGACCGAATCGCCGGCATATGCTTCTTCGTTCAAAAAGATTTGATGAAAATGGAAATCCGTACTCATTCTCATCTCAGGATTTAAGACGGAATCAAGCGGCAATTCTCTTTCTTCTTTTCCTTTTTCCATATCGGCACCTCCTGTTCTTATGATGTGCCGGATTTTCCAAAACATGCAAATAAATTAGGACATTTTTATATCTCCTAAGAAATAATTTAAAAAAGAAGAAATATTTTTAACCAAAATCTACGGGGACGAAGCGATACGTAAAAAATTCTGTGAGGACAAGTCACTTTTGGAGAAGCTGTGCGTCAGAAAATCCAAGAAAAAACAGGATTACACGTAACATTGCACGTCGCTGTGAGATGGAAGAAGGAGCGCTTTCATTTCAACGTACTAAAATCCAATAACTGAAGATAATATTAATCAATTCATCACTTATCCTCATTTCAAAAATCGAGTGCTTGATGCGCTGAACCCTCAATTACTTCCACATGAAGCCTTTCGCCTGCAACCTTATGAAATGCTGACAAGATTTGAAGTAAAGTAAAAGGGCTCGCTTGTTTCACGAGCCCTTTTTGCCAGTCTATATCAAATCCCCCATGTTCCCCTTAAAACTGTTGTCTGTTTATGAATTATGCCGTTGTAAATTGCGCTTCTTCCGTAGAACCTTTTAAAGCAACAGTTGACGATTGTCCGCCGGAAATGACTTGTGCCACTTCATCAAAATAACCTGTACCGACTTCGCGTTGATGCCTTGTTGCAGTGTAGCCGTATTTTTCCGCAGCAAATTCGGCTTGTTGCAGCTCAGCGTAAGCGGCCATGCCGCGCTCTTTATATCCGCGTGCCAACTCAAACATGCTGTAGTTCAACGTATGGAATCCAGCTAATGTGATAAATTGGAATTTATAACCCATTTTCCCAAGTTCGATTTGGAATTTCGCAATTGTTTCGTCATCTAATTTTTTCTTCCAGTTAAATGACGGCGAGCAGTTGTAGGCAAGAAGTTTGCCAGGAAATTTCTCATGAATCGCTTCAGCAAATCGGCGCGCATCTTCTAAGTTCGGTTCACTTGTTTCACACCAAATCAAATCAGCATACGGCGCATACGCTAAGCCGCGAGCAATCGCTTGGTCAAGCCCTGCTCTTGTACGATAGAATCCTTCCGGCGTACGCTCACCGGTAATAAATTTGCGGTCGCGCGGATCGATGTCGCTTGTAATTAAATCAGCGGCATCCGCATCAGTACGGGCGATTAAGACGGTCGGTACCCCCATCACGTCAGCGGCAAGCCGTGCAGCAATTAAGTTACGTATTGCTGTTTGCGTTGGCAATAACACTTTGCCACCTAAATGACCGCACTTTTTCTCTGAAGATAATTGGTCCTCAAAGTGAACGCCCGCTGCTCCTGCTTCAATCATCGCTTTCATCAGTTCGAATACGTTCAACTGTCCGCCAAATCCCGCCTCCGCATCGGCGACGATCGGCACAAAATAATCAACATCGCCACTTCCTTCTACATGCTGAATTTGGTCAGCGCGCTGCAACGCTTGATTAATTCGCTTGACGACATTCGGCACGCTGTTCGCCGGATATAAACTTTGGTCAGGATACATTTGACCAGCAAGATTCGCGTCAGCCGCCACTTGCCATCCGCTTAAGTAAATCGCCTTCAATCCTGCTTTCACTTGTTGAACGGCTTGATTGCCCGTTAATGCACCTAAGGCATTGATATAATCTTCTGTATTTAATAGCTCCCAAAGTTTCTCTGCACCTCGGCGTGCAAGCGTATATTCGATGTCAATCGAACCGCGCAGCTTAATGACATCCTCTGCTGTATAAGGGCGTACAATCCCTTTCCAACGCTCATCCCTTTGCCAGCTTTCTTCTAATTGTTTTACTCTTTCATCACGTGTCATTTTCATTTCCCCCTTTTATGATTTACAAAAATTCATCCCCCGGAATCGCTAAGCATTCGGTAAATTCACCATCTAACACAAGTTTTTCAAACAGCTTGTCGCTTCTTTAATTGCGGAGCCATGTGAGATAGCTAAAAATATAATCTCAGCGCCCGCAGTTCCCCCGGCGGAATGCTCACGAAGCTCATATAAAATTTCATCCGCTCCCAATGCAGCAAGAATCGTCTCGATTAACACGGCGCTTTCATCGTTCCAAAAGCGCGTTTCTAAATCACTTTCCATTTTTGTCAGGTAAAAACATTGATCTGAACCATTTGGGCGTTATGGTAAAAATAAAGCCCAAAATCAAATAAGCTCGCAGAAATTAGCTAATCGTCCAACGTCACATGTTTTTCTTCAAGATGCCAGCCGCGCGGACGAAATTTCAATACAGCGATGTCATCTTTCAATTCGTATTTTTTACCGTCTGGAGATTCATAGATGATGGTGCGATTGACTGTGTCTCGCAAATCGATTTTGTCCTTCGATGCAGGTTTCCCAAGTTGGAGAGTTTGCGTCTTCAAAATCCGCCATAAATACTTTTGCTCCGGAGTTTAATGCACTGATGATCATTTTTCTGTCGACTAAATCGGTAATTTCAACACGGCGGTCTAATAAATCTTGAGGAAGTGAAACTACTGTCCAGTTGCTGTTGCGAATATGCGCCGTTTCCGGCAAAAAGCCTAGCAATTTTCCGGCGTCAATTTCCTGTTGTCACTCTTTTCTTCGTTCTAACAGTTACCCTCTTCGTTCTCCGAAATTACTCTCTAATTTTTTCAATAAGCTCAAGCGCATCCGCTGTTAAAACCGGCTCCTACCGCTCCTTCATGGGTCATGGTCATTGACATGAAGCCCTAACATTAGCGTCTCCATATTTCCCCGCCCCTCTTGTTATAATACAAAAATCGAAAAATCCATTTTTATTATATAACAGAGTTTCTAAAAATAAAACTGTTTTTTTTAAAATTTCAAAAAAATAAGCAGAAAGGGAATCCTTTCTGCTTCGGACTTATCGATGTTATTGAGACTTGGAAGACTGTACATGCTGTAAAAAGACGATTCGCTCCAAAATTGTCGGATGTGTATAGCGAAACAGCTTCACTATATACGGCGGGTTCACTTGGCTTAGCCCCGCTTTCGTCAACTTTTGAAACGAGGAAACCGCCGCCTCTGTATCCCCCGTCAGCTCAATTGCATATTTGTCAGCGGCATGTTCTTCGTACCTTGATACCGCATTGACTAAAGGGCTGACCGAAAAGTTCAGCAGCGAAATAATCAGCAAAAATAATGGAAGTGATGCGATATCTCTCATTTTCTTGATTCGCAAGTGCGCTCCCCACCTTGCAATGACCCACTTCATCAACCAGTTTGCAACGAGCAGCCCAAAAAAAGTGAGAACGATATACCCAGCAACTCCCCAATATACATGTTTCATCACGTAATGTCCCATTTCGTGCGCCATAATAAATAACACTTCATCTTCCTGCAATCGCTTTAATGTCGTGTCCCATAACACGATGCGCGAATGAGAGCCAATACCGGTGACATAGGCGTTTAACGCATTCGTTTTTTCTGACATATTCACTTCAAATACATGTTTCGCAGGGATATGCGCTTCTTGTGCTAACGTTAAAATTTTCGCCTCTAGCGCTTTATCTTTTAGCGGATAAAAATCGTTATATAACGGGTCGATGACAACCGGCTGTATGAACATGAAAAAAATCGTAAACGGTACAGATAACCCCCATGCATACAACCACCACCGTTTTTCAAAACGACGAATGAGCCCATACAACACTGTTACAATGAAAAACGTGAGCACATAATTCACGAAAAAATCGATCAGCTCATCTCTTAGCCAACTAGAGACCGGCTGTGTGCTGATGTCATACGCTCGTGAAATGCGATAGCTCACAAAATCAAGCGGTAGCGTCAGGGCCATAACGATAAGCGATAGCCAAAATACATAAAGCGCGACTTGAAGAACAAACAGCTTCGTCGCACGCGTAGCGCATGTTTGCAACACCTTTGATACCCCTAATCCTAGCACTCCAAAATAAACGAGCCAGTCATAAGGAACGGATACAAAAAATAAAAAATTTTTGAGTTGTGAATATTGCTCGCTTAACAGCTGTTCCCTCGGCGTTAAAAACGTCGCCGGATCCGCGCTTGTCCCTTTCCATTCCGGCGGAATCGACGTATCGGCAAACGAAAATAAATACCATGCCATCCCTACACAATACAAAACATAAATAGCGACAGCCCAACCTATGATCTTTTTCACAAAATCCCCCCTTTTATATGGACAATGCTACTATTTAGTGTAATCAAATTTGTGTCAATTAGAACGCCAAAGAAAATTCACAAATAAAATTCGTACGTGCTTTTATTTTCTTGTATGATAAAAAATAAGGAGAGTGATTTGTTTGAAAAAAATATATTTGACATTAATCAGCTTATTTATTATTTGTGTCGGTGCCGGCATTTTATATCTTACCGTCTATCGCCAGGCAAAGATGGAGCTCCCTCGTGATATCACAATGGAAACAGCTTGGGGAGATGAATACCGTTTTAGCGAAATGAAACCGAAAGTGCGGCTTCTCGAATTTATTTATACGAATTGTCCAGATATTTGCCCAAACACGACCTTTCAAATGAAAAAAGTTCGCGATAAACTAGAGAACCAGCACGTTTTTGGCAACAAGGTCGAATTTATCACTATTACCATTGATCCAAAACGGGATACAGCGGAAAAATTACAAGCGTATGCGAAAACATTCGGCGTTGATAAAGGAGATCAAGGATGGATTTTCCTTCGTGGAAGTGAAGATGATACGAAAAAACTTGCTGACACATTTAACTTTCAATATCGTGACCCGGGAAACGGCATGATCATCCATACGACGTCGACCTATTTGTTAGATGAAAACAATCATGTCATCAAACAATTTGGCATGGGGGAAAAAGGCTTTCGACAACAGGACGTATATGAAGCAATTATGAATAAAATAAAGTAAACCACCGAAACATCGGTGGTTTTTATATCAAAATCGCATATATACTTAAAACGGCAACCGAAGTCAGTACAACAAGAATGACGTTGGCACCCAGCCACGCTGCAATAAATGCGCTAAGAAATCCAAGAATGCCAAACCAAATATCTTCATGAATGAAAAAAATGCCCGGAACTATAAGTGCTCCTAATGTGGCATACGGAACGTTTTTTAAGACGCCTTGCAAAAACGGCGGCAGTTTCACATTATGAAACACAACAAGCGGAAGCATGCGCGGAATATACGTCACAATCCCCATACCAATGATCATCCAAACAATTGTGCTATGCATGACGTTCCGCCTCGCTTTCCTTATCAAAAAATTGTACAATGACGGCTGCTAACACTGTTGCGATAACAATCGCCCAGCCTTTTGGCACATGAAACACAAGCAGGCATACCGAGTTAAGAATAGCTGCCGTTCCTGCAAGCCAAATCGTTTTTCGTTGTTTTTTCAATGCCGGCACTAGCAAACCGATAAACATCGCATAAAGCGCAACCGACATGCTTTCTTGCAAACTTTGTGGCAAACTCGCTCCAACAAGATGACCGATGCCCGAGCTAATCACCCAGCTTCCGTAAGAAACGGCAATGAGCCCAAACATGTAAGAAGTCGTGACCGTTCCTTCTTTTGTCGCGGCAACAGAAAACGTTTCATCAGTAATGCCAAACGCATAAAGCGCTTTTTTCCATAACACATCTGGCTCTACTTTTTCATTAAGCGATGCAGACATGAGGAAATGACGAATGTTTAAAATAAACGTCGTTAAAACTATTTCAAAAGCTCCTGTACCGAGAGAAAGCAAGTTTAAGGAAATATACTGGGATGCCCCCGCATAAACGATTACACTCATTAATACCGTCTCAAATAAACTTAACCCCGTCGTTTTCGCCAGCAATCCAAACGTAAGCGCGATCGGCATATACCCGATAGCAATGCTCGCTCCTGCCTGAACCCCTTGTCGAAAATGCGATATTTTCCTCGTTGCAAGTGTTGTTTCCACCTGTTTTCCCCCCTGTTCTTTGCAGTCACTTATTTTTATTTTCATAAAATTTCATCAAATTTTCAAATAAAAAATGACAAAACAGACTATTCCGCAAAAACATAGGCTGTTGTGATGTCAATTTTCGTTCTTCATTGTACAGTAGTGTTCTTTCCTCTTTTAGTTGCAAAAAACAAGATACTTTATTTCTCAGCTGCTTCTACGGAAATATGTTGAAATACTTTCACATCAAATAATCCTTTGTCGGTGATTTTTAACTCCGGAATGACTGGAAGTGCTAAAAATGCTAAGGTGACAAACGGGTTAAATTGTTGAGATGCTCCAATGTCACTCAGCGCTTTGTTTAATTCCTTTAGCTGCTTATAAACGGTTTGGTAACCGCTAGAAGACATTAATCCCCCAATTTCAAGTGGCAAGGAAGCAAGTACTATCCCATTTTTTACGATGACAAGTCCGCCTCCGATTTCATTTAAATAATTGGCAGCTGCGGCTAGGTCAGCATCGTTTGTCCCGACAGCAATGATGTTGTGTGAATCGTGAGCAACGGATGAGGCAATGGCGCCACATTTTATTCCAAACCCTTTTACTATCCCTACACCGATGTGGCCTAACCGTTTATGTCTTTCAACGACAATAAGCTTTAATACGTCTTTTTCAATCGATGGAACAAACACACCATTTTCTACATCTACGTTTTCGATGATATGCTTTGTATGCAAATTGTTTGGTATCACTTGAATGACATGAGCTGTACGCCCTTTTGTAAAATGAATTTGTATATCGTCTGCGGTAATTTTCGGTGCATTCATTGAATGGAACAATTTCTCATCAATTTTCGTTACTTTGTTTTGTTGGTTCAATACATATGCCCCATTTTCCGCCACAAGCACTCCTGCTTTATAAACATGGGTAATGTTCATCGTTTCAAGGTCATCCAGCAACAAAAAATCTGCATCGTATCCCGGAGCAATCGCCCCTTTTGTATGTAATTGATAGCACTGTGCAGCATTAATCGTCGCCATCTGTATCGCTGTAACCGGATCAATCCCGTTTTGAATCGCCAAGCGAACGTTATAATCAATGCTTCCCTCGCTCAACAAATCATCGACATGCTTGTCGTCAGTACAAAACAAAAAGCGACGTGACGTTTGAGGATTCACAGCCGGGATTAATCGTTCTAAATCTTTCGCCACCGTTCCTTGCCGAAGCAACACATACATTCCACGTCTCACCCGATCGAGTGCTTCTTCTGCGTTTACACATTCATGATCCGTCTTAATTTGTGCGCTTGTATAAACATTAATGGCATCCACATTTAATCCAGCAGCATGTCCGTCAACTCGATTGGTATATCGGAACGTAGTCACGAGCTTGTCAATGATATGCGAATCTCCCTGTAAAAGAGCTGGGTAATCCATTACCTCCGCTAATCCTATGACTCTAGGGTGAGAAAACAGCGGCTCTAAATCCTTTGCTGTCAATGCAGCTCCAGCATGTTCAAAAGGAGTAGAAGGAACACAAGATGGAATCATAACATATACATCTAATGGTACATGTTCGGAATCGTCTAACATAAACTGAATACCGTCTATGCCAGCCACATTCGCGATTTCATGCGGATCCGTAATCACCGTCGTCACTCCATGTGGTACAACCACTTTTGCAAATTCGCTCGGCCTTACCATCGCTGATTCGATATGAACATGGCCGTCAATCAATCCGGGACAAATGTACTTTCCATTCGCATCAATCGTAATTTTGCCTTCGTACTTGCCAATTCCTGCGATTACTCCATCGACAATAGCGATATCTTCTTCAATGATTTCATGCGTAAAGACATTAACGATTTTTCCATTTTTAACAACGATATCGGCTTGTTCTTTTTTGGACGCAACAGCGATCCGCTTGATAAGTGAATGTTTCTTCATACTAGATCTCCTTTCTTGAACTCTATCGTAACAACTTGGCTGACATAAGAAGGATATAGCTCCTCTTAGTTAAATCATGCATGGTAATAGTTTCATAGAATTTGGAATGAGCATAAATTTTTCTTATTTTATTATTAAGCCCATCGGCTCGTCAATGGGGGCTTCAAGTATTTTAGCCAAAGCGACAAAGTGACGATTGACCTTAACAATTCATTCCAGTAAATTAAAAAATAGACTGAGATATAGGATGGGGATATGGTGAAACTATTTATCGTGCGTTCGCTTGTTTTTGCTATTTTGTGGATGGGGTATTTATATGAGCACTTTCAAAATACAAATGAATTCTCCCTTCTCCTGTTCATTAGTGCTTGCACGATCGGCACATACTTTTTTCTTGCCATTGTCAAAGAACCGCTTATTCTATACATTCTTATCGATTGCCTCATTCTTTTGGAAGAATGGCTTTATCCGCTGCCGAAAAATATGTATGTGCTATTACTATTTCTTTATATTTATTTAGAAGCCATTTTTCAATTAAACACCAGAAAATTCCGTTTATTTACAGTTGCCACTTTTCTATGTTCTGTAGCGATTACGATGCTTTTCCAAGACAAAGAAGTAGAATGGCTCATTGCTTTGGGGATTTTTTCGATAATTTCCATCACCTTAAATGAATATGTATACGAAAGAGAAGAACAGAGAGAAATGTATGAACAATTATTAGGAGAGTATCGGCGGCTAAAACGGTTGAATTATGAGATGGATCGTTCAGCGCGGCTCGAGGAACGGACAAGAATTGCTCGTGACATTCACGATTCAGTAGGACATAAATTAACCGCTTTACTGATGCAGCTCGAAATGCTATCCATTAATGAACCGAAAAAAGAATATGATGAATTAAAGAAATTAGTCCATGATAGTTTAGAGGAAACGCGCCATGCGGTAAAAGCATTAAAAACCGAGGAGAATGAAGGAATTTCTTCTGTGTTACAGCTAATTCGAAAATTAGAATCAGAAAACCATATCATGGTTCATTTCACAACAAAACAAGGGGTATTATCGGTTAAGCTTTCTAATCAACAAAATATTGTGTTATATCGCGTTATTCAAGAAGCATTAACGAACGCCATGCGGCATGCGCAATCGCGTGAAGTATTTGTGACATTAGGGAGGTCAGCGATAGGAGATTTAGAGTTTTCTGTGAAAAATCGCGTGTTTGAACCGAAATTGTTTCAACTCGGCTTTGGGTTAACAAATATGAAGGAGCGAGTTAAAGAAGTGGGAGGAACACTACGCATTTTTCAAACCGATCAGGAATTCGTTGTTCAAGGAACCATTCCGGTAAAGGGGAATTCACGATGATTCATATTTTGTTGGTAGAAGATCAGGCTCTTGTAAGACAAGGGTTAAAAATGATGATTGAACAAGATGAGCAGCTACAAGTCATTGCCGAGGCGGAACACGGACTCGAAGCGCTGCAAAAAATGGAAAAGCATATGATAGATCTTGTCATCATGGATATCCGTATGCCTGTGATGAATGGTTTAGAAGCGACAAGAAAAATAAAAGAGCAATGGCCAAATGTCAAAATTTTAATTTTGACTACGTTTAACGATGATGAATATGCGGTTCAAGCATTGAAAGATGGGGCGAATGGTTTTTTGCTGAAAACAGCTGAACAGCAAAAGCTGATTCAAGCCATATATAGTTGTATGAGAGGCGGAATGGCTATTCATGAAGATGTAGCAGCGAAAATGTTACCAAGATTATTAGAAAAATCGAAACAAGCACCTACTACAAACATTCCATTAACTCCCCGTGAACTAGCGATTACAAAATTAGTTGGGGAAGGAAAAACAAACAAAGAAATTGCCGCAGTTCTCCATTTATCAGTAGGAACTGTCAAAAACCATATTACGCAAATCTTACAAAAGCTCGATCTACGTGATCGTACACAACTTGCGATTTATGCGGTTAAACATGATATTACCTCATAAACATTGACCGGAGCAACACGGTCAATTTTTTGTTACGAAAATGACTCAAGTCACAGTTTTTCTCATGAAGTAATGACTGAAGATAGTAAGCGCGTTTACAAGAATATCGTAACATAAATATCAGATGAGAGGAGGAGAGAAAAAAATGATGTTAGAAGCAGTAGAATTAACAAAACAGTTTAAACAAACAAAGGTGGTAAACGGTGTTAACTTGTATTTAGAAAAAGGAGAGATTGTCGGACTGTTAGGACCGAATGGAGCTGGAAAATCAACGACAATCTCCATGATTTCCACTTTAATTCCGCCAACGAGTGGAGATGTTCGATTAAACAATAAAAGCGTCATTAAAGAGCCAAGTAAATTAAGAAAAGTGTTAGGAGTTGTACCACAAGAAATTGCTTTATATTCCGATTTGTCAGCGAAGGAAAATCTACAGTTTTTTGGTAGAATTCATCGCTTATCAGGAGCACGATTACAAAAGAAAGTAGATGAAATATTGGAACAAATCGGTCTAACCGATCGACAAAACGATTTAGTAAAACATTTTTCAGGCGGGATGAAAAGAAGACTGAATATCGGGGTGGCACTCTTGCATGAGCCGGAGTTTATTATTATGGATGAACCTACCGTAGGCATCGATCCTCAATCAAGAAATTATATCTTAGAAACCGTCAAACGATTAAACGAAGAAAAGCAAATGACCGTTTTATACACGAGCCATTACATGGAAGAAGTCGAATTTTTATGTGATCGCATTTACATTATGGACAAAGGTAGCATTATCGCTTCAGGAACAAAAGAAGAAATTAAAAATATTTTGTCGTCAGAAAATACAGTGGAAATGAAAGTCGAGAAAGTACAAGAACCATTTATTGATGCTTTGCGCTTACAACCAGTCGTTAATCACGTAACAGTGCAAGACAGAGTGATTACGATTTTAGCCCCTAAAGAAATCAATGTATTTCGTCTTTTATTTAAGCTGGCGGAAGAAACAAACACCGTTTTCACTTCCGTTGAAATCAAAACACCGACATTGGAAGATGTATTTCTGCATCTAACTGGTCGGGCGTTACGGGACTAGGGGGAAAATGAAGATGATTCAATCATTTATCAAAAAGCAATTTTTATTGTTTATTCGAAACCCACATGAATTGCTTGTTCTTCTTGGTATGCCGTTTATTTTAGTGACCATACTCGGCTTTGCGCTTGGAAATGTCATGGACGGGGATGATGGTGCTCCTAAAATTCATGCTAAAATTGCACTTGTTAATGAGGGAAATGAGCAAGCAGATATACAAAGGTTTGTTCATGAAGTAGAAAGCATGAAGCTATCGGCAAATCAGAAGCAAATGATGGTACACACAGCAAAAGCCATGCTTCCTGTTACTACTCTTAAAAATGAGGTATTAGGTTCAAAAGAATTAAAGAAGTATATAAAAGTAGTTACAGTCCAGCCATCGAAACTGAAAAAAGTTCGTCAAGATGATAGCTATGCCGCGATTATTAAGGTGCCGAACGGGTTTACGTATTCGGTGCTACGAAATGCCTTATTAGGAGAACAACAACCGGCAAAACTCTCTTTCTATGTGAACGAAGGAAAAGAAATGACATCTGAATTTGTTGAAGATATCGTATTGGAATTTCAACAGCGCTATTCTATGTTTTCTGCTCTCGGAAAGTCCGGATTCATCAATCATTCGTTCACAATACCTGACATTCATGTCCAAGGAAAAGTCGAAACCGTAACAAAGAAAAAACCGATCCATGCCATTACTTATTATATGGTTGGAATGAGTGTCATGTTTGTCTTATATATTGCCTCGAACGTCGGTTCTTATGCTTTTAATGAAAAACAATTGCATGTGTTTGACCGAATTTTGCTGGCCGATGTGTCAAAATGGTCGTACATGACTGGGATTTTTATTTCAACTGTGCTTCTTGCGTTTGTACAACTCAATATTTTATATGGAGTGACATCCTCGGTGTATCACATTAAATGGCCTGCCTTGTTTTCCTTTCTTATCGTTACACTCGCTTTATCATTGGCTGTTGGAGGCTTGGGAGTTTTGTTGACAGCATTAAATTTCCGGATCAATTCAGAGCAGGTATCGAGATTCTTTCAAAGTGTTTTAGTAACGCTCTTTTCCCTTCTTGGCGGAAGTTTTTTCCCTTCCGGCCAATTATCCGATTTCATGAATACACTTGGAAATTTTACACCAAACGGCTCAAGTATGAGTGCATATTTAAAACTATTGCAAGGCTATGGCTTAACGGAAGTTACACACTCCATCTTATATTTATGTTTGTTTAGCGCAGCAATGGTAGTAGCGTCAGTATGGGCCTTCCCAAAAAGGGGGAATTTATCATGATGAGTATTTTAGCGGCCAAAATTCGTTTATTTATTAGAAAGCCATGGATGTTTGTCATCACGTCTATCATTTGTATATTCATCGCTTTTATTATAGGTACAGCCAATCAAGATAAAATAAAAGTTCCTGTCTATAGTAGCCTTTCCAAACATGAAACAAACGAACTTCTTCATTCTTTACAGCATTCTGACCTATTTGCGTTTCAACTCATGAATCAAGAGAAGGTTCGCACACTCGTGAGCGAAGGAAAAGTAGAGGCAGGCGTCAAGCTAAAGAAAGACGATTTTGATTTGATCGTGTCATCCCAAACTGCAAATACAAGTTTAATCCGCCAATATGTTCAAAAAGTATATAGAGAGAAAAAGCAAACAGAGAAAATTGCTGAACATTCGAATGCTCCGCTTGAAGAAGTGGCAAAGGTGGTCAATAACGCGACGGCAAATCCTGTGTTTACATTAGAGAAGAAAAGCTTCCGTGGAAAAAAAGCAATCATTATTGATTCGCAATTGCAACCTATATTTGGATTTTCTCTATTTTTCGTCATTTACACGATTGCTTTTAACGTTTTTCAAATTTTAAAAGAAAAAAGAGAAGGAATATGGGATCGAATGATTCTTTCGCCGCTCAAAAAGTGGGAGATGTATATAGGAAATTTAATATATAGCTTTGTCGTTGGTTATATTCAAGTAGCACTGATTTTCACTGTCTTTCACTTTGGCATGGATATTGATTTTCACGGAAGATTTGCAGAGATGCTTCTATTATTAGTTCCCTATGTGTTTGCCATCGTTGCTCTATCGATCTTCATAGTAGGGCTTGTGAAAAACGAACAACAGTTTAATGCCATCATTCCGCTTATCTCTGTCAGCATGGCAATGATCGGCGGAGCTTACTGGCCTTTAGAAATTGTCTCCTCTAAAGTTTTATTAACTTTATCTAAATTTGTTCCTGTTACGT
This sequence comes from Thermaerobacillus caldiproteolyticus, assembly GCF_013761245.1. Classification (GTDB taxonomy): domain Bacteria; phylum Bacillota; class Bacilli; order Bacillales; family Anoxybacillaceae; genus Thermaerobacillus; species Thermaerobacillus caldiproteolyticus. The sequence goes on along the minus strand of NZ_JACDUT010000004.1, from coordinate 162,177 downwards.
ACGGCATGGAAATGTTAAAAGGAGCAGCGATATATGGAAATTCACTAAACGATTTATTATATCCTATTAGCATTTTGTTTTTTATGGGAGTAGTGTTAATGGGGATTGGCATTAATTTGGTAGAAAGAAGAAATGTGTAGTTCACATCCGGAAACTTAATATAAATATAAACGAAAGAAGAGGATATCTCATCAACTTATGAGACATCCTCTTTTTCATACCAACTTATACTAACATCGCCCTGTCACTTGCAAAGTGACTGCTGCGAATGCGCTGGAATTCTTGCAATAGCTTCTCAACCGTTAATGATTGTTTTTCTTTTCCGCTCGCTTCGAAAATAATTTGTCCCTGGTCCATCATAATTAAACGGTTCCCTAATCGAAGCGCCTGTTCCATGTTGTGGGTCACCATCAATGTTGTTAATTGTAATTTTTCAACCATGTCTTTGGTCAGTTGGGTAATAAGCTCAGCCCGCGCCGGGTCAAGCGCTGCTGTATGTTCGTCTAACAAAAGCAAATCCGGCTTTGTAAATGTCGCCATCAATAGCGATAATGCTTGACGCTCACCGCCTGACAACAATCCGACTTTTGCCGTTAATCGATTCTCCAATCCTAGCTGCAACGTTTTTAACGCCTCTCGGAAAAATTCACGGCGCTGTTTTGTCACTCCAAACTTCAATGTCCGCCGCTTCGTTCGATTGTACGCAAGCGCTAAATTTTCTTCAATCGTCATATTTGGTGCCGTGCCAGCAAGAGGATCTTGAAACACGCGACCAATGTAGCGGGCCCGTTTGTGCTCGCTTAGCTGCGTCACTTCTTGTCCGTTAATCCATACGGAACCTGTATCAGGAAGCAATTTTCCCGAAATAACGTTCATCATCGTTGATTTTCCGGCGCCATTGCTGCCAATAATCGTCACAAAATCACCGGGAGCTAACGTTAAGTTGATTGATTTTAAAGCAACTTTTTCATCGACTGTTCCTTCGTTAAACACTTTTGTAATCTGTCTGAGCTCCAGCAACGTGCTCCCCCCTCTCTCTTTCTTGTGCTCTCCGCTTTTTGCGCCGTTTTTCCTTTTGCGAAGATAAAACGTTTGGAACGATGAGAGACAGCATCACGATCAGTGCGGTAATCAGCTTCACATCACTGGTTTCCAAAAACTGCACACGCAAAGCGAGCGCTAAAATGATACGGTATACAATTGCCCCACCGATCACTGCCAAAGTGGCGCGGGCAACCGAACGAGCCCCAAACAACGCTTCACCAATAATAACAGAAGCAAGACCAATAATAATCATGCCGATTCCCATTCCGACATCGCTAAATCCGCCGTATTGTGCCACAAGCGCCCCGGAAAACGCCACAAGCGCATTGGACAAACCGAGCCCGAAAATCGTCAACAAATCGGTATTGGCGGAAAAGCTCGAAATCATTTGCTTATTATCACCCGTCGCCCGCAATGCAAGACCAATTTCCGTTTTCAACAATTGATCAAGCAATAACTTAATGATAAACACGGTAAGAGCCATACAAAACAGAACTGCCCATGTTCTCGGAACAAATGACTGTAAAGAAATGACGCGGTTAATCGCTTCATCAATCCCTGCCTTTTGCCACGCTTCCGTCAGCACTGTCACGACAGTTTCTTGTTGTAAAAGCGGAACGTTCGAACGCCCCATAATTCGTAGATTAATGGAATAAAGGGCAATCATCATTAAAATTCCTGATAAAAGCGGATTAATTTTTCCTTTTGTATGCAATAATCCCGTTACACAGCCGGCGATAAATCCAGCCAATAGGGCAACGGCAGAAGCGATGAACGGATTCGTTCCATTAATAATCAATACCGATGCCACCGCTGCCCCTGTTACAAAACTCCCATCAACAGTTAAATCGGGAAAATCTAAAATTCGAAACGATAAATAAACTCCTAATGCCATAATGGCATAAATAAATCCTGCTTCCACCGAACTAAAAATCGCTGTAAACATGATGTCCCCGTCCTTTTAAAAAATATCCCCGCCTTATATTCAAGGAGGGGCTGTACATTATTCAATGTATTCTGCGATCGAATCCCACTCTGGATTGAGCTTGACTCCCATTTCTTTTGCCGCTTTTTTGTTAATGAGTAATTTCAACTTCTGCGGATATTGAGCAGGCAAATCGGCCGGTTTCTTTTTCCCGGTTAAAATTTCTGCAGCCATTTCTCCCGCTTCATAACCGATATCATAATAGTCAAATCCATAAGCCGCAAAACCGCCGCGTTTCACTGAATCAAGCTCTCCAACGAATAAAGGAAGATCATGGTCGCTCGCCACTTGAATGACCGACTCTAATGCGGAAACGACCGTATTGTCGGTAATAATATAAATACAGTCCGCTTTTCCGACAAGCGATTCAGCCGCTTGCTTGACTTCCGCTGATGTCGATACCGAAACAGGAACAATCTTTAAATCCGTTCCTTTCATCGCTTTTTTGACAACATCCACTTGCGCGACAGAGTTTTGTTCGCCGGAGTTATAAATCATTCCAATACGGTTCCCTTTTATGTACTTGTCAATAAATTGCACCGTTTTCGGAATCGCGTCCGGATGCGTATCAGTCGTTCCCGTCGCATTGCCGCCCGGCTTTTCCATCGATTGCACAAGCTGTGCCCCCACCGGATCCGTCACGGATGTAAACACAGTCGGAATGTCTTTCGTTGCATTGAGAGCAGCTTGAGCACTTGGCGTCGAATTGGCAAAAATTAAATCAACGTTATCTGAAACAAAATTATTCGCAATGGTTTGGTTGTTATTCATGTCTCCTTGGGCAATTTGCACATCATAGGAAATGGACAGCCCTTTATCTTTAAGTGCTTGCTTAAATCCCTTGAAAGCAGCATCTAATGAAGGATGCTCGACAATTTGTGTTACGCCGATTTTATATGTCTTCGTACCTTCACCTTCATTTTTGCTTGTTTCTTTTGCGCCGCATCCACCTAACAACAGGAAGCTAGCGGACAGCAGTATGGCCATGCGTTGAATCCCTTTTTTCATTTACTCCATCCCCTTAAAAACTTCATCACTTTTATGCTTTTATGTGTTAAATTATATAAGTTTATTATTCTACTTTCAACTATAATTTTCATAAAAATATAAAAATTATAAAAATAAAAAGCACCGAAAATCCGGTACTTTTTTACGCCTGAGAGGATGTTAATTTCTCTTTCAATGCTCTTCGTAAAATTTTCCCCGTCGTATTTTTTGGCAGTTCTTCTAAAAACTCGATCGAGCTTGGAACTTTATATTTCGCTAAACGCTCGCGGCAGTAGTCAATAAGCTCTTCCTCGGTTAGGCTAGGATTTTTGGAGACGACAAAACATTTGACTGCTTCACCAAAATTGGGATCAGGCACGCCAATCACTGCCGCCTCGATAACGTCAGGATGGCTGTACAACACTTCCTCCACTTCGCGCGGATAGACATTATAGCCGCCGACGATAATCATATCTTTTTTCCGGTCGACAATATAAAAGTACCCTTCCTCGTCCATTTTTGCTAAATCTCCCGTATACAGCCAGCCATCGCGAATCGCGTGCGCCGTTTCTTCCGGCATTTTATAATACCCTTTCATGACGTTCGGACCGCGGACGACCAGTTCACCGACTTCACCGACCGCAACTTCTTCTCCGAATTCATTGACAACTTTATTTTCGACATTCATAATGCTTGTGCCGATCGAACCGGGTTTGCGCGGCCGATCAAGAGGGTTAAAACATGTCACTGGAGAAGCCTCCGATAATCCATATCCTTCTGAAACGATCACCCTAAATTTTTTCTCAAAATTTTTGAGCAGCGCTACTGGCATCGATGCCCCGCCAGAAATGCAGAGACGAAGTGTACGAAAATCATCTGGATTTCCTTCTTCATATTGGTAAAGAAAATTATACATCGTTGGAACTCCAGCAAAAATCGTCGCTTTTTGCTCTCGAGCAAGTTTGAAAATTTTCGCCGGGCTAAACTTCGGAACGATTAGCACCGTACCACCGTTCATCAGCGGTGCATTGAGCGCCACGGTTAAGCAAAAGACATGAAACATCGGCAGCGTGGCAATGACGCGGTCATCCTCATTAATTTTTAAATAGTTTGCAATGTCTTGAGCGTTTCTATAAAGATTTTTATGCGTTAACATCGCTCCTTTTGGCTTTCCTGTTGTTCCCGATGTGTAAAGGATGACAGCTGTATCATCGTCGGCTAACGTTGGACCCTCGTATTGAACATCCCCTGACAGAAGTATATCTGTAAACGATTTCATTTTTTTCGTTAATGAAATACCTTGTTCTTTTCCTTGTGGTGTTTCACAAATGATGACATGTTCAACTTGCGGCAGACGTGCTTCCATTTTGGCAAACAACGGAACAAGTAAATCGAAAGCGATGGCTGCTTTCACATCTCCATTCGTTAAAATATAACTGATTTCATCTGGCGTATAAATCGGATTTATCGGTATGACCGTCGCCCCTAAACGCAACGCCCCATATAACCCAATGACAAAATGCGGTGAGTTTCCGACTATTAACGCAATATGATCCCCTTTTTGAATCCCTATGTTGCGTAACCCGCTTGCAAATTTCGAAATCGCCGCATTCAATTCTCCATATGTACAACGTTCCCCTTCGTATACATACGCCTCCTTATCCGGTAATTGTTGAGCCACCTCTGCTAACCGTGATGATAGATTCATGAAACTCCCTCCCCCATAAAAGATAATGAATGAATAATCATTCATTTCATAATTTGAAAAATTCTAACTATATTATATGTAAACAATTAGAAATGAGCAAGAAAAACACAAGATCTGGTTTCATTTTAATCTGTTTTCCTTTCATTCCTATTTCACCTGCTTACACAATGTCGAAACCTTCATTTTTTTCGTACGCCGACAAAGGAGATGATTTTATCACATATCCTTCCACCAGAAAATCAAAATCCATCTTCGATAAAGTAATAGAAATATATTACGGTCAAGTGATTCTTTTAGAGATAAAGTTTGAAAAATAGTTGTTTCAGTTGCACAACATGAGCGGGCAATCCATTTGATCAGTTAAAGAATGACAGGGCTGAACAACCTCATTGGTATGAGTTTCTCTATTTTCACCCTAGTTTTGCCCCCTCTTTCTTAAAAATTCATTTTTCGGAGAATTATATTTGTTTCATTTGGTAAATTTTGAGTTGAAGATAAACCAATCGGTAAATGATGGAGCTACTATTTAAAAAACAATACAGTTGGCAATGCATGCGGCTCAACAATGATCAGAGAAAGTAACTTTGCAGGAACAGCTGCTGCAGCAATGGCAATTGTAACACAGGAATTGGCGCGCATACTGTTCCAGCACAATTGGGGTGGAGTGTAGCAAGGTCTCATGAAGTTGCCGATTCTTATCACATTAAAGCGACAGCTGGGAAAACTTACCCCATTGTTGCTCGGCCATAGTATGATGCATACAATTTTGATGTTTGGTATGATCCCCGTTTTCTGAAGTGATTATCGTGTTGGGGATGGAGATGTGTCAAAAATCAATATTACTATTACTATGTTAATTAAACAAAAAGTGGTATTGAAGACGCTCTTCTTTAACAAGCACCGTCGCAAAATTAGGAGAGGATTTAGATGAATTCTTTAAAAAATATCAATCTCGTTAAAATCATATCTTTTATCATTAGTGTGATAGGACTATTTCTCATCTTAAAGAGTCCTGAATTAGGGCAAAGTTCTGCATCTGCATGGGCACGTGAAGCAGGAGGAAGTGTGAAATCAGACGAGTGGATGCAAATGCTGCATGCCTATACTACATCATATAGAGCAGTAGGGATAATCTTTTTATCTATTGGTCTATTTTACGTGTTAAAGAAAGAATAGTTATTTCATCTCTTTATACATCATCCAAAAGTATAGCAAAACAAAAAGGTAAGCCACATATTCACATAACGAATATGGGCTTACCTTTATTTTTTTACTTTTCCCAAACAAGCCCCGTTTTTGCCAGTTGTACTTTTCCAGAAAACAATGCAGTTGCTTCCTTTACTAATTGCGGTAATTCGCCAAAATGCGGCAAATGAGTAAGCCAAAGCTCGCCGACATTCGCATCGCGGGCAATGGTTGCCGCTTCTTCGCTTGTCATATGTCCAGCCGGAGCAGCATTTTGACCTGCATAAAAATTGCATTCACAAATGAGTAAATCAGCATTTTCGGAAAACGGAACAAACTCCGGCAAATAGCTTGAATCTGCTGTGTATACGACCGTTGTCCCCCCTGCTGTAATCCGCATCGCATAGCAAGTCACCGGATGCATCGTCTTCATAAACTGAATCGTAAACGGTCCAACTTCGAGCGGTTTCTCAGGATCATATGAGATCGCTTTTGTGATTCCTTTATGCGCCAATCGAGTAAACCCGTCGCGATCGAACGAATGGCCGTAAATCGGAAGTTCGTGCAATGAAGCTCCAAGGTTTGTTTTAATCAGGCGTGCATATTGCAAAGGACCGATATCAGCAACATGGTCATGATGGTAATGCGAAATGATAACAGCATCAAGCTCTTCGACAGAAATATAATTTTGCAGCTTAGAAAGCACCCCGCTGCCGCAATCGACTAACAAGCGAAAACCATCATGTTCAAATAAATAGCCAGACGTTGCCTCGTTCACTGCCGGAAATCCGCCCCAGTATCCAATGACAGTAACTTTCATTATATTCCTCCTTAAAAACATGCTTTTTCTTCATCATACATAATTCCTCAATATTTTGCATCATTGATGAAATTTGTTTTAAAACAGTTATTGACATATCAAATTCTGTTATAATACAATATAAACAACAAAAGAACGGAGGCGATGGTGATGTTGGTAAGAGTGTTAGAATTTTTCAAAAGTATCCCACCTAAAAAATGTGCGGAATGCGGGAAAGAAATCGAAGAACAGCATGAATGCTACGGGAACAAATGTAACGATTGTTTAGGCGTTATCTATCATCATTAATAAAAAAAGGGATGCTCACCGTCAATGAGTATCCCTTTTTTCATGCAGTGTGATTTCTCTTATGTCATCAGGATCAATTGCATATTTTCCTTTACTCTTTCACCGAACCGGACGTTAAACCGGATACAATCCGACGCTGGAATAATAACACCATAATCACAAGCGGAATCGTAACAATGACCGTTGCCGCGGAGATTTCTCCCCAAGGAATCGTATATTGCCCTTGGAACATCGCAATTCCGACCGGAACGGTTTTATATTTTTCCGCTGTGTTAATCGTGAAGGAAAATAAAAACTCGTTCCACGCCGCAATAAAGACGAGAATCGATGTTGTGAATACCCCCGGTACAGCCAATGGCAAAATGACTTTAAAGTACGTCTGCATTGGGGTTGCTCCGTCCATTTTCGCCGCTTCTTCTAAATCAAACGGAATTTTTCTGAAAAACGTCACTAACAGCCAAATCGATAGCGGCAACGCAAATGTCGTATACGGAATAATTAAACCTAAATAACTGTTCGTTAAGCCAAATTTTTTCACAAACATATAAATCGGTGAAATCGTCGCAATTTGCGGAAACATAGATACTGCTAACACAATGCCAAGAATAACCGCTTTTCCTTTAAATTCAAGGCGTGCGATCGCATATGCGGCAAAAGCGGCAACGAATACCGTATAAACGGTCGTAATCGTCGCAACAACGGTGCTATTCCATAAATATCGTAAAAACGGATAGTTCACAAACACAGACACGTATGATTTCAATGTCGGATGGCTTGTAAACCAGTTAAACGCTCTGTCTCCGAACAGCTCGCTTAACGGCTTAATCGAACTAAGCAAAATCCATAAAAATGGAAACATAACGAAAAACACAAAGACAGCTAAAAACACGTAAAATAACGGGCCTGCTTTTTTCTGCATAATCTCACCCCTTCTTTATTTTTTCGCACTATCGGAGAGCAAATCAGCACCTAACAATTTAATATAAATAATCGAAATAATGGCTACGCAAATAAAGACGATGACCGCTAACGCCGAACCTTCTCCGAAGTTCGTTTGTGAGAACATCACTTTATACGCTAAAATTGAAATCGTTTCTGTCGAGTTCGCTGGACCTCCGCCAGTTAATACGTAAATTAAATCGAAGACGCGGAACGCATCAAGCGTGCGGAACAATAGTGCAACCAAAATGCTCGACTTTAATAACGGCAACGTAATTTTTATGAATTGCTGCCATTTTGTTGCTCCGTCAATCGAAGCAGCTTCATATAAAGAACTTGGGATCGTTTGTAAACCCGCAAGTAATAATAGTGCCATATAAGGAGTCGTCTTCCACACGTCAGCAAAAATGACGGCAAACATAGCGCCCACTTCTGTCGTCAGCAAATCTCCCATTCTATGAATAAGACCAATATCCGCAAAATACTTGGCAACAATTCCATTTTGTCCATCATATAAAAATTTCCACATCAACGCAGATACTGCCGTTGGAATCGCCCATGGAATCAGAATAGTAGCCCGTACAAGACCTCGACCGAAAAATGCTTTATTAATTAAAAGTGCAATTGCCAATCCCAGTACAAGCTCAACTGCAACAGAAATCACCGTAAATACGGTTGTATTCCATAGCGCCTTCCAAAGTCGATCATCTGTAAAATTATCTTTATAGTGCTTGAGTCCAACAAAGTTTGGTTCAATAATCGTTCCTTTTAGTCCTTGAGCAAGACCCGTTATTTTATCCGCTTGCTTTAGTTCACCTGCTTCTTTCATCTTTCCAAGTGTTTTTGCCACTTCGCGAATCGTGTTGTTGAATTTTTCCGCCACTTCTTTGTCTATCTCAACCATTTTTATCTCATCACTCGGAGACTCAAAATTATTCAATGCTTCGTCAACTTGTTTGTACCGCTTTGCTACTTCTTCATCAGAACGGATTTTCTCATCTATTCGTTGGAGTTGTTGCTGAACATTCGCTAATGTTTCTTTCACACCTCCGTTGGCAGTAGAAATTTCTTGTTTTAATGCACTATCTAAAAACGGATAGTTTTGTAAGTATCCTTCTAGATCAAGACTATAGTTTAAGTGAATCGATGATTTCGTCGGATCGTTTAATCGATAGTCAAACAAACTATAATAAAACGACTGAATGACAGGACAAATAGCGACCGCTAAAATTAATAACATCGCCGGAGCAACAAGCGCATATCCTAATCGACGCTCTGAACGCTTCTCGTTTCCTAATGACTTCTCTTTTTTCACACGCTTTCCCCCTAGCATAAAGGATATTAGCCTTCAGCGCTTGTATCACAGCGAGCTGAAGGCTAATGAAATTGATGAAACAGCGCTTATTTTTGCATGGCTGCCTTAATTTCTTTTTCCATATTAGCAACCGCTTGCTCAACAGTGATTTCCCCTGTAATCGCTTTAGAGACATTAATTTGAATAATTTCAGATACCTCTGGATAGTTTGGAACAACAGGGCGTGGTACTGCTGCATCTAATGCTTTAACAAATCCTTCTTCTCCAAAGAACGGATTCGCTTTTAAAACATCCGCGTCTTTAAACAATTCTGGAAGAGTTGGTGCCAAGCCGCCGTAAATAGCGGAAATTTTTTGTCCCTCTGGACCTGTCATGAATTTCACAAATTCCCATGCCTCTTTTTTATGTTTAGAATATTTATTGATTGCTGTCATCCAACCGCCTAATGTTGCCGCTGAACCTTTATCACCTGCCGGCAGCGGCGCTACGCCTACTTTGCCAACAATTTTTGATTGTTCTTTGTCGTTCGCTAGTGCATATTGATAAGGCCAGTTACGGATGAATGGAGATTGCCCTTCAATAAAGGCCGTATGAGATTCAGGCTCCGTAAACGTTGTAATGTTGCTTGGAACAACGTCTGATTTGACGATCTCAACCATTTTCTTCAAACCTTTAATCGTCTCTGGGCTATTAACGACAACGTTATTGTTTTCGTCAACAATTTTTCCGCCATACGAAGCGATGAATTCTACCGCATTACATACTAAACCTTCATATTGTTTCGCTTGCATCAAATACCCGTATTTTGTTCCGCCTTTGCCTTTATATTCTTTTGCTTTTGCTAGTAACTCATCCCACGTTTTTGGTACTTGATCTTTCGGAATGATGTCCGTACGATAGAATAGCATTCCCGCATCGATAAACTTTGGCAGCGCCCATTGCTTCCCGTCAAAGTTACCTGCCGCTAATGCTCCTTGATTGTACTTGTTCAAATCAATACCATCCTGTTCGATAAAGCGATCTAATGGCAACGTATAACCTGCTTGAGCAAATTCTGCCGGCCAGACAACGTCAAGATCCATGACATCAATTTCGGATGACTGAGCGTTTAACATCGTGACATACGCATCATGTTGTTTGCCCGTGTCAGCAGGCATTTCGCGAAACTCAACCTTGATGTTTGGATGGGATTCTTCAAACGCTTCGATAATTTTTTCGGTTGCTTTTGTCGAATCTTGGCCGCGGGCATACACAATTTTGACGACTTTTCCTGAATTTTCGTTTGGTTTCGTAGTGTCTTTTTTATTGTCGCCTGCATTATTGTCGTTTGAACATGCTGTTAACCCAAGAGCAAGCGCTAACATTGCTGATGAAAATTTCATAGCCTTTTTCATCATTGATCCCCCCTGTATATGGTAACGATTTCAGATAACGGTTCCATCATTGCTCTGTTACAATTTTGCAAGCTTGTTGGTAACGGTAGATCCTCTTATGATTAGCTTTAATGGGAATTTATATATTTCGCGCTGCCGATACGTTCGAGAATGAATTTTTTCAATCATCACTTCGAGCGCCTTTTGCGCCATTTTTTCCACCGGCTGGTGCACTGTTGTAATCGTCGGTTCCATGAGTTGCGTAATCGCTTGGTTATCAAAACCGACAACCGCAAGATGGTCTGGAACTTTGCAACCGTGCTTTTTCGCTTCAGAAATAATTCCCGCAGCTACTTCATCACTACCGGTAAATACAGCCGTTGGTGGTTCAGACAGAGAAAGCATTCGATGGAACACTCGCCTGCCATCTTCACTATGAAGCGTATCTCGAAATGCATACTGTTCATCGAAAACAATCCCATATTCCGAAAGTGCTTTTCGAAACCCAATTTCACGATGATTGGCAACATTGCTCCGCGTGCTGCCACGACAATAGGCAATGCGGCGATGACCTTGTTCAAGCAAATGCTTTGTTGCTATGTATCCACCATGCACTTGATCAAGCATGACTGATGGGACATTCGCTTGTTCATCAAATTCGTTGCATAGAACGATTGGACCATAGTCTAAAAAAGGCTCGAGCACTTCCCAATCATTTTGAATCGACGCGAGAATCACCCCGTCGACCTGCTTGGTTTTTAAAAGATTCATATAGTTTAATTCTTTTTCTGATGAGTATCTTGTTTGGCAAATAATCAATTGATAATTGTGCTCAGCAGCAGCGATTTCCATCGACTCGACTAATTGGCTGAAAAATGGGTTCATAATTCGCGGAACAAATAATGCTATCAGCTCTGTTTTTTGGCTCCGCAAACTTCTTGCCGAAGAATTCGGAACATAACCGAGTCTCTCCATCGCTTCCATCACCAGTTTCCGCTTTTCTTCAGAAACATACGGATGGTTGTTGATCACCCTTGAGACGGTTGTCCGCGATAGTCCTGCCAATTTAGCGACGTCTTCAATGGTTGACATAATTTCTTCCCCCTTACGCTTGCAAAAATGTAACACCTCCCCAGGTTTTTGAAACCGTTTTCATATTCGGATTATAATGTACTTTATCTAAATATTCAACTAATAATCTTCAAAGTTTCAAAAAATTTTTTAAATAAAAAAACGCCATCTCTTCAATTTCTCCTAAAAACTCCCCGCATCCTGCGTACAAACAGCGGAATTCCGTGAGAAGCAAATGTTCTCTCACTCAAAGGTGTTCTTGTCGCTCCAAGGAGACTGATTGGCCCCAGTGCAGCTTAAATCAGCGTTTTCTAAGCCATTCTTTAAGCAAGTTTTGCATCTATATCATTTCAAGAAGAGAACTGCTTGGGTGTTGGAACTAGATAAATTTCCGTTTCGCATTTATACTTTCTTAATCTAAAAAAACTCCTAAAGGCTACAATGCCTTAGGAGTTTCTGACATATCTTGTACTGCTTTGTAAAATTGTCGTTTATGTTGTATTGTAAAGTAAGTGATTGTTCCGAGAGCAAACACGATCATAAAAGCAAGTAAAGTATATGCATTTTTCCACATAAACGCAAAATCACCACTCGAAATGACAGAACGGAAGCCGGCTACGGAATACGTCATTGGCAACCAGCTGTGGATCGGTTGCAACACTTTTGGAATTAACTCTAATGGGAAGGTACCAGCACTTGTTGTTAATTGTAAGATTAAGATAATGATTGCTAAAAATCTTCCCGGATCACCTAACGTTGTGACAAGCAACTGAATTAACGCCATGAACGTTAAACTTGTGATGATCGTAAATACGATAAATCTTGCTATACTTTGCACTTCAATGCCTACCCCTGCAAGTAAAATCGTATCGGCTATCAACGATTGAATGATGCTGATCATAACTAGAACACCGAACTTGCTAATAAACCAACTTATTCCCGTTTTCGGTGTGCCTGCAGGTTCACGAAGAGGGAACACGATCGATACGAGTAAGGCGCCAACAAACAATCCTAACGATAAGAAGTACGGAGCAATCCCCGTTCCATAGTTAGGCACTTCGTTTAATTTTTCGTTTTTAATTTTAATCGGTTTCGCGAACATATCGTATACATCTTTGTTCGCTTTCACATTGTTAGCATCTTTGGCTCCATCGTTCAACTTGGCTGCCAATTCATTAGAACCTTTGTCTAGCGTCGTCATTCCTTCCGTTAATTGGTCAGATCCGTTAGAGAGCTGCTCCATTCCATGTGATAAGTTTCCTAATCCATTCGTGAGTTTTCCCATTCCGCTTGCCAATTGCCCAGATCCGGCTGCAAGCTGATTTGTACCATCTTGCAGTTTATCAGAACCGGAAGCAAGCTCATGTAGGCCGACTGATAATTGTCCGCTTCCATTCATAAGCTGAGTCATTCCACTTTTCACTTCATTCATTTTTTCACCGAATGTCGCTAACCCTTGTACAAGTTCTCTCTGTCCATCGGCTAATGCTTCTGCCCCTGTAGTGAGTTGCTCTTGTCCTGCTTCTAATCGTTTGAGACCGTCGCTCAAAGCAATCGTTCCGTTATGCAATTGCGCTGCTCCAGAAGAAAGCTGATCAGCCCCTTCTTTCAATGCTGTAGCGTTTTCGGAAAGTTGGCTTATACCGTTGGTTACTTGTTTGCTTCCATCAGCGAGTTGCCCCACGCTCGCTCGCAATTCTTCAAGTGCTGCTTTTTGCTGTGGATCGGACGTTTGGGCGATCATATTATCAAGCCGGGCTGTCAGTTGTTCAAGTCCAGTACTTACCTGTGCTGCCCCCATTTTTGTTTGTTCTGCTCCCTGCGCCCATTGTCCTAGTGATGCAGACAGATTGCTAGCTCCGCTTCGTAATTGTGCTGCTCCGTTTGCGAGCTGAGGGGTTTTTTCATTCATTTGTTTCATCCCATAAAGAGATTGCTTTAATCCATCAGACAGTTGCTGAGAACCATCTCTCGCTTTTTCTGCACCATCAAACAATTTCTCTTGTCCTTCGATCAAGCGGGCAAAACCAGCATTGAGCTGATTCATTCCGCCGCTTAGACGCTCAGCTCCGGAACTAGCGGATTGTAATCCACTTTTGAAAACCAATGATTTTTCAGCCATCGTTTTTAAATGTGTGTACATTTCTTGAGCGCCATGCTCCGCAGAGAGCGCACCGCTGTGAAGCTCGTGTGTACCAGCTTTGGCCGAATCAACCCCATCCTTTAGCTTTATCGCTCCCTGTTTGGCGGAATCAATGCCATCATGCAGTTTCTTTGCTCCTTCGCTTGCTGATTCGAGTCCTTTGGCCAACTTCTTGATATTTTGAAACATCGTTTCGGCGTATGTTTCCGTCAATGTATCAGCAACGTCTTCTCTCAGTTTTTCAACGGCTTTATTTCCAATTTGCGCTGCCAAAAAGTTCATGCTCTCATTCGGCATATAAATGAGTTCCATTTTATGAGGATGTTCATCCCGCAACGTCGTTGCATGCTTTGAAAAGTTTTCTGGAATTTTGATAACTAGATAGTATTTACGGTTTTTCAACCCCTTTTCCGCTTCTTTTTCGTCAACAAATTCCCAAGAAAACTGCTTTTTCTTTTTTAGATTCTCCACTAGATCGTCACCGATCTTCAACTGTTCTCCATTCAATGTTGCGCCTTGATCTTGATTGACCACAGCGACTGGTAATCTCTCTAAGTGGCCATACGGATCCCAAAATCCCCATATTAACATTCCGCTATACATAATAGGGATAAACAAAATAGCGATAATAGGAATCATAATTTTGCGATTCGTCATAATTGTCTTTAGTTCTTGTAAAAATAATGAAACCCCTCGCATCAGACACTCCCCTCCTTTGTACGATTGACCGTTTTGTCCATTTAGTCATTTTATGTTAAAAAGAAGAAGGACTATCTATTTCGACAATCCTTTTAGAAAATACAACTCAAATAATTCAGCGATTTTCTCTTTTGTTAGCGGCTCATGTTCTTTTTCCCAATCAACAATTAAGGCAAGATACACTTTTAGCATTAAAAAGGCAGTGATTTCGGCATCACAATTGCGAATTTCCCCTTTTTTTATGGCGATGTCAATTTTCTCACGAATGTAGGCGATAATCGCCCGATCCAATTTTTTCATCACTTCTTGAACAGCCGGTGTTCCGATATCGCGAACTTCTTGAAGAAGCTTCACTGTTAATTGATGCTGTTTGCGAAACTCCGAAATGCGATATAAAGCGCGATGAACGTTTTCAAAAAACGGACGATCGGGATCCATTGCCTGCTCTGCCGCTTCTTTTATTTCTAAAATAAGCGAGGAGATAATTTCGTCTAACAAATCCTCTTTGTTTTTAAAAAACGTATAAATTGTCCCTTTTCCTACATTCGCAAGTTTTGCCACTTGCTCCATCGTCGTTGCCTTATACCCGAACAAGGAAAAAGATTTTGTTGCTGCATCAATAATTTGTTGTTTTCGATCGACTGCCATGTTCCTCATCCTTTTAATTGACTAAATGAACATTTTGGTCATTCCGTAAAATTATCATACCACATTGGTTGATAAAAATAAAGAGGTTAACTCCTTATTAGTTAACCTCCACGGTTTCCCGCTTATGCACTCGTAAATAATCAAGCACTTTTTTCACCGCTTCTTCGCCTTGGTCAATGCAATCTGGCAAGCCTAATCCTTCATATGAGCTTCCTGCTAAAAACACGCCCGGAAGCGCTTCTGCCATATTTGCTTTCACCTTCTCAAGCCGCTCTTTATGTCCGACCGTATATTGCGGCATTGCTTCTTTCCACCTTGATACGATCGAAAATTCAGGACGCCCGGCAATGCGCATAATTTTGTTTAAATCGTCCATGACGACATTGACAATTTCATCATCGGACTGTTCGACGATTGCCTCATCTCCCGGCCGTCCGACATAGCAACGCAGCAACGCTTTTCCTTTTGGCGCGGTATGTGGCCACTTTTTATGCGTCCATGTGCAAGCGGTAATCGTATAATCGCTTCGGCGCGATACAACAAATCCTGTACCATCAATGTCTTGTTCAATTGCACTTTCGGAAAATGCAAGAGCAACCGTTGCTACCGACGTTGATGGCACTGATTTAAACGGAGCAAAAAACGGATAATCGGAAAACATCGTCGGTACCGTTTGATGCGGAGTCGCCACAATCACGCTATCAGCTGTCCATACGTCGCCGTTGCTTAGCCACAAACGATATTTTGTTCCTTGTCTTTCTACCGTTTCAACGCGAACTCCTTTTATGACACTTCCCGGCTCTAATCTCTTTTCGACTTCATCGACCAATGATTGCAGCCCTGTTTTTAATGTTTGAAACGCTCCTTTTCGCTGTTTCTCCGCTTTTGGCGTTGTTCGTTTCGTCCCTAACACAAGGCTGCCATACTTTTGTTCAACATGGAAAAACTGCGGGAACGTCGCCATTAAACTAAGCTGGTCGATATCGCCGGCATATATGCCTGATAAAAGCGGTTCAATTAAGTTTTCGACGACTTCATTTCCAAGTCTTCTGCGGAAAAATTGTCCTAAAGACAAATCGCCTTCCGCCTTTGTCGGCGGTAAAATGAAGTCGAAAGCAGCACGCAATTTTCCAAATGGGGAAAATAACCCCGTCGTTACAAATGGAGCGATTTTTGTGGGAATACCCATCACGGCCCCGCCCGGTATCGGGTACAAATTTCCCTTCAAAAGAATATACGATTTTCCTGTTGCGTTATGAACAATTTCGTCTTGTAATCCCACCTCATGAACGAGACGTGACGCGCTTAATTTTCTTGCTAAAAATGAGTCAGGACCGCGCTCGATCACAAACCCGTCACGAATAACTGTTTGGACTTTTCCTCCTAATCGGTGAGTTGCTTCTACTAATTTGCATTCCATAGGGAGCTGTTGCTCCTTAATAGCCTTTTGTAAATAATAGGCGGCCGCAATTCCTGTAATTCCGCCCCCAATAATGACAACCGTTCGTTTATCCTCACTCACTGTTTCATCGCCTTCTTTATAGGAGTTTTACACGCTTTAAAACGACCGTCGCTAATGCGTCAATAAACTGTGGTTGCGCATTCGGCATATCCGGTCTGTAATACTTTGCTCCAATTTCATCAGTTACATTTTTGCATTCGATATCATTATCATAAAGCACTTCTAAATGATCAGCAACAAATCCGACCGGAATATAGACAAAAGTCGTATATCCTTTTTCTTTGTGCAATTGTCTTGTTAAATCTTGTACGTCCGGTTCTAACCAAGGCTCCGGCGTATTTCCAGCGCTTTGCCAACCCACCGCGTAATGTGGTACATCTGCTTTTTTCGCAATCAAATCTGCTGTTTCTTGCAATTGTTGAGGATACGGATCACCGCTTGCAATAATCTTTTCTGGTAAACTATGAGCGGACACAATGAGCACGGCTTTTTCCCGTTCGTCATCACTCATGGTGGCATAAATTTCTCTCACTTTTTCGACCCAATAGTCAATAAATTTCGGCTCTTGATACCAACTATCAATCGTGTGGATCACTGGACCACCTAACTTTTCTGCTTCCGCCTTGGCACGCACGTTGTACGATTGAATGCTAAACGTCGAAAAGTGCGGAGCAAGAACAATGCTCACCGCTTCCCTAATTCCGTCCTCATACATTTGCCGGACCGCGTCTTCTACGAACGGCTCGATATGTTTTAGTCCTAAATACATGTGAAATTCGATTTCGTCTTGAATGTCGTTTAATCGTTTTTCCAATTGTTTGGCTTGTTCTAATGTAATTTTAGCGAGCGGAGAAATACCGCCAATCGCCTCGTAACGTTCTTTTAAATCTTGCAATAGTTCAGGCAAAGGTTTTCTGCCGTGGCGAATATGCGTATAATAACGCTCAATGTCTTCCTCCTTGTAGGGGGTGCCATACGCCATGACAAGTAGCCCCATTTTCCTTTTTGTCATTTCTCTACACCTTCCATTGTCGTGATGTATATTCGTGAATAAACGCTGTTAATCGTTTTAACGTTTCCGGCTGAATGTCTGGGAAAATTCCATGACCTAAGTTAAACACATACCCCGGCTTCTCCATACCCTGGTCTAAAATCTCTTTCACCCGCGCCTCGATAACGTCCCAAGGTGCCAACAGCACCGCCGGGTCTAAATTTCCTTGAATCGCTTTTGTAATTCCGTTCGCGCGCGCCTCACGAATCGGCAACCGCCAATCTAATCCAACGACATCAAGCGGCAAATCATTCCACTCTTTCGCTAAATGGCTTGCCCCGACTCCAAACATAATGAGCGGGACGTTTTCTTCCCGCAATGCGGAGAAAATGCGTTCCATCGTTGGTTTAATAAAGTAGCGATAATCTTCAACATTCACAGCGCCTACCCATGAATCAAAAATTTGAATCGCTTTGGCACCAGCATGAATTTGCGCTTTGACATAGCGAATCGTCATCTCCGCAAGCTTGTCCATTAACGCAAACCACGCTTTTGGCTCTGCATACATAAATGCTTTTGTTTTATTATAGTTTTTCGATGGTCCGCCTTCAATCATATAGCTTGCTAATGTAAATGGAGCACCGGCAAAACCGATTAACGGCACGCTCAATTGTTCCGTTGTGAGCAGCCTAATCGTTTCTAACACATACGGAACGTCTTCTTCTGGATGGATTTCACCGAGTCTTTCCACATCCGCAAGAGAACGAATCGGATTAGCAATCACCGGCCCGATTCCCCCTCTAATCTCTACATCTACCCCAATCGCTGGAAGCGGTGACATAATATCTTTATATAAAATCGCCGCATCGACATTGTACTGTTCGACCGGTAAACGGGTAACATAGGCACAAAGCTCTGGTTGATGCGTAATTTCAAATAAAGAGTATTTTTCTTTTAACGCGCGATACTCCGGCTGTGAACGGCCTGCTTGTCTCATATACCAAACCGGAACATAATCGGTCTTCTCACCGCGACAAGCGCGTAAAAATGTATCATTGATCGCTTTTGTCATATTCATCCGCCTTTCTGACTCTCACTTCTATCGTATCAACAAACACTTCTATCTAAAAGAAAAATGACTTGTCCACTTTATTTGGCAAAAGAAAACTTGGCGCTACGCCAAGTTTATATTATAAGTACAATTACAACTATACAAAGTTCTTGCGACAATGTATAGGGAAGAAGCGAAACTGTCAAAAAATTGACGATTTATTTTTGCAAATACATAAGCGCCGCACTACCAAGCGTCTTCGCCGCAATAAGCATCGCTTTTTCATCAAAATCAAATTTTGGATGATGATGTGGAAACGGCTCAGTAATATGTTCCGCTTTTGCTCCGGTAAAGAAAAACGCTCCCTTGACATGTTGCAAATAGTACGCAAAGTCTTCTCCACCCATATGCGGCTCCGTCTCTTCCACTATTTTCACTTCTGGAATTTGTTTTGCAATTTCGACAATGAATTTCGTTTCCTCCTCATGGTTCACAACCGGTGGATAGCCACGCGTATACGTATATTCGTATGAGCAGTCCGCCGCTAAACAAACTCCTTTTGTGATTCTCCCAATTTCCCTCTCAATTTCAACACGAACTGCCTCATCAAAAGTGCGAACAGTACCAACAAGCTTCGCCGTATCAGCAATAACATTAAACGCATTATCCGCGACAAACGAGCCGATCGACACAACAGCTGGCTGTAATGGATTGACGCGGCGGCTGACAATTTGTTGCAGCGCAAGAACAAGCTGTGAGGCAATGACAATCGCATCTTTTGTTTTATGCGGCTGTGCCCCGTGACCGCCTGAACCTTGAATCGTAATTTCAAACCGATCTGCTGCCGCCATAATGGGACCGACGCGATATTGAATTTTTCCCGTTGGCTCCGTTGCCCATAAATGCGTACCAAAAATAGCATCAACACCTTCTAAACAACCGTCTTCAATCATGGAAATCGCTCCGCCGGGGGCATATTCTTCCGCATGTTGATGAATGAGAACAACCGTACCGGCCATCTCATCTTTCATTTCATAAAGTACTTTTGCTAACACGAGTAACGTCGCTGTATGTCCATCATGTCCGCACGCGTGCATTACGCCTGGGACAGTTGATTTATAAGGGACGTCTTTTTCGTCTTGAATCGGCAGCGCATCAAAATCAGCGCGCAATGCCACTGTTTTTCCCGGCTTCGCACCGACAATTTTTGCCACAACACCATTTCCACCTACGTTTTCCCGCACCGGAATTCCTAATGCCTTATAATAGTCGGCTATGTATTTGGCTGTTTTATATTCCTGAAACGACAATTCTGGATGTTGATGTAAATAACGCCGAATCTCAACCATTTTATCAAAATACGCTTCTAAACGATCATGCAAATGTACAAGCAACTCCCTCTCCCCTTTGTTTTCCTTTTTTTTCATTATATCATGGAAAAACGAAATCATTACTACAAAATGCTTCCATCCTCAAAAGCTGTCCCACTCTTATTGTGAGACAGCTCGATCTGCACTAAATGAGAAACATTGCAATAATCGTCGTAACAATAAGTCCGACTGTTACAGGAACCAAGTTTCGCCGCGCTAACTCAAACGGGTCAACACCACAAATGGCTGCTGCTGGAATTAATGCCCACGGAACAAGGGTACCACCGCCAACCCAAATCGCGGCAACTTGTCCTAACGCTGTTAACGTAGCCGCACTAGTCCCCATCGCCGTGGCAAATAAATGAGCAATCGAACCTGCTAACGAAATACCGGAAAAACCGGAGCCATCCAAGCCGGTAATCGCACCAACAGCCGTTAATGTGACAGCACCGATTTCTTTATTCATCGGTACAATATGCGCAAGCGCAACCCCTAAATCGTTGACAATGCCATGTGACATCTTTGGTAAATATTCACCAATGATTTTGAGAAATCCAGCGTCTCCTAAGTAAAAAAAGGCAGCAATCGGAATGACAGGACCGAACACTTTAAACCCAAATTGAAATCCTTCAATAAAGTAATTTGTAATTTCTTCAAAGCTTTCACGTTTATGAGCAAAGATGGAAATAAGAATGAGGATAAAAATCGCTGTTCCGCCGATAAGCGCCGTCGCTTCGCCACCTTGCAAATTCAAATACGACATCGCACCGACATCAAGCACAAATGAAAGAGGGATGATAACAGCTAACCATTTTTTTGTTTTATTAGACAGTAGTTGTTTTGTTTGCTCAGCGATAGGTTCGACCGCTACCGCAATTTCCTCCATCGTATGATGAAAGTAACCTCGTTTTATATCACGACGCAACAAAATGTAGGCAGTAACTGTTGTGACAATTCCCATAATAAATACGAGCGGAACACTAGCGGATACGACATCAGAAACTGGAAGCCCAGCTGCATCAGCGGTTAATTTTGGCGCACCTTGGATCACAAAATCCCCTGACAACGCAATTCCGTGACCAAACAAGTTCATCGCCATAGCTGCTCCTAATGCCGGCAATCCTACGCGGAGCGCCACCGGCAATAGTACTGCTCCCATTAAAGCCACGGCTGGCGATGGCCAGAAAAACCACGAAATAACCATCATGAGCAATCCAATCGTCCAGTATGCCCAGCTCGGGGTACGAATCAACCGAGCAAATGGTGAAATCATGACATCGTTAATGCCAGTTGCTGTTAACACCTTGCTCATAGCAACAATAATGGAGATGACTAAAATTGTCGGCAACAGTTCTGTAATTGCGTAAATAAAGCTATTAAATATACTGCTGATTGCCGCGCTTAATGAATGAGTAGCTGTAATGGCTAATAAAAAAATACCAACAATACAGACGAGCGATGTATCTTTTCGTGCTACCATAAAACTGATAATGAGCACGACAAACACAACGTAAATCCAATGTAACGCTGTCAATTCAACGCCCATACATTTTCCCCTTCCCTTCTAAATCTCAATTAAGAAATAGGACATTTACCTAATTGATGTACTACAGCATATGAAAAGGGGAAAAAGATGTGAAGCTCTAAAGCAGGAAACGAATACTTTTCGTATGTCGATTTCCTCGGAAATAGTCGAAAAAGCAAAAAAGCCGCTTACCGTGAAGCGACTTTTGACAATCCTTCAGCTTTGTTGAACAACGGTATACGTCGTCACATACGAAGGGCGAGGAAAGATTGTTTGTTGTTCTTCTTGATTGGCAGCATTGCGACGTTCATGCGCTTTTTCATACGCTTTTGAACGCTGCCAATTTTTAAAATGTTCTTCTCCTTCCCATAACGTCATAATGATATACGTATCATTCGATAACGGGCGAAGCACGCGAATCGCAACAAATCCCGGTTCTTTTTCAATGAGCCTTGTTCGCTGGCTAAAACGGTATTCAAATAGTGGCCTTCCTTCATCGGTCACCGGAATATTGTTCAATACGGCAAACGCTCCACCTAACTCTCCGGCAGCATCGAGCACTTCATAGCGGCGCGGTTCTTGAAACACAGTTGCTCCATTGGTTTCGTGAAGTAACATCACATGATCTTTTCCTTCAAGCAATAGCGTGTTTTCATTTGAAACATTTTCTTTCAGCTTTTGCAAATATTCTAACGTACCTGTGGTGATGTACATGTTTTTCATTTTCTCTCCCCCTGTTTCCAACGTTTTTGTACATACATAAACAACAGCAGATAACTAAAAATTACTCCCATAACTAATGACAACAAGCCAAGCCATAGATCGCCGAGGACGACTAAAAACAGAGCAAAAAGAACGTTTTGAATGAGTAACAATAAAAACAAAAGATGAAGTACCGCCCTCCTTTGTTTGTCGTAAGATAAAGGATATAGCTTCACAAATATGTTTGCACGATAATGGCGGGATAACGTAAACAACTGAATGACAGTCGCATAAAGAAAAAACAAGGATGTAACTATTTTCCCGTATCCTGTTGGAACAATATACAGCAAAAACAACGCGATAACCGTTAAGCGAACATAAAACGCAAAGTAATCACCGGCTCTTATAAACGTTCTTGCATATAAATATATAAACGCATTTTCTTGGCGATAAGGAATAAGAGCCAACACCCCGTCAAGCCAACGGCGACGTTTTGCCCGCTCTTTGAGCGTTGGAACATCTATAAATAAATTCGCTATCCGATAAAAAGCTCGTTTTGCTTTTGCCTCCTGCTCGATCAATCGCTCCCATTTTAGCCCTTTTTGTTGTGTTACACGGGAAAAGTAAACGGAAAGCGCAATCATAATGAAAAGCAAAATGAGCAAAAACGCGATGGAGACATTCACCAACAGAAAATATACGATAAGCGCATTGAGCAACAGGCGCGTTCCCCAGCTTAGCCACTGAGCGAGCGGTTCAACGAAATAATTTCCCTTCCAGCTAATGAATAAATTCCAGCTCTTCACCAACAACAAAAGAAGAAAAAGAGCCCATAACGGAAATCGAGAAAATTTCAAATGAAGCGGGGCGATGACTAATACAGCCAAGAACAAAACATATGCTTGTACGATGAAATTGAACACGAAGGCACGCTGAATATAAGGACGAAGCTTGGTTTCTACCGGCAGCAAAAACACGATATCTGCATCTTGAAAAAACGTTCGAACCGAACTAGTCGTTAGCATGAAAGAAAAGAAAAGTGCCGCAACCCATGCATATGGAAATTGAGAGGACAACGTTTCAACCCATCGTTCATATGCAAAAGCTCCTGCGCCGATCCCTATTAGTAAAACAAATAATAAATGATCATTAAACATGTAGCGCAAATAGCGCTTCATCTCCTGCATTTCGCGACCAAGTCGCTGCTTCCATAATTGACGGCTGTTAATCATACGCTTCTTCCTTTGTTAATTCCATATATAAATCATCCAATGTTGCCAAAGGACGGTTCAATTGTTGGCGCAGTTCCTCTAACGTCCCCTTCGCTTTCACTTTTCCATTATGCAAGATGACAAACGAGTCACAATATCTCTCCGCCGTCGCTAAAATATGGGTCGACATTAAAATGCCAGCTCCTTCTTCTTTTCGCTTTTGCATTTGCTGTAATAGCGAATGAATCCCTAGCGGATCTAGGCCAACAAACGGCTCATCGATAATATACAGAGATGGCTCTACTAAAAAGGCGCACATGATCATCACTTTTTGCTTCATCCCTTTAGAAAAATGCGCCGGGAACCATTTTAATTTTTTCTCCATACGAAATTCCTTCAATAGCGGTTCAAGCCTTTTTTCATATTCCTTTTTTGAGAGCCCATAAGCCATTGCTGTAAGCTCTAAATGCTCTTGCAATGTAAGCTCTTCATACAAAATAGGCGTTTCTGGTATGTAGGTAAATTGAGCTCGATACTGCTCAGGATTGTCAGCGAATGTTTTCCCATTAATCGTAATCGTCCCTTTTCTCGGTTCCATTAACCCGATAATATGTTTAATGGTCGTACTTTTCCCAGCACCGTTTAACCCAATCAAACCAATGATTTGATGACGATCAACGGTAAATGAAACATCTTCTAACACATTTCGTTTCGTATATCCACCACATAAATGCTTGACCTCAAGAAGTGTCATTATTGGCGTTCCTTTCTTTATAAATTGCATGATTGTATTCTTATTTTATCAAAGTCACTCCGCACTTTCCAAAAATTATATAGATGCACCTTCGTATAGATCGTTCATTTCGGGATATGATAAATAGCGAAGAGGGGACGAGGAGCAACTCATACAACGTCACGTTGTTTGGTGAAACGTCCACATTGAAATGAGGTGTTCACGAAAGACTCTTTCCTTGTCGAAGTAACACCGTCTTAGTGAAGTGAGTAAAGCAAAAACCCTTAATAAATAAGGTGTTCATTAAAGACCAGCAAGCAAATCTACAGCTAAGCAAATCCCTATAATAAGGGGATGGTCATCTTGAACAATGAAAGACTCACGCGATAAAAACCTTTTTTGTAAATGAGGTGTTCATCAAACGTTACCTTGTTTACTAATCCTCTCCCCTTTTCATGACGAACAGGATGTAACCTTTTGCGGCTTACATCCTGTTCTTTTTATGGTAAAATATAAGCAAAAATGTCGAGAAAGGTGGCCTATGCAAGTGAGCGAGTGCATTTTTTGTAAAATTCTTAATGGCGACATTCCTGCGGCGAAAGTGTATGAAGATGAACATGTTCTTGCGTTTCTTGATATTAGCCAAGTAACAAAAGGACATACTCTCGTCATTCCAAAAGTACATAAGCAAAACATTTTCGAACTCACACCAGAAATCGCGAGCCACGTATTCGCTGCTGTTCCAAAAATTGCGAATGCGATCAAAAAGCAGTTTTCTCCTATCGGACTGAACTTGTTAAATAACAACGGGGAGCAGGCAGGACAAACGGTATTTCATTATCACGTTCACCTCATTCCGCGTTACGGCAAAGGCGATGGATTTGGCGCTGTTTGGAAATCCCATGCGAGCGACTATACCTTTGACGATTTACAAACGATCGCTGCCACAATTCAAAAAGGGATTGAATAAAAAGAAAGGGAAGCGACTTAATCGTCGCTTCCCTTTTTGTTATTGTTGGAAAACACTTTTTAAATCATCATCTTTTACTTGAACATCTGCTTCTTTTACTAATTTCTCCACTTTTGACTCCACTTTTGTTGCGTCTAACTTGCTCTTTTTCACTTCAAATTCAATTTCGTCTTTCATTTCGTTATATGGTTTTTTCTTTTCTTTGTCAGTAACTTTGATAATATGGTATCCAAATTCTGTTTTCACCGGCTGACTAATTTCTCCAACCTTTAGCGAATACGCAGCATCTTCAAATTCTTTCACCATTTTTCCCGGACCAAACCAGCCTAAATCGCCGCCCTTTTGTGCAGAACCTGGGTCTTGAGAATATTCTTTCGCAAGCTTCGCAAAATCTTCACCTTTGTCCAATTTCTCTTTAATCTCTTTTGCTGTTTTTTCATCTTTCACTAAAATGTGGCTTGCTCTTATTTTTGGCTTATATTCATCATAATACTTTTTCAATTCTTTTTCTGTCACTTTAATATCTTCCATGGCTGCTTTTTGACGTAAGAGATCTAGTTTTACCATGTCGCGGATCGCTTTTTCACCATTTTGTTGTACCGCCAAATCATATTGCGTGCCATACGTTTCCTTTAAGTTCTCGATTTCTTTGTCGATTTCCTTATCAGTGACTTTATACTTCTTGCTCAATACTTTTTCATGAACAAGGTCACGAATGACATCTTTACCAAATCGCTGTTTCATCTCATTGTAAAATTCCTCTTTTGTAATATTGCCAGCCTTTGTTTTCACAATAACTTCTGAGTCGCCATTATTGCACGCCGATAAGGCGAGCACAGAAGCGGCTGCCACAGCAATCATCCATTTTTTCATCCGTTTCACAACTCCTACATCAAATTTTTTACAAAAAGAAAAATCACAACAATAACTATAACATATTTCCTTCGAATAAAAAAACTTTTTCCATTTTAGTCTATGGCCCATACATATATTTTTTCGTTTACATATGATGAAATATCCCAAAATGAAATCGCCTTTTGGGGAAGGAGGTGTTATTCATGAGCGCACCTTATGCAGGAGGTTTCGCGTTAATCGTCGTGTTGTTCATTTTATTAATTATCGTTGGTTGTGCATGCTTGTTTTAAGAAAGGCTGAAGCGGCTTGCTTATCCGTAACTAGATTCTTGTTTGACACTGGAAAAGCTAGATACGAATAGCAAAAAAGCTGGCAGTGAGAACTGTCAGCTTTTCCTATGTAAAAAGCACCTCGAAATAAGAAGAAATTAATAAGATCGTAATGAGAACATTAATCGTCCGAAAAACGCCCGGTTGCTTTTCTTCTGGAATCTCTCTTTGCACGCAAAGCGTATTTGTTAATTTATTAATCGAAAATAAAATGACTACAGCAAGGGGTATGAAATAAAGAGTCAATGTCCAGTTCCCCTCCTATCCCTGACACAAAAATATTCATAATTTTACTCATCTACTTTACAATGTTTCTTTCCATAAATCAATATGGTTTTCAGTAAAAAATCCTGTACGCAATAAAAACTTTGGGATTGGTTGGCGAGCATAAATTGGTTAAAATATACATGATACACTAAAAACTATTGACCATTTAAAGGGGTAACATATATGGGGGCGCTGGAAGAACGAATCGCAAAACTGGAATACTATCAATCATTATTAATGGAGATGATAGATGAAACGAAAAAGCCGTTTTATCATCTTGTTATCCAAGCTAATTTAACAAAAGAAGAAGTGGATGAAGTCATAGAACTTTGTGAGCATTTGAGCAAAGAATATGAAAAACAAAAAGAGGAAGGTCTTACCATTTTTACCCCGCTGTTGCTCCATTTTGCGGGAATGCTAAATCCGAACCTTCCGCTTGAAAAAACCGTCGATGCGCTCTTAAAACAACAAATGTTTGTCCCTCTCATGACAGAGTTTCAAAAATTAATAAAAGAAATCAAGCGCTTATAATTGGTTCGTGACTTCTTTTTCTTGTTCGTTGCGTTTTACTAATTTTCCGTCTTTTTCAATAAAGTCTGATTTAATATTTTCAAATGATTTCTCGAAAATCTCCATAAAGTCATCGCCATAAATATTCCTGATAATACACATCATTTCTAAAATTTCTGGAAACTTACCGTATAGTTCACGCAACGGTAACGCTCCGTTAAACACAGCGTTTTGTGTTGGATCATAAGACTCCATTAATTGAAGCAATACTTGTTCTCCTTTTTCTGTCAACTCAATGTATGTGTTTCGCTTATCATCTTGCTTTTTGGAAAAGGATAATAACCCTCGCTCTTCTAACTTTTTGGAAAAGTTAAAAGCTGTTGACACATGCATGACTCCGAATTTAGCAATTTCCGAAATCGATGCTCCTTTAAAATGATACGCAATCCATAAAATATGGTGCTCATTAATATTTAAGTCAAACGGCTTAATCCATTGCTGCCAATCTTTTTCAATCGACTTCCAAAGCGCCTTGCTTAACTGGGCAATTCGTTGACTAAATAACATCGCCTCTTTTATAGAATAATGTTGTTCCGTCATTTTCATCGTTCCACCCACTCTTCCCTCACTTGATTTTTTTATCTACTATTATGCCAGTAAAATAAAAATTAATAAAGATAAAAATATTAGAATTTTTAAATTTCCTTGTCATTCTCCTCAAATTCATAGCCAAGAAATGGGAGACATATAGTGGTTGTAGGAGGAGAATAAGATGATCTATATGAAATCATTTTTTTATATACTAAGCTTTATCTTCGCTTGTCTTTCGGTAAGTACATTCCTTTCAATGTATAAAGTAAAAATGTATCCGCCTAAAAAAGTTTTAAAACAGCAAGCTACTATCTATATTGGTGGAGCGCTTCTTTCCATTTTTATCGCCTGGATTGTTGGTTACTTTTAGCTCTATAGCAAAAAACCCGACCAACGATGATCGGGTTTTTGCGATTTTTATGCCTGCGTTGCCATATTTGTCCGCTTAAAAATCGCCGAAACAATTGGATACACAATCACCATCACAACCGTGTTAATGACCGCTGTCGGCAACACAACGGCAACGAATAAGCTTGAAAAAGCCGCTCCACCCGGCAATCCAACAATCAGCAACGCAGCAGTTAAAAAGACCGTACCTGAAACGACCGTACCAACCGCTGTTAACACCGCAGCGGAGACAACCGTTTGGCCGTACTTTTTAACAAACAAACATAATGTAAAGAATACAAATGCAGTAATCGGTTTATCGATGATATTCGGCAGCAGTCCGCCCGGAAAACTTGTCGTCATCCCTGAAATAATTCCCGTAACAACCCCGACTAGGCCGACTGCCTTTTTGTTAGGAAACAGCAAAATCCCTAAAAACATCATCGTTAGCATCATATCCGGCTTCATTCCGAAGAAAAATCCAGGAATGACCGCATGTAATACCGCCCCGATTCCTACAAGTAACGCAAGTGAAACTAGTACTCTCGTATTCATGCTCATCTCTCCTCGTCTACTCTTTCCTAAGCTTCTCCAATAGTGCTCTCATGCCTATTGCAAGAATCTCAGTCACATTATATCACTTTATCGTGTAAAAGTGAAGTGGGAATTTTCAGGCAAATCGCTTCTGAAATTGTTTCATAAACTCGGCTAGCGCTTCACAAGCTTCATAAGGAACCGCGTTATAAATCGATGCACGACAACCGCCAACCGAACGATGTCCCGCTAGTCCGACAAACCCTTGTTCTTTTGCCTCCGCTAAAAATTTCTTTGTGATTTCTTCATTCGGCAGCGTAAATGTCACATTCATAAACGAGCGACTTCCCTTTTCCGCATGTGGCGAATAAAACCCAGCGCTTGCGTCAATGGCTTCGTACACGACCGATGCTTTTTCTTTATTGCGCTTCTCAATCATTTTCACGCCTCCTTGCTCTTCGACCCATTCAAGCACGAGAGAAAGCATATAAATCGCAAACGTCGGCGGCGTGTTGTATAAGGAGTTGCTGGAGCTGTACGTACGGTAATCTAGCATCGTCGGTAAGTTTTCCGGAACGTGCTCTAGTAAATCGTTGCGAACGATGACGACCGTGACACCAGACGGTCCTAGATTTTTTTGTGCTCCCGCGTAAATAAGCGCAAATTGCTCGATGTTCACTTCGCGGCTTAAAATATCGCTCGACATATCAGCGATTAAATCAACAGGCAAGTTCGGGAATTCATGCCATTGTGTTCCGAAAATCGTGTTGTTTGATGTAATGTGTAAATACGCTGCCCGCTCGGAAAGCTGGATTTGGTCAAGTGATGGAATGTACGTATAATTCGCTTCTTTACTTGATGCTGCGATATGGGTTTGCCCCACTTTTTTCGCTTCTTTAAGCGCCTTTTCTGACCATACCCCCGTTAAAACGTAATTGCCCACTTTCTCACGAGGGAGTAAATTCATCGGCACCATTGAAAACTGCAGACTTGCTCCGCCTTGTAAAAATAAAACGTCATGTGTGTCAGGAATATTCATGAGTTTTCTTAATAACTGTTTTGCCTTGTTGTGCACCGCATCATATTCTTTGCTGCGATGGCTCAGTTCCATCACTGACATACCGGTATTTTGAAAATTGAGCAATTCTTCTTGCGCACGTTGTAACACTGGAAGTGGCAATGCAGACGGCCCTGCATTAAAATTGTATGCTCGTTTCATGTTCAATCCCCCGCTTTATCTCTTTAGTGAATAACAGTTACTATTATCCTAACACGAAAAAGAAAAAAATAAAGGAAATTTTTCAAAAAATAAAAGCCCTTGATTTACAAGGACTTCGCTTCTCTCTGGCGCCGCTCTCGTTCCTTTCGAATCCGCTCCATATAAATTTCCCCTTCTTTTTCAATAAATGCTTCGTCAATTTCTCTTTCTTTGGCGGCTGTTCGCACCGTCATATAACCGCTAAAAATAATTCCGGCAACAACTAAATAAATCCACCATGGTAAACTGAACATAATCACGCCCCCTTTTTTTCAGCTTGTCTTACTACACTATACGCAGCAAACAATAAGGATATTCGTAAGAAAAACACAAGTGTCCTCTCAGGATGACGGGCAGATGTTCTTTACCCGCAAGGGGGATTGCATCCCAAGAGGATGATTTGTCCTCAAACTGTCGAACCTTTCCGATTACAGCCATGCTTTGCGCAAGTGTTGTATCGCTGCCGATTCAAGAAGCAAACGGGTTGGTCTCTGGAGATAGGCGGTTTTTTATGATATAACAAGAAAGAGGCGGTCGAATTGACCGCCTCTTTCTTGCAGGGACAACGCAATGTTTATTCGTTTTTTCTTTTTATACCTGTTGAAGCTCCTCTTTCACATTCCGCTGCCTGCATCATTTCAACTGCTGATTCAATCATGCCTAGTCCGCTTTTTCAGGACGTTACATTATATGTACCCCTTTTCTTGTGTTTTGAAACATAAAAAAACTCTCTTATGACTGAGAAAATGTCGGTTTATAAAACGAGCGATTATCAAGCGCAAAAATTCGTTCTGTAAATTCGCCCGGTTTCACTTTTTCCAAAGCGCGGTCCATCATATTCATTTTCGCATCTAAATTGTCAATGTAATGAAGAATTTCCGCCTCTTTAATCATCGGCGGCTTCGGGCTCCCCCACTCTGCCTTGCCATGATGGCTTAGGACCATATGTTGCAATACGACGACTTCTTCTCCGGTAATCCCAAGATGCTCAGCTGCTTTACTGATTTCACTGACCATAATCGAAATATGTCCAAGCAAATTCCCTTCAAGCGTATACGACGTCGAAACTGGTCCCGATAGTTCGATGACTTTGCCGAGATCGTGCAAAATCACGCCGGCGTATAATAAGTCTTTATCCAACGACGGATAAAGATTGGCAATCGCTTTGGCTAAATCAAGCATGGACACGACATGGTACGCCAAACCGGAAATAAATTCGTGATGGTTTTTTGTCGCTGCTGGATAGTCGAAAAATCTTTGTTCGTATTTTTTTAATAAATGTCTTGTAATGCGTTGAATGTTCGGGTTTTTCATTTTGAAAATGTACTGGGTAATTTTTTCCATCATCTCATCCCGCTTCAACGGCGCGACTTCAAGAAAATCGGTGACGCGCACAGGGTCGTTCTGATGAACGGGACGAATGTTGCGAATTTTCAATTGCGTACGTCCGCGATAATTGCTAATATCTCCGAATACTTTCACAATACTTTCCGGTACATATACACTTTCATCCTCTGGAGAGGCGTCCCATAACTTTGCCTCGATTTCCCCAGTTTTGTCTTGTAATATAAGAGTTAAAAACGGTTTCCCGTTACTGGCAATTCCTTTTGTCACTGATTTAATAAGCAAATATACATCGACTTGTTCGCCGACTTCATAATGAATAATGCCTTTTGCCAAACCCCTCTCCTCCGTTTCCATGTTTGCGTATATTTTAGTATACCATACTCGGGCGCGGGCAAAAAATAAGACCTTGCATGCGCAAGGCCTTATTTTTTCGTTAATTGAATCGCTTTTTTAATATCTTTGAGTGAGGTTGATTTTCCGTACATCAATACTCCGCCGCGATAAATTTTTGACCCGAAAAAGGCAAACAGTCCAATGGTAACGATTAATAAAGCAAGGCTAACAGCAATTTCCCAAAACGGAACCGGCAGCATGCCAACGCGCAAAAACATGATCATCGGCGCAAAAAACGGAATAAACGATGTTGCGGTAATGAATGAAGATTCCGGTGCATTAAGACCAAACATCGCGATAAAGAAGGCGGCGACGACAAGCAATGTCACCGGTGTAATCATCGGCTGCACTTCTTCGACCCTGCTGACTAGAGAGCCAAGTACCGCAAATAACGTGGCGTATAAAAAATAGCCAAGCAGGAAAAAGATAACTGCATACACAAACGTAGAAATCGGAATGTGTTCAAACCCAAGAAACTGCAACAATTCCTTTCCGCTGCTTTTGAGCGAGCTAAAACCAATTGCAAACAAAACAATAAATTGCGTCAAACTTACTAAAGCGACCCCAATGATTTTTCCAAACATTTGCTGTACCGGCGGAGCGCTTGAAATTAAAATCTCCATGACGCGCGACGATTTTTCTGTCGCTACTTCTGAAGCGATCATTCCTCCGTACATAAGCACGAACATGTACATTGCAAATAGCAAAATGTAGACAAGACCGCGCGCCTGATTCAGCTCTTCCTCTGTCTTTGCGTTTTTCTCTAACGCTACTTTATGAAATGGAACCGATTCGTATAACTGAGTCACTTGCTCTGGTTTCAAACCGATTTTAGCAGTGGCTAACGCGGTTTTTACTTGCTGAAGTGATTGCTCAAGCTTATTTGGTGTATCGCTATCAGCAATCGTGTTTGCGTAATACGTCGCTTTAGGCAGTTGTTTGTCATCATAAGCAAGGGAAAGAAAAGCATCCCATTTTCCTCGCTGAACGTTCTTTTTTGCTTCGTCTTCGGAACCGGTAAACGATTGAAGCCGAATATCGCTTTCCCCGCTTTTCTTTAGTTGCATTTGTAATGGCTCGTAAAGCGTCCCTGTTTGATCGATGACACCTACCGTCTTCTTTTCGTCTTTATTAAAAAATTCAATAATATGATTCAAATTCGTCAACGCAAACACAAGCAAACTTGTAATAATTGTTGTAATGATAAACGATTTCGCCTTTAGTTTTGTCACATACGTATGCCAAAGAATAATCCAAAATTTATTCATACGCCGCACCTACTTTTTCAATAAAAATATCATTTAAGGAAGGTTCCTCCAATGCAAATTTACGAATGAAGCCTTTGTTAACGATATGGGCAAGAATGTGCTGGGAAACGTCTTCGCTTTCGATTTGCAAATGAATGCCTTCTGCTGTTGTTTTTGCTTTGACAACCCCCGGAAAATCTTTTAATTCATCAAGCGGAATATCAGCATGAATGATGATGTTCTTTTTGCCAAATGACCGTTTAATTTCTTTCAAAGCGCCGTGAACAACCGGCTTGCCGCGATGCATAATGCAAAGATGCTCGCATAACTCCTCAACATGTTCCATGCGATGGCTCGAAAAAACGATCGTTGTGCCATTATTTTTTAAATCAATGACGGCTTCCTTTAACAATTCGACATTTACAGGATCAAGTCCGCTGAAAGGCTCGTCTAAAATTAACAACTTCGGCTTATGTAATACCGCAGCGATAAATTGAATTTTTTGCTGATTCCCTTTTGACAGCTCCTCAACCCGCTTTTCGGCGTATTCCGGTACTTTAAAGCGCTCAAGCCAATATTCTATTTCTTTCAAAATGGCCTCCTTATTCAGACCGCGCAATCTTCCTAAATAAATGAGTTGTTCTTTCACTTTTAATTTCGGATACAAGCCGCGCTCTTCCGGCAAATAACCGATTAAGTGGCTCTTTGCGTAATTAATTTCGTGACCGTTCCACGTAATCGTCCCTTCAGTCGGATCTAGCAATCCTAAAATCATGCGAAATGTCGTCGTTTTCCCAGCTCCGTTCGCTCCAAGGAATCCGAACATTTCTCCTTCTGGAATGCTTAGTGTGACATCGTTTACTGCTGTCACATCGCCAAATCGCTTTGTGACATGTTCCAAACGTAAACTCATTCTCACTCCCCCAATTTTGTTAATAAAAACTAAAATTACCAACATTCTATTACACGTTTTATTGTAGCGAAAAGTTTCATTATTTAGAAGGAAAATTAAAAAAATAGCAGAATAGTAATCACAAAGAAGCATTCGACTAAGGAGGAAAACGCATATGCCTTTCTTTACACTAACTGCATTTGATAAAAGCGGGGAAAAATTATTGGATGAAATGTTTGAGGCCGTAAATGAAGAAGAAGCAAAAAAAATTGGTGAGCAAAAATTGCGTGAACATAACTGTTACGATAAAACACATCGCTGTACATCATCAAGCGGCAAGCTCATCCTTTTCCATCGCTAACATTTGCTGCGGGGGCAATCGGGTATTCTAGTGACTTTGCTTCACTAGATTTTTTACAAAGTTAGCTATGTTTATAAGTTCCTCTTTCAGTAATCCCTCCTTAAAGACTATATTTCTGCTTTAAAGATTTCAGAAGATGAATAGTGCAATCAATATGCTGTACTAGGAAAAGGCTCTAAAAATGACG
Source organism: Thermaerobacillus caldiproteolyticus (assembly GCF_013761245.1). Lineage (GTDB taxonomy): Bacteria > Bacillota > Bacilli > Bacillales > Anoxybacillaceae > Thermaerobacillus > Thermaerobacillus caldiproteolyticus. The sequence goes on along the minus strand of NZ_JACDUT010000004.1, from coordinate 127,799 downwards.
GAAAATAAAAATGCTACTGCTTTTGAAAAAGATCAACAAGCATTCATGCATGAAGCAACTACAGATATTACAATAGATGGGCTAGTTCAGCCAAAAAGCTTCAATAAAATTATTTACTATGGTAATAGATTCTATTAATAAATGATATTGAAGGAAGTGGGGATAAAAAAATTCATGAGACACAATCGGCGGAAGAATTTCATAATGTAGGCGAAGATAAATTATTTACATCGATAGAAGACTTACAGAAAATTGAAGCGGGAAGAGTATTCAAAGGGAATATATTCCATTTGAGTACTCTACCTAAGAGAATTAAGTATTTAGGATATTTTATTTTTTGCTTTATTATTGTTACAGTTTTTTAATATTAATCTTAAATTTATTTTCTTTAAGGGGTTATTGGTACATCACCACGTTTTGATTATTTTTATGTTGCATTCAAACTTTCTCATAAGACTGACACTTCCTTTGGATGTCAAGGGATTTTTCTTGTTTCTCTTCTCGACTTCAAAAGGAATTAGAATGCAATAATACTACATAGAAAAGGCGATTGTATGGAAAAAGAAATGAAACCTGATTTTTATAGGGAGGAATGCGCGTAATATCTGTCATCCGCACTTTTTTGAAAGTTTTGTTTCAGCAGATTGGGCATATACGTTGTAATGATGACTGTTTGTGGCAGCTTTGAATTTATGGACAGCAATGGCTCCCAATCCCTCGTCGTTTATGATTCGAGCCGTTGTTTCTGGAGACATACGAATCCTTTATTTACATAGCTTTTGTGTAATTTTTGGACTTTCGCAGGTTTTGCAGAACTTTTAAATACTCATTTCTAATCTGTTCAACCAATGGCTCTTTTCGTTGTTTCTGATTTCTTTTCGAATGCTGGAGCCAGGCGTAATCCCCCCACGCTTCCACAAAAAATAGGCCTCAGACATCTGTCTGAAGCCCATGATAGCCGCTCCAAGAAACCTTATCGAAACAGCTCTTCCATCATTTTTAGCTTTTCGTTCGTATAGTGGACGAAATGTTCGTTATACACTTTCGGTTCTTTTGGGTTCGCAAACCGCGTAATAGTTCGTGTCTTTGGATGAACAAACTTGCTCGATGCTCCGCAGCCAAGTCCGATAATCGATTGCTGTTCTTCCATGATCATAATGTTATAAATGCTTTCTTGGCCCGGAAGCGCATAACCGACATTTTCAAGATTGCCAAGAATATTTTTTTGTCGATATAGATAATAAGGAACATAGCCGTGCTGCTTTGTCCAATCTTGGGCCGCTTTCATCATCGCGCCGATTTCGTCACGGTCCGCGACTTTATACTTCTCTTTATTCTTCGTCATCTCGGACGCCCGTTTAAAGGACAACGTATGAACGGTCAACGACTCCGGCATTAATTTTTCCGTTTCCACTAATGTATGGTTAAATTCATTGATTCCTTCCCCTGGAAGCCCGATGATTAAATCCATGTTAATGTTGTTCATTCCCATGCTGCGGGCAAGATGGAATTTTTCAATCGTTTCGTCTACCGTATGATGGCGTCCAATCGCCTTTAACGTTTCTTGAATGTATGATTGCGGGTTAATGCTAATGCGGTCAATGTTCCACTTTTTGAGCACATTCAATTTCTCTGGAGTAATCGTATCAGGGCGCCCTGCCTCAACGGTAATTTCACGGACGCGATCCACGTTTGGAAACGACTCATACATTTCCGCATACAATCGATCCATTTCTTCCGCAGTAATGCTCGTTGGCGTACCGCCACCATAGTAAATCGTTGTAATGTTAATGCCGCGCTCCTTTAAAAACCGTCCAACTTCCCTCATTTCATAATGAAGTCCGGCTAAAAACGAATCAACAGAGCCTTGGCGTCCATTAATCGCGTACGCCGGAAATGTGCAATACGCGCATTTCGTCGGACAAAACGGAATGCCGATATAGATGCTTACTTCATTCGTTAGTTCGTATAAGTCAGGAACCACAGTTAGCTGGCGATCCACGATCTGTTGCATAAGCTGAATTTTTTCTTCCGTCACTAAATAATCTTCTCGAAGCTGGCGATGCGCTTCCTCTTTGGACAGACCTGATCGCAATTTTTGATGCAACAACTTCACCGGGCGCACACCGGTCAAAATTCCCCAATGCTGAATGAGCCCGGTATATTGTTGCATAAGCGTCAAGTATACATGAAAAACGGTATTTTTTACTTGCTTAAAACGCTCTTTCTCATCGGTATATGGGCGTAGATTTTTTTCATATTCCGCTTTCAACACGTTTCCGTTCGCTGTAAGAGTTCCGCGCACAACGCATACGTCTTCTCCATTTAATAAAAACGTCACGATCATATCGGGATCATGAACCGGCTCAAACGATACGTCATTTTCTTCAAAAAATAAATCGGTAATGACTTCAAGCGGGCGCTGAAATCGTTCGACATCTCGCAGCCCATTAATTTGAATACGCAACGACATCACCTTTCATTTCAAATTCCATTTCAAACTTATTTAAGTGTACAGAAGGCCCTCATTACTCGTCAAGAGACGATTATTTCCGGTATTAAGAAAAGCGCAAGCGCCCCAATTTCTCCTAAAAACTGTCCACGTCCTGTGTGCAAACGGTGAAAGGTCTCCATCCCGGTTCCCGCGACAGACAAATGTTATTTCCCCGTAGATATGCTTGTACTTCGGAGAGAACTGGGCTTTTCTCCGAACTCTCGATCATCACTTTTTAATTCTTAAAGCAAGCGTTGCATGGATACTCATTCAAGAAGCAAACAAGGTTGGGAGCTGAAACTAGATAGTTTTCCTCGAAAAAGAAAGCGAGATATGAAAATAAAAGCTGGGCTCGACGCTCCCAGCCTTTTACCTAACGCTTCATTTTTAGTTTTCGTAAAAACTCTGGACGTTGTTGTTTTCGGAAATGTTCTTTAATCATATACGCCACGCCGAGCTGTTCGTTAGAGCGTGTCACCCAGTCGGCGACTTTTTTCACTTCCGCCGGAGCATTCCCCATCGCCACTCCTAAGCCTGCTGCCTCAATCGCCGGAATATCATCAATTCCATCGCCAATAACAACCATTTCGTTCAATAAAATTCCTAAATGATTTCCGAGTCGTCTTAATCCCGCTAACTTCGACACCCCTTGCGGCACAATTTCCATCTTTCTGTTCGGTTGCATAATGATCTCAATATTCGGAAAGGCTTCCCTTAACACTGCAGCAGCTTCCTGTCTTTCTTTCCCATTTGCAAAATATACATCGATTTTAGGAACAGTTAACGGATCATCGCGCAGCACATCACCGAGAGAATCAACAAATTGTGTTGGATAAAAAAATGGATCCCCTGACGACAATACTGTTTTAGCCACTAGATCTTTTTGAACTTTTTTCCGATTGCCGATCGAATATCGTTCATGCATTAAGCGAATATTGCAAGAGAAATTTTCCAATACTTGAACAATATTAAACGTACGTTCTTCAGGGATAACTGCTTCGTATATTTTCTCATTCAATGATTTTCCAATGATCGCTCCTTGAAATGTAATAAGCATGCTATCTAGTTTTAACGCTTTGGCGATTTTTCGCGCCGCTAATAAGTTCCGGCTCGTTATTAGTGTCACATAAACCCCTTTTTTCTTTACAAACTCGACCGCTTCTTTCGTTTCTTTTGGCAGACGACCGTTATTTTTCAAAATCGTGCCATCAATATTGAGAGCAAGCAATTTATATGCCACAGATGCCTCCCCCTTTTTCATGTTGTCACACTTGCCTTATCACTTCATAGCTATGACAATACGGACAAAAAAAGAACACCCACTATATGAGTGTTCTGATTTATTCAGCAAAAGAACGATATAATTCTTCGAGCGGTTTCATCGCAATTTGTTGAATATCCGCCATGACCATACTCATTCGTTGCTCGATCTCCATTAAATTCGCCAATTTTTCATTTCGTTGTGCCTGCGTCATTGCATTTTGCGCTTGTTCCACTTCTTCAGGGGAAATCGACGTTCCCATGAGTTGTTTTTGATGAAGCTGCATTTGCAAATCGCGAAAATAAGTGAACATCCGATATGCTGTTTCATCACGGCGCACTTCTTCATACGCATGCTTTAACTGTTGAAAATCATTGCTAGAGCGAATGGCTTGTTGTAGTTGCTGAGCGAGATTATACAGTTGGGTCGACATGAGAAAGCCTCCTAATATAAAAAGTAACGTTTCACTACCACTAACGTATGCACCAATCAAGCGCGATATTCCTTTATTATAGCACAAAACTCCCAATACTTCTCCATGAATGACACTCAAATCCAAAGGCCGACGATTCCTTGTAAAATTCTAATTAATCCGCCCAACAGCGCTCCTAAATACGTAATCATTTTGAATTCGCGCTGCGAAATCGACAAAATCATTTCTTCTAGACGTTCGACAGAAAACGTTTCGACTTCGGAACGAACAATATCCGCTAATTGCAATCGCTGAACAATCTCTTCCACTTGTCCGCTCAGCCATTGTCCTCCTATGGACACCACTTTTGGAATCCATTCGTTCATGATTTTCGCTTGATATGGGACAACAACATCCGCTAATGGTTTTTCCACTGTTCTTGCAACAAATTGGTGAATCGATTGCCGTATTCGTTCTTTTCCAACTAGCTCTTCAATCGCTGTAAACGGATAATCAATAAGTTTGTTCCATTCTGTTAACAAAAGGCGAGCAAGTTAGTGACACCGCCAATAATTGCCCCGACAGCAATCATAAATAACAAATACAAAATCGTTTCCATGTTTCTCCCCTTTCCCACATTCCATCTATCACCAATACTAGGCGAAAAACATACGATACCATATGAAACGTTTGCTTAAATTCCCATTATAGAGCTTGTTGAACGAAAGCGTAAATGAGGGAGAACGATGAACCATCCCCACGTCATCGCTGTTTTGACGGAAATTTTTCATACAGAATCTGGCGTTCATTTTGGCTCTATTCACGAATTTTGCCAGGAATTAGCATATTACAGCCAAAAACAACAGGTAATGCTGTATGTCACTTCGTTACCAATGTATTTAGAAAATGATCGACAAGGATACTGTTGGATTGATGGAAAATGGCAGCAAATCTCTGTTCCGCGGGCGCATGTTATTTATAATCGCATTCATTCGCGAAAAACAGAGCATTCTTGTTTATTTGAACAATTAGTAAAAAAGGTAAAAGATGAGCATATTCCGATGTTTAACCATCGTTTTTTACACAAATGGGAAGTGCATCAACTTTTATCAAACTATCATTACTTACAACCGTACTTGCCCAAAACGGAGCTATTGACAACAAAAACAATATTGGATGACTTTCTCGAACAATTCCCTGTCGCTTTTATCAAACCGATTCACGGTAGTCAAGGGAGGAATATTTTTCGCATCGAAAAAACAGAAACCGATTTTCGGCTTGATTATTCAACTTTTACGAAGGATATGGTACAGCAATATTCTTCAACTTGTTCATTGTTTTTTTCGTTGAAAGAAAGAATAAAATATCCGGTCATCATTCAGCAAGGATTATCGCTAAAAACCGTTCAACGCCGCCCTGTTGACTTTCGCTTATTATGCCATCGCATCCATGGCAGCCAGTGGCAAGTAACATCCGCGATCGCCCGCATCGCTCAAGAAGGACAATTTGTCGCCAACATTGCCCGCGGTGGTGACATCGTTCCACTCTCCTCGCTGCTAAGGCAATTTTACGATAAAAAAACTGCTTCATTGCAAAAAAGCTTTTTAAAAGAATTAGCGTTAGAAGTAGCGAATGCATTGGCGAATGAAGCCGATGGGTTATATGGTGAATTCGGCATCGATTTGGCGCTTGATCATGATGGAAAACCGTGGATCATCGAAGTGAACACCAAGCCGTCGAAACAGGCGGATACGTCGACCGCTACGCAAGCGATTCGTCCTTCTGCCAAAGCCATTATTCATTATTGTTTGTCGCTTAACAAGCAAAAAAAGGAGTGAGATAATTGATTTCTCTCGGTTTTTTGACAGTGTACGAATACCAAGAGCATGACTACGTTACAGAAATCGCTAAACGGGCACATCATTATGGAATCAGCGTATATCGCTTTACTCCGCTTTCGATTGACCCACTAACGGAAAAAGTGAATGGAGAGCGCTTTGATGACGAGTCACAGTCTTGGATTTCTTGTATGTTTGACATCCCTTCGCTTTTATATGACCGATGCTTTTACCGTTCCGATGACCGTTCGAAAAAAAGCAAGCCAATTGTACAATGGCTAAAAAACCGTCCGGACGTCACGTTTTTAGGGCACGGATTCCCGAATAAGTGGGAGTTATATCAAAGTGTTAGCAACCATCCCATTCTTTCGTTTTACACGCCTAAAACCGCTCAGTTACATTCAGCCAATGACCTCACGCGAATGCTGCGAAACGAAAAGGCGGTCATTTGCAAGCCGGAACAAGGCTCTCGTGGAAGAGGAATTTATATTGTAAAAAAAGCGGGCAAACAGCTGCATGTGATAGATGCCTTTGGAGACACGATCTTACACGTTAACACAAGACAAACATTAAATCATTGGCTTGACTCATTACACAGCACCTCACCTTATCTTATTCAGCCGCTTTTCTCCTTTCAAACGGACGAAGGAAACCCATTCGACCTTCGCTTTCTTTTACAAAAAAACGAACATGGCCAGTGGGTAGAACGAGGCAGAGGGGTGCGCATTGGCAACACCGGTACTTTCGTAGCGAACATAAGCGCAGGAGCTACCATTTATCCTTTTTCGGAATGGGTTCATCATCTTTCTCCGCACAAACGCTTGCTGATTGCGGATGGGATTGATACCATTCTTCGCTCATTACCGCCATACCTTGAACAGCAATTCGGTCCGTTGTTTGAACTTGGCCTCGATATCGGCGTCACAGGTGATGGAGCGGTATGGATCATCGATATGAACTCAAAACCGGGGCGGAAAATCGTCACAGAAACCGCGCCGCACGAAAGCGAGACATTATATCACTCTCCACTTCGCTATTGTCAGTTCCTAGCCAAAGAGGTGAATATACAATGAACATCTATGCATTAACAATTCAAAACCACGGCGAAAATACGGTTTGGCTTCCCTCTACAGCTCCCTTGTCAGGGCAAACGGACATCGCCTTCGGAAGCGTATCTACTTCTTGTCAAATTGTTTCATCTTCTGCCCTCAACAATGAGATTATCATCACTAAAGATGTCGCAGAACGTCTACGCATTCCTTTTGCCAATCGCATTCATCTCTTCCTTGATGAAGATACCATTTATATTGGACCGTTAATTGGCATCTTTACAGCCGGATTTACGAAATCATCCATTCGACCAATTGGAAAAAGAAGCTTTTTCTTTGCGAAATTATTATCGAACGAAAAAAAGGTCGGCGGATTTGCGTTTGTATTTGGGGCTCACCATATTCATTGGGACAAAGGAACAGTCACCGGCTACTTTTACACGAAAACAGGCTGGGAACAACATGAAATTCCGTTTCCTAACGTCATTTATAACCGTCTTCCCAACCGGCGAACTGAAAATGAAACAATGTTTCAAGAAATTAAACAAAAATTAAAAACGGAATATTTTATTCCATGGTTTAATGAAAACTTTTTTAACAAATGGGACATTTATTGTTTGTTGCAACAACATCCGCTTGCTCGCGCCTATCTTCCGGACACAGCGAGCCCTCCAACAATAGAGGCAGCACAACAATTTTTGGATGAATATCAACAAATTTATATTAAACCAGCAAACGGCAGTCTCGGTTTAGGAATTTATCAACTTATTCAGCGTAACAACTCCTATTATTGCCGATTCCGGGACCATCAAGGATGCAACCGATTACAAAAGTTTCCAACCCTTTCGGATTTATGGGGAAAATTGTTAGCAGATAAGAACATGGAGCTGTACATTCTCCAACAAGGGATTCCACTCATTGAAGTGAACGGAAGAAAAGTAGACTTTCGCATTCATACCAATAAAGACGAGCATGGAATATGGCAAGTGAGCGCCATCGCTGCCAAAATTGCGGGGAAGGGAAGCGTGACGACCCATATCAATAACGGAGGAATCGTCAAAACGGTAGAAGAGGTGTTTCCGAAAAAAGAGGAACAAACGAAAATGACAGAGCGGTTACAACACGCTGCCCTTACATTAAGCCGCTGTTTAGAGGAGCAACTTGATATGATGATCGGCGAAATCGGCTTTGACATTGGAATCGACCAACAAAACAACCTATGGTTATTCGAAGCCAATTCCAAACCCGGCCGCTCCATTTTCAAACACCCGAAATTAAAACAATACGATGAGCTAACGACCGTTCTATCACTGGAATACGCCGTATATTTAAGCAAACAAATGATTACTGCACCAGAGGCATTGCTGACATGAAAACCATTTATTATAGCGTGCATACGCAAACATGGTTTCACCGAGACAAAGGGTGCACCTACACGCTCGGCCATAACAACCATGCGTTATCATTTTCTGAGCAGATTCCTTTTTTATCGTTTCGCGTCAAAGAAAGGCACGGGAAAGTCGGACCGCTCGTTGGAATACTACTGAGCGAATCGTCGATTCCCCATCTTCAAAAACGGCAGAAACGTTACATCGAAATGATTAATTCTCATTTACAAACGTCCGGCGGAATCGGGATTGTCTTCACATTAAACGGAGTCCGTGCTAATACGCTTCATGGATACATCTTTTCTGAGCAAAATGAAGAATGGATCGAAACGATTACCCCGCTTCCCGATGTTGTATATAATCGAATGAAAAGCCGCAGCGAAGAAAAATCAGAGACATTTCGCCAATTCATTCAATGGCTTCATAACCATCGAATCCCATACTTTAATCCTTGTTTTTTTGCAAAATGGCAGCTGTATGAGCTGCTGCATACAAACGAACGGTTGCGCCCACATCTTCCTGCAACCGTTCAAGTGCACACAATTGATGACATTCTCACCATGCTACACACATACAAACACATTTACATGAAACCAAACGCGGGCTGGAAAGGAAAAGGTATTTTTACCTTAACGTATACCCCAACAGAAGAAATCATTTTTGAACGAATGCATGAACGAAAGCTTCTCTCTCGAATCGATGAACTGAACGAGCTTTACAAGTTAACAGAGTATATTGCTCAACAAGCGATTGATTCCGACACGTTCCATGGCAACCGTTACGATTTGCGTATCCTCGCTCATTACAACAACGGAACGCATACGATAAGCGGCATTGGCGTGAGGCTGTCACAAACCCAGCAAATGACGACGCATATTCCGAACGGGGGAAGAAAAATTCCATACCGCCTTGTCAAAGAGCGATTTCATGAATCCCTTTTACACACGATCGTTCGTGAATGCGGACTAACATTATCTGAACACTTAGGGTTTATCGGAGAATTTTCCATTGACATCGGACGGGGAACCGACGGGCAATTATACATTTATGAGCTGAACTCTAAACCGATGATTTTTGATGAACCGGAGATTCAAACTCACGGCGCCAAACGCCTCATCGCTGTATTTGATCAGTTAAGCGGGTTTGCATCATCATAACAAATAACTTTCCGTATTCTAATGCACGCTCCAAAGCTCGGTCCGCCGCTTGTTGCGGTGCCCCAGAAAGAGCCGCTCGCAATTCATAACACAACATTGCTTTCTTTATTTCGTTGCCAAGCGCAGCGTTGACGAGATCATCAACTGATCCATCCATGACCTCATCGTCTACGCTTTTCTCGCCATATCTTCCCGCGATTAAAAAATAAATATATTGCCATAGCTCATATTGCTTTTGCTCGTATTGTAAATAAGAGGCTAACTGTTGCTTCCATCTCTCTTCTGGCAACCGTGCCATTAACTTCTCACCGAGACGTTGGGAGACACTCGTCGCCTGTAATATTTGTTTTAACGTACCAATCATCATCTTCTTTCCTCCTTGCTTGTCCAACTGCCACATATATATGAAAAAGACGGGGAACATATTCCTAAATACACATACACTATTCATATACCAAGGAGGAAAAACGATGGCAGACCACAGTCAGCAGGCTCGAAAGGACTCCCATTATGAGGGGAGAGATAAATATTATATGGACATCGACCGCATGATTAATGAAGGCATGGGCGGTGGCTACGTCCACGCACGCAGTGATGTTACAAACATTGAAGAAGCTTGTGATTTAACAAAAGAGGAACCTCCTCACGAGATATCATAATGGTAAGAACCGATTTTCTCCTTCGTTGAGAAAATCGGTTCTTCTTTCTGCTATAATAGAAGTAACGATCTGGCGGAAAGGAAAGTCATGCTCATGATTGAACAACTACAATCACATTATAGGGATGCGATGGTTATTAACATAGATCCTAAAAACCGAGAGGATTATGAATGGTTTTATACGAAAACAGGCGATCAAATCGGGATTTTAAAGCATGTATTAACAGAGCGGGAAAAACAATTGTTGTCCATTTTTTTAACACCACTGCCGAACCATGATCTCTTTATGACGAGAGAAGAACTTGCATGGTATCGGTTCATTGTACATGGAGACTCTACACAACTCAATCTTCTTTCAGAGCACGCACCTTTCTATAGATTCATTCAATTCCACATCAAGCAAACAACCGTTGACAAAGATGATTTTCGTGAAGCGGTAAAAGGATTGTTCCGCGAAAATGTTATAATTATTTGGGAACAAAATCATCGCGGAACGATTATTGAAAATAAGTATGATCAAACCGATCATGACGTACCTTTTGCTGAAATGATTGATACGCTATCAAGCGATTTTTACATTACTCTTCACGTATTTATCGGCCAAATCTATCGCTTCGATGAAAATCTTTTGCACTTATTTCGTTTAGAAAAACAATATTTTCAACTCTCACAGACTTATATTCCAAAACAAACTGTTTATACTATCGAAGACATTATCCCTATTTTATTTATTCACCAGCATCCAGAATTTGAGAAGATCAAACCATCACTTCAGTTTCTCAACACCATTGATAAAGAATTACTTGATACAGTAAAAGTGTTTTTACAATGCAACTTAAATGTCTCATTAGCGGCAAAAAAGCTATATATGCATCGCAATAGCCTTCAATATCGCATAGATAAATTTATCGAAAAGACAGGGATTGATATTAAACATTTTAAAGGAGCGGTTGCTGTGTATTTAGCCATCCTTATCAACGAATATACCGATCGCTAAATTCGTCATCATGCCTGAACCTCTTTTCATTTTTTGTGCACGTTGTCCATTTACGCCCTACGCCATTTTTCGGTACGCTTAAACCAAATGAAACCGATTTCAAAATGGAGGTGCTGGACATGGCTGAACTTCGTTTAGAACACATCTATAAAATCTATGACAACAACGTCACTGCTGTAAAAGATTTTAATCTTCATATTCATGACAAGGAATTCATCGTCTTTGTCGGTCCGTCTGGTTGCGGTAAATCAACAACCCTTCGGATGATTGCTGGACTTGAAGAAATCTCAAAAGGCGATTTATACATCGATGGTAAGCGCATGAATGATGTTGCACCAAAGGATCGCGATATCGCAATGGTATTCCAAAACTACGCGCTTTATCCGCATATGAGCGTCTATGACAATATGGCATTTGGTTTGAAATTACGTAAATTTCCAAAAGATGAAATCGATCGACGTGTTCGTGAAGCAGCACGCATTCTTGGTCTCGAACAATACTTAGACCGCAAACCAAAAGCGCTATCCGGTGGTCAACGTCAACGCGTTGCCTTAGGTCGAGCGATTGTTCGTGATGCAAAAGTTTTCTTAATGGACGAACCGCTTTCAAACCTCGATGCAAAACTTCGCGTCCAAATGCGTTCAGAAATCGCGAAATTACATCAACGTTTAGGAACAACGACGATTTATGTTACACACGATCAGACAGAAGCGATGACGATGGCCACTCGTCTTGTCGTCATGAAAGATGGGGTTATTCAACAAGTCGGTACCCCGAAAGAAGTATATGAAAAACCAGAAAACATTTTCGTCGGCGGCTTTATCGGTTCACCGGCAATGAACTTCCTAAAAGGAACATTACAAGATGGTACTTTCGTCATTGGCAATGTCACTATCGGAGTTCCTGAAGGAAAAATGAAAGCACTTCGCGAGCAAGGTTATGTTGGTAAAGAAATCATTTTAGGCATTCGTCCGGAAGACTTCCACGATGAACCTGTGTTCATCGAAGCATCACAAAATACAAAAATTACGGCAAACGTGGAAGTCGCGGAATTACTCGGTGCTGAAACGATGATCTATTCGCAAATTAATGGTCAAGAATTTGTCGCTCGCGTTGATGCCCGCACAGAAATTAAGCCTGGTCACCAATTAGACCTTGCGTTAGATATGAATAAAGCACATTTCTTTGATGTAGAAACAGAAAAACGCATTCGTTCGAATAACGAATAATCACATCACTTTCCCCAATATGGATATACAAATGACCCTAGCTTTTGAAAGCTGGGGTTATTCTTTTATAAATCGAACTTCTTCGTGGTGGCAATGCGGACAATAAAAAAGGTGTACACATTCGTGATATCCAAACGTTGTCGGATATCCGTCTGCTCGTTTCATCATATCAATATCCATATATGGACTATAATCATCAAAATAATCTGTTACCTTCCCTTGGTCCTGTAGTTTTCCTTGGCATTGAGAACAATACATAGATAGCTCCCTCAACCCATTACAAAGCGGGCAAACATTCATAAGCGCTGCCTCCTATTTCAAACATACCTTATTTTACTATTCCCTCACGATCCCAATCGTAAAACGTAAAAAATTACCATAATGTAAGAACGAATAATAATAAAAAAACGTTTCAAACTACTAGTACCATCCCCGATAAACACGTTGGGTTCAGCCAAGTTTGGCAGCGTGCTTTATTGCGCGCAGTGCTGGTGCAACTCCAGCCAACCCAGCCATAAAAATTTCAATAAGGAGATGATCAAATATGGCTCAAAATAACAGATCTAACCAATTATTAGTTTCTGGTGCACAACAAGCAATCGATCAAATGAAGTATGAAATCGCTCAAGAATTTGGTGTAAACCTTGGTGCTGACACTACTTCTCGCGCTAACGGTTCTGTTGGTGGCGAAATTACAAAACGTTTAGTTGCAATTGCTCAACAACAACTTGGTGGCCAATTCAGCAACGTTCAATAATCAGTGAAAACTGCATATATATGGCTAAAGCCCCAAGCATTTTGCTTGGGGCTTATGTTATTTACTGAATCAATTGTAAAAATTTCTTTGTTCGTTCATGTTGAGGATTCGTAAATAGTTGTTGTGGTGTGCCGCGTTCAACAATAAATCCGCCATCCATAAAGATTACTTCATCGGCTACTTCTTTGGCAAATCGCATTTCATGTGTGACAATCACCATCGTCATTCCTTCATTTGCCAAGTCTTTCATCACCTTCAATACTTCACCGACAAGTTCTGGATCTAACGCTGACGTCGGTTCATCAAATAACATAACTTCTGGTTCCATCGCCAGCGCCCTGGCAATCCCAACACGCTGCTGTTGTCCTCCTGATAGCTGAAACGGATAATGATGAGCTTTGTCCGCCAGTCCTACCTTCGTTAAAAGTGCCATTGCCTTTTGGCGCGCCTGCTCTTTTGCTTCCCGTTTCACCGTCACCGGACCTTCCATGACGTTTTCTAAGGCGGTCATATGCGGAAATAAGTTGTAATTTTGAAATACCATTCCTGTTAAGCGACGGAATTCATGAATATCTCGTTTCGTCATGTTTTGAGAAAAATCCAGCTGTCTGTCACCGATCGAGATTTTCCCTTTTGTCGGTATTTCTAGTACATTTAAGCATCGCAAAAACGTCGTTTTTCCTGATCCCGAAGGTCCAATAATGACTATGACTTTTCCTTTATCTACCGTTAAATCGATCCCTTTTAATACCTCTACATCACCAAACTGCTTATATAATCCTTGAACAGAAATCATCGTTCCTATCTCCTTGTCGTTACCGCGCAATATAGCGGTTCAAACGTTCTTCAATTCGGCCTTGAACAATCGATAATAAAAAGCAAATTACCCAATAAATCAGTCCAGCTTCTGTATACAATAACAAAAATTCATAGTTCGTTGAAGCAATCTCTTGTGCTTTTCGAAACATTTCCGCGACAAGAATCAACGAAGCAAGCGACGTATCTTTCACCAAGCTAATAAACGTATTGGATAAAGGAGGAACAGAGACGCGCGCTGCTTGCGGGAACACGACACGCCGTAACGTTTGTCCATAAGTCATGCCAAGTGAATAAGCCGCCTCCCATTGACCTTTTGGAATAGATAAAATGGCAGCGCGGATAATTTCTGACGCATACGCACCAACATTTAATGAAAAACCGATAACAGCCGCCGGAAACGGGTCAATGGTAATCCCAAGATTCGGCAAGCCATAAAAGATAATAAACAACTGTACAAGTAATGGCGTTCCACGAATCGCAGACACATATACTCTTGCGATAATCTCTAACACTTTCACGCCGGAAAGGCGGGCAAGCGCCGTCAGAATTGCTAAAATCAAACCAAGTAAAAACGTGATGATCGTGAGCGGAATCGTATAATACAAAGCTCCCTTCACTAAAGGGAGAAGGGAACTTTGAGCAATGGCGGTTAACCGTTCAGGATCGAGCATAACATTACTTAGATACATCTTGACCAAACCATTTCTCTGAAATTTTTGCGTATGTTCCGTCTTGCATCATATCGTGTAGCGCCTTGTTTACTGCAGCAACGAGCGTGTCGCTGCCTTTCCGGAACATGAATCCGCTTTGGGAAGCATCGCTATGAGTCGCAACAATTTTAATTGGCGCATTCGGTTTTTGCTTTAAGAAATCAAGAACCGACAACTTATCGTTAATCGTCGCATCTACTCGTTTAGAACCTAATAATTCAATCGCCTGATTAAAGCCTTCCACACCGACAATTTGCGCTCCATAGGATCGCGCTAAATCGGCATAATTACTTGTCATTGATTGCGCTGCTTTTAAACCTTTAATATCTTCAAATTTCGAAATTTTATTATTGTCTTTATGAACGACAAGCACAGCCGCGGATGTAATATACGGATCGGAGAAATCATACTTCTTTTGACGGTCAGGACGAATTCCTACTTCATTGGCAATCATATCAAAGCGTTTCGCATCTAGCCCTGCAAACATCGCATCCCATTGCGTTTCCATAAATACAGGCTTGACACCAAGACGCTTTGCTACTTCTGTCGCAATTTCAACATCAAACCCTGTTAACTTTCCGCTTTTATCATGGAAAGTAAACGGAGGATATGTACCCTCTGTACCAATGCGTAACTCCCCTGCTTTTTTCACTTGTGCCAATAAATCATTTTTTGGTTTATCGGCCCCTTCTTGCCCTTGCTCGTTACCGCAAGCAGCCAGCAACAAGAAAGAAACGGCTAACAAAAAGAACAAACTTAGCGAGAAACGTTTTTTCATTTATTCAAACCTCCATTATTCCGATTGGTGTTCATAACATATGTCATAATAAAAAAGTTTTACACAGATGTCAAATAGAATTCACGTAGCCAATTCATACGGCCGTTTGATGGTGGCAAATTTGTGTACAAAAATAAGGAGCTTTCTCGCTCCTTATATATTTTCTGCAATTGGCTCGCTTAAAGATACAAGCACTTTGCGAATTCTTCGATTTTCCACTTGCCGCACCGTCAAGGTAAGAGGGCCATAATGAAGCGTTTCACCTACATTTGGAATGCGTTCAAACATCTCGAATACCCATCCTCCCAGCGTATGGGAAGAGCTTTCCGGTTCGTCAATTTTCATGAGTTCACAAAACTCATCAAGCGGCAATTCCGCATTCAATTCATAACTATAATCATCGATTTGATGAATATTTTTTACCGCTTCATCATGTTCATCCCATATTTCCCCGACGATTTGTTCAATAATATCTTCCAATGTAATGAGCCCTGCTGTCCCGCCAAATTCGTCGACAACAATAGCCATATGCACTTTGCTTTTTTGCAATTCCGGCAACAAATCGGAAATTTTCATTGATTCGACAACAAACAGCGGTTTCCGTAATAACTCGCGAACGTTCACTTCTTTTTGTTGAATGAGTTGACTAAAAAAATCACTCTCTGATAAAATTCCGATGACGTGGTCTATATCCTCTTCATACACCGGGATACGCGAATATTTTTCCTCAAGGAAAATGTCGCGAATTTGTTCAATCGGCTGATTAACCTCAACTGCAATCATATCAGCACGCGGTGTAAAAATTTCACCAACTAAAATTTCATCAAAATCGAGTGAACGATGCACGAGCTCTTTCTCTTTATTATCAATAATCCCTTCTTCTTCACTTAAATCGATCATCACTTTGATTTCTTCTTCCGTAACTGCCGGGACAACAATCCCGTGAGTCAACCATTTTGTCCACTTTTCCTTGATCATCGCAAATAACGAGGTTATCGGAGAAAGCACCTTCACTAACGCATAAATAATTCCTGAATAGCGAAGTGAAAGCGATTCTGCACGCTCTTTCGCCATTGATTTTGGCAAAATTTCACCAAAAATAAGAAGTAACACCGTCATTACAATGGTACTAATGAACAAACCAACATTTTCGCCAAACGCATCAATTGCTACTTTCGCAGAAAGCGAGATCGCTGCAATATTTACGAGATAGTTCGCAACAAGAACCGTTAGCAAAACACGATCCAGATTTTCCGTGATATAGAGCGCCCGCTTACTGCCGCGCCGATTTTCTTCTGCATAATGTTTCAATCGTATTTTATTGACGTAAGAAAATGCACTTTCCGCCGAAGAAAAGAAAGCGGATAAAACAATAAAGAGAAGAAACAATCCAAACAGGCTCAGAGGCAATTCTCCCAAAGAATCTTCACACTCCTAAACCGTTACTTTGTTATTATTATCCATTTTTATTTATATGTATTATCATATCAAATTTTTCACCAAATGCATACTACCTAAACATGAACACAAAAAACCGCAGCTGTATAGCTGCAGTTTTTACGAGTCAATAATAGCGGCACCAATGATAAAGGCCAACGTCAGCAAAGAAGCAATATTCAATGTGATGGATAGCTCCTCCATTTTGTCCCCTCCCTTTATGATTATCCCCTATTATGATCGTAACAAGAAACAATTGTGCGTACGCATAATAATTCGTACAATTTTTTGACATGACAAACAAAAGAGCCCTTATAAAAGAGCTCTTCATCCTAAATAACGATAATATAGCGTTTTTGCTTCCTGAATATCTTTTGTTCCGTGAACGAGAGCACGCCCGTCTTGAAACACAACAAGCCGATGTTCGCCAAGCGAAACGGATACAAGGTAAGGATTCGTTTCGACTTGTAACCCTTGCTTGGAAAACAATTGAGCAAGCTCGCGCAAATCGTATTCCCGCTTTGCCGCAGGACGAATTTGTACAGAATTTCGTCCGCATAAGACCGCCGTTTTCGTTTGCATGTCATACGAAAGGTATGGATACGTCGGATGGGTTCCACAAGATGGACAATCGTCTTTTTTCACTTGATCCACTCGAATCGCCACATGCTGGTTTTTCCATAAATCAAACGAAACGAGCTTATTTCGAAGTGATTGCCAATCTTCCACAAGAATTTTTAATGCTTCCGCCACTTGATAAGCGACAACCATTTGTACAGCAGGGCTAATGATTCCAGCTGTATCACACGTTAAGCCACCAACAGGCACTGTCTCAAGCAAACAATGAAGACATGGTGTTTTCCCGGGGACAAAAGCATAACTAATGCCATAGCTGCCGACACAAGCACCATAAATCCACGGAATGCGATATTTATTCGACACATCGTTAATAATCATACGCGTTTCAAAGTTATCAGTCGCATCGATAAGAAGATTGGGATGCTGCTCTTTGACGATCGTTTCCAATTCTTGTGCCGTCGCATCACCGACAATCGCTGCAACCGTTACATCCGAATTGATTTGCTCAAGTCGCTGTTTGGCAGCGATCGCCTTTGGAAGGCGTTCTTTCGCATCTTCTTCACTATACAATTGTTGCCGTTGCAAATTGCTCCATTCGACATAATCGCGATCGATGATTGTGAGCTTGCCAATTCCTGCGCGCACGAGCGCTTCGGCGTTTCCAGTCCCTAACGCCCCTGCTCCAATTAGCAACACATGCTTTTTGGAAATCTTCTCTTGTCCGTCTTTTCCAATTGGTGCAAACAATTGTTGCCGCGAATACCGTTCATTCAAACAATGCTCATTCCTTCCATCGGACTGCTTGCCGTTGCGTACCGTTTTTTCGGAATTCTCCCCGCCTCATAACCGAGGCGTCCCGCTTCAATGGCAAGCTTCATCGCTTTTGCCATTTTCACCGGATCGGCCGCACCGGCTACAGCTGTATTTAATAGCACTCCATCTGCCCCTAATTCCATGGCGAGTGCCGCATCGGCCGGACTTCCGATTCCCGCATCGACAATGACAGGAACCGTTGCTTGCTCAATGATGAGACTTAAGTTTAACGGATTGATAATTCCTTGCCCGGAACCAATCGGTGAGGCTCCTGGCATAATTGCGTGGCAGCCTAGTTGCTGCAAACGTTTTGCAAGCACGACATCATCCGACGTATACGGAAGCACAATGAATCCTTCTTCTAACAACATCTCCGTTGCTTTCAATGTCTCTACAGGATCAGGAAGCAGTGTTTTGTCGCAGCCGATGACCTCCACTTTAATCATATCACATAATCCTGACGCTTTGGCGAGCCGAGCAATTCGCACCGCTTCTTCGGCTGTCTTTGCACCTGCCGTATTTGGAAGAAGTTTGTATTTCGTAATCTCCAATTTTTCAAGAAAATTCGGCTGATTCGGCTCAAAAATGTTCATACGACGAACCGCAAATGTTAAAATTTCTGCACCTGATACTTCGACTGCCTCTTTTTGAACGTCAAAGCTCGGGTATTTACCTGTCCCCAGTAAAAGCCTTGATTGAAATTGATATGGTCCAATTTGTAACATCATCAACCGCCTCCTACAAAATGAACGATTTCGACTTTATCGCCGTTACATAATGTTGTCGTTTCATACTCTTGTTTTTGAATAATATTCAAGTTCACTTCCACAATGGCAATTTTGTGGTTTAATCGAAAATGAGACAGCAAATCAGAAACCGTTTTCACACTGTCTGGAAGTTGAATTGATTCGCCATTAATAATGAGTTCCATTCCTCTCCCCCTTTATGTCATAAATGTGTTACGTGACTGTTTCTTGTGACAGAAAAAGGAGCAAGGTCGATCTCCCCACTGCCTTTTCCTTCAATCAGATCAGCTACCAAAACTCCTGTAATCGGACTTAATAAAATCCCATTTCGATAATGCCCGGTCGCGATCCAAACTCTTTCATATTCAGGGTGTACGCCTATATATGGCAAACCGTCCCCCGTCTGCGGACGAATTCCTGTCCATGCTTTTTCCCATTCGGCATGGCGAATGCTTGGAATTAGCTGCTGCGCTTGTTCAAGCAACCTTTTGATTCCTTGTACCGATACTTTTTTGTCAAAGGTGTTTGGCGTAGAAGTTGCCCCGATGAGCAGCTTATTTTCTTTTTTCGGCACGATATAGCAACCGTTTTTCGCAAAAACCGTCGCTTGAACAAGCGGCCTCTCCGTTTTGACAAAGAGGCACTCGCCTTTCACTGGGTACATCGGTATTGAGATTCCTGTTCTCTCCAGAATTTGAGCGGACCATGCTCCTGCCGCAATGACAATGGCGTCTGCCGCCATCGTTCCATGGTTGGTGTACAGGAGATATGTCTTACCTTCTTTTAGAAAGTTAACGACCTCTGTATATTCACGCCATTCGGCTCCATAGACAATCGATGCTTTTGCAAAAGCGACCGATAAATCAGAGGCGCTCACTTGCCCATCATTTGGAAGATACATCACACCTTTTAAATCACAGCTTACATTCGGTTCCATTTCCGTCGCTTCATGAATCGTTAGCCAACGGGCACTGCCATCGAATTTCTTCCAAAATTCATAATGACGCTGCAATGCTTCACGTTCTTCGTCCGTTACTGCTACTTTCAACATCCCTTTTTGCACAAGTCCGATATCAATGCCGGTCATCTCTTTTAATTCTTCGGCAATGCTCGGAAACATGGCGCGGCTTTTTAAAGCAAGCGGAAGGAGCGGGCTTTCGTTTGAAAATTCTGACTGTGCTCCGAGCATGCCTCCCGCCGCGCTCGAGGCTTGACCAGCCACGCGCTCTTTTTCCAATACAATAACGCGAAATTGGCGTTTTGCTAACTGAAACGCGATCGAAGCACCAACAACCCCACCGCCAATAATAGCGACATCATAATGGTTACCATTCATTGAAATCCTCTCCCCACTTTTTCACCATACGCGCATATTCCTTCACCCGAGCAAGTGGATCTTTGGCTAAAAATACCCCCGACATCACCGCGATGCCACTTGCTCCCGATTGTAATACTTGTTTGACATTGTCCGGCTGAATACCACCAATAGCAATAACCGGAATGTATATACTCGACGCAATCGTTTTTAATGTTTCTAATCCTCTCGGAGGAACTCCCCGTTTGCACTCGGTCGGAAAAACATGACCATACAGACAATAATCCGCCCCGCTTTTCTCTGCCTCCATCGCTTCTTCTAATGAATGAACCGAACAGCCGACAACAAGCGACGGAAAATGGGCTTTAACCGTTTTTGCAGACAAGCTGTGGTAAGCAAGTTGGACACCCTTCACTCCAAAAACAGCTGCCACATCGACGCGATCATTGACAATGATCTTTCTTGCCGGCACTCCGCGAGCAACAAGGGCAGAAATGAAATCAGCAAGTTCTCTTGCTGTTTTTGTTTTTTCCCGCACATGAATCGCATCGACATACGGATGAATGTGTGCCGCAATCGTCACGAATTGTTCAAGCGGCTGCATCCCCGTTGAAATGACATGAAATTGTGTGTTCATTTCAATCCCTAACCTTCTAACGTACATCTTCGACTGGAATATACGGAAAACTGATTCCAACGTAGTACGCTACTGCTGCCATAACGCTGATCAAAAGAAGGAACACAAAATCGTATTTACTAAACCCGATTTCGTAGTAAAAAGTTCGGGCCGCTCCGCTGGAAAATCGTTTTGCTTCCATCGCTACCGCAATGCGTTGAGCGCGGCGGATGCTTTGCGAAAGAAGCGGAATTGCATACCGCTTTATTTTTTCAAATATTCCGCTGTTGGCAGTGACTCCCCGCACTTTTAACGCGTTTTGTACCGTTTGAAACTCCTCAAGCATGATCGGAATGAGACGGACTCCTGCTAAAAAGCTATACGCGTATTTCGGCTTCAACTTCAGTTGCTGCATGAGCGAATAAAATAAATAAACCGGCCTTGTCGTTAACGAAAAAAGTAAACCAAGTAGCGCAAACGTTAATGCGCGAAACCCAAGATGCATGCCGCGTAAAAAACTTTCTTTTGTAATATGAACAAGGCCCCACTGAAACCATGTTGTTTTTCCTTGACCAAACAGCATCATCGAAGAGGCGGTTGAAATGAAAATAAGCAAAAACGGCAAAAAGAGCAACAACAAATACTTCATAGGGTATCCGGTATAGATAATGAACAAAAGGATAAGCGCAATAGAAAAATTCATTAAGATGTTCGGGTTATGCACGAACAATACACCGATAAATAAAACAAGCATCACAAGCAGCTTCAAGCTTGGATTCGTTCGATGAAGCCATGTCTCACGATAGCAAATGTCCCATCTCACCGTTCTTCCTCCTTACACGGACAATAAAGCGCCTTTTGTATGATCTGTCACAAGCTGTTCATCGGAAACAAGTTGTCCGTCTTCAATCACCCATCTTCGCGTCGCAAAATGCGTTACGATATTCTCATCGTGGGTGATCATCAGAATCGTCGCACCTTGCTCGCGATACGACTCTAACAGCTCTAGCAGCGCAAACGTATTTTTCGCATCTTGACCGAATGTCGGCTCATCTAACAAAAAGATTTGTTGCCCGCTTACAATCGAAGCAGCCACGCTAAGCCGGCGCTTTTGCCCCATCGATAGTTGGTACGGATGTTGGTCTTGCTGCTCTTTCAAATGAAACATTTGTAACAAGCTCTCGACGGTCTCAGCAATTTCTGTTTTAGAGCGCTTCTCAAGCCGGAGCGAATACGCCATCTCTTCCCACACTGAATTGGTGACAAATTGAAACTCCGGATTTTGGAATACAAATGCAATAAGGCGAGCGAGCGTTTTGAATTGTTCGCTTTGCTTTCCAAACAGCTCATACACCCCGTCGGTTGGAATAAGCTTCATGAGCGCATGCAATAGCGTGCTTTTTCCTGCTCCGTTTTTTCCAGTAATAGCAATCCATTCACCCGACTGAACAATCGCTTGATCAACACGAATTTTTACTTCTCGATTTCGATATCCTTGAAAACGTTCGAGACGAATCACTTCATCCTCTCGAACAGCAGGTTGACGACGTTTTCGTTGTTTGACATACTCGTCCCATATACCGGGATACCAAATTCCTTGATCAGCAATCACGTCTTTATAATCATGAAACACGGTTGCCGCTTCACCATCTGCAATGATTTCACCATGATCATTAAACAAAATGATACGGTCAACAAAATCCAGCACCTGTTCAATTTTGTGTTCAACAATAATGACTGTTTTATTATGGGCGATTTGCTTAACCGTCTTCCAAATTGATTCTGTTCCTTCGTCATCAATCATCGCTGTTGGTTCATCAAGAAACAACACGTCGGGCTGCAAGGCAAGAACAGAGGCAAGTGCGAGTCTCTGCTTCATCCCCCCGGATAATGTTTGAATATCCGTATGCGGCGTCAAGTGCAGCCCAACCTCTTTCAGCAATTCTTCAATCCGGCCTTTCATTTGTTCGCGCGGCACGCCAATATTTTCAAGTGCAAAAGCAATTTCCTCATCGACAAACGGCATGCAAAATTGGGAATCAGGGTCTTGAAATACGTATCCCCAGTTATCCGGAACTTGAACGTGTTTGGCTTTCATTGGGATATCCACCGAATGCGGAATCAATCCGGAAAGCACTTGCAACAGTGTTGATTTTCCGCATCCCGATGGACCAAGCAACAACACTTTTTCCCCTTTGTAAAACGACACTGATAAATCTTTAAACAATAACGTGTCTTTTCCGGGAAATTTCAAACGTAACTGTTCAACCGATGCAATCCGTTCCATCTGTTTGTTTCACCCTTTAACGATCTAACGCGTCGTAATCTTCCTTGGAAGCCGGGCGAACCATTTGTGTGACTCCTGTCACTTCTAATGCTTTTACTAATGAAGAAGCAAAGACACCGGAAATAACGATGGCGCCGACAAAGCGAGCAATGAGAAATAATGCGAGATTCCAAGGAGCCAACGCTTCAATATACCCTTTGTAAAAATCCATAATCAATGAACCGATGGTAGAACTAATCGCTGCTAATGAAACAACGAAGAGATCAAAACGCTTATAGCGAAACGTCGCAAATACTGCTTCCGCACACAATCCTTGCACAACGCCGTAAAGCAATACTTCAAGTCCCCACTCGGATCCCATAATAAACTCACCGGAAGATGCAGCAATTTCCGCAAGAAGAGCTACCCCTGGCTTACGAATAATGAGAAAAGCTACGGACGCTGCGATAAACCACATTCCATAGATGAGTTGGTCCAGATGAAAGCCAAACGGTTTGACAAAATAGTAAAACGGTCCCCATAATTTATAAACAATTCCAAATACAATTGAAATCACAATCGTTGTTAAAATATCCGCTAATTTCAATCCTTTAGTTGCTGACATGCTCTGCTGTCTCCTTTCTTGTTACTGGCCATGTTTCTAGGTGATATGCCATTTCCCAAAAAGCATATTCGTACTGGCTGCTAATGATAAAATGCTGTTCCATCCGCTTTCGATCAGCTTCCGTTACAGTTTCTGCAATCTCATCCAATCGAGCAATTTGTTCTTCCACTAAACTTCGAAACCACTCGGACCCATAAGCGGCAATCCATTGTTGATAAATCGTCTCTTCCGGCTTGCAATCTTTCAAGCGCTCGCCAATCTCATAATAAAGCCAATAACACGGCAAAATCGCCGCAATCACATCTCCTAAATGCCCTTCGTAGGCAGCGCGATACAAATGTGATGTATACGCATATGCCGTCGGCGCCGGAATAAACGAAGCTTTTTCTTCTTCCGTAATTCCAAGCTGCTTCGAAAACTTTTCATGTAACGATAATTCGGCTTGATACGTATTTTGTGCATGATGTGCCATGCGAGCGGTCGTTGATAACTCATTTGCTCTTGCCGCCCCAAGCGCCTGCACTCTTGCAAAATGACTTAAATAATATGAATCTTGTAAAACATAATAACGAAAACAAGCAATATCGAGCGTCCCTTCACCGAGTTCCTTGACAAACGGGTGCTGAAAGCTCGCTTCCCAAATTGGGTTGGCAGCCTTACGCAACAGTGTTGAAAATGCCATCAAAATCCCCTCCAAAACATAAATGTATGAAACATGTAGAGCGGGCCCATATTCTGCATGTTTCATTAAATAAAAACCCACTTTCTTTACAAGCGTAAAGAAAGTGGGTTAGAAACCGTAAACAAGCAAAAGATTCCTGCCACTTCCACTTCCCTACGCTGGTATAACCCAGATCAGGTTCTAAGGGTCTCAAAGGCACACTTTGATCTCAGCCTATCTAAAGGCCCCCCTAGTGGATCGTGCTGCTTATTTAATTTTACTGTTTGAGTTTATCATATCACGGCTAGAACGGTTGTCAAGTCATTTTACTCTTCCTCAACGACTACTGCCGTTCCGTCGTACGACAAAATTTCTGACGTGTTCGCCATAATGGCGGCTGTCGTTAGCCTCACCCCAATGATCGCATTCGCCCCTTGCTGTTTCGCCTCTTCGATCATGCGGTTAATCGCAATCTGTTTCGCTTCCTCCATCATCTCGGTATACGCTTTAATCTCTCCGCCGACAATCGTTTTAAAACTCGCCATAATATCTTTTCCGATATGTTTCGATTGAACGGTATTTCCTTGAACAAACCCTTTATACTCTTTAATTTGTTTTCCCGGTATGTAATCGGTCGTCGCAATAATCACCGTATCCCTCTTTTCTTCCATCTATGTTTATCATTATTCTACGTTTATGAAAAAAGTCCTTCCAAATTACGACAAAAGCTGACAGAATTGCTTCTTTCCCAGCAATTCTGTATCATAGAAAAAGCAAATCATTACAGGTAATGGAGTGGAGAATGTGGCAAAAGTATTTCTGAAACGAAAGCGAAAAAAACGTCTCGAACAAGGCCATCCTTGGATATTCCAAAGTGAAGTTGACTATATTGAAGGAGATTTTAAACCGGGCGACTTTGTCGAGGTTTATAACCATCAAAATTACTTCTTAGCTAAAGGCTATATTAATCCAAAATCGCAAATGATTGTGCGCGTCCTTACGCAAAATCCAGAAGACGAGTTAAACGAGCAGTTTTTTCTGAACCGCATTCGCAAGGCGTGGGCGTATCGTGAGCGAATGATTCCCGGCGTTCGTTCTTGCCGTGCTATTTACGGAGAAGCTGACTTTTTGCCTGGCTTGATCGTCGATAAATACGAAGATGTGCTTGTCGTACAAATTTTGTCGCTTGGTATGGAAAAACGGAAAGATTGGATTTTAAACGGGTTGCTGGAAGTATTTAATCCAAAAGCGATTTATTTGCGCAATGATGTGTACGTCCGCGAGCTGGAAGGGCTCCAACAAGAAAAGGGATTTTGGTACGGGCAATGTGAGACGGAAGTAATGATTGAAGAAAACGGCGTTAAATATATTGTTGATATTGAAAACGGACAAAAGACCGGATTTTTCTTTGACCAGCGTCAAAACCGCGCGGCAATTAAACCGCTCATCGACAGTAACTCCACCGTATTAGACTGCTTTACCCATACAGGATCATTTATGCTCAATGCGTGCTTGTATGGAGCAAAACATGTGACCGCTGTCGATATTTCTGAACATGCCATCGAAACAGCGAAACGCAATGCTGCATTAAACGGATTTACAAACGTTGATTTCGTCGTCGCCAATGCCTTCGATTACTTGCGAGAAGCGGTTCATGAAGGAAAAAAATGGGATGTAGTCATCATTGATCCGCCAGCATTCGCCAAATCCGCTCACGCTGTCCCAAAAGCACTAGGTGGATATAAAGACATCAATCTCAACGGCTTAAAGCTTGTGAGAGACGGCGGCTTTTTCGTGACGGCAAGCTGCTCGTATCACGTCCATGCCGATATGTTCCAAGCGATGATTGAGGAAGCGGCGTTTGATGCGAAAAAGATTTTGCGGCAAATTCATTGGAGCGGCGCCGGCTACGATCATCCGAAACTGCTTGCCGCCGATGAAGGCGACTACCTAAAATTTGCGATTTACGAAGTGCATTCACGCAGATAACGGACATCAAGACTGATGTCCGTTTTTGCTTACCATCCTTTCTGCGTTCGCAAATTTCTAATGTGTGCGACATGATGCTTGCCGTGCCAAGCAAACATCGCAACACATGTATACAATTCTAACTCTGTCTTCATCGCAGGATGATAAAGCTTGCGTTTAAAATCTTCCAGTGGTAAAGATTCAAGCAAAGCTGTCCATCTTTCATGAAGCCCTTCTAGCAATTTAAGCGAAGATTCAATTGGGAAAGCACGCGCCTCCGCTGTCTCGGCCCAATCGTTCTCTTCAAAAGGTTTTACAGTAGGAAGCTCCTCCGTTACGATAAGTTTTGTACGAATAAACGCATTCATATTCGCATCAGCAAGATGATGCACAACTTGAGCAACCGTCCATCCTCCTTCACGATATGGCGTGTTTAGCTGTTCATCATTCAATCCGCTCACCGCCTCACGCAACTGCTTTGGCAGCATTCGAATATCAGAAATCCACTGCTTTACATCTTCTTCACGGAAAGACGTTGGCTTTTCAAATTTGCCGATCGGGTAGCGAATATGTTCCATTTCTCATTCCTAGTTACTAAAATCTATAAAAAAGATCTACTAGCCGCGATGGAACCAAGAAGCACCGCATAATGCTCGGATCCTCACCCAAGCTGCCATCAAAAAGAGAATCCCTTTGCCATTCCCTCGCTGTGAAAGGCACTCCGTGGTTCATTTCAACAGTAGCTTTCGTCATGTCTCCTTCAGTTCATGGCAGGATTTTAGTAACTAGGCTACACCTCCTCTTATTCTTTTTACAACTTGCTCTTTTACGAGTTCAACGGACATATACATATTTCCTTCCTTGAATTCCTTGAAGAAAAAAGGCAAGCATCATTGCTTGCCCTTTCTATCACTATTTACTTTAACAAATACACCCGCGCCTCATATGGCTTCAACTTAAAGCGTGTTGTGTTTTTATGAGGTTTTACTTCGTAGTTTTGCAACACTAAATCATCCGAAGACAATTTGATCGCATCATAACGATAAAGAGCAGGCTTGTCGCTCAAGTTGACAATAATGACGGCTTTTTCGTTCCCGAGTGTTCGTGTGTAAGCGTAAATCGCTTTATCTTTTTCTAAAATTACATCGTACGTTCCATAAATAAGAACATCATTTTCTTTGCGAAGGCGAATCATTTTTTTATAAAAGTGAAGAACGGAATTAGGATCTTTTAACTGTGTTTCTACATTAATCTCTTTGTAATTTTCATTTACACCTATCCATGGTGTTCCGGTTGTAAAACCAGCATTTGTTTCATTCGACCATTGCATCGGTGTCCGTGAATTATCTCGTCCTTTTTTCCAAATGACTTCCATGATTTCTTCATGTGAACGCCCTTTTTCCCGTTCCAGTCGATAAAAGTTTTTCATTGCGACATCATCGTATTCATCAATAGTTTCAAAGCGGACATTCGTCATGCCAATCTCTTGCCCTTGATAAATAAACGGCGTTCCTTGCATCAAAAAATACATCGCGCCAAGCGCCTTCGCACTTTCGGTAAGGTATTCCTTATCGTTTCCCCACGTCGAAACGGAACGAGGCTGATCATGGTTCTCTAAAAATAATGCGTTCCAGCCTCGGTTTTCAAGACCTTTTTGCCATTTCGTCAGCGTGCGTTTCAACTGACGAATATCAACTCCACCGTCCGTTCCTTTTTCCCATAACCCTAAATGCTCAAACTGAAAAATCATATTAAAAATTCCGTTCTTTTCGCCGGCCCATTCTTCCGCCTGCTCGACTTTGACGCCATTTGCTTCCCCGACGGTCATAATATCGTATTGCGCAAACGTTTGCATTTTCAGCTCTTTTAAATACTCCATAATCCCTTCTTGGTTCATATGACCAGCGAAGGATGGAACATAATCAAGCCCTTTGGGATTCGGTAAATCCGGCAATCCGGGCTTTTTCTTAATATGAGAAATCGCATCGACGCGGAATCCATCAATACCTTTATCGAGCCACCAATTAATCATCTCATATAGTGCGCGTCGCACTTCTTCGTTTTCCCAGTTTAAATCCGGCTGCTTTGCATCAAATACATGTAAGTAATATTGATCGGTTTTCCGATCATATTCCCAAGCCGATCCGCCAAAAATACTTTCCCAGTTGTTCGGCTCTTTGCCATTTTTTCCATCGCGCCAGATGTACCAGTCACGTTTTGGATTATCCCTTGATGAACGCGATTCAATAAACCAAGGATGTTCATCACTTGTATGGTTAATGACAAGATCCAAAATAACTTTCATACCGCGTTGATGAATTTCCTCGAGCAACAAATCAAAATCTTCCATTGTTCCAAACTCTTCCATAATCGCATGATAATCGCTAATATCATAACCATTATCGGCGTTCGGTGATTGGTAAATCGGACAAATCCATATGATATCGATTCCAAGGTCTTTTAAATAATCAAGCTTTTGTATAATTCCACGAAGATCCCCGATTCCATCACCATTAGAATCCATAAAACTTCTTGGATAAATTTGATACGCTACTCCTTCTTTCCACCATACCTTGTTCAAGGCTGTATCCTCCTCTTTTATCTGTATGCGCTTTCAACATTACTCTACACTACATCACCACAATATACAATGCATTTTATGAAAAAAGGAATTTTTTATACCAAAAATGGTACTACTTACCGATTTAATGTTTAAAAGCGAATTGACCAATACGTAACAACATTTATCTAAGAGCACCATGGAACTAATAACCGCATAGCCATTTAAGAATATGATTTTGCAAGAATGGTAACGACAGCAGAAAAGGCTTCAAACGAATTGAAAAACAAGATAATTGTTTAGTGATATAGTTGATAATCAGCACTTTAAATGGAGCTGTC
The DNA here is from genome assembly GCF_013761245.1 of Thermaerobacillus caldiproteolyticus. Lineage (GTDB taxonomy): Bacteria > Bacillota > Bacilli > Bacillales > Anoxybacillaceae > Thermaerobacillus > Thermaerobacillus caldiproteolyticus. The sequence goes on along the minus strand of NZ_JACDUT010000004.1, from coordinate 98,325 downwards.
ATTTTTTGCGATGGATCTTTCTTGAGCACAAGATTATCCAGACACGGCCAATGGCCCCCTTTAAAGTAAAGTGGAGAGACGTTAGCTTTTTTAGCTGATTATACGATGACAGCCCTGCTTATATCACAATCCACATCAATCCTATATTCGCTTTTATCTTTCATTCTTATGCTGAGTGTCTCAAAAAGAAAAGGGCTCTCCTTTTCAGTCGCATATAAACGCGAATGAAAAGATTGAGCCTACTTCGAATGCTGTTGGAGTGTGATTTCTATCTTATTCAAAAACGCTTGAGTATATATCTACCTCCAATAGAAAATGCGAAAATCAGTGGCACATGACTGGATATGTCACAGTTCTTGCTTTTTCACGATTTTGATAAGTTTTTCGTTCGTCATCATGGAAGCTTTTGAAATCGACCGATCACCAGTGCCTTGACTTAAAAAATTCTGGCTAGTGTGAAAGCAATTATAAATCTCGATCAAATATTTGTGGATTGACTAGATTATCATCTTCTATAAAAACAATTGCGTTTTTTAAGGACGTCATAAAACCTGCAGCAAGTTCCAAAAATTACAGCCGATTATGATCCCTTCCGCAACTCCTTCACTGATGATCTGGTCCTCTAACGCACGATTCTCTTGATCGATATCCCATTGATCATCACTCCACGTTTCCGCCAGTTCGATCGCAAAAGCCCCCTCCTCCACGGCACATCTTGAAAATAGTGAAGGGGTATCGTCAAATCCCTTTTTCATAGCAAACGCAGAAAAAGGTAAACCGCTGTAAGAACGCGTTGATTAACGCTGTTAATCTCAGAATATCTGCCTAATATTTTAGGATTTTTCTTGATTAAATCGTAATCAAATATATTTCAACAACTGATTGCAGTTAAACCAGCCGAGCGTTGTTAAAATGGCTTTCACATAGTGCCAGCAAACGCTTCATACAGGATTCACCCGGAGACGAGAAAAATTCATCAATCTCATACATATGTCTTCCAAAAGAAACCATAACCCCTAACGATTCTAATCGCTGTTTGGCAGCTGCTCCGTCAAGGCAATGCTCATGCTGCTTGATGGAGCAATAATTCTTATTTTAACTTATTCGGAATCATCGATGTGTTTCCTTTTTATGCTCGGTTCTGGTCATAAATTTTCAGATTATGGTAAACCGCTTTTAATAGTGGTGTCGGAATCTTATACTCTTTTGCTAGCTTCAATAAATACCCTTGCAAATGATCCGCTTCTACCATTTGTCCTTTTTCCATGTCGCGCTGCATGGAAGACTTCATCTCTGAAGACATTTCGTTCATTTGTTCCAATTGCTTCTCCTCAATTCCATCCGCAATTGGAGCACCGTGCGCTCTCATAACAGCGCCGATTTCTTTCGCCAACGCTAATATGATGTCCTGTCCATACTCCCCGGCACGAATCGGACCGATCGGAGCACGAAATAATGTTGTAACCCCTGACATCGTCGCAATGAATAAATATTTATGCCACATATCGGTAACAATTTGCTCGCTTAAGCGAAAGCGGGCATTGCAGTTTGAAAACAACTCTTCGAGTTCATTCACTCGCTCTGTCCGTTCCCCTGACCATTCGCCAAATCTTACATCATGAGATGGACTCGTTTGAATAATTGATCCTTTCTCATCTAGTGTCGTTTCGATAAAACAGAGACCGCCTAGTACGTTCTCTTTTCCAAACTCACTCCAAAGTATATCCATATGCGCCATTCCATTGAGTAATGGCAAAATAAGTGTATTCTTGCCGACATATGGTTTCACATCCCGGATCGCTTCACGCAAATGGTAGGCCTTATTAGAAAATATGACCACATCAAATGGCTCTATCTTCTCTCCTGTTACGAGCGTTGTCGGCTTCAGCACAGCAGTCCCATGAACGCTTTGAATGACTAACCCCCGTTCTTGTAGTTGTTTCTTTCTTCTCTCACGTACAAGAAATGTGACATCAACCCCTTTTTCTAACAATCGACCACCGAAATATCCACCAACTGCCCCGGCACCAACGACTAGTATTCGCATCACTAATTCCCCCTTATGCAATGACATAAGCTACACATACCAACAGTAATACAAATGGATGAATGCAAACTAATGACAAAGCAAAACAAAATCTCGGTTTCGCCGAAAAACTGCCCACGCCCTGTAGGCCAGCGGCGAAATACCGCCATCTTGGCCCTCACGATGTGCAAATGTTTCTTCTTTGCCCTGAGCGATTGGGCGCTGAAGATAGGAAAATTTTCACTTCTTAATCTTTAAACAAAGGCAGAATTACAAAATCCAAAAAATATCATTGGCCATGAGCTCGCTAACGAAATAGCAGCAAACATCAAAAAATCACATCCTCATTAAGGAAAAAGAAAGGGAAACAAACAGTCCCCTTTCTTTAACAACAACGCGATACTTTCCCACCTTTGCCGTTATATCTCGCCTCTTGTGCTTCGCAAAAAAACTCTTTTCGTGACTTAATCGGCTCTCCTGGATGATGTGTCTTCATATGCTCGACATATTTCTCGTAATTCGGTACACCAACAAGCAAATCAAGAAATTGTTTCCGATAGGCTAGAACCTTTTGAAAAAACTTACGCATAATGCTTAACCTCATCTCCTGCATCTCTTGGAATATAAGGTGACTCTTTTAATGATGCATGTTTGTTTCTTATTACTTTCATCCATATATTCAAAGACGAAATGAGCATCGCAATAACAACAAGCATGAAAATCGCACAAAGCGTAGCATCGATATAATCGTTCATAATAATTTGATTCATCTGTGCTTCATTCGTTGCTGGCGCCAAAATTTTCCCCTGACTTAAGGATTTTTTAAATTCGTTCGCATGGGCCAAAAATCCAATCTTTGGATCACCGTGAAATAATTTTTGGAATCCGGCCGTCATAGTAACCACTAAAATCCACGTCGTCGGGATTAATGTTACCCACACGTACGCCTTTTTGCCCATTTTAAATAAAATGGTTGTCCCTAATAAGAGGGCAATTCCCGCTAGCATTTGGTTCGCAATGCCAAAAAGCGGCCATAATGTATTGATACCCCCAAGTGGATCAATAACTCCTTGATACAAGAAATATCCCCAACCCAATACGCATAACGTAGTCGCAATAATATTTGCTAGTAAAGAATCGGTTTTCGCAAGCGGCTTATAGAAATGTCCAAGAATATCTTGAATCATAAAACGTCCTACGCGCGTCCCTGCATCGATAGTAGTTAAAATAAACAACGCTTCGAACAAAATCGCAAAATGATACCAAAACGCCATTAACGTTTTACCGCCAATGATTTTTGATAAAATTACCGCCATGCCAATGGCTAGCGTAGGTGCTCCTCCTGTACGAGACAATATCGTTTGTTCGCCGACATCCTTAGCAAGCTCTTGTAAAACGTCTGGAGTGACAGTAAATCCCCATGACGACACCGTTTGTGCTGCTTGCACAACATCTTGGCCGATCGCCGCTGCAGGGCTGTTGATTGCAAAATAGACTCCCGGCGTCAACACGCATGCAGCGATTAGTGCCATTACCGCTACAAAAGATTCCATCAACATCGCCCCATATCCAATCGGACGGGCATGGCTTTCAAGCTCGATCATTTTAGGTGTCGTTCCGGATGAAACGAGCGCATGGAATCCGGAAACCGCTCCGCATGCGATCGTAATAAATAAGAATGGGAACAAATCACCCGCGAAAACAGGTCCAGTACCATCGATGAATTTTGTAAGCGCTGGCATTTGCAAGTCCGGTGCAACAACAAGAATTCCTAACGCCAAACCGACAATCGTTCCAATTTTTAAGAATGTACTTAAATAATCACGCGGTGCAAGCAATAACCATACTGGCAACGCTGAAGCAACAAACCCATAAGCGATCATTAACAGCGCAATCGTTTCACCTTTAAAAGTAAACATATTTGCTAATGTTGGATGTTCCGCTACATGCTGACCGGCAACAAGCGACGCGATTAATAGCACAAATCCGATCAAGGAAGCTTCGGATACCCGTCCCGGACGAATATAGCGCATGTAAATGCCCATAAAAATGGCAATTGGAATCGTTGCCGCAATTGTAAACATTCCCCACGGGCTTCCTACAAGCGCTTTCACAACAACGAGCGCTAATACCGCCAATAAAATAATCATGATTCCTAAAATCCCAAGCAGTGCGATAAAGCCCGTAACCGGTCCTATCTCTTCTTTAATCATTTCGCCAAGTGATTTTCCATCACGGCGCATCGACGCAAACAAAATAATGAAATCTTGTACTGCTCCAGCTAAAACAACCCCGACAATAATCCAAAGCGTTCCCGGCAAATATCCCATTTGCGATGCTAAAATTGGACCGACAAGCGGACCAGCCCCGGCAATCGCTGCAAAGTGGTGTCCGAATAATACCCACTTATTCGTCGGCACATAATCCTTTCCATCGTTAAACACTTCCGCAGGTGTTTTCCGATTGTCATCAAGTTGAAACACTTTTTGAGCAATAAATTTGCTGTAAAAACGATATGACACTGCATACACGCATACAGCAGCTACAATCAGCCAAATGGCGTTGACCGTCTCCCCGCGTTGTAACGCTAAAACGGCAAATCCAGCTGCCCCAAGGACAGAAATCAGCCCCCAAAGTAAAATTGATTTGATTCCTCTCACGCTTGTTTCCCCCTTTGTGTCTCTTCAAACCCCATTATACTAATTATTCTGAAAAATTGGAAGAATATTTCCCAAACTTCCATATGAAAATTCGGCCAATCTGCCCGTTAACGTTGCCGTACATCGTTAAGCTAGTATTCGTTTTAGACTCTTTACTATTTAAAAAAAGCATAAAATACATCTTTTTGCAAAAAATGTAATTGAAATAACTTTTTTTATACCCAAAACGAAGGTGTCCATATAAAACCAAGGGAACGATCACCTTTTTCAGTCAAATGTCTTCTCAACCAAACAAAATTACAAGTAAAGGGTTAAAGAACGTGAAAGCGATTGAACAATTATTATGGAGCATTGCTTTACCAGGATTTGGGCAATTCCTTAACAAAAAATACTTTAAAGGCTCAGTGTTTATCCTCTTAGAATTTCTCATTAACATGCAATCTGGATTTAACGAAGCAATTCAATTAAGTTTTTTAGGGAAAAACGTCGAGGCAGCCAAAGTTATCGACTTTCAATGGCTAATGTTCTATCCTTGTTTATACTTTTTCGCTATGTGGGACGCCTATAAAGATGCAGGTGGAGGAAAATCTATGTATTCCTCTCTTCCATTTGTTTTTGCCGCTTATTTTGTCACGGTAGGACTTATGTATTCACCTCACATAACCATTTTCGGTATATTTTTCGGTCCGATTTGGCTTCCGATGTTATCGGTCATTCCCGGTGCCATTATCGGATTTTCTCTTAAATCGTTGCTCACAAAATTAGATAGGTTATCAAAATAAAAAACAAGAACATCTTTCCCTTCCTCTCGGATAACACGTATCCTATCAGAAGACCAAAAAAACATAGTTGAAATTTCCATTGATTTATTATATGATGGTACCAGCACCTACACCAACACAATATATTGTGTTGGTACCCCAACAAACAAACTACATATAGTTTTCGATCAAAAACCGCAAGCAATGGTGTCCGAATGGACTTAATAGGGAATCTGGTGCGAATCCAGAACTGTCCCCGCAACTGTATGTGTGGACGAAATGGAAATTCCACTGTATACGAAGGCTCCTGCGGCGCGTATACGGGAAGGATCCAAAGTAGGAAGAAACACGAGTCAGGAGACCTGCCTTGCTTGTTACGTTTCACATTCTTCGGGGATTGAGAAGATGAAACGATGGTTTAAGAAGGGCTTTTCGTATACCCTTTTTACGCTATCGTTTCATCCACTCAAACTTGAGTGGATTTTTTTATTGGGATGAGGAGGAGAAACAATGAGCTTACATACGAAAACAACAATAATCACGACGGAAACAGGACAAACAGAACCGTTTTCGCGCGAAAGACTGATTTCTTTTATCCATGACGTAACCAAAGATTTTCCACACTTACAGACAGACGAATATGTCAATCGAATCATTCAAGCGATTGAAAGTAGAGACCGCCTTTCGTCTGAACAAATCGCTCATTTGCTTATTCTTGAAGGGCTGTCTTATATTAACGAGGAAGAGCCGGATTGGACGTTTGCTTGTGCACGAATGTATTTGAAGCGTTTGTACAAAGAAGCAGCAAAAAACCGTGGATATGACACAAACGAGCGTTATGGTTGTCTTTATCATTTGATTACGACGCTCGTTTCGAAAGGCGTTTACAGTCCATCTCTTCTCGACAATTATTCAAAAGACGAAATCATCGAACTTTCCAAACTGATTGACCCAGAAAAAGACAAGCTATTCACGTACATTGGCATTCGCACGCTTGCGGATCGCTATCTTGCGCGTGACTTTGATCGAAACTTATATGAACTGCCACAAGAGCGATTTTTAATCATTGCGATGACATTAATGTCCCAAGAACCAAAGCAACTCCGTTTCGATTTAATCAAGGAAGCGTATTGGGCATTAAGCCATTTATACATGACCGTTGCCACGCCTACTCTTGCCAATGCCGGAAAAAGCTACGGACAATTATCGAGTTGCTTTGTAGACACAGTAGACGATAGCTTACAAGGAATTTACGACAGCAACACCGATATTGCCAATCTCTCTAAATCAGGCGGCGGAATTGGCGTCTATCTTGGTAAAATTCGTAGCCGCGGCAGCGACATCAAAGGCTTTAAAGGCGTTTCATCAGGGGTCATTCCATGGATGAAACAATTAAATAACACCGCTGTCAGCGTCGACCAATTAGGGCAGCGAAAAGGAGCCATCTCCGTTTATTTAGACGTCTGGCATAAAGATATTTTCGCCTTTTTAGACGCCAAATTAAATAACGGCGATGAGCGAATGAGAACGCATGATTTATTTACCGGCGTTTGTATTCCTGACTTGTTTATGGAACAGGTCGAGAAGCGCGGTGATTGGTATTTGTTTGATCCGCATGAAGTACGCAAAGTGATGGGATTTAGTTTGGAAGACTTTTATGACGAGGAAAAAGGCAGCGGCAGCTTCCGCGAAAAATATTGGCAATGCGTTCATGAGCCGAACTTGTCCAAAGAAAAAGTGCCGGCAATTGAAATTATGAAAGGGATTATGCGCAGCCAGCTTGAATCCGGAACGCCGTTCATGTTTTACCGCGATGAAGTCAACCGAAAAAACCCGAATGCTCATCTCGGTATGATTTATTGCAGCAACCTTTGTACAGAAATCGCGCAAAACCAAAGTCCGACTATCGTCGAGCAACAATATACAAAAGACGGAAAAATTATTATCGAAAAAACACCGGGCGATTTTGTCGTCTGCAATTTATCATCCATCAATCTTGCACGTGCGGTGACCGATAATGTATTAGAACGGCTGATTCCGATTCAAATGCGCATGCTTGACAATGTCATTGACTTAAATAACATTCCTGTTTTACAAGCACAGTTGACCAATCAAAAATACCGCGCTGTCGGACTTGGAACGTTCGGTTGGCATCATTTGCTCGCATTAAAAGGCATTCGCTGGGAATCGGAAGAAGCGGTTGACTATGCAGACAAGCTATACGAAAAAATTGCCTACTTAACGATTCAAGCAAGCATGGAACTCGCAAAAGAAAAAGGAAGTTATCCAGCTTTTGAAGGTTCCGATTGGCAAACAGGCGCTTATTTTGCCAAACGAGGATACGATCGCTCATCAAGCCTTGATTGGGACACTCTAAAAGAACAAGTGAAAATGAACGGCATTCGTAACGGATATTTAATGGCGATCGCTCCGAATGCGTCAACATCGATTATTGCCGGAAGTACTGCCAGCATCGATCCAATCTTTTTAAAAGTATATGCTGAAGAAAAGAAAGATTACAAAATTCCGGTTACGGTACCGGATCTAAACTCAGAAACGACTTGGTACTATAAATCTGCCTATCACATTGACCAACGCTGGAGCATCAAGCAAAATGCTGCCCGTCAGCGCCATATCGACCAAGCGATTTCCTTTAACATTTACGTCATGAACACCATTAAAGCAAAAGAGCTTCTTGACATTCATCTCACCGCTTGGAAACTCGGACTCAAAACAACGTATTATGTACGCTCAACTTCCAGCACGATCGATGAATGTGAGTCATGCGCAAGTTAATAATAGAGGGGGAATTTGTTGTGACACATACATTAACAAAACGAGTGATTATGGATCCGGAAGCGCCAAACCGCTCAACGCGAATTATCAACGGAAAAAGCTCGAATGTCCTGAATTGGGACGACATTGCCTATCCGTGGGCATTTGCCAAATATAAACGGATGCTAGCTAACTTTTGGACGCCGTTTGAAATTAATATGTCCCAAGACGTTAAACAATTTCCGCTCTTAACCGACGATGAAAAAGATGCATTTTTAAAAATTATCGGGCTGCTAGCGCTTCTTGACAGCATTCAAACCGATTACGCCGGCAGGGTCGCCGATTACATTACCGACTCTAGCATTAATGCGCTCATGATTATGCTTGCCCAACAAGAAGTTATTCACAATCACTCGTACTCATATGTTCTTTCGAGTCTTGTAACAAAAAGCAAGCAGGATGAAGTGTTTGAGTTTTGGAGAAACGAACCGATTTTGCGAAAGCGAAACGACTTTGTCACAAACGGATACAAAGAATTTGCCGAACATCCAAATGTGGAAACTTTATTAAAATCGATTGTCTATGACGTCATTTTGGAAGGATTGTTTTTCTATTCAGGATTTGCCTTCTTTTACAACTTAGCGCGCAACCAAAAAATGGTCGCCACAAGCACAATGATTAATTACATTAACCGCGATGAGCACATTCATGTCGACTTATTCGCAAAGATTTTCAAAGAAGTGCTCAGCGAATATCCTGAATACAACACACCCGAACTCGCTGCATTCGTTCAGCAAACCTTCATGAAAGCAGCCGAGCTAGAAATCGAATGGGCCAACTATATTATTGGCAATAAAATCGACGGCATTAACATGGAAGACTTGAGCGCCTACATTAAGTTTTATGCCAATGTCCGCTGCCATCAGCTAGGCTTTGAACGCCCGTTTGAGGGTTATCGGACAAACCCTCTTCGCTGGATTAAAGCATACGAAGAAGTCGATCTCGGAAAATCGGACTTCTTTGAACAAAAATCACGACAGTATACAAAAGTGAATATTGATAACGGATTCGATGAATTATAACACAAAAAAGCCGCCAACTTACTGTTGGCGGCTCATTTGATAAATCATCCTTGCTCTTTCAAGGCTCCTCGTTTATTTTCCCTTGCTTTTTTCATCGTACCAGCAATGATAACCCCTGCCACAACAAGTAGCTCAAATCCATACTTCACAATCGGGTTCGCAAAATATCCCTCTAAAAACGGCTCATCAACGATCATTTTCGAAGCAGTCCACGCAAGTACTCCCGCCCCGATGGTAACAATGATCGGGAATCGTTCAATCCATTTTAAGATCAATGTGCTTCCCCACACGACAATCGGAACAGAAATTAACAGTCCTAAAATCACTAATAGAGGGTTGTTGTGTGCAGCTCCTGCTACTGCTAATACATTGTCCAATCCCATTAACGCATCAGCAATAATAATCGTACGAATTGCTTCCCACATGCTGTTCCCAGCTTCCACATCATGTCCTTTTTCTTCGACAAGAAGCTTATACGCAATCCATACTAGCAACATGCCGCCAACAAGCAATAATCCCGGAATTTTCAGCAACCATACGACCGCTAATGTCGCTAAAGCCCGAATGACAATCGCTCCGACCGTTCCCCAAATAATCGCTTGCTTTTGCTGGTGCTTCGGTAAATTTCTCGCTGCCAGTCCGATAACAATCGCATTATCCCCTGCTAACACAAGGTCGATAATGACAATGGACAGAAGTGCTGACAAAAATTCCATAGAAAACAATTCCATGTATCATTCCTCCTTAAACACCGTATTTATTTTTTAAGTGAGAAGGTGCCATCTTCACAATTTGTTGGAAAATAAACATAAGTACCGTTACATCGTCTATGATTCCAAAAATACCAAGCCAATCTGGAATAAGATCAAACGGAAATACGATATATCCGACGATAAACAACATAGAGATGATCTTTTTGTAAGCAGCGACTTCCTTAGATCGAAAAAATTCTATTAAAAATGGGATAAATCGGCGAATTTTCAAAACGAACCGCAGCCTTTTAAATAATTTTCTCATCACAACCTCCTCGTGCATTAAAGAATAAAATCCACCTCCCCTATATTTTTACCTACTCGCCCCCTTTCCTTTCTTTTCTAAAACAAAAAGACCTTTACCGATTTGGTAAAGGTCTTACATAAAAACAGACCTTTACCAAGTGGTAAAGGTCTCGCTAACAACGCTAACGTTGCCAACAAAGCCGAGGGCATCTACCCTGAACTGACGACTTTGCTGTAAAAGCTACTCCCCTTTGACATGGACCAACATATACGTTTGTAATTTCATGATAATGGATCCTTTTTATGCTGTCAATAAAAATTCACTATCTTCCCTATGCTTGTTCAGTTGCGACTACGCTTTGCACGAATCGTTTTCCAAACTGTTTGCATGTTTCTCTCTCTTCATTGCTTGGCGCTAATTCAATTTTTAAACCTTCCAACACCACTTCTGCACCTATCTCTTTTAATTTGTCTATCAAAATGTCAACTGCTGCACCATATTTTTCATAGTTGGAATCGCATGAACCAAATACGGCTGCTTTTTTTTCGGATAAATCAATATCTTCCATATCATCATAAAAATCAAGGAAATCATCCGGCAACTCCCCGTCTCCCCATGTATAAGCTCCGAGAAGAATACCATCGTATGCTTCTAATTCCTCCGCATCCGCATCTAACACTTCCTTCACTTCTATGTCAAAGCCTTCTTCCTTAATCCCTTCGACAATGGCATCCGCCATTTCTTCCGTATTTCCTGTCATGCTTGTATAAACCATAATCAATTTCGCCATCGTGATTCCCCTTTCAAAAATAAAAACGATAATCATTATCAATTAAAATTTTATTTGATAAAGATTCTCATTGTCAATCAGAACTTTTCACATCAAACAAGAAATATACCTCCAAAATATGTTATAATCCAAAAAGATTAGTAGATGAAAGAAACCACTTTGCATCAGGAGAGGAAAACAATGAACGCAAAAGAGCTAACGGCTTTATTTCTCCTTGCCGCTCTATGGGGAGCATCCTTTTTATTTATGCGCATTTCTTCCCCTGTCATCGGTCCTGTTCTCACTATAGAACTAAGAGTGCTTTTGGCTGGTATTGTTCTGTTGCTGTATGCTTGGCTATTCAAAAAAGCGATGAATATAAAACAACATTGGAAAGAGTACCTCATCATCGGTGCTTTAAATGCAGCGATCCCGTTCACCTTCATCGCTACAGCAACCTTGCACTTAAACGCTTCATTAGCAGCTATTTTCAATTCAACGACTCCTTTGTTTACTGCTCTCGCATCTCTGTTTTTTCTAAAAGAGCCGCTCAATGCGAAAAAATGGATCGGAATCGTATTCGGAACATTCGGAGTTTTCGTTTTAATGGGATGGAGTCCTGTCCCCTTTTCCATTCAAACAACGCTTTCGGCATTATTATCAATTTTAGCAGCACTATCATACGGCTGCGCAGGAGTATATGCAAAAAAAGCATTGACGGGAGTTTCTTCATTATCATTGGCGATTGGTCAGCAATTAGGAGCGTCCATTTTATTGCTTCCTTTAGCCATTGTTCATATTCCAACGAAACCAGTTTCGTCTACGGTTATCTACTCTGTGCTCGGACTCGCGATCTTTTGTACAGCAATCGCGTACTTATTCTATTTCTATCTTCTTGCCAACGTAGGTCCAACGAAAACGTTAAGTGTCACATTCCTTGTTCCCGTATTTGGAGTCATCTGGGGAATGATTTTCTTGCATGAGAAAATTACCATCGGAATGATTGCCGGCTTAGCCATCATTTTAACGAGCATCTTTCTACTATCTGATATTAAAATCGCTGTAAAACGGCAGGAATCGTTAAAAGGATAATTTTTGAAAAGCGAGGGATCCAAATGGAAAAACCATACTATGCAGTCATTTTTACTTCTGAGCGAACAGAAGGGGATCACGGTTATGAGGAAATGGCGGACAAAATGGTCGAATTAGCCTCCAAGCAGCCAGGCTTTCTAGGAATGGAAAGCGTCCGCGACAAAACAGGACAAGGAATTACCGTTTCGTATTGGGACTCTTTAGAAGCAATCCAACGTTGGAAAGAACATGAGGCACACAAAACAGCGCAGCAGAAAGGAAAACAGGTATGGTACAAACATTTTTCTGTAAGAGTGTGTAAAGTAGAAAGAGAATATTTTTTTGAGATGTAAAAAACAAACTGGCTGCTGAATCCATAGCAGCCAGTTCGTTTTTCTCAATGTCCCGACGTCAATTTCAACCCGATCAGCCCCACCAAAATAAACAGCAAAAAAATAATCCGCGAAGCATTGACGGGCTCATTTAAAAATGCCATTCCGATAATCACCGTACTGAATGCTCCGATTCCGGTCCATACGGCATAAGCTGTTCCTATCGGCAATACTTTCGTCGCAAGTGATAAAAAGTAAAAACTGATGATCATGCCCGCAATCGTAATAACAGACGGAACGAATCGTGTAAACCCCATCGTATATTTTAACGCAATCGCCCATACGGCCTCAAAAATGCCGGCTATCATTAAATAAACCCACGACATATCCACACTCTCCTTTCACTAAAAACAAAAAAGCCACGACAGAAATATCATCAAGATACTCCTCCCGGGCTTTTGTCCCTCCGTGTACACAGTAACCCTGCGCGTTTTCTCTCGGTCACAGACTGGTTGCAGATAACCACGGAACCCTAGAAAACTTTCAATAGATATATAGCGATTGTTCAACAAAACTTATGTTAATCTTAGCACAAATACCTTTTTCTAATCAATTAATATCTCTCGACTGTAATGAAAAGGATTGATCATAAAGACTCACACATAAGAAGGATTAGACACTTTTATTTATATTGATTTCTGTTCTCCCTTTCATCCATCGGTCCACAGAAAGCGGCTATTGTTCACTAAACGCAAGATAAACAGAGATCGCTAATAAGGCAAGATCAAACTCCCACCCTGCCGTCTCGCCATTGCCTAAAAATCCAGCAGCAAATTTTACTTTAACAATCGCTCCAACCATCAACAAAGCAAACAACACGGCAACGAGTCTTGTTCCTATACCAATGATTAAGGCAATCCCACCAACAACTTCAAGCAAAGCTACTCCGTATCCCATAAATCCTAGTAAACCAATACTGCCGAACCATCCCGCTTTGAAACTTTATAATGCCATGGAATAACAAAATCACCGCTAACGTAACGCGTAAAATAAAAGCTCCTATTTCCTGCCGTGTTATCATAAAGATCTCCATGATTATTTTTATTTGGGAAATCGTTAAAGAGAGAATTGTTAAAAAATTATTTTTTATTCTTTTACTTTTACTTTCAACTGAATTTGATTGCCTGATGGATCTTTAACAAATATAGTTTGTTTCGCAAGTTCAAATGTCACTCCGATATTTTTCAGCTGTTCGGCGACCTTTTTCAGTTCATTTTGATTCGGCAATAAAATTGAGAATAAACGCAACCCAACTGCATTCTCTGGCGGTTTTGGTGCACCGATTCCAGCCCATGTATTAAGACCGATATGGTGATGATAGCCTCCCGCCGATACAAATAGTGCGTGATTTTCCATTCTTATCGTTGCTTCAAATCCCAGGCCATTACGGTAAAATTCATCTGCCTCTTGAATATTGGCAACATGCAAATGGACATGACCAATTCTCGTTCCACTTGGAAGACCTGACCAAGGGGTATTGCCAACTTCAACAAGCAATCCGTTCACATCAAGCGGCTTGGTAACCCCTTTATACTCGCCATTCTCTGTTCTCTCCCACTCATTTTTTGGTCTGTCGGCATAAATTTCAATTCCGTTACCGTCCGGATCAGCAAGATAAACCGCTTCACTAAATTGGTGGTCAGACGCTCCTTGTAACGGATACCCCTTCTGTAGCAGATGCAGAAGCGAGCGGGCTAAGCTAGCACGATCCGGTACTAAAATGGCAAAATGATATAACCCTGTTGTGCCGCGCGGTTTCAAAACGGCATCTGCCTGTTCCTCTAAAACTAATAAAGGAGTAATGCCATCGACGGTAAGTGTTACGATGCTTCGTTCTTGCTTTAGTATTTGAAAGCCTATCATTTCACAATAAAAACGGATGGAGCGTGAAAGGTTGGACACGATCAAATGAACGTGCCCGATTGTTGTAGCTGGATGAATCATTTTTTCCACTTTTGAACTCCTCTCTTTCCACTTTTATCTTCAATTAATATAGTTTTGTTTCAAGATATAAAACCTGCTTAATACGCAACCGTAAATCGCATACGATAAAACCGTGGATTCTCTGCTTCATCAAGGATTGCAACCGCATAATCCTCAGCTGATATACGGCTTTCTCCCTGTTCATTTACAACAAGTCGATCTGTACCTGTGCGGTATTTTCCAGTCCGCTCTCCCGGTTCAATCATAGCCGCTGGGCTTACACTCGTCCAATTCAATTCTTTTTCTTGGCGGTAGATTTCTAATGCATCACGATGTGCAAGTGCAATCGGTTTGATAAAATCAGGAAATTCAGGTGTATCGACAAGCTGTACTCCCGGCTCAACCTCCAAACTACCTGCCCCTCCGACGGATAAGAGACGGCTTACTCCAGATTTTTTCACTCCGTTGATTAATGAACGGGTAGCCTCCACTAACGCCTGCTCCTCTCCCGCTTTTGGTCCAAATGCGCTAATCACTAAATCATGGCCACGAACAACACGAGCGATACTTTCTTCATCAAAAATGTTACCAGTAACTATATTTAAACGCTCACTTTCTACCTTCACACGAGATGGATCACGAACAATCGCGGTTACTTCATGCCCTCTTGATAGAGCTTCCTTTAAAATACGTTGACCAATCATTCCTGTAGCTCCAATTAACGCAATCTTCATGACGGCCATTCATCCCTTTCTATTTTATGATTTTGAAATGAAAAATGGAGGTTTTCCTTCAGTAGTACTGTGCTGTAACCATTTTTGTTACAACGATCTTAAAAAAAAATTAAATTATTGTTTTCCTTGTTCAATCTGTTTAGCCAAATTATTTACTAATTCTTCCAAACTGATTTCTTCTAATATTTTTTCCATTGCTGCTTGCGCGCGGAGCAAAATAATTTCGAGCACAGCGTGAATATTCGCTCCTACTGGACAATTGGGATTAGGGTGCTCGTGAAATTGGAACAATTCTCCCTCTTCCACTACTTCCACGGCCCGATATATATCAAGCAACGTAATTTCCTTTGTCTCTTTCAAAAGATATGCCCCACCTGTTCCAGGCCGCACATCCACTAAACCAGCTTTTTTTAATTTCCCAATAATTCTGCGAACAACTACCGGGTTGGTGTTGACACTACCGGCAATCCATTCTGAAGTGCAATGTGCACTCTGTTCTATCGCTAACAAAGATAAAATGTGTACTGCTACTGTGAAACGGCTACTGATTTTCATATATTAACCTCCATGTAACAATTATAGTTACAACAAAAACAAAATGTCAAGTTGCAGTTATTCCTAATTTCTTATCAAAGAATAAATACTGGTCGTAGTCTTTATTGAAAATTCTAAAGCAAATCTTTTTACATTTTAATTATAATATTAAATAATAATTAATATAAATTAATAATTAATATAAATTAATAATTAATATAGAAGGAGATGAATATATGTCCATCTATCATTTTGAAGTAAAAAAACCTAACGGCCAAACAGTCTCATTATCTGATTATAAAGGAAAAGTGCTTTTGATTGTCAATACCGCCAGCAAGTGCCACTTTACCCCTCAGTTTCAAGACTTGCAGAAGCTTTATGAAAAATATCGCGACTATCATTTTGAAATTCTCGGCTTTCCGTGCAATCAGTTTGGCGAACAAGAACCAGGAAGCAATGAGGATGCCGTTGCCTTTTGTCAGCTCAATTACGGTGTAACGTTTCCGATCTTTTCAAAAATTGAAGTGAATGGCAATAATGCTCATCCATTATTTCAATATTTAAAGAAAGAAGCACCTTTTAGAGGTTTTGACGAAACAAGCGCAACTGCAAAGATTTTAAAACTAATGATTTTGGAAAAAGCACCGCAATGGCTAATGGGCGATGAAATCAAATGGAATTTTACAAAATTTCTTATTGACCAAAATGGAAAGGTAATTCGCCGATATGAGCCAAATGAAGAACCTGTAGATTTTGAAAAGGACATTGCTGAACTGCTCGTTTCACAGATGCAAAATCATTAGTCAATATCATAAAGATGACCTGCTTCATTTACTGAAGCAGGTCATTATGGTTTTGACTTAAGTGTTCCTCTTCACGTTTTTCTTGTTAATACAACATTCCTTACGAAAGTAGCGGGATTTTACAAAACTCAACACCCAAAAATATTATTAATACATCACATCTTACTTTCCTTTATGAGGCCACTAAGATTGAAAAAACAGCCTTATCGTGTGTCTAAATACAATAAGATGTCTAATTTACTTGATTCTGGCTTGACACGCCAAACGCATGTTTACATTCTGGGATTTTTCCAGCTCTCTTTTCGTTCTCCGATATAATAAATTCTGTCCCTCAAGAACTTCAACCGCACACCTCCCGCATGTTCCCTTCCTGCATTTATAATCTAAAGGTATCTCTTGCTTTAAGGCTATATCCAGCAATAACTCATTTGAAATAGGTAACAACTGAAAAGGTCGATTATTTTGTTTTATTTTAATCACACTTTGCATTGTACTAGGAAATTCTGCGATCTCCATTCTTTGTTTGTTTTTTATTAGTGACCCCACTGTTAATCTTCTCTCCATATAATATAACCCCTCCCTAAAATTACCACGTGTTTTTGAAAATGAATATCATTTATAATTTAGTTGAGAATTGTTATCATATCCAAGAATGGAGGCATCTTTGTGAGGATCCAAATTAATGGTTTACGGGATATACATGCGATTTTATCCAACCAAAGAAAACTCGGCGGAGTCATCGAAACTTCTTTTCTTCGTCTTCGTTCAGGAGAAGAATATCCATATGCCTGCATTACCCATGTAGACCTTTTAGGTTCAAATTATTATTCCATTGGCTTTGTAACAAATGAAGGAAAAAAAATGATTGTAAACGTTAACGAAGTGAGTGTCATCTCCTCTCCAGAGCATAAAAAAATATCCGAATTAAAAAATTCAGTATATAAAAATTTGGTTATTAAAGAAAAATTCAAATACTTAAAACGTCTTTTCGATATCCATCAAGGAAGTTATACCATTCACTTTCTAAAAGAAGTAAAGATGATCATCGATGATATAGGCTTTGATATTCCTGACCCAGAGTTATCTTCCATGATTTCGAAAATAAAAGATCAATTCAAATCAATTGCATAAATTTCAATATAAACAGCAAACGCTGTTTATATTGAAATTTATGGTTTTATTCTCCCTCTGGATCTTCTAACGTACAGATAGCGCTTGGACGTTTTATTCTCGGTACAACTGACTCATAAACGCGGAAAATATAATTCATATTCTCAACATCTAAAAACACTGTTTGGAAATCTACGGCAATGGTTAAGTCTATATTTTGTTTTCCTGCATCAATCACCACACCTCTTCTCCCTTTAATCACTGGTGTTTGATAAATACCTGCAGGCATTAACTCTCTAATATGTTCAATTTCCAGTACATGGGTACCCTCATGCACTCTATGAATAAGAGCATACAATTCAGGTGAAAGCACTAAAGCATATGGACCCGTATGTCCCAGTTGCAGCAGTTTGTTTCTGGCTTCTACCACATCGGAAAAAGCGTTTCCTGACTTCATCCAGTCGCTACGTATGTGAGCAATCTTTCCTTTTACGTTCATAATCCCAGGAAGATCAAATTGAACAGATCCATTAAAAATTAAATCATCCTCTAGTAATGCACACTGCTGAGCAGCATTCGCAGCAGCTGAAAAGTCAATAGGGCTACCAAGCTGTTTCGCCAGCTGAATATCACGCCAATACAAAATAAAATCTTTGTGTATAAGCGGAATCGTCAAATGCACACGGCGCGTTGGCTCTGAAAGATTCAGCTCTCCGCCATGAAAGCTGATTTCCCCGCTTTCAGGATCTTCATATAAGTCATTCGCAACGGATTGAACTCCTTCACCGAGTGGGCCATATATATCAATAAATCTCCTGCCTACTAGTTGCCTCCGAGCACTATCAATGACTGTTTGATCCAACTCTCTCCATTGCTCACTATTTAACGAAGATTCGGAATACGCTAGCGCTTTATCCATCGTTTGTTCTCCTCCTTACATATTTTTCAAACTACCGACAGTTAGATACTGCTTTCTCAAAGTAGCTTGTTGAATTATGTTTTGATTCCCTGTTGTATACTCCTGTATTTTTAAAAGCTCCGACTGGTTCTCTTTTTCATCTGTAGGTACTGAAGCCTCAAAATGAACAGATGCATCGAGCTCTTTGTTCAATGCCTCAAATGTATATTTTATTTTTTGATAATCCTCAGCCGTCATATTTCTTAAGGATTCAATAGTCTCCTGATATTCCGTATCCTTATAATGAAAAAGAGATAAATCAAGGTGCTCTAAAAAATTATGCAGACCAAACTTCTCAAGACTAATGTCTTGCAGTAAACGCAGGAAATCACCATTCCCTTTCGAAACAGCAGAACTGTTTTGGATTTGCGATTGCAGTTTCGGTAACAACGCCTCCAAACGATCAAAACGATGTTCTTCTTCCTCATAAATATGATGCCAATACAAGCGTTCATGGTCATCTTTTGCTTGTTCAATCGCCGGAACTAAAATATCCTTAAACTTATTCAGTGCATCTTTTGAGCGGACTAAAATATCTTGTATCTCCATTAGATTTTCAATCAACAAAATCCCCCCAAGCTTTGGTCTTTTAAGGTAATTTTTTAACTATCTTTTCCACATTAAAATGTATATAAACCTTAACTTTAGCAAAATATATGATGTTAACCAGCTATTTTAACGTATTATGCAGGTTGGATAATTCTCACAAAAATACAGCTGTATTGATTGGCATTAAAGAAATAATAAAACGGCAGCTAATTATCTGCCGTTCACTCCGTACTCAATATTCCATCTGCCTGCCGCCGTTCTTAGGGTTCATAGGTTTTTACTGTTTTACTCTCTGGATTAGTGCTTTTTCAATGACATCTTCCAGAAGAGATATGAAAAAGAGTGGAATCTGCTTGTTAGAATTTATATACTTTCCATTCATTAAAGAACTACCTAATTCGCTAGTTTATGATTTGCAAGGTGAATGAGCCTCCCCCCTTTCTTAGAGTAGGAAAATAAAAAGTGATATCCAATCGGATATCACTTTTTTCGATTATCCTATTTGCTTAAACTGACCAAATGATAATTAATGGGCAGGAGCTGTCGGACTTTTGCTATTTTGAATAAGGCATGTGACCCAGATGATGAGAGCCGCGCCAACAAGATAAGAAAGTAAAATGAACGTTTGTTGTTGTAATTGAGACCAATCCCCTAATAAAATGACATCTTGAAACCCTCGAACGGAGTAAGTCATCGGCAAGCATTGACCGATGCTTCTCATAATTGGCGCATTTAGCTCTATTGGGAATGTTCCTCCACATGTTGCAAGTTGAAGAATTAAGAGCGTAATAGCGGCAAATTTTCCAACCAGCCCAAATACTGTTGCTAGCATCAGAATAAAGGTCATAAATGTAAAGGAAACTAGTAAACTAAAAAGAATAAATAAAGGTATGCTCGTCACGTGTAACTTAAATACACAAAGAATGAGCGTGTCCACAATAGCTGTTTGGATCAATCCGATTGAGTAAAATAACCCCAATTTGTTGATAAAATGGGCAGTCCCAGAAATTTCTTCCCTACGAACGAGCGGAAGAATGTTAGCTCCCATGATTCCGCCAACGTAAAGACCTAAAGAAAGAAAATAAGGTGCAATTCCGCTACCGTAATTCGGAACATCGGTAAGTTTCGATTCGACAAGTTTCACTGGCTGTGAAAACATAGTCGTTACTGCATCGCCTGTATGAATCGTAGATGTTTTTTGTGCAGCCTCATTTAATTTCGTTGATAGCTCACTCGTCCCGTCAGTAAGTTGAGTAAGTCCATTTGATAGTTTTTCTGCCCCATTATAGAGTTGCTGTTCTCCGTTGGTCAGAGCGGTAATTCCTTTGCCCAAAGAGAAAAAGCCATTTTCCCATTGTGAAAAGCCGTCAGCTAGTTGCACTGCTCCAACGGACAATTGTTTCGCCCCTTCAGTTGCTTGGTTCATCTTAACTCCAAATTGTTTCATACCTTCTTCTATTTTCCCTTGTGCCGCATTTAATTTTTTTGCACCTTCAACGAGCTGAATCTGTCCATTGTGTAACGTATTGGTCGCAACAGCTATCCCTTCAGAGATTTTAATAATCTTTTGCATATCAGCATCCCGCGCGGCATCTAGATGTTTTTGAACATACTGGTCCAGTGCAGCTTTTAAGATGTTGGCCGTGTCTTCTAGTTGAGCTTGCCCTTGTTCAACCTTCGTATTTCCATCCACCCATGCTTTTGTTCCTTGAGTCAATTGATCCATACCATTTTCTAACTTTTGATGTCCGATAGCCAGTTGACTCATACCGTTTGATAAATTAGTTGTCCCTTGTTGGAGCCTCTGGAGCCCTTGATCTAACTTTTGCACTCCAAGAGAAAGACGATTGCTTCCTTGTTGGAGTTGTGTAGCCCCATTCGTTAAACGATGAATCCCATTCGTCAATTGTACCATCCCATTTTTCGCTTCTGAGGTACCCTCATTTAACTTCTTAGCACCATCTGCTGCTTTACCCAGCCCTTTTGCTAATTCAAGCATTTTATTAAATACGCCTTCCGTATAGGATTTCGTAATACTGTTCGCAAGTTTTGTTTTCATTTCTTTCACAGCAGTACTGCTAATCTGGGACGCAACGAAGTTTTTTCCTGGATTGATTTTATACACAAGTTGTGCCGGTTGTGGGTGTTTATCCATCAACGTAGTTACCTTTTTTGAAAAATCTTCAGGGATCGTAATGGTCATGTAATATCGTCCATTTTTCAGACCGTTTTCAGCCTCTTTGGAAGACACAAACCGAAAGTTCAAGTCTTTGTTTTCTTTTAATTTTTTTACAAAATCATTACCAGCATGAATCGGTTGATTGTCCATCACAGCCCCTTTATCCAAATTGACCACAGCTACAGAAAGTTGATCGAGTCGACCATATGGATCCCAATATCCAGTTAAAAAGAATCCTGCATAGATTAAAGGAACAATGAGTAGAAAGCCTAGTGCGATCCGTCCATGTTTATTACTTAGCAGTAATTTCCAATCTTTAAAAATCAATTTTATACCATTCATGTCTGTTCCCTTCCTCTTTCATTATTGCTTCAGCGTTAATCCATTCAGGAGAAGGAGATTAATGTATTGTTTGACTACTTCTTTATCCAATGATGGACGAGTTCGATTCCACTCCAAAGTAAGAGCTATGTAAAGCTGAACAATGGAATAACTTACAATTTTCGTATCACAGGGCACAATTTCTCCTTTCTGTAAGGCATCTTGCAATAAATGTTCGATAAAACGTTCCAGTGCTTCTTCATATTTTTTTTGCGCTTTCAGAACAACAGGAGTACCTGCAATACGGATTTCTTTCAATAACTTGTCAAGCAATCTGCTCTTTTTCCGAAAAGTCATTACCTCATCAAAAATCGCTAACATATTTTCTTGAAATGAACGCTCCGATGAAATGGCACTTTGAGCAACACGGACTACTTTCATGATTGCCCTATTAATCACTTCATCGAATAATTCTTCTTTACTTGAAAATATAGTATAAAGAGTTCCTTTACCAATATTAGCCATCTTCGCTACCTGATCCATCGTAGTCCCTTTATATCCAAAGAGAGCAAAGGCTTCCGCAGCGGATCTAAGGATAGCTGTTTTTTTTTCTGCTGTCACATGTACTTTTCCTTTCTTTTTTGACTATAAAACTAAAATTTAAATTTAGTCTACATTACCGTAAATTATATTTAATTACACTATAAAAAATGTGTCAATAGTTTTTTATCCCTCCATTTTTCACCAAACGTTGTAAACGGCAGAAGCAGAAGTCTTCCCAGCTGTCATGATAAAATAAAAACGCTGCCATGATGATGGCAGCATAGCGAAGAATCAATATAATTTAAGTACAAAACCGTTCCCTTATCCTTTTAAGACGAATTCGTTTCCATCAATGTCTTTAAATTGTACAAATGTCCCCCATTGCATTTTTTGCGGTTCTCCTAAAAATTCTACACCTCTTGCTTTCATCGTTTCGTATGTTCCTAAAACATCGTCGCATTCAAACACAATAGACGGCTTTCTCTCATTCCAATCTTTCATCATCGTTTTTGGATAAATGACTAGTGCTGTTTGGGCTCCTTTTGGAGCTACTTCCAACCAGAAAGCATTCGGCCCCATTGGATGCTCGGCAACAACTTCAAATCCTGCTTTTTCTGTCCAAAACTCTTTCGCTTTTTGCTGATCTTCTACATAAATAGCAACAGTCGCAATTCGTTTAATCATGAAATTTCCTCCCTTGATCTTATACAAGACATTTCCACTATAGCACATATGTTCTTGTTTTACCACACAAAAAACAGCTCCTTTCTCACTTATTTTTTCATGATTGTAAGCAAATTTGAGCCAATTTCGTATCTCAATGAACATACAATTTATTAGGGATGTTGGGTGTCATTGTCTGAGGGATAGCTGGCAGAATATTCATGGCAACAATCTGCGAAAGGACCGACGGATTCGGAGGACAGAGAACATGAAGAAAAAGAAAGATTGCGCATGACTTACCGCAGTAACCCAGCTTACAACCAATTAGAACACTTCACAGATCTTCCTTACTGTTTTATATGACTTTTGAAGAAACAGCAAAATTGCCGTCCCCATATTCATAATAAAAAAGTAGCCGGATAACGCGATAACCAAAAAAAGAGGGTGCTATATCACCATCAGCACCCTTTTTCCTTTTATATATACTTCCGATGCACCATTTTTCCATCATACGTAAACAAGACCGGCTTGTTTTCCACAACCGTTTCGATATGCACTGCTCTTCCCCATAACTGATAAATGTATGGAAGCACTTTTTCCAAATACTTAAGGTCTAATTCAATGCCTTCATACCAATGTTTTAAATACAGCTCACCATTCCGCATATAATCTCCGTCATTGACGGTAATGTACGGAAACCCACCATTTACGCGTATGCTCACTAATTGATCGCGAATGTTTTCCCAATTCTTATCGATGACTTTGTAATCTTTTCCTTGTTTTTGAAACAAGTACATATCTTCACGCATCACTAATTCTTTTGTTAAATAGTTGCGCAAGAAGGAAATGTCTGATTCAAGCTCACGTACTTCAAAAATCTTTTCGCGACCTGAACCCGGTTTGACGCCGCGTTGTTTCATTTCCTCTGTTGGATTGTTCCATCGTTCTTCAATGTCTTCAAAAATTTTCAACCCTAAATAGTACGGGTTAATGCTTGTACGTGATGGCTGAACGACGCTGGCATTTAATTTAGCGAATTCAATCGCTTCATCGCTCGTTAAATCCATCTCCCGTAAAATTCGCTGATGCCAATACGAAGCCCA
Source organism: Thermaerobacillus caldiproteolyticus (assembly GCF_013761245.1). Taxonomy (GTDB): domain Bacteria; phylum Bacillota; class Bacilli; order Bacillales; family Anoxybacillaceae; genus Thermaerobacillus; species Thermaerobacillus caldiproteolyticus. The sequence goes on along the minus strand of NZ_JACDUT010000004.1, from coordinate 74,370 downwards.
GCCTTCGTTCATGATTTTTGTTTCTAGCTGCGGCCAAAAATACAACATTTCTTCGCGCATCATTGTAAGAATATCACGCTGCCAATCCTCTAATTCACGGCTATACTCTTCAATAAACAACAGCATATCTTTTTCCGGTTGTGGCGGAAATTTTCTTCGTTTCCTGCGAGGTGGTGGAGCCGGGTTATTTCGTTCATCAAGCGACCACAAATCGTCATACGGAGTCGTTCTTGCCGGTTCTTCTTCATACACTTCTGTATCTTCAAGCGTCCATGATAATTTCGAGCGAAGGAGCGATGGATCGATATGCTCTTGAATCGCCAATACCGCATCTAAAAACTTTTCCACTTCTAATTTTCCGTATTGATGTTCATACTGTTTAATACGTTCAGCAGTCGCTGCCATGCTTTCGACCATATCGCGCTTTGTATTACTGAAGCGAATGTTGTTTTTGAAAAAATCGCTATGTGCCAAGACGTGAGCGACAATTAATTTGTTTTGAATAAGTGTATTTGTATCAAGTAAAAAGGCATAACACGGATCAGAATTAATGACCAATTCATAAATTTTACTTAGCCCTAAATCATAATGAATTTTCATTTTATAAAATTGCTTCCCGAAACTCCAATGGGAAAAACGCGTCGGCATGCCGTAGGCACCAAATGTATAAATAATATCGGCAGGGCAAATTTCATAACGCATCGGATAAAAATCCAACCCAAATCCTTGCGCAATTTCCGTAATCTCGGCAATGGCACGTTCCAATGCTTTCAAGTCATCTTGGCTCATTCGCATCTCCCCCCTTTTTCCTCTTATCACAATGTATGAGGGAAAAAGAGATTTGATACTTATTCAGTTTTTGCAAATGGAAAAGCAATATGTCAGAAATCGTTTTTCTTTTATCTGCCTCATCGTTTATAATGAAAAATAGCTTACCATAAAGTGCGGTGGTTAGATGGAGTATTATTTACATCATTGGATTGAACAATTTGGATATATCGGTATTATGATAGCTCTAATGGGCGGGATTGTCGGTCTTCCGATTCCTGATGAAGTATTGTTAACATATGTTGGCTACAATGTTTTTACAGGAGCGATGTCCTTCCCGCTCACATTAGTATGTAGTTTCATTGGAGCCATCATCGGCATTTCCATCAGCTATTGTTTAGGGATTAAATTAGGACTACCTTTCTTGCATAAATTCGGACCAAAAGTACATATTACTGAGGCACGAATCGAACAAACAAAAGTTCTTTTTGCCAAAATGGGGCCATTTGTTTTAGTGATCGGCTATTTTATTCCGGGCATCAGGCACATTTCTGCCTTCCTTGCGGGAATTAATGAGTATAAATTCAAAAAATTCGCCATTTATGCTTACAGCGGTGCGTTACTTTGGGTCTTGATATTTATTACATTAGGAAAAGAATTAGGGAAAGATTGGAAAAATGTAAAACATTACATGGAACACTATAGCACCCATTTACTTCCATTATTAATTATCGCTTTACTGATTGGGGCTTGTGTGTCCTATTGGCGTCTTGGAACAAGCGCCAAAAACGATGCATGAACACAAAAACACCGGTTTTTGGCAACCGGTGTTTTTTCATGCTAACACAAACGAATTTACGCACTTGTCTCCGTTTTTTGATATGTTTCCGTTAGAAGCCCCATAAATGTTCCAAATCCGAACATAAACATGGAAGCTCCCATAATTCCTAAACTGATAATGGTGAGGAAAAAGTCTTTATTGTAAGCGCTCGCAATAAAACTTAATAAAAATAAAGCGAATCCAACAATTAATCCTACTGAAGCAATCATTTTGCACATTTGCGTAATTGCTTTCCCTTCACACCGTTCCTTCATTCTCATCATCCCCTTATCCCCTTTCTTTAAAGATAATATTTTTGTCACAAAATTGCAACATTTACATTCAAAAATACAGCCCATTTTCGTTTATAATTTATTTTTTACCTAATCACGTAACATTTACAGCGCAAAAAACACATGAACTATCACACACTAAATGTGACTCCTCAAATGAAGGAGGAATACACATTGAACACCATGGATTATGATAAAGCATTATATTATACCCATCGTTCCGAGTGGGATAACCTGCTTATTTTAATGGTACGCACAAAAGACGATTTACTTTCAAAAAAAATTGAGCATTTTCTTCACGCCTATAATTTTGAACACGATTATTCTGTTATTCAAAAACGCTTAACCGCTCTTTTGCGCTACATTGACCATGCGCTTGAAGTAAGTGAACAAAAAACGGGGATAGAGCAGTATGCTTACTTCTATTCGTAAATAAAGGAAGGGAATTTCCCTTCCTTTTATAGCGCTTTTGAGATATCCGATTGTTCTTTTTTTACTGATGTTCCGAGCCTTAACACAGCCAGTCCAGAAATGACTAGCAGCCCGCTTAATATCGCATACGGAATGAGAACGTTTTGTAAAGAAACTGCACCAGTAAACACACTCAATAAGAACGCGCGAATCATGAATCCTACCGCGCGGAACAAACTATCGACTCGCCCGATTTTATCATTAGGAATTCGGTCCATCATCAATGAACTTCGCGCGACCCTTGTTCCTGCATTTCCAAACGCTGTAAGTCCAACGAGCACATAAAAAACAAGCGTGTTTCTCACTAAAAGAAACAGCGTAATCGCACAGGCATAAATCAACACCGTCACTGTGATGCTCAATTCTGTACCGATTCTCTTCAACAAAAACGGAACAACCGCTCCTGCAAACGCCGCACCGAAACCGTATACCATACTTTGAATTCCATATACAGAACCATCTTCCTTTAATACGTCAGCGATATAAATTGGATGAAGATAATTCGTCATCATCACTCCGATAAAAGGCATAAACGAAGCAAGTAAAAACCAAAATAATGATGGATGGGCTCTCATGTAATAGCATCCTTCTGTAATCTTCTTCCAAAAAGAACTTTTTTCTGCCTTTCGCATGGAGCGATGATACGGAATGAACAACAGACAAAAGATTGCAATTCCATAGGTTAACACATCTAACGATAAAATCCAGCAAAGCGGCACTTTCGTAAGAAGCAAGCTCGCCGTTCCTCCAGAAATAACGGTAGCCAGTTGCCCTTGAATTTCCATGACTCCATTCAATGCCTTGTATTGATCGCGGTCAAATACTTCCTGATTAAAGGCAAACAGCGTTGGATAAAAAAGAAAATAATAAAGTGAACCACTTGCAAATAAGATAGCTAGATGCCATACATCATACTTCATTCCTGCTATTCCGCACAGCGCAAAAATAGCAACGATAATCAAGCCCATCGCCTCACCAATCAGTAACATTGCTTTTCGGGAAATGTGATCAATCCACATCCCTACATATGGTGTCAATAAAAACATAATGATCGTCATGGCTGTTGTAATATAGCCAAACAGTGTTTCGCCACCGCTTTTTTGAATCAACAGCCAAGGAATAGCGGTCATCGTAATTCCTGTTCCGACAGAGGAGAACAGATTGGCGACGAGCAATGGATACAAACGGCTGTCGCGATAGAGGCTATTCATTCCTGTTCCCTCAACCACTTTGCCGCGTGAATATAACGCTGTAACTCGGAAAGGACGGCATCCACTTGCACAGCCGCTGCTTCTGTTAGACGCTCATGAACAAAGCAAGGCGGATCTAAGACGATCTGCTTCGGAATGGCATTCGCGTATACTCCACGCATGACGGTGCGCATATTGTTTAATGCATTAATGCCGCCTTTTCCCCCTCCTCCTACAGCGATAAGAGCGACAGGCTTATGTTCAAATTCATCACTGCTTAAAAAGTCAAGGGAATTTTTTAACGCTCCGCTCATTGCGCTATGATACTCTGGAGAACAAAGGATAACGCCGTCTGCTTGTCGGATTTGTTGACGCAGCTGCCGAACAGCAGGCAATTCGTTTTGGCTTGCTTCGCCATTATATAATGGCAATGTACCTTCACTCAAATCAATGAGCTCTGCTCCGTACCGTGCAGCAATATACTTTGCGACAATTCGTGTTCTTCCCGATTGGCGCGGACTTCCGTTGATCACAACGATGTTCATGTTTCTCTCTCCTTGTTTATCGTTTTCCTACTTATAGTGTAACCAAGATAAACGCTTCATCCATCGCCAAATCGGGGGAGCTTTTCCTACGAAATTAGCCAAAGAAGATGCTACGACTAAAGTCTGAGATGCTTCACCGCATAAAGAGCAGCTTGCGTGCGATCAGCAAGATTTAATTTTGCGAGAATATTCGACACATGCGTCTTTACTGTTTTTTCTGTAATCATGAGTGAGGCAGCAATTTCTTTGTTGCTTTTTCCTTTAGCAATTTCCGCAAGTACTTCCTTCTCCCGCTTTGTTAGTTCCTCTAATAATCGTTCTTCGTGAGTCTCTCGCTTTGATAAGTGGGTCATGAGATGAGTCGTAGCTTTTGGGTGAAGCTGGTTTTCGCCTCGATAGACTAATTTGATGGTCTCAACAAGCTGGTCCGGTTCAATATCCTTTAACTGATATCCCGATGCACCAGCACGAATAGCTGGGATGACATAATCTTCATCGGCGAAACTCGTTAAAATAAGAATTTTTGTGTTAGGGGATATTTCCTTTATTTTTTTCGTTGCTTCAACACCATCCATGACAGGCATAACTAAGTCCATTAAAACAATATCCGGTTGAAGCTCTTTCGTTCGTTGTACCGCTTCCTCGCCATTGGCTGCTTCGCCAACGATGTCGATCTCTTTTTGTGTTTTTAAAAAAAACACTAATCCCCGGCGAACAACGTGGTGATCATCCGCAATGAGCACTTTAATTCCCATTATCCTCTCCCTCTTTTCAATGGAATCATTACTTGAATGGTCGTCCCTTCGCCAATGGTACTTTTGATGTGAATCTCACCGTTTAACGATGTTACTCTCTCTCTCATGCTGCTTAAGCCAAGAGAAAGCGTATTTTCTCCAATGTAGTGAAATCCGCATCCTTGGTCGTGAACACTCATTTTGACCTTATTGCTTTGTACACTAATGACAATATAGACCGTTGAAATACCAGCATGTTTTTTACAGTTGTTCAGCGCTTCCTGTCCAACACGCCATAAACATTCCTCCACTTCATTTGGTAAATCAATAACTCCTTGAATATCAATGTCTATCTTCAATCCAAGCATGTTTCCGTAATGCTTAAGAGCGCTTGCCAGCCCATTTTCTAACCCTTGTGGACGAAGCTGCCAAATGAGCGCCCGCATTTCATGAAGAGCCTCTTGCGCCAATTGCTGAATGTAAGTAAACGTGTCTTTCATATTTTCGTCTTCCGTCATTTCTTTTGCACCGCGCGCCGTTAAAAGCAGTGAAAACAATAATTGATTAACGGAATCGTGCAAATCACGCGCTAACCGGTTTCGTTCAGCTAATAACGCAAGTTTTTGTTCATTTTCTACAAGCTTTATGCGCTTAATAGCGGTACCGATTTGGTAAGCAACAGCTTCAAGCAATGCCAGTTCCTCGCTCGTAAAGTGGGTTTTGTGAGGGGCAGCAACATTTAATAATCCAAATTTCTCTTCACCGGCACGGAGCGGAATACTGGCATGATGTGTAATGCCATTAGTGTCTCCCCATTTCTCCTCTATGGCATCTTCTAGCCGCTTGCACTCAATGACATTGGCTGCCCGCTGCAATCGTCCATCCTTGCATCTATCCAAACACCAACAATCACCTTCACACATCGGTTTCTTATTTCCCCATGTAAGAGCAGGCGGCAATTCATAGTCAGCAACAAGTGAAAAATCTCCTTTTTCGTTAACAAAAAAAACCCATCCGCATTGTAATTTCATCACTTGCATTAATTGTTTTAATACCGCCTGTAGCATTTCTTCCAAATCATTTGCCTCATTCAATGTTTCCGCAATTAATTTTAATGTTTGCAATTCTTGAATACGCTGCTTTTCTCTTTCCATCTCCCTCTCCCCCTTTAGTAAAGTAGATAGAAAAAGACAACACCGCTATCGGCATTGTCTTTTCACATTAAGCAATAGGATACTGTTGAATGAGCGGATGAAGAACAATTTCATCAATGAGCATATGTTTCGGGGCACCGGCCATGTACACAACGGCTTTAGCAACATCTTCCGCCTTTAACCAATCTTGTTTTTCCGGTACACCTTGCACAGAGTTGGCAAAGTACGTATCAACCATTCCCGGATTAATCGTGCCGACACGAATGCCGTAGTTTCTTACTTCTTGTGCCAACGAACCAGAAAAGCCTTGCACTGCATATTTCGTTGCTGTATAAGCGGCACCGTTTGGAATCGTATAACGCCCGACATCTGACGAAATCGTAATAATCGTTCCTGATTTTCTTTCTTTCATATGCGGAAGTACCGCTTTAACTCCAATAAAGACACCTTGTACATTGACCTCAAATACTTTTTTCCATTCCTCGATGGTTGTTGATTCTATCGATTTAAAAAAGCCGATTCCTGCATTGTTGACGAGTATATCGATTTGTCCGAATCTTTCAAGTGTCTTTGCCACCATTTCGTTCATTTGTTGTTCGTTTGCCACATCGACTTGAAATGTTTCAATATAGTTAAATCCTTTTTCTCTCAATTCCTTGCCTGTTTGATAAATGTCTTCGGAACTTCCGACAAGCGCCAACTTCGCCCCTTGCTCTGCAAATTTAAGGGCGATCTCCTTTCCAATCCCTCGAGAAGCACCTGTAACAATAGCCACTTGATTTTTTAACATTAAAAACATCCTTCCACACGCAAACTATCTCTAATTTATATGCCATCTTTATATAATATAGTAATCGTTTACATGATGATAAGCAACTAAAACAACATAGGAACAATTTTTCGCATGGTTCGCAAAAACAGAAAGAAAACTGTCGAATTTTTATACGCCGACTTTAATTATTTGATTGCCTTTTAACCTTTTCGCCCGGATTAAATTCAAGTTTTGCCGCTTTCGCAATTAATTTTGATATATCGGTGTTATCTAAAACTCCCTCAAAAATTTGACTACCAACTCCCGTGGCAAATACCGGAACCATATTACCCGTATGGCCACCTGTTGAGCTTTCCGCACGAATCGCTCGGTCAACGATGCCGACTTTATAATGTTTAGCAATAACTGAACCAATTTCCCACGCTACTGCAAAAGATGTATAAACTTTTCCTTTAGTCTCCCTCACATTACGCAAAAACTCTGTTATTTCTTTATCTGTTAAGTCAATGTAGGCATATGTTTTAAATACTGTCTTTACACTTTCCCTTGTAAACATACCTGTAGTCTTGTCTGTTACTAGTTTTGCTGCCATATATTCAGGAGAAACACGAATTTTCTTAAGTCCCTTTATGTTCATCGGTTCTGTCGCAGAAATTCCCATCGTTTCATGGTCAGCCAATACAACAATTAATGTGTCATTCCGTTTTTTCGCCCAGTTGACCACATCACGCACTGTATTATCTAATTCAATCGTCTCCTTCCAAACACCAGGAATGTCTGCAGCATGTGATGCATGATCAATACGGGCTCCTTCAACCATTAAAAAGAAGCCGTTTTTTCCTTTAGAGAGTACGTCTAATGCTTTCGCTGTCATTTCATTTAGTGTTGGTTCATTGCTGTTGTACTCTTCTCTATCCTGTTTATAACTCATATAAGACGGATGAAATAAACCAAGCAATTTATTCGGTCTTCCCACCTTCATTAGCTCATTGCGGTCCGTGACTACGGCATAGCCTTTTTTACGGAATTTTTCAATTAAGTCTTCTCCATTTTGTTTTTTAGGACTGAAATATTGTGAACCTCCCCCAAGAAGAACATCGTATTCATTCTTAACCAGTTGTCTTGCTACTTCTTCTTGACCCCAGCGGTTTGCTACGCTTGCCGTGAACGCAGCAGGTGTTGCGTCTGTTACCGTATTTGTAGAGATAACCCCTACTTTTTTTCCATTTGCTTTAAATACGTCCAAAATGCTGTCAATCTCACGACCGTTTTCATCAACGCTAATCGACTCATTCTTTGTCTTTTTTCCTGTTGAAATCGCCGTTCCCCCTGCTCCAGAGTCTGTCACAATATTATTGGATGAATATGTATGCATTAAAGCGACATTCTCTAATGATTCCATAAAGAGGCGTCCATTTTTCCCATATTCAAATAACCGAGCGATTTCAAGTTGTCCAATTCCCATGCCATCTCCAATTAGCAAAATCACATTTTTTGGAACATCACGTGCAATTACTGATTCACTTGCTGCTTGAACATTAGGAAAAGAGGATTCCTTAAGCGAAAAAAAGGGGCCGATAGTTGCTAAATTGCCAAGCAAAATGGCGACAAGAACTTTAGATTTGAGTGACATGAACATCCCTCCATCATTCGGAATATTTGTCGTTAATATCCCCAAAAAACTATAAAAATTTCGTACGACATAAAAACAAAAACAGCTGATAAGGCATTACGCCTTATCAGCTGTCGCATTTAAAAACGCATGAACTTGCTTCATAACAGCGTTAGAAAGCTGCTCAAGTTGTTTTTCGCTATCTGCTAAAGAATGTCCTTTTACCCCAAAATAAACTTTCGCTTTTGGCTCTGTTCCTGAAGGGCGTAAGCAAAACCATGAGCCGTCTTCTAAGAAATATTTCAGTACGTTTGATTTTGGGAGTATAATCTCTGTTTTTTCTCCAGTGGCTGTGTCGAAGCGTTCGCTCGTTTTATAGTCCTCAATAATCGTTACTTTTTTTCCTGCAACTTCTGCTGGCGGTTCATGACGAAACGCTGTCAAAAGCGCTTGAATTTTTTCTGCTCCTTCTTTCCCTTTTAACGTTAATGACTGTAATCCTTCACGATAATATCCATATTTATCAAATAATTGCAACAATCCTTCGTATAATGACATACCTTGCTTTTTATAAAATGCACATACTTCCACCGCTAACACCGCTGCTTGAACTGCATCTTTATCACGAGCGAAATCACCAATTAAATAACCGTAGCTCTCTTCATATCCAAACTGAAAAACATATTGTCCGGTTTGTTCGTATTCTTTAATCTTTTCTCCGATAAACTTAAACCCCGTTAACGTATCAATCGTCTCTAGCCCGAAAGACTTGGCAATCGCCCGTCCAAATTCAGATGTCACAATCGTTTTTAACACAATGCCGTTTTTCGGTAATGTTCCTTTTTCTTTCTTTTGCGACAAAATGTAATGAAGCAGTAAGCCACCCGTTTGATTTCCTGTCAATACGATATATTCACCGCTGTCATTTTTGACAGCAATCCCCAAACGATCGGCATCCGGGTCTGTAGCGATTAATAAGTCAGCATCTATCTCTTTGCCGACTTTTCTCGCTAATTCAAATGCAGTATGTTCTTCTGGATTTGGTGACTTAACCGTTGAAAAGTTTGGATCTGGAAATTCTTGTTCTTTCACGACGACGACCTTCTTATATCCAAGCGCTTCAAGAGCGTGACGGACTGGCTTGTTGGCTGTACCGTGAAGCGGTGTAAATACGACATTTACGTCTACTTCTTGTGAAAGCTGTGGGTTGAGTGAAATCGTTTTTACAGCTTCGATATAAGCACGATCGACTTCTTCACCAATAATTCGAATGAGTCCTTTTTCTTTTAGCGTCGACTCTTCCTCGACTGGAATCGTAAGTTCATTTTCCACTTCATTAACATATTGAATAACACGATCAGCAATATCCGGTGGAAGTTGTCCTCCGTCTTCTCCATACACTTTATAGCCGTTATATTCAGGTGGATTATGACTCGCTGTAATGACAATTCCAGAAAACGCTTGTAAATGACGGACGGCAAACGAAAGTTCCGGCGTCGGCCGCAATTCATCAAATACATAAGTTTGAATGCCGTGTGTTGCAAGCGTTTTCGCCGCTTCCATTGCAAATTCCGGGGACTTATGACGAGAATCGTACGCAATGACGACCCCGCGCTTTTTGGCCTCCTCACCAAATGATTCTATGTATCGTGCCAATCCTTCTGATGCTTTACGTACGGTGTATATGTTCATCCGGTTCGTGCCGGGACCGATTTCGCCACGCATTCCTCCTGTACCAAATTCCAAGTTTTTATAAAAACAATCCTCTAACCATTGATGATCATCACGATGTTCTTGCAGCAGTTTTTTTAATTCTTGGTCTAAATGTTCATAAGTGCTCCATTGCTCATACTTATTTTTCCAACTCAATCCATATCCCTCCACATTTTGTTCCTTTACTCTTTTTATTCGTTATCATCATACGATATTCCTTTTATAATGAAAAGGATGCCCCATGAAAATGAGACATCCTTTTTGAGTTAAGCTTGTGGTTGGGATGGTTCAGAAATATTTGTAAGAGCTTGTTCTGCCGCTTCGTCATAAGCATGGTTCGTCGCAATGTCACCTAAGGCCACAATGCCACGAAGTTGATTGTTTTCTACGATTGGTAAGCGGCGAATTTGATGCTGCGCCATGACATTTGCTGCTTCTTCTATGCTCATATCTGTCGTTCCTGTCACGATGTTTGTCGTCATGACTTGTGATACAGGAGTGGAAGAAGCATTTTTCCCTTGTGTCGTTGTACGAAGAGTAATGTCACGGTCTGTAATTATTCCTTTTACTTGACCATTTTCCACTACTGGAAGTGCACCAACATTTTTCTGGCTCATTAATTGGGCTGCTTCTTGAACTGTTTGGTTAGGAGAAACAGTCGCTACATTTTTTGTCATAATGCTTTCGACTTTATTATTATTGTTCAATGTGATCCTCTCCTTTCACCGATTAGTCTGACCATTTTTCGTGTGTATATGGGTAGAAAATAATGCTTACATATTTACTTTTTTGTATGAAAAAATAAAAAAGGCGGCTTTTTTACTGAAACCGCCCCACATGGTGTTATCGAATTTTGTAGACACGTGCTTCCCACGACTGTAAACGAATTTCGCGGAGATCTTCTTCTTCGCTGACCTCATAATTGCTGATAAGCAGCTCTTTTGTCGTATACGTAATTTCCTCAGGAAGCAGGAAAACTGGTGTTTTGCCAGAGAAGTTGGTGATGACGACTAATTTTTCATCTCCTAATGTGCGCGTATACGCATAAATATATGGGTCATCTTCTAAAATTAAGTCGTATGTGCCATAGACGATAATATCATGCTTTTTCCGCAGCTGGATCAACTTTCTATAATAATGAAACACAGAATTCGGATCTTCCAGCGCAGCCTTCGCATTAATCTCTTTATAATTTGGGTTGACCTGAATCCACGGTGTACCTGTTGTAAAGCCGGCATGTTCACTGTCATCCCACTGCATCGGAGTTCGCGCATTGTCACGACCTTTATAATAAATTTTCTCGAGCACTTGTTGGGGATCTTCCCCATATTCTCCCACGCGTTCTTTATACATGTTTAATGTTTCGATATCCCGGTAGTCCTCGATTGATGGGAAGCGCACATTCGTCATTCCTAGTTCTTCCCCTTGATAAATGTATGGCGTGCCTTGCATCATATGCAGGAACGTGCCAAGCATTTTTGCTGATTCGACTCGATATTTTCCATCATCACCAAAACGAGAAACGGCACGAGGCTGGTCATGGTTATTTAAGTAAAGGCTGTTCCAACCTTTTCCTTCTAATTCCTTTTGCCATTTCGTCATCGTTTTTTTCAAATCCGCTAATGACCACGGTTTAATATCCCATTTTCCGCCTGAACCTGAATCTAAGCCAACATGCTCGAATTGAAACACCATATTTAGCTCATGACGATCGGGATCGGTGTATAAAATTCCTTCCGCTGGCGTTACACCAGGAGTTTCGCCAACAGTCATAATGTCATATTTTGATAACACTTCCCGATTCATTTCCTGCAAAAACTCATGCACACGCGGTCCATTCATAAAATATTTGCTGCCTGATGCATATTTTTTCCCTTCTTGAGGCTCACCATCTGGCAATCCCGGCACTTTCGAAATCATATTAATGACATCCATACGGAAACCGTCGACACCTTTATCGAGCCAAAACTTCATCATTTCGTATACTTCTTGGCGCACCTTCGGGTTTTCCCAGTTTAAGTCAGGCTGTTTTTTTGAAAAGAGATGCAAGTAATATTCACCTGTCGTTTCATCATATTCCCACGCCGAGCCACTAAAAGCAGACTCCCAATTGTTCGGCTCCTTTCCATCTTTCCCTGAACGCCAAATGTAATAATCGCGATACGGGCTATCCTTCGATTTTCTCGATTCAACAAACCACGGATGTTCATCAGATGTATGGTTAACGACTAAATCCATGACTAGTTTTATACCGTGCTTATGCATTTCCTCCAGCATTTCTTCCCAATCTTCCATCGTCCCAAATTCGTCCATAATTTCACGATAGTCGCTAATATCATAGCCATTATCATCATTTGGTGATTTATAAACAGGCGATAACCAAACAACGTCAACTCCGAGCTCTTTCAAATAATCAAGTTTGGAAATAATGCCGCGAATATCTCCGATTCCATCACCATTGGCATCTTTAAAGCTGCGCGGATAAATTTGATACACAACCGCCTCTTTCCACCACTTTCGCTCCACGTCTCTCACTCCCATCTATGTATATGAAAACGATTTCATGTTTACATTGTACTATAAAAAGATATATGTGCCTATATATTTTACATTCCTTTTTCCCTCTACTATAATAAAAATGGTAAAAATACTTAGGAATAAGGGGATTTATATGAATAAAAAAGAAAAAGCGCTCGAAAATTTACTTATTAGCGCTTGGGGGATTTCTCTGATCGCAACATTAGGCAGCCTCTATTTTTCAGAAGTTCTAAAATTTATTCCATGCGACCTCTGTTGGTTTCAACGCATTTTCATGTATCCTCAAGTGATTCTTTTAGGACTAGCAGCCATTCGAAAAGAATACGGGATTGCGCGCTATAGTTTGACACTATCAATTATCGGGGGAACGATTTCTCTTTATCATTACTTAATGCAAAAAATCCCTTTTTTTCAAGAACATTCGATTTCGTGTGGTCGTGTTCCATGCACGGGGCAATATATTAATTGGTTCGGTTTTATTACGATTCCGTTTTTAGCATTGACAGCCTTTTTCTTGATTAGTGTGCTAAGTATAATCATTATTCGTAAAGCGAAAGAAGGGAACTAAATTGAAAAAACTGATCATTTTTGGCGCGGTCATCATTGGGTTATTTGCCGCTATTGCTTTTGTCACGTCCTATCAGCAAAAAGAAGAGGTAAAAGATAATCCATATCACAAAAAAGAACTTGATCCAGCTACTGTTGAACAGCTTGACGATCCAAACTATCAAAACATTATTTTGCCAGACGAATTAGAGAAAAAACTAGCAAATCACGAAACGGTGACCGTCTACTTTTACAGCCCTACTTGTCCGCATTGTCAAAGAACAACTCCAATTGTCGTGCCGATGACAAAAGAAATGGGCATTGACTTAAAAATGTTTAACTTACGTGAATTTGAAGAAGGCTGGGACAAATACCATATTGATGGAACACCGACGATTGTTCATTATGAGCACGGCAAAGAAGTGAAACGAATCGATGGTTACCATGATGAAGCTGTCTTTCGCGAGTGGTTTCAATCATTAAGAAAGTGAGCTGGGCAAATACTCTCCCCCCGAACATGAGGCATTTAGGACTTTTAAAATTTATGCTTTCTTACCTTTTATAAAATGGAAGAGGGCTCTTATTCAAAGAGCCCCTAATCTTAACTGCATCTACATAAATCGATCGCTTTCCCGTGGTGCACACTTGCTGAAGATAAACGGTCGTTTCTTGCTAAATTGTTTAAGCGTAAATGGAAATACAATGCCGTACTGACTTAGTAAAGTAACATTACGCTCAAATAAATCTCGGTATTCATCATACCCTCCATTTTCCTCTATGCATTCAATAATGGTAATCAATGATTGTAGTGATGAAATAATGTGAAACGCTTCTCGCATTGTCCCATTATATGTAAATTCTCCTCCTTGAAAAGAAAGAATTTGTAAATGTTGAAATTCCTCTATTTGCTCGTCATCAAAGTAACGTGGAAAAATGTGACTATAAAAATAATGAGCTAAACTGCTGATATACTCCTCTTGTTCTTTTGTTGCTGCGTAGACAACTCTCAACGTTCATACCACCTTTTTCATTACTCGACTTCATCCCATCTCACTTGCATACCATAGCCATCAAGCGATACTATGAGTGTATCATAACTTATCAACTCGTGACGGTAGAAAGTGTTTCCACTGTTAGTGAAAATTTGAGGTGAGAAAATTGATTACAACTCGAAAAGGAGAATGGATCGAATTTGTTATTCCTCCTGATTGGCAGGGACACTCCATTGAAAGGTTATTAAAAGAAACATGGGGAGTCCCTAAAAGACTTATGCATCAATTCCGTATCGAAAAAGGTGTTAAATTGAATGGACAAGTCATTCCATGGCATACGTTATTACAAAAAAACGATCGCTTGCAATTATGGCTTTACAAACCAGAACATTTAGACATCGTTCCGCAATATCGCGAGCTTGAGATTTTATGGGAAGACGAGCATCTTCTCGTCATCAATAAAGAAGCTGGGATTGACGTTCATCCGACGGAACAAACCAAAACCGAAACATTAACCAATGCGGTCGCATTTTATTTGCAATCGCAAGGTATTTTTACAAAAGTCCGTCATATTCACCGTTTGGACCGTGATACATCGGGAGCCATTTTATTTGCCAAACACGCGCTGGCAGGAGCGATGTTAGATCGAATGCTTGAACAGCGAAAAATTAAGCGGACATACGTGGCTCTTGTTCATGGAATTGTGAAGAAAAAAACAGGAACAATCGCTGCACCGATTGGTCGCGACCGACACCATCCGACAAGAAGAAGGGTGTCAAAAACAGGAGCATCAGCCGTTACTCATTACCGTGTTCTTGATCCATCATTTCAACAACAAACATCGCTAGTAGAACTTTCTTTAGATACGGGGCGCACTCATCAAATTCGCGTTCATATGAGCTACATTGGACATCCGTTAGTCGGCGATACACTATATGGCAGTTCTTCAGAACAAGCACAAAGGCAAGCCCTTCATGCAGTGAAACTTTCGTTTTCTCATCCGTTCACGAATGATCCCATCACGTGCATTGCCCCTGTTCGTGATAATGTATTTCCCAAAGACATCACTCGCTTTTACTAGCAACAAAAAGGCAGACTTGATAGTAACCAAGTCTGCCTATAAGTGCAATCGTACTTCTTTATCCATTTCACTTGTCTCATCTTCTACTTGTTCAGGCTCTCGCTTTGTCACTTCTATCGTCTTGACATGATGGCCATCCATTTCCAACACTTTAAATGAATAACGATCAACTTCTACACTATCTCCTACTGCAATATCATAGTGTTCTGTTAAAATCCAACCACCGATCGTGTCCACATCCGTATCATCAATCGACAAACCAAACAAATCGTTTATTTCACTGATCAGCACTTTTCCGTCAATAATCGTATGCATCTCATCAATTTTTTGAATCATTGGTATTTCGTCGACGTCAAACTCGTCTTGAATTTCACCAACGATTTCTTCTAAAATATCTTCGACAGTGACAAGCCCGGATGTACCACCATATTCATCGACTAAAATCGCCATATGAATGCGCTCTTTTTGCATTTTCACAAGCAAGTCATGAATGGCAATCGATTCAATTACTTGAATAATCGGGCGAATATAATCTTTCATTTCTTTTTCTTGAGAAGGATTCGTTACAAGGTCTGTAAACACTTCTTTCACGTTAATTAATCCAAGAACGTGATCTTTATCTCCGTCGATAACAGGATAACGTGTATATTTTTCCTCTTTAATGATTTCTAAATTTTCTTTTACACTTCGATGAATATCGAGAGCTATAATTTCCTTTCGTGGCACCATAATTTCTTTGGCAACACGATCATCAAAACGAAAAATGTTATTCACGTATTTGTACTCCGATTGATTAATCTCCCCACTTTTGTAGCTTTCTGATAAAATAAGACGCAATTCTTCCTCAGAATGAGCAATTTCATGTTCCGCAGCAGGCTTCAAGCCAAATATTCTAGTAACAATACGGGCGGAATTATTCAGCGTCCAAATGAACGGATACATGACCTTATAAAACAAAATGAGCGGTTGAGCGGTAAGAAGCGTAATGGCTTCCGCTTTATGAATGGCAAACGTCTTTGGAGCAAGCTCCCCAACAACGACGTGGAAAAAAGTAATACTGGCAAACGCAATCGTAAATGATAGAATGTGGGAAAGCGACTCCGACAAATGAATCCGCTCGAATAACGGCATTAACAATCTCTCTACGGTCGGCTCCCCAAGCCATCCGAGTCCTAAAGACGTAATCGTAATCCCTAGCTGGTTTGCCGATAAATATCCATCGAGGTTGGAAATCACCTTTTTGGCAGCAACCGCTCGTTTGTTTCCCTCACTAATTAATTGGTCAATTCGTGAGCTACGGACTTTGACGATCGCAAATTCCGATGCGACAAAAAAGCCCGTACATGCAATAAGTAATGCCACCATCACTAAATTAAATATGTCCAATTGGTTTCCGCACACGATGTTCGCGTGCGGATTACACCTCCTACAGACAGGGTTTTATTTCTTTATTCTTCACTATTATTACTTTGCGTAAAAATAAGAATGTATTTTAGTAACTCAAGCACTGAAATGAGCGCTGCTGCCACATACGTTAATGCGGCTGCTCCTAGCACTTTGTTGACGCCGCGCTCCTCATTATGACCAATGATTCCTTCCGCAAGCATAAATTTTTTCGCTCTTGAACTTGCATTAAACTCGACAGGAAGCGTGATAAGTTGGAAAGCTACGGCAAATGAAAAGAAAATAATTCCAAGTCCAAGCAAAGAAAACTGTTTAAAAAGAAATCCAGCTAAAAGTAAAAATGGTGCGACTCCAGACGTAAAATTAACAATTGGAAACATACGGTGACGGAGCACTAGCGCACCGTATGATTGTTTATGTTGCACAGCGTGTCCGACTTCATGCGCTGCCACTGAAATCGCAGCGATCGAACGACCGTAATACACCGGTTCTGATAAGCGAACTGTACGTGAAATTGGATCATAGTGGTCAGTCAATCTTCCTGGTACTACTTCTACTGGTACATGGTAAAGACCATTGCGATCCAAAATCATGCGCGCGACTTCCGCACCTGTTAACCCAGATGATGCATGTACTGTTGACCATTTGTTGAAGTTTCCTGACACTTTAAATTGGGCCCATAGCGAAATGCCGAACGCGATAATAATTAAAAAATCCATTGGATGGAAGAACATGAATACACCCTCCGTTACTTTTCGTATAACATACTTAGAAATATGTTTATACTAATATTTATTTTACTTTAGGGATAATTCATACGTCAAACAATGCGGCTTATTTACTACTTAGTATGGAAAATGCGAATACATATACAACTTCCATTTTATCCTAGTTATTTTATTTACAAAAAAGAGGCTTCTTTTCAATCCGAAGCCTCCATATCGTTTCAAATAAAAAAACAAAATTATCTACGTACTTGTTCATAGTTAATGATCGATTTTCGTCGAAAATATCGGCGTTTTCTTTAATTCGATGATACTTTATACGGCATGCTAACAAAGAATAATTTGTACTAGTGACTTTCCACATTTACAACTTCAACAGGAAGGTTCATCCAAAAGCCTGCCTTGCATAAGCGATGACCATGCCTCTGGTTGAATGTCGTGCTGTTTACAGAATGCCCGAGGTTCTTTTGTCATAAATAGCAAATCAGATTAATCATCGGCTTAATTTCACAATCCGCTAACAAAACTTTTAAATGATAAACATGAAAATGATCTACAACATTGTGCACACTCGACCATCTTTGTATATAGCCTGTCCATCGCGTTATACGTTTTCTGTACTTTTCTTTGACAGCCCAGTGTACTATCGACATACTCAAGTCCAAGTTTTTGTAAACTTATTTCAAGCTCTTTTTATGTCGTCTCCACATCCTCGATCAAAATTCCACACTTTTGTCATAATAAACACTTCTTCTTTAGTCACGCCGGACTCTCGAATCTCCTGTCTCTTCTTCTTCGTTTTGGTATACAGCGTCTGCATCAATATGGCGTATCCTACTTCAAGCCGCTGCTTTGACGGAATTGATGATTTTCTCACCATTTTGCATGCTCTACACCCACTAAACCATGGCGTTTGTACTCCATTATGTAAAGTCATGTGGCCTCGCAAACTTTCCATTTGCTCTCTGCCTTTATATAAGAAAAAGATGAGGAAGCATCCCCATCTCCATATCAATTACAATAAAATGAAACTATATAAGATCGCAATGACAAAGCGGTAAATCGCAAACGGAGTAAGTTTCACTTTCGAAATGAGTTGAAGGAAAAATTTAATAGCCAGTAATGCAACAATAAACGCAGTAACGAATCCTATTGCAAAAACCGGCAGGTCGTGGACTGATAAATATTGATAACTTTTTAACAAGTCTAGGCCGCTTGCAGCAAGCATCATCGGTACAGCAATGATAAAGGAAAATTCCGCTGCAGTTTTATGGTCTGTTCCAACAAGTAACCCGCCGGAAATCGTTGAGCCTGAGCGAGAAAATCCAGGCCACAAGGCTAAACACTGAAAAACACCGATACCAAATGCTTGCTTGTAAGAAAGCTGGTCAAGGCTACTTGCCGTAACTGTTGTTTGTTTTTTCTCCACAAAAATCATTAATAACCCGCCAGCAACAAGACCTACTAATACGGTGTAAGGTGAAAATAGGTATGTCTTAATCGCATCATGCAGAAGAAACCCGAGGACAACAGCCGGAATCATCGCATAAATAATATGCAAAAGATTTAACCCTCTGCGTCCCCCATCTTCTTTCATTAACCCAAAAATATTCAAAAAACGTCTCCAATACACAACAACAACAGCAAGGATCGAACCTAATTGGATAAAAATTTCAAATGTCTTTGCTTGTTCACCTTTAAAATGGATAAGTTCTCCTGTCAAAATTAAATGCCCAGTCGAAGACACTGGGAGAAACTCAGTTAATCCTTCTACGATTCCCATAATGATTGCCGATAAATAATGCCACAACATCGCTACACCCCTAAAGTCTAGATGTTTTGAAATAGCTCCTACGTATACATGCAAGATATACCCCTATCCAAGGAAGCGGGGGCGAATCTCCTCTTCAAAGCAAGATACGAGCATATAGTGTCCAAATAGCTCTTTCAATGATAACAAGATCAATAAGCTGCCAAGTAATATCCTTAGCCATCGTGTGAGAATACTGCCTGAAAAGAGAAAACTTTTCACGACGTCAACAAACAAAGATGTTACCTCCAAAACTACAGCAGTTCATAAAAATTAGTTAATTTCTCTTCAGGGAAAAAGAATGGGAATAGAACGATTCTTATTGTTCCGCAGTTTCTCACACTCTTTCATACTTTTGTTACATTACAATAATGGCAGACATTGAGCCCCTGTTAGATTTAAACACAAATAAATGAGACATACATAATAAAAAAATTAAAAAATTCTCATCAAACAATAAAAAAGATGAGGAAATAGATTCCTCATCTCAGATCGTCTTACTGCTGTTGCAATCCATTTTTTACCCATTGCGCTACTTGTACAGTGCGCCGTGCTTGATGCTTGACCGCTGCTTCGGCATTTTCAGCAATGTTCCCATTTTGATCAACAGTAACACTTGTGCCGTATGGATTTCCACCCGCAGCAAAAATAGATGGATCCGTATATCCCGGAGCAGCAACAATTGCTCCCCAATGATACATGGTTGTATATAATTGTAAAATTGTTTGTTCTTGGCCGCCATGCGGATTTTGCGCCGATGCCATCGCGCTCACTACTTTATTCGCAAGCTTTCCTTGGAACCATAAACCGCCTGTCGTATCTAAAAATTGCTTCAATTGAGAAGGAACGTTTCCGAAACGAGTTGGCACACTGAAAATAATTGCATCGGCCCATTCTAAATCGTCTAATGTAACCGTTGGAACATCCTTTGTCGCTTCAACATGGGCTTTCCATGCTGGATTGGACTCGATCGCTTCTTTTGGCGCAAGCTCAGGTACTTTTAATACTTTGACTTCTGCTCCAACCTCTTGTGCGGCTTCTTCTGCCCATTTGGCTAATTTGTAGTTCGTTCCTGTAGAACTGTAGTAAATAATCGCTAAACGAACGTTTGACATTGTCACTCTCTCCTTTATTATAATGTATCATTTCTCATTGCCTCTTATGGGAGATCAATGAGCATGAAACGTGAGTTAGCATTAGCGTCGATTTTTAATTGCGGCATTTCTGTTATTCGTGCAGAATCACGCTTATATAGTATAGTCGTATCATTTAATACTAATTCCCCTTCAATGAGGAAAACAAAAATACGTCGACCTTCTTCTTGTTCAAATACAATCTCTTTGCCCTCTTCTAAATCGGAAAGATAAATGGTCAAATCCTGATGAATATGGGCAACATGAGGAGATGATGGATTTTTAGCCACAACCGGAAGCAATTGATTTTTTAATTGGCTTATATCAAAATCTGTTCGCTCATAAGATGGAGAGAGCCCTCTTCGTTCTGGTAAAAACCATAGTTGCAAAAAGTTTACTTCTTCTGTTGCCGACGGATTCACCTCTGAATGAACAATCCCAGTTCCCGCCGACATTCTTTGAATGCCACCAAATGTGGTAATCGCCTCATTTCCTAAGCTATCTTCGTGCTTCAATTGCCCGCGAAGCACAATAGAAACAATCTCCATTTCTTGATGTGGGTGTGCTCCAAACCCTCGCAATGGTTGAATGACATCATCATTTAGTACACGTAAAGGTCCAAAATTCATGTTGTTTGGGTCAAAATATTCTGCAAATGAAAAACTAAAATACGTATCTAGCCATCCATGATTAGCATGATACCGCTCATTTGCTGGGTATACTCGAATCATGCGATTCACATCCTTCCCTAATTCGGACATCTACAACGGTAATTTATTCATTTTAATCCATATCATTCATCTTGAATTCAAGATAATAAAAAATAATATTTAATTCATATATCTCGATTTCAAGATTATTATATAAAACAGCCAAACCGTTGTCAATCTATTTATTAAGAAAAGAACAAGCACTATTTAAGGACGGACAAACGCTCTTTGCCCCCGCTAGACAGCTTTCCATCTCGAGATCGAGTTCTCAAGCTTCGTATGAGCACCTATTCAAGAAGCAATTTGGTTAGGTGCTTATACTGCGTAATGTCCGTTTCACCTTTATACTTTCTTATCTAAAAAACGGATAGCTGTTAGCTATCCGTCCTCTTTATTTTGCAATCGTCATATTCGTCTCTTCTAATTTTGGCTCGACTGGAGGGTGAAACTCATTTTCCATTTTTGAAACTACTACTGTTGCAACGCCATTGCCGATTAAGTTTGTAATTGCACGCGCTTCAGACATAAAACGGTCCACACCAAGAAGCAATGCGATCCCCTCTACCGGAATCATTGGAAACGCGGACAACGTGGCTGCTAAGGTAATAAAGCCGGAACCAGTCACTCCAGCTGCCCCTTTTGATGTTAGCATTAATACTCCGAGAAGCGTAAGTTCTTGCCAAATAGTCAAATCGATTCCGTATGCCTGGGCGATAAAAATAGCCGCCATGGAAAGATAAATGGAAGTTCCATCAAGGTTGAACGAATATCCTGTCGGAATGACGAGACCGACAACCGATTTTGAACATCCGTATTTTTCTAATCTTTCTATCATTTTAGGTAATGCCGATTCAGATGAAGACGTTCCGAGTACAAGTAAAATTTCTTCTTTAATGTAAGCAATAAACTTGAAAATGCTAAACCCATAATATTTTGCAATGGCTCCCAGTACAACAACAATGAATAAAATCATCGTAATATAGACAGACACCATTAATTTTCCAAGCGATACTAAAGAGCCCAGTCCAAACGTACCGATCGTATAAGCCATGGCACCAAAGGCAGCAATCGGCGATACTTTCATAACCATATTAACGATACCGAAGAAAATATCAGCCAACCGTTCAAATAACTCAACAACGGGTTTGGCCTTTTCGCCTAATGATGCTGTCACTAATCCAAATAACACAGCAAAGAATAAAATCGGTAATAATTCTCCTTTCGCCATTGCCGCTACGACATTATCGGGAATAATGCTAAGCAAAAATTCGACAGCACCGTGATTCACCGCTTCTGCTTGTTGAGTATATTGCGAAATATCACCGCCTTTGACAGCCTCTGTGTTAAACCCAACACCTGGCTTTATAAGATTGACCACGATAATTCCGATTGCCAATGCAAATGTTGTGACAATTTCAAAGTAAATGAGCGCTTTTCCGCCAATTCGTCCTACCTTTTTTAAATCTCCCATGTTGCCGATCCCAATGACGACGGTAAAGAAAATAATCGGGGCAATAACCATCTTAATTAATTTAATAAATCCATCGGCGAGCACCTTCAGCTTAGCCCCAAACTCTGGAAATAAAAAGCCAACTACAACCCCTAAAATAATGCCAATAATAACACGTACAGTTAAGTTTTTAAAGTTAATTCTCATTTCCCCTTCTCCCCTCTATATATGGTAACGCTTTCAAAAGATTATTTCCCTTTGTTTGTTTTTATATTAACAAAATGTTCAAAAAATATAAATATTACGTTAATAATGGTCTTTTTGTTCATTTTGGTCTAAAAAATAATAGACCCCATTATCAAGAGCTAAAAAAGGTAAACACATATCAGTTGCCAGCTATATCGCCCCTATTAATAATTATAGAAGATTCATTCATTGCATCTCGTCATTCAACAATACCCACCTCATGTGGTCTTCCCACTTCCCGTTAACTTTTAGAAGTTTTTTGGCTATCCCTTCATTTTCGAATCCTAATTTTTTTACGACTCGAATAGAAGCTTCATTCCTCAGCATGATTGGAGCCTCAATTCGATGAAGTTGATATTCGTTGAATATAATCTTGATACCTTTTCGTAGTGCTTCTGTTATGTATCCCTTATTTAACTCATCTTTATCCAGCTTATACCCCAAAATACACGATTGTAAAATGCTTCTCACAATATTACTAAAGCTGATGCAACCAATTGTTCTAGCAAAATCTTTATCATCCTTATGAAATAACCATAGTTTAAGGATGTGTCCTGATTTCGTTAATTCGATATCTTTCTTTAATCTTTCAGATTGGTATTCTAATGTAAAAAAATCCTCTGGCTTTTCTGCTTCCCATTCCTTCAAGAAATCTTTATTCCTTTGATAATAATTTAATACTGTCAAAGCAAAGGTTTCATCTAATTCCCTTAATATTAAACGGTTCGTTTCATACAACCTCATCCAAAAATCTCTCCCTTTCAAAAAAGAAACGTATGTTTTTGTATGTTATAGAGGAGATATGCCCTTATGTTGAACATAGCGCTAAGATTCCCCCTCTTCTTTTTGAATTTGCCGTAATAAATGGTTGCCAAACTCTTTTTCAAATTCTTGATATAAAGGTGCAAATTGAGATTTCCACTTTTTCCGGTCTGTATTTGTCAATTCGTAAATATGAATGCGATGATTTTTCCTTAACTGAGCAAGCTGCTGTTCGTTTTGCCGTTTGGATTGCTGTAAATTCCAAATCGTCGTTTCTTTCATAGCTTCAGTAATTTTTTTCTGAATCTCTTTCGGCAAGTGATCCCAAAACTGTTTATTGACCATCACGGCATAACCTAAATACCCGTGATTACTGATCGTCAAATACGGTTGAAAGCGGTAAAATCCTTTTGAGTAAATGTTAGAAATCGTGTTTTCTTGGCCATCAAGCTCATGGTTTTCAAGGGAACTATATACATTGTCAAACGGAACAGCAATCGGTTCACTACCTAACAGTTGAAATTGCTTTTTAATAATATCACTTGGCATAATTCGAAATCTCAATTCATAAAAATCACGGGGTTCAATCAAAAGACGACGATTACTCATCATTTGTTTGAAACCGTTGCTCCATAATGCCAAACCTTTGATTCCTTTGCTCTCTAACATCGCTAATAGCTGCTTCCCTACATCCCCAGTAAATGCTTTTTC
Organism: Thermaerobacillus caldiproteolyticus; assembly: GCF_013761245.1. Lineage (GTDB taxonomy): Bacteria > Bacillota > Bacilli > Bacillales > Anoxybacillaceae > Thermaerobacillus > Thermaerobacillus caldiproteolyticus. The sequence continues at coordinate 50,190 of NZ_JACDUT010000004.1, read as the reverse complement.
TACATCATGATAGTCTTTGAAAATAAACGGCAAATCGAGCACTTGCCATTCAGGAATGAGCTCGGTCACCTTCGAAAACGAAGGAGCGATCATTTGGACATCACCGCGCAACAGCGCATCGATTTCCTCATCATCAGAATATAAGGATCCATTCGGAAACACTTCGACTTTGACACGACCGTTTGTTTTTTTCTCGACAAGCTCCGCAAACTTTTGTGCCGCCAATCCTTTCGGCGTATTTTCGGCAACAACATGACTAAAATAAATGACGATTTGTTTATTTAATCCTTCTTGTTCGTCATCATATACAAGACTTTCTTCTGAAAAATGATAGATAATAAAAGTAAGGCTACCTATAAACAAAAAAAATCCAGCTACTATAACCGCCCAGCGTTGTTTCATGTTCCACACCACTTTTTTTAATTTAAGAAAATTCTATCATATAAAACCGAAAATGATAAAATGGGAACGTAGTAGACCATCTCGATAAAAAAAGAGGGATTTCCATTGCTGCGACGATTATCTATTCGCTGGAAAATTACAATCCTTATTTTCTTTATTGTCAGTTTTTCCGTATTGTTAAGCGGCATGTTCGTCATTGGAGATTTTTTTCATACAAAAGAGGAAGAGTTGAGACAACGAGCACTACTTACTGCTCGGACAGTCTCGGAGCTTCCTGAAATTAAACACTATATCACAGGAACACAAAATGAGAGATCCTTGATTAATGTGATTGTTGAGCGCGTCCGTATTATTCATGGCGCCAATTACATCGTTGTTCTTGACATGAACAAAGTTCGTCTTTCCCATCCCGTTCCAAAAATGATCGGCCGTATCTCCCATGGAGCGGATGAAGGCCCTGCCTTTGCAGAGCATACGTATACATCAAAAGCGCGTGGTGAAATCGGAACGGTCATTCGTGCTTTTGTTCCGGTTATGAACCGTGAACACCAGCAGATTGGAGTAGTCATCGCTGCCTATCAATTGCCGAGCTTTATCGAAGTGCTGGCCTCCTTAAAAGTAGAAATTTTCATCACCACTACGCTCTCCTTGTTATTTGGTGGAATGGGGGCATGGCTCCTTGCCTCTCATATAAAACGACAAATGTTTCATCTTGAACCGCATGAAATTGCTAAACTGCTCGTCGAACGAACGGAAACGTTTAATGCGATGCACGAAGGAGTCATTGCCATCGATACCGATGAAAAAATTACGATTTTTAACGATAAAGCTAAACAAATGCTAGGCATTCACGGAGACGTCATCGGCAAACCGATCCGTTCGGTTATTCCTGATACGCATTTGCCAGAAATTTTAACCATTAACCAACCGATTTATAACAAGGAACTACAACTCGGGAGTTTAACCATTTGGAGCAATCGAATTCCCATTAAAGTAAATGGCCAAACGGTCGGAGCGGTTGCCATCTTTCAAGATCGAACTGAAGTGAAAAAGCTTGCCGAGGAGTTAACTGGCGTAAAAGCATTTGTGAGCGCCTTGCGCGTGCAAAACCACGAATATATGAACAAACTTCACACAATTGCCGGTCTCATTCAATTGGGCTATAAAGAAAAAGTGCTTGAATATGTGTTTCACATGACAGAAGAACAAGAAGAACTAACACGATTTTTAAGCAAACAGATTCACAATGAAAGCATTTCTGGACTTCTACTCAGCAAAATTAGTCGCGGTAAAGAGCTCGGCATTCGTGTCATCATTGATCGCCATAGCCGACTGAACGCATTTCCATCTCCATTAGATCATCATGATTTCGTTATCATTCTTGGAAATCTTATTGAAAACGCCTTTGATTCCTTTCAAGGTATCATCGATCGAGAGAAAGAAATATATATCAGCATTGAACAAAACGAGGAAATCCTTTCTCTCTCCGTTGAGGATAACGGCTGCGGTATTGATGCCCAACACCTGAAACACATTTTTGACGAAGGTTTTTCAACAAAAGCAACAAGCGGCCGTGGCATCGGTTTACACCTAGTAAGACAAATTGTAGAAAAAGGGAAAGGACAGATTCACGTAGAGTCAGAAAAAGGAAAAGGAACGATTTTTACGATTACATTTGAGATGTAAGGAGCGCTGTTATATGTATAGAGTGCTGCTCATTGAAGACGACCCAATGGTGCAAGAAGTCAATCGACAATTTATTGAGCAAGTAAAAGGATTTAAAGTGATCGGTATAGCCGGAAACGGCATAAAAGGCATGCACATGATTCGCAAACTTCAACCTGACTTAGCTATCATTGACATTTATATGCCGCACCAAGATGGGCTTGAAACATTGCAAAACATTCGCACAGAAGGACATGCAGTAGATGTTATTGCCATTACAGCAGCAAGCGATATCGATACTGTACGACGCGTATTGCAAAACGGAGCCTTCGACTATATTATGAAGCCGTTTAAATTTGAACGGCTTCAGCAGTCGCTTGAAAAATACCATTCGTTCCGTCAAAAACTAAAAGAAAAAGAAACATTGACACAGCAAGATTTGGATAATCTTTTGCAAATAAATAAAGCGGAAGCGCGCAATAGACTTCCAAAAGGATTAAACGATATTACTCTTCAGAAAATTATCCACTATCTTTGTCAACAAACAGAGCCGGTTTCAGCGGAGGAAGTAGCCGAAGGAGTGGGCATCGCACGTGTGACGGCACGCCGCTATTTAGAATATTTAGAGAAGCAGCAAAAAGTTACACTCGACGTTCAATACGGAGGGATCGGTCGCCCGGTTAACCGTTACATCATGAAAAACGCATAGAGACAAGCAGAACAGTGAATATATGTGTGCCCTGTTCTGCTTTTGTTAGCTATACCGATGAGCGCTCAATGAGACGGGCATCCAATTTTTCCGATTTTTTTGCGATTTTGCCGGTTTCCAAACACTGATAAATCATGCGAAACGCTTTCGTTCCCATGAGCGAAAGCGGCAAATCCATCGTTGTAATTTCCAGGGCTTCCGCAATTGGATGATTATCAAAACTGAATACAGCAAGATCTTCCGGGATATTTATTCCTTCGCGCCTTCCCCATAATACGATGCCAGCTGCTACTTGATCGCTTGACACTAACAATGCCGTTGGTTTTTCCGGCAGCGCAAGCCACTCATTCACGACTCTTTTTCCATCCTCAATATACAAACAATGGTCGAAAATCCATTCTTTCCTTGGCGATTCATGGATGTTCCGCAAAGCATCATAATAGGCAGCCTCACGAGCTTTACTATTTGTTCCGGTTGTTCTCCCAATACAATATCCGATTTTTCGGTGACCTTTGTTCATTAAATACTTCATCGCGAACAGAAAAGCCTCGTAATGATTAATGTAAACAGATAATACGTCTCTTCCTTTTACATCTTCACATAAAACAATAGGCCCGTCATCTTTATACACGTCAATCACATCCCAACTGACTATGCGCGAACAAATGATCAGTCCGTCTACTTGTTTCATTCTCAACATTTCAAGCGCTTCCAACTCTTTCTGTACTTCGTAGTTTGTTTGGAATAAAAGAAGATGGTAACCGTACCGAAGCGCTTCTCTCGAAATCCCTTCTACAATCGCACCGAAGTACGGGTGATTTACATAGGGTAACACGACCCCAACTATCGATGTTTTCCCCTTGGCTAAATGAACAGCATTAATGTTTTTCGTGTAATTGAGCTTCTCGACTGCCTCCCAAACCGCTTTTCGTTTTTCCTCTTTCACGTAAGGGTACCCGTTCAATACCCTTGACACCGTAGCAACCGAAACACCGGCTACTTTTGCAATTTCACGAATGTTTGCCATCATCCTCACCTTTTCCAAAAAAGCTATTGCATTGAAACGCTTTTCATACATTATAGTTTCAACAAACAAATAAAGGGGGAATTTTTTCTATGGGTGGAATATTCATTTTTCTGCTTTTATGCCTCATTGAATGGTTTGGAGCACACATCGCTTTACAGGCAAACCCAAAAGCTGAACAGGAATATTACAACGAAAACGATCCATTCAAAACATTCTTTATGTAAACTTGCTTATTCTCCGGTCTAGCAAGGAGAAGCTTTTGCTTATACTGATCTATATTTCGATTTGAATTATAAATTCATACGTTTCAATCAGCAATTGTGATAACCAGATGATACTTTCTTGCGGATTGTCCGTCCATACGTTCATCATTCTCTTCTCCAAATTCACCGGGGCAATCCGCATCTTCCGAATCAATTGACAAACTCACTTAATGCCGGGTAATGCACGTATATGCTATTAAGCCGGACAGCATTCTAACATTTTTTCTCCACATCACCCATCACATCATAAATACATTTCTCTTTTTTTCTTCCGTATGCGTATCTTCTTCTCTCCATATGATTCTAATAGAGGCAACGATACATTGTTTATCATAATCGATCACAAAACACCCTGTCACCTTTGAAAAAACCTTCTCAATCGTGTTCATCAAAAAATTGCTTACTTCCTATTTGATTCCATCGGCAATACGTCGTCTTCATCCGGACAAAAATCGATGATTTGCCTATCCTTTGAATCGGAACAATCCTCTCTTCATCAGTAGATGATTCTTTCAATTAAGATATATAATTTAATAGTAGCGCAGGCGTCTTCCCATCCTTACGCAATCGGACCAGCCACCTCTTTTATCTTTGCGTTTTTTGATAAATCTCGGCTATTTCCGTCGCTTTTCTTCTTAAAACGCCTGTTTCTTCCTTCGTATTTTTTGTTCTTCATAACTATTTTAGCAGAACTTCTGCAAACGTAACCTTTCCAATGATGTTTCGACTAATATAATACAGGGTACTTGATAATCAAGGGGGAATCACTAATGAAAATGACGTGGAAAGCTTTAGCCGCATTTCTATTCAGCATAGCACTTATTTCCGGATGTGGTACAAAGGAAAGCAGCGAAAAAGCAAACAGCAGTGTCCCTGTAAAAGAGCAGAAAGAAAAAGAAAATCACCCTCTTTCTACCAATGAGCAGAACCAAGAAGAAAAACAAACCCCTTCTTCTGAAAAACAGTTATCCTATACTATTGATGGAAAAAAATATGAGGAAACAGCATTTCTGAAAACCAGCGATAATCAAGGGTTTTCCTTATACACGCTCAAAGGATGGGAACTCGAAGCAGAAGAGCCAAATTCAGATGTTTTACTAAAAGATGATATGGTCGTTAGAATTCGTCTTATTCATCCAGAAGGAAGCGAAATGGATTACGCCCAACTCGTTGAAGATCAAGCAAAAGCGATATCTTCTAGCGCTGTCCGGCAAGATACGACTCATCTTAGCGGAATGTTTCAGCAATCCGTTTGGTATAAGGTCCATACAGAAGATACAGCGGTAAACGTCATTGGAGTAAATAAACCGATTCCGATGATGTTCACAATTCAAACACCACGAAACAAAGAAGTGCTTGCGCCGATTTTGGCCATGTTAGAAACGATAACAAAAACAGAGACTTCAAAGTCAAAAGAAAAAACGACAAATCCTGATGAACCAACTAGTTCGCCTGCTAGCAGTCTTCCTTCAACACACACGATAACATATACCGTCAATGGTCAGGAAACAAAAGCAACAGGGACCCTTTATACAAGCTCGAATCAACCATTCCATCTATACGTGCTACCAAATTACAAAGCGGATGCGGTCGAACCTCATCTCGACCGCATTTACATCAAAGGTGACGAACAGTATTATATGGACATTGAATGTCTTGGAGATGATATTGATTGGAATCAAGTAGAATTCGAAACAATGGAAAAAATGAAAGCCATTGATAAACAAGTAACAACATCGATCTCCTCTGAATCTCATCCTCTTTTCGCAGGAATGACTGTCTATCATACCCATAACGAAGATCATTGGACAGAAGCATTTCTTATTAAAAACAATGCGCATTATCCAAATATGCGCATAACGATTCATCTTCCAAAAGAAGACAGTCATCTTGCTGAATTTTTAGCCATGGCAAAAACGATATCAAGTCAATATTGAGTTACTCCCGCCTACTTCCTTATTGGTTGTAGGAGGTTCCTCCGTTATTGATGATAAACTTGAATGGGGCTATCCTTCATGAAAAGCGAGCCCCATATTTTTATTGCCTCACATAACAAGTTGTTTTCGTTTGTTCACCTTTTGTTTCATCAGAAGAAAATGAATAAACATGGTCAAACCGGTCCTAGGTATTACGAGTATTCCAATCGAACTCACTAGACCAATTGAGCCCGTATGAAGTTCGCAGACGAATCTTTGTAACGAATTTCTTTCTCTTCTTCTATTGCAACATCACCATTCAATGACCCTATATTAGCTGGTTTTGCCCAAGTTCCCGCTTCGCGAACCGGTCAGGAATCCCTGTTCACTAACCGCTCTGAAATTTTCCCTTCCTCTCTCTTCTCCGTTTACATACATAATAAGAACAATTCTAAAAATGAATGGTCCGTATCATTCTCCTTTCCTTACTTATTTGAGGAATACATCCATATGTCCATCTTTCCTTAACTTTTCCTAAAAAATAAAAACACCCTGCATATGAAATGCGAGTGTTCGTTCATCTTTTTGGATACTTCGGGAAGATAATTTCAAAGCGCGTTCCTTCACCTAATTGGCTATAAACTTTTACTTTCCCCTCGTGCTTCTCAATAATCCACTTGGCAATGGAAAGCCCTAATCCGGCTCCATCTGACTTCGTACGCGCTTTATCGCTTTGATAGAAGCGGTCAAAAATTTTCGGAATCTCTTCTTTCGCAATACCAATCCCATTATCTTGTACCTCAAGCGTAATCGAAGAAGCAGTTTGATGACAAGAAAGGTGAATTCTTCCCCCTTCTTCAGTATATTTCATCGCATTATCTAGTAGAATGACAAGCAACTGATGAATTCGTTCTTTATCCGCAGTAAATAAAATTGGAGACTCTACATTTAATGTCATATCTTTTTGCTGATAAGAAGCAATTTCCGAATAATGATCAACAATTTCTCTTAACAACTCATCTAATCGAAATGCTTCCTTTTTGATTTCAATTTGATTAGAATCTGAACGTGCCAATGTAAGCAAGTTAGCGACTAATTTGGAAAGTCGTCTACATTCTTTAGAGATAATGGAAATATCAACAATTTTTTCTTCAATCGTTGCGGGAAGAGAACGGAACAATAAATCCGTTTTCGCTTGTATCACCGCTAACGGGGTTCGCAATTCATGGGAAGCGTCTGAAACAAATTGCTGTTGTTTTTGCCATGCCTGTTGAATCGGCACAAGAGCTCTTCCCGCAAGAAAATATCCGGCTGCTACTGCACAAAGTCCCCCGATTATGCATCCAGTCACAATGATCAACAAAAGCTGATCTAAAATTTCTCTTTCGGAATTAACATTTCGCAAAATTTGTACCGTTATTTTTCCGAAGTCCGTATCCATTTGGATCGCAATCGCCCGAAAATAAAAGTTTTCAATGTTCATATCGTATAGTTCATTCAATTGTTTAGGCGGAACGATATGAGCTTGTGTGAAAATCGTTGTGTCGCGATTCAGGTCCATCATTTCGCCTTTTTCATTCCAAATCACGATAAACACACGTGGATCTCGTAAAAAAGGAACGTCCCTTTCCCATGGTTTTCCATATGCTATTCGTTCCGCTACCCTCATAAGCGCTGCATCCACTTCTTGGTACAAGCGGGCATGCATATACGAATATAGTGCTGTCCCTAAGACGCTAATTAAAACGAAAAAAACTAACGAATTTAACAGCGTCAGTCGAAGATGAGTGCGTTGAAACATCGTTTTCTCCCCTGCCCTACTGGTCTGTTAACATATATCCGACGCCACGAACCGTTTTAATATCCGTATGATAGCCAAACGGTTCAAGTTTTTTACGAAGATGATGAATGAACACTTCGACAATCGCAATCGTTGTATCCGAATCAAATCCCCATACCCGATCATAGATTTGTTCTTTTGTTAAAATCATTCCCTTATTATGGATAAGGTACTCTAATAACTCATATTGTTTCGCTGTTACTTTGATAGGATGCCCATCTACAATGACATCCTTTTCTTTTCCGAATAGCTCAATCCCACGATAGCGAATGGTCTGTTTTGTTGTAAAACCGCCGCTGCGCCGTAGCAATGCCCGAATGCGTGCCTTCAGCTCAGGGGCTTGAAACGGTTTGACTAAGTAGTCGTCCCCGCCAAAATCTAACCCTTTCACCCGATCTTCGAGGGAATCTTTTGCTGTTAAAAATAAAACTGGCGTAGCAATCTCTTCTTTTCTGATTCGTTGTACAATTTCAAAACCATCCATTCCCGGCAACATCACATCCAATATAATCGCATCGTAAATGTTTTGCAGGGCTAAAAATAACCCTTCTTCGCCATCTGTGGCACTATCAACGACAAACTCATCAGATAAGATTTCAATCATCGCCTCAAGTAAATCAAGATGATCTTCAACGACTAATAGTCTCATCGATTGCTCCACCTTTCTCCTATACTAATAATAAGACAAAGCGGTCGCCAAAAGCGATCGCTTCCTATGGCCGAACTCTTCATCCATTGCGACATTCTGCGGACAAGAGAGGGGCGTCAGATTATCTAAAATAACCTTCTCTCTTGAAGTGACAAGCACCTTCTGCGATCAAAGAACCTTTGCTCCGAGAGCTATTTTGCGCCGCCTCTGCTTTTTCACTGTCTCACTCGGCTCGCAGCGCCAACTTTCCGCTATCGAAATCAAGCATTTCTCGGCGGGAGAACATTTTTTAACTCGTCCTTTCTCCTTCTATTCATATCTTAGCGCTTGAATCGGGTCAAGTTTTGCTGCTTTGTTAGCAGGAAATACGCCAAATACCACTCCGACGAAAAGAGAGAATAAAAAGGAAATAAGAGAAACGGAAGTAGAATAAGAAATCGACAGCCCCATCGCAGTTGCTAGCACTTTTCCAATGATAAATCCGAGTCCCACGCCAATGACTCCTCCTAAAGCGCTTAGCACAACTGATTCAATTAAAAATTGCAGCAAAATATCTTTCCGCTTCGCCCCGATTGCTTTTCGAATCCCGATTTCCTTCGTTCGCTCTGACACAGACACAAGCATAATATTCATAATCCCAATTCCGCCTACTAAAAGAGAAATGCCGGCGATTCCTCCAAGCATCAGCGTCATCGTGTTGGTTACCGAACTCATCGTCTCCATTAAATCTTGCTGGTTAAAGACGCTGTAGCTATCTTCGGTGTTAGGAAACATGCGTGCTAATGTTCTCTCCACTTGTGCCATAACAAAATTGACTTGTTCTGCATTTTTTCCTTGAATGTATACCGTTTGAATACTTGTGTTTTTTACCAACCTTTGTGCAGTCGAAAGCGGCATTATAATCACATCATCGCCGCTTTGTCCAAGCGAACCACCTTTTGAAGCAAGGACTCCGACTACTTTGAACGATGTCCCTTCAACTTGTACATATTTTCCGACCGGATTATCAAGACCAAATAGTGTCTGCGCTGTGTTAGCTCCTAAAACGACAATTTTTTGCCGATACGCTACATCGATATCGGACAAAAATCGACCTTGGTTGGCTTGAACATCGCGCACCGCTTGATAGGAGGAGGTTGTGCCAATTAAAGATACTTGCGCAGATGTCGTGCCATTTTTCACATTGACCCGTCCGGATACAACTGGAGCAATTTCTTTTACTCCTGGAATATCTCGAATTTTTTCAACATCGTCTGTCGTCAATTTGACACTATCGGAGTTCATAACGTTTACCGTTAATAAGTTCGTTCCTAGCTGATTAATTTGATTTGTTACTTGTTCGCTCGAACCTTGACCAATCGAGATGAGAACAATGACAGAAGAGACGCCGATAATAATTCCTAGCATCGTTAAAAATGCCCGCAATTTATTCCCTTGAATACTGCGCAGCGCCATTTTAACGGATTGAATAAGTCCCAACGAAATCACCTCTCTCTTCAAACAATTGGCCATCTTGAATACGGACAATCCGCTTTGCTTCGTTTGCCACTTCCCAATCGTGCGTAATCAAAATAATCGTATGTCCCTGCTCATTTAATTGTTTCATAATTTGAATAATCTCTTTGCTTGTCTTGCTGTCGAGTGCCCCTGTCGGCTCATCGGCAAGCAAAATCGGCGGGCTGCCGACAAGAGCTCGAGCGATGGCAACTCGTTGCTGTTGTCCTCCAGAGAGCTGGTTAGGTAAATGATGGGCGCGATCTTTTAAACCGACTTTTTCTAGGCATTCATAAGCGATTTTTTTGCGTTCCTTCACTTTCACTCCACGATATAATAAAGGTAGTTCGACATTCTCTAACGCTGTTAGTTTTGCTAATAGATGAAAGTTTTGAAAAACGAATCCGATTTTTTCATTTCGAATAGTCGCAAGCTCATTGTCTTTCATTTTTTCTATTTCTTTTCCATCAAGAATATAGCTCCCTGAGTCAGGGCGATCAAGACAGCCAATCATATTCATGAACGTGGACTTCCCTGAACCAGAAGGACCGATAATCGCAAGAAAATCTCCTTTTTCAATTTGGAGAGAGACGCCCCGCAGTGCGTGAACCACTTCTCCTCCGAGCGTATACGTCTTTGTCATATTTTCAATTTGAATAATCGGTGCAGCCATTCTCGATCATCTCCCTCCATTCATTGTTCTACGATTCATGCCGCCTGAAGAGCCCATGCCGGGTATTCCTCCCATTCCGCCCATCATTCTGCCGACGCGCATTTGTTCATTATTCGAAGACGAAGCGGATACTCTTGGCAACTGGACAACCTCTCCTTCTGTGAGACCTTCCGTAATTTCTACATAATCTTCATTGTTAATTCCTGTTTTCACTGCTTGCCGTGTTGCAGTGCCCTCTCCGTCAGATGATGGATTAGCAACAAGCACAAACTTTTCGTTATTTACTGTATGAACGGCTTCAATCGGCACATATAATACATTGTCTTTGCTTTGTACTAAAATGCTCGCTTCAGCTGTCATCCCGACTTTTACATTCGTTGGTTTGTCAATATGAACAGTCACATCAAATGTCGAAACCCCATTCGACACGGTTCCTTCATTTGCAATTGATGTCACTTTTCCCGTATATGTTGTATCCGGAAAGGCATTTATCTTTATACTTGCTGTTTGTCCCACTTTTACTTTTGGAATATCTAACTCATCGATTTGCACCGTTACTTGCAAGTCATCATAATTCGTAATATGGGCGACAACTTGCCCATTTGCTACACGATCTCCTTCCGCCACGTCAAGCGATGTTACTGTTCCATCTGCCGGTGCTGTAATTGCCTCACTTCCATCCGTAAATGTGATTAACTCTTGCCCTTCCTTCACCTTCTCTCCTTCAGAAACAAGTACTTCGTCTACTTCTTTGGTAGCAGTCGCTTTGATATCCGTACTCGTAACAGGTTGAACAGTTCCAGAACCACTCACCTTCACTTCCAGTTTTCCTCTTTGTACAGAAGCGGTCTGCACCTGCGCCATCGTTGGTTCTTCTTTTCCTTTGGCAAAAAACCACACACCGCCTCCAATGACTACAATCGCAATGACGAAAATGATCACCCATTTTTTCAACATCAATTCTCCTTTCCTTATCTATAGGTAACTTGGATAAGCCTATTATGTAGACTGTTTCTTAATTTTTTCTTAATAAAAAAACCTAACCGAATCCGGCTAGGTTCCATACAATCATTATTTGTTCGGAAAGCCCTGCTCTGCATGTAGCAACATAGACATTCCTAAATATGAGAAACATTCGTAAAATTTTCGGAGAAGAAAAATCTCTCTCTACCACTATTACTCCCCCTTAGCTAGCTTGTATATCATTTTCCGCTTCTTATCGAGATGCCAAAACAAAAATCCCCTGCTTCATGCAGAGGATTCATACGAACGCTTTATTCTCTTCTTTACGGAAGAATGTTTTCATCGCATAGAAGACATCAGATTTTTGTTTGAGGATGTAATAGCGGAATTTTTCGTCTTTAATGTTTTTATAGGCGGACATTAAAGTAGAATGACGGTTGTACTGATACAACTATACACCCTATATACTTTTTTGATTTATAATAGCCTAATAAATATTATACACTTCTGTAATACCGATTGAGCTTTAGGATCATTAAAAAAAGGCATCATATTTTTTTCTTCCTTTCTTATGCGAAATTTCATACTTGCTTGCACCATTTCTCCAGCTTCTCTTTTCTGACTGATGGGGCAATGAATACACAATAAAGACTCATATAAACCAGGATCTCCGCCCCCCTTTTTTCAACGGCTCTGGTTTTAGTTTTCCTGTTCAACTAACGGAGCAGTATAATCCAATAACAAATAATCAGCATTCGCGGAAAATGATAAGAGTCCAATCAAACTGATAAAAAGTCCCGTATTATAAACTGTAGGCTAATAAATGGAGGTGTCATTAAATGAGTGGTGGAGGATATGCAGGTGGTGGCCTTGCATTTATCGTCGTTCTGTTCATCTTATTAATCATTGTTGGTTGTGGCTGCTTTGGCGGTTTCCGGGGAGGATATGGCTTCGGCGGTGGTTATGGACCAGGATTCGGATTCTGGTAATCCCCTTTCTGAGTATTTGAGGATTGCTAAAATGCTTGCTTTCCGTTTATAAGTGCCATGGTTGGAACAACACACAAAAAGACTGATTTATTTCGATCTTTTTATGTGGTCTAAAACTCAACACCGCAATTTAACAGGCCAGCTAAAAAGGGCGGAGTCTTACTCTAAATAGTTCCGTTTTTGTGGAGAAAATCTTTAATCACAACATCAATTCCACACTCATTCGTAGCAAAAATCACATAGTAAGTTGCTCATAAAAAAGCTTGAGGAAAATCCATCCTCAAGCTTTTTTAAAGTTACTCTTACCATTTAAACTAAAGCATCCGTTAACACAATACACAAATACTATTTTCAACAATCACTATTGTTTAATTTTCTGTACCCTATTTGTTATTTTCTAATTGACTAATTCTTTGTTCTAATTCTTCAATTTTTTTCTTGGAACTTAGTGTAGTAGTAAAAGCCAAAATTCCAAAAACGAAACCTAAAATTCCGAATGTATTCAACAATATCTCTCCTTTAAATACTTTAGTTATCTGATTTTAAAAAGTTTATTTATTCTATTTTACCATAATTAACACCAACGTTCGTTCATTAGCTTCTCACAATAAATTTCCTCGTAACCTTTCAATTCCAAGAGAAAATTTCGTTTCAACATCCCTTTTAACACGCCAATTCGCAAGTTGAATCAAAGCATGCCAATGGCTGTTGTCATTGCGCGAAATAAGGTGCCAATTAATTTTGATTAATCTATACGAATTTTACACTCGATTTAACTATGTTATTTGTATTGTTTCTCCATATTATCAGAACTATACTTAGTCTTACTCCGCCTTTTTTATGCTTTCTCCTCTTTCAAAAGTCCTGCTTACACGGCACGCCATATGGAGTTAGTATAGTTTTATGGACACATCTTAGTTAAGTCCTTACAATGTAGTTCAAGGAAGGATGTGTCCGTATGGAACGTAAAAATACAGGCAAAAAATACAATAAAGATTTTAAGAAAACAGTGGTAGACTTATATCATTCCGGTACCTCTGTGAAAGAATTAAGTAACGAATATGCCGTTTCTGAGGTGACAATCTATAAATGGATCAAGAAATTTACTCCTATTGGAACGGGGGAAGAATTCCTCACTCCCAAAGAGCTGGCAGCTATTCAAAAGGAAAACCTTCGGTTAAAACAGGAGATTGAAATCCTAAAAAAGGCTATGGCCATATTCGCGAAAAAGTAAACGATACAGAGCTTATCGATTTTATTGATGAATACAAGAAACAGTACCCGGTTCAGATGATGTGTGACGTGCTGTCTGTTCCTAGAAGTACGTACTATCACTCATTACACAAAACAGAGTCAAACCATGAGCGTGAAAACCGAGAGTTAACCAAGAAAATCATTCAGATCCATCAAGAGAGTAAAGAACGATATGGAGCTCCGAAAATTCATCAAACGCTGCTTAAAGACGGATGTTCAGTGAGTTTGAAGCGTGTGCAGCGTCTAATGGCAAAAGCAGAGATTCGCTCGATTACCAGGAAAAAATACCGGCCACACTCCAGTCGGGAAAAAGTACTTGAACGTAAAAACCTGTTGGAAAGAGACTTCTCTACCACAACCATCAATGAGAAATGGGCAGCCGATATCACCTGCATCCATACGCTGAAAGATGGCTGGTGTTATTTAGCTTCCGTCATGGATTTACACTCTAAAAAAGTGGTGGGCTATTCATTTTCACGTTCGATGACAACAGACTTGGTAATAAGAGCTTTAGAAAACGCTTACTCAGTCCAGAAACCAACCAAAGGTTTACTCCTGCACACGGATTTAGGTTCACAATATACAAGCTTTGAGTTTACACAATATGTTCAATCTCACGGCATCATTCAATCGTTTAGCCAAAAAGGCTGCCCTTATGATAATGCCTGTATCGAGTCATTTCACGCCATTTGAAAGAAAGAAGAAGTAAACCATGTGCAATATCTAGACTACCACTCTGCCAAACTAGCGATGTTTCAGTTTATTGAAGGTTGGTACAACAGAAAAAGAATACATAGCAGTTCGGGGTACAAAACTCCCCAATCTGTAGAAGATCAAATCAAACAATCAGCGTAGAACTTAACTTTTTTGTGTCCAAAATATTGACTCAAATTCAAGTATTGGAGAGGACTTATAATGGGGTTAATTATGATATTTGTAATGATACTTGTTTTTATGGCTTGTACTGTTGGTATTACTTTGCACATTAAAAACAAGAATATTTTCAATAAACCAAGTTGGGGTGTACGTATCTCTCTTGTTTTTCAATTACTTTTGTTTACATTATTTTTTACAGAAGTATTAGCAAGTTTTCCGCAAGTAATCGCTGATGTTTTATGGTGGGGGGCAGTTTTAGGTGGTCTTATTTTTGGGATAAGGGATTTTAAAAATAACTCAATTACGTCTGTTTTAAGCATTCTTTTAAGTGTTTCTTTGGCTGGTCTGATGTTTCTTATGTTACTCATAACTTCTATGTAACAATAATCTTATTGAGCTAACGGGTGGTTTTGTTGAATAACAGACCTTAAATAAAAAAGAGCTTGGAACGTTTTCTTATAACATTTTCCAACTCTTTTTTTGATTTGGATTGTGAATTCATTGGTACTGAAAATAGGGTTTACTCAGGATAATGAAAGAGCATTCATTATTTCTAGGAGAGGGGGTTATCAAAAAGATACTCAACTGATCCAGCAAACAGATAGTTAAAGAAGTGCTTCATTCACTTGAATCCATACTATCCAAATTAGGATAAAAGAACAGGATTTAATACCGTAAAATTTTATTAAAGGATGGATTTGTGTTTAAGGGATTAAATGAGTATAAAACATTTAAAATCGAGCCACTTCCGAGCGAAAAATCCTTATTAAGCTAAAGGTTTAAGATGGAGACTGCTACGACAATCCCTTTAGTTTCGTGCAATAAACCATTGCAAAAAAATTAAATGTGGATTTTTTTATTTCACAGCAGATGATCTTTCTCTATAAAAAAAGGCCCGTAGGCCCATGGAAACACTGTTTACATCATTTGCTTAATTAGAATCTGCGTCTTCTTCTAAAGTCGTCTTCAAAGGGGAAAAACGGGAAAAACCGTCTTCTTCTAAAGGGGAAAAACCGTCTTCTTCTAAAGTCGTCACGAAAAAAGAAGTCTCTTCTACCAAATCCAAAAAACGGCATTTAATTCATCCTCCTTTCATTTCAGAAGTCTATATGACAAAAGGACAGATTAACTCAACCTGCCCTTTTCTTTTTCAATAAACGAAACCACCTATTCCGATTAAATGAGGAAATTAAGAGAGGTTAATGTCACCTTGTGGGGAATTAATAACCGCCTAGACCTGTACAAGAACATCCTACAATGATAAGTAAGACGAATAAGACAACAATTAAGGCAAAAGCACTCATATCTAGCACCTCCTATTTATGGTAAGCAGTCTGTTTTTTATAAGAACGTTAGGCTTATTAGTTAGCTCCAGCTCCAAATAGAAGTTCCTACAATAATTAATAAAATGAACAATACAACAATCAACGCAAAATTGAAGCCACCGTAGCCGCCGTAGCCACCATATCCATATCCTGCACCG
Source organism: Thermaerobacillus caldiproteolyticus (assembly GCF_013761245.1). Lineage (GTDB taxonomy): Bacteria > Bacillota > Bacilli > Bacillales > Anoxybacillaceae > Thermaerobacillus > Thermaerobacillus caldiproteolyticus. Next base: position 33,987 of record NZ_JACDUT010000004.1, on the reverse strand, counting down.
CCATATCCTCCATATCCCCAACACATAATGTTTCCCCTCCTTATAATATTCTATTGAGTATTGGGGGGATAGCTAATTGCGATCCCTACTTTTAATGTATGTTCTTAAAAAGAGTTAGCTTGGATAAATTCATCAACTGATAAGAAAGTTCCACATTTATCTAATAGATATAGATACTATTTCATTGCATTTCTAATAGTCCCTAATTTATGTAAAGTGGTATATTACATTAAAAGAGATCAGATCTAGTTTAGATCGAGCCCAGCTTGTCAATTTTGGAGCCAAGCTAAATCCCTGCCAAACGGCAGGGGTGCTATTTTAAACGCAATTTTTGTCCGACAAGAATCAAGTCGGGATTTTTAATTTTGTTCAGCTTCACCAAATTTTGCACCGTTGTATTATACTTTTTCGCAATTGCGGTGAGTGTGTCGCCTTTTTTCACGATGTAAATTTGAGGTTCTTCTTTTTTGGACACAGCTTGCACTTTCACTGGCTTCTTATTTCCGACTTTATCGTATTTATGCAGCCCGTACTTTTCGGTGATATTAATTAGCTTTGTAGCATAATTCGGATCAGTACAATATCCACACTCCTGAATAGCAAGAACGTAGTTTGTTTCTCCAATCACTGCCTTGTATTTATTCCGATCCCAAGAGACTCCGTTTTTGTAAAGTCCAGCGAGGTCGCAGAGAGATTCATACCAGCTTGGATATTTTCTGAATGCCGCGTTCACTTTGATCGGCTTTCCATCTTTATATTCGGTCGTTGACATTTTGTTATCGATTGACCGTTATATGCACCCTTCACACCAAAGAGATTTTTCCCATTTTGAGCTAGTCCTCTTTGTCCAAAGTTCGATTCAAGGCACGCTTGTGCAATCACAAGAGAAGCAAGAATTCTGGACTTTTCTTGAATCCGTTGCGCCACGACTCCTTTCAGCGCAATGCCTTTCACGAGCCAGTTTTCTGTTTTCTTACTGTTTTCATCAAGCTCAATTTCACGATGACGAATGATACCAACCTTGTTCCTGCTTGCACCAAGCAAAATGAGGTTACCGCGTTGCAACAATTCCGTATGCCGATTGATGCGCAGTTCAAATTCTCCTACTTCGTGCCATCATCGAGTAAAAAGAAGTGATTCGTAGCTGTCGATGTCAGCAAGAAGACCAAGTGTCGGCGAATTGGTTTCATTTTTTCACCACCTAATAAAAAAACACCGTTATTAAATCGTTGATGTGTTGCATTATCGTCCAACTGCAACAAAAAAGCCAGCTGTTTACTGCTGACTTCATATGTTTTATTAAACTATAGCACTTAATCACTTAATAATTAACAAGTACACTATTATTAGGAATGTCTTACAAAACAGCCTAACAGATATATCTAATGCCTTTTTTACTTTTTCAGAACTGGAATCCAAATTTCACATTTTACAGTTGGTGAAGTTAAATCTTTGCTTCCTATCGATAAGATTTCTGGACCTTCTATTTGTTCATAGTTTGAGGTTGGAAACCATTCAGAATAAATACGTCCCCATACATCCTGCAGTGTATCAGGAAATGGTCCGATTGCTTCGAATACAGCCCATGTTGAGGCAGGAACTTCAAGGTGTGTTAGTTCATCTGGGCACTCCTTAGTAGTTGCCACGCCAATATAGTGATCAAGCTCCCCTTTTTCCTCCATTCTGCCTTCAGAAAAGTTCGTGGATGCTTGAATCAGTCCTAAAGGCTCGACATTAGAAAGTTTTTTAAGTTTATTGATCTTTTCATCATCTAAGCTTTTCCACATAGAGTCAATTTCCGGATTAACTCCTTTGAAAATGATAGGAACTCTTTTCTTAATACCAACAATGCGAAATGCCTCTTTTTCTACAATTCGATAGTTCATTTCATTTCCTCCTTTAATTGATAACTGGAAGGTCATTCGTGGATAGGCTTTAAGTGAATGGCCATTATTTCTGGCTTCTGACGGTGTTATACCATGCAAGTTTTGAAAAGCTCTTGCAAAAGAATCTGGTGAGTTGTACCCGTATTTCATCGCAATGTCAATGACCTTTATGTTGCTATCTTTAAGCTCAAATGCTGCAAGAGTAAGGCGTCTGCGGCGGATATATTCTGATAGTGTAATACCTGCAAGAAAAGAAAACATCCTTTTAAAATGATATTCGGAGCAGCAAGCGATCCTTGCCACCTCTTTAAAATCAATATCATGAGTAAGGTTTTCTTCAATATATTGTATTGCTCTGTTCATGTTCTTAAGCAAATCCATTATATGACCTCCCTTAATTAAAAGAATAACAGGAGCTGAATGTGTCCACCCGACATTTTGTGCACAATTATGTAGGGTGCGTACATGATCATGTGCATCTTTGAGTAACCTACTCGGTTAGTTTAATAAAAACTGTGTTTTATTATTGAACATTTTGTTCCTACTGTGAAATCAAAAAGTCAACATCTTTACAAATGTTGACCTTTGTCCTTCGATTAACGCCCCAGTTAGTTTTATTGATATTCAGGCTTTTCTTTCATAAACATGGAAATAGTAAATATAAGGATTTTTGTCATTGGTTATCCCTTTCTCAACAGATACTTCCTTCCATTCATCAAAATTAGCTTCTGGAAAAAAGGCATCTCCTTCGAATTCGTGATGAATTCTTGTAATATACATTTTGTTAACGTATAGAAGGAACAATTTATATATTTGTTCTCCTCCAAAAATGAAAATCTCTTTTTCATTTTTACATAACTCAAAAACATCTTCGATTGAATGAGCAATTTCACAACCTTCAAAGGTAAAATCCGTATCTCTCGTTAAAACAATATTTTTTCGTCCGGGTAGCACCCTTCCAATTGATTCAAAGTTCTTTCTACCTACTATGATCGGATGTCCCATTGTAGTTTTCTTAACATACTGCCAATCTTTTGGTAATCGCCACGGAATGTCATTGTCCTTGTCAATTACTCTATTTTTATCCATTGCAACAATTAAAGAGATATTCATATATAACACAACCCTTTTTTAACTGTATTACCATGTAAATTTCGCATTCCTAATGAAATTCCTTCTTCGACTAATCTCCCCCCCATAATTGAACAAGTATTACTTCACGATATCTTCCTACTGCGTTATTAAATTCTCTTGGTCTTTAAGAATCTATCTCTGTTTTGAGATCTGGACGCTTGGAAATGACGTATTCATACGTGTATGCACCATCTAGGGTTCGTTGAGCGAGATAAACAGCCATCTTACATACCTCCTAATAGTAAGTCGTCTAATGCTTGCTGTATGATTTCATCTCGAATTTGTATGTAGTTGTTCCAGCACATGCGACTTGTGATATGTAATGGCGCACCAAAGTTTTAAAGCTTGATAAATCAAGGAAGTTTTAAATGTCATTTACTCCTAATCGCCCCATGCACTCTTTTGTGCGTCGGACGATTCACTCCCATCCAAGTCAAGCAGTTCCCGACGTCTCAATTTCTCTTTTCGTTTTTTCTTCTGCTTTTTCACGTTCATCACTCCAGAGCAACATAAAAACGCCTGTCACATGGACAGACGTTTCTATTTAAATTTCCTCCAGCGCATCATTTTCACTATTTCGGGAGTAGTCCAATAAGGAGCTAGTATTAAAATAATTACTCAATAATATGACGATACGAAAAGAGTATGCCTTTTTATCTGAATGAATGACTCTAAAAAGGAATATATTGGTTATGTGTGCAGGAAACTCTTATAAATATTGATAAAGTTAGGAGGATGAATATGTTTCAAACCTTAGATGATTTCTTTAAATTATGGGAATTTGAAGCAGACGCCACTCAAAAAATACTTAATCAGCTTACAGATGAATCACTATCACAAGAAGTAACGCCTCAAAATTGGACATTAGGACGAATTGCTTGGCATACAGTAACAGCAATTAACATTATAGCGTCTCGAACAGGTCTGTCTTTTAACGCCCCTGCTGAAGATTATCCTGTTCCTTCTTCGTCAAAGTTCATATCTGACAGTTATCAACAAGCAAGTAATGCTTTTGTTGAGGCAGTGAAAACTCAATGGACCGACGATAGTCTTAAAGAAGAACAAGACTTTTTTGGAAGAAAATGTCAAATGGTCTTATTCTTTTATTCCTGATTCAACATCAAATTCATCATCGAGGGCAAATGACTGTTCTTATGCGCCAAGCAGGTTTAATTGTTCCTGGTCTTTATGGCCCATCCAAAGAGGAATGGGCTCAGATAGGTATGGAAGCTCCTAAAATGTAATCAATAAAAAATTAATTGAGGGTAACTAACTGGTTGCGATAGTTGATAAGACTCACAAAAAAGACCGATTCATTTCGGTCTTTGCTTTGTTCTGTGGTCTAAAAATCAACGTGAAATTTAACAGAGCAAAATACAAACGCCTGTCATTTAGACAGACGTTCCCGTGTATTTTATATGTCTTATTCAACTATCATACTCGTTAGCTCACTTAAAGATATGTGTATCAAGAGTTGATTTTTTTATCAAACCATTCATTTTCTAAAATACTCATCTCCCATAAGCTCCAATATTCATTTCCTATCCTTCTGCAATCTCTGAGTAATCCCTCTTTTTTAAAACCAACCTTTTCATAACACGCAATCGCAGATTTATTGAAGTCAAATACCCCAAGACTAACCCTATGTAATTTTAGTTCTTCAAATGCTATTCTCAGTATTTCTTTTACCATCAATTGACCTATACCCTGACCTCTTATATTTTTGTCTCCAACTAAAACCTTACCTATTCTTGCTGATTTATTTTTTCTATCAATTTTACCTAAAGAAATATGACCAATAACATTTCCTGTTTCTTTATGTATTACTTTATATATCAAAGTATCAGAGGTATCATTATTCGCATTCTCAATGTACTTTTCTAGCTGACTTTCGTTCAGCGGGTAATCAAATTGAGGCCCTCTCCATTGAAGTAAAAATTTTGGTGAATCAATCCAATTAATCAGTTGCTTAAAATCTGAACGCTCAAAATATTTTAGTTCAATCATCACACTGTTCTCTCCTTTAACTATTTGTTATTTTTAATTTACCTAGAGTTGATAATATTTGTAAATTATTTCTATTGAACTAATCTGCCAGTTGAAGAAGAAAAAAGTGATAAAATCAGTATTCACATTTAACAAAGCTTAAAATAAAAAAACGCCCCCCGATCGGAGTGACGCCCCGCTCGAATAAAATATCCACGATACTATCATAATACGCCTAAACAGAAATATTCTGTCGTCTTTCTGTCATTTTTCTTTCAGTTTTCTGTCATCTTAAAACCAAGACTCTGTTATCGCTTGTTGTTGATTTTCTTGTTCAACTCCCATGGAAGAACGAATTAACTTCGTCATCTGTGGTACTGCGGAATGCGGTATAGGTGACTAAAGGACAGGATAATGCAAATAAACTCATTTTCAATGGTTTATGGTAATATTATAAAAAATAGGTTCAAATTTCTTGATGGAGATTGGAGAGGGAGTCTTATGAATACTGCTTTAATAATCATTGATATTCAGAATGACTATTTTCCTAATGGAAAAATGGAGCTTGAAGGTTCTGTTGAGGCAAGTCAAAGGGCTAGACAATTACTTTCTTTTTTTCGTGAGAAATCTCTGCCCATATTCCATATTCAACATATATCAACAAGAAGTGATGCTACCTTCTTTCTACCTAATACTGAAGGTGTTCAAATACATAAAAATGTAGAACCATTTCCTAATGAAGTAGTCATTCAAAAGAATTACCCGAACAGTTTTAGAGATACAAAACTGTTAGAACAACTTAGGAATAAAGGAATAAATCGTCTGGTTATATGTGGAATGATGACTCATATGTGTATAGACGCAACTGTAAGAGCTGCTTTTGATTTTGGCTTTGAATGTATTGTTATACATGATGCCTGTGCAACCAAAAGTCTTCGATTTAATGAAAAGACTATTCCTGCTGAATATGTGCATAACGCAATTTTAGCTTCTTTGAATGGAATATACGCAAAAGTAATCAGTGTTGAACAATTCTTTGCCCAAAATTTCATTGACATCGAATGAAGTCTTGTTTCATCCCTATGGAAGAACAATTTCATCTTAACTTTCATCATCTGCGGTGCCATGAAATGTGGCATGGTGGCTAACGGGACAGGATCGCGATAGAGCTTATACTTGTTAATGGGAGGAGCTTTTGTTGTTAGAACTTGAAAAAAATAAAAGAGAAGATTACTCAATTAGATGAGTCGGAAGCGAAAAGTCTGTTAATGATTATTTATGCGAAGCTTGATACTGCAATAAATGGAACTGGTGGAGATGAATTTATTAAAAAACTATAATAGATTTATTTGATATTTATAAGAAACTGCCTGACAAAAAAGAACTAAAAAATTTGAACTAGCGTTTGTTGAAGTAGACATATAAAAGGACCAAAAACTGATCCTTTTTTCTTTTAATCAATACTAATATTTAACAAAAAAGACACCTACACAGGTGCCTTTTCTTCTTTATAAACTTCGATCCGCAATATGAAAGCCAGCTTATACAAAGCACTTGCTCTCAATCGATAGTCCTTGCTTTCACTCATTCCCATCTCATTGTAAACTTCGTCATCATATACATCGTCTTCCGTCATATAGCATCGGATAAGAATCGTACGTTCCCAATAACCTCAACAATTCACTGCCATCGCTACCCGCATATTCGCTGCGTTCCCGCTCATAATCGGCGTTTCTTATAGCCATTTCTTCAGTTGAGGAATGGAATTTGTTTGTATTGGAAGGAGAAACGAGCGAATACTGCTGGGTAACTCTTGGCAGCTGATCCAATCGCAACGTAAGTAAAAAAATACGATACTTTTCTAATGCCGCTTCAACTGCTTTTTTTGTAACTTCACAGTCAATTTCCGGTAAGATAAATTCTAATTGTTTTTCCATTTTCTCAACCTCCGAAATGAATCATTATCTTTGACGGAAAACGCCGCTTTGGGAGCGACGATAAATCAGCCGATTCACACCCATCAACTCTTTTAATTCGCATTCTGTAAACCGTTCTTCCGGGCGTTTTTGCTTCTGCTCTTTTTTATGCTTATCTGTCCAGTGCATTATCTTGTTTTCTTGCATCTATTTTTGAAGTTGCTGCTGGATGGTCCTCATGCACATTCCTCTATCTCGTTTTAGTAAAAACAAAAGAGGACACCAATCATACAGAGATGGCCATGCTACCTCTGTACAATCAGTGTCCTCACGCTCTTGATCTTGGATACATTCAGTTTTATTACCATATAAACTAAGAAGACCGCTGATGTAAAAATTTATCATATATGCAATAGTAAAAACTTGTTGTAGCTGATTCATAAGAATCCTCCCCTCTGTATTTACATTTTTCGACTTTCACTCACACTAATCGGCAAAATTCTTGTAAATATTTTTTGGATATTTTCCGAAAAAACTCAAATTATAAAAAATAATGTCGATACAAAATAATGTCGATATATACATAAAAATGTTTAATATATCACAAAGGAGATGTCCTCAATGAGTAATGCACTTGATTATTTTATTGAATTGAAGCCTTTTTTAACTTTTTTAATCACCTTGTTATTAGCAATTGTTCTAAGGTTTTTACAAGATTAAAGATTTTCCTAAGCCTGAAACGATTTCGGAACTAATTAAATATTGTTCGAATGATCCAAAAACCCATTCAGAAGGAATGCTCTTTTTTCTCGTTATCTCAATTATTTATGAATTTTTAGCTATTGTTATTTAGCAAAAGGTGATTTAAATTGTTTAAAACTGCATTAATTGCTGACGATTCAATGTTTATGAGAAATTTATTAAAGAATCTCCTAACCGATAATAGTTACCAAGTTGTCTCTGAGACTTCTGATGGTAGTAATGCTGTGTCTCTTTACAAAGAACATTGCTATACTTGACTTAACTATGCCTATTATGAATGGATTAGATGCTTTAAAAGATATTTTAACATTTGATCAAAAATCAAAAGGAATAATTTGTTCAGCAATGAGGCAAAAAAGCTTAATTATTGATTCTCTTCAAATAGGAGCTAAGGATTTCATAGTCAAGTCCTGTTTAAAACAATTAATTCCATATTTAAATAAATTTTATGTATTACGCACTTCTTTATAGAAGTACTTTTTTGGAACTCACCTGTCATTTTGTTTCTTTTTTCGAATTAAAATTGGCATTATCTAGAGAAAAACTTTCGAATAGAAAATGAAAAAAGCTGCGTTAAAGGCTCAATCAAAATCAACACATTGTCTATAAATAAAAACGAATCAAGGTTTTAACCTTACACCTTCCTCAACATTTCTACCTGTTCCTTCTGTGAAAGAGCAACATAATAGCAGTGTCGAGCAAGTATTTTCCCAGTTCTAATTATATACAATTAGAAAGGAGAGCCGTTCACTTCTTACTGTGACGTGCTCTCCTTTTCTTGTTTCATCTTCGACAAACTTCGAGGTGTGACAGATACGCTTTATGATTTTTGTAAACCGAAAATTACCTAATAAACAGAAATATGGTAATAACAAAGAAATCCAAGAATATATAAAGCAAAAACATGGTTATACCCTTAAAACTTGTTGAATTGCACATATGAAAGAAATTTGTAGACTTAATCCTAAGATTTTACCTAATCGATTTTCTCCAAATTCAAGAACAAATCCATGTCCTCCGGATAAACAAGATGATCTCAAAGAGGCTTTCAAGCACTTTAAAATGATTTGACTTATTTCGCTCCCTTCTCAGAAATCTAAAAATAATATTTAAGGAAGCAAAATTGCTAAAACTGTTTAATAACTATGTGGTATAATTATCCAAAAACACATTGGAGGTCGAACATGAATTCTTCTGTAAGCTTGTTTCCGTTACTTACTTTTATTCCGATTATTATTTATCTTGGTCTGATGATATTTGGTGTGTGGTTCGCGGTAAGTTTAATAAAAACATTAAAAGAGAAAAATCAAATTCTAAAAGAGATTGCTAGAAATTTGGAGAATAGGAGTAAGGAAGAAATATAAAATTTCTTCCTTTTTCATTAACTAAATTACTCTTTTATTTCCTTATAAACTAAAATCATCAACAGCATTATCAATGATGTCTTGGTTAATACCGATGTAACGTAGCGTAATCGAGGGAGATGAATGATTCAAAATCTCCTGCAGCAACGCCACATCCTTCGTGCGTTGATAAAAATGGTACCCAAACGTTTTTCGAAGAGTGTGGGTACCGATCTCTGAGATGCCAATTTTATTTGCTGCTCTGTGTTGCTGCAGCTCCCGATTTATTTTGAATTGCTTATATTTCCCTGTTTTTTGTTCGTAAATCATGAGGCGGCTTTTTCCTTTGACATCTTTGACTTTGAGCTTTAGGATATCGCTGATTCTCAATCCCGTGTTAATTCCCAAGACGAACAAAAACCAATTGCGGCGACCTGTTTTCAGCAATTGTGCTTTCATCGCAGCAATTTTCTCTACGTCCCTAATGGGCTGGACGGTGCGCATCCTAAAACAACTCGCTTTCCTCATATTTGATGCATGCTGTTTTCCCTTTTGCTGTTTCAACGATCGTAAAACCATGCTCCACAGCTTCCGCTACTTTTGCCTTCCCTTGTACACCATCAATGACAAGAACGAGCGCTTTACCGGAAACTGATGTACTAGTGCACATCGGCATGACCAGGAATGATTTGATAGGCTAAGGGGGAAGAGTCAAATTCATTCCCGATCATGACGACAGGCACTAGGCCTGTGTGCTTGCCCAATAGCAGTAAAAGATGGTACAATCGGCTTGGGATATAGTTCTTTCTTAAGGGGCAGTGAGCGTTTAGCTTGCTGCTTTTTCTTTTTGACCAAATCGCTTGTAAAGTTCTTCTTTTGCTGCTAATTCTAACGTCATTAACAAAGTAAGCTGGTTTCGCATTTTTTCACAAATTTGACGAACCTCTGATGCTTTCATTAATCGACTTGCAGAAAAACACATGTTCATTGTTTTCCTCCTCGCAATTATTTAAAAACTCACTAATTCTTTAACAGGCGGACATTTATATCGGGCAACGCATTCAAAGTGATAGTACGCTTTCACAAGAGTGTTGATCGCATCCACATACGCTTTACATGTTTTGTATGACGGGCAATCCGAAAGCTTTTTATATGCGCCTTTTCCATCTTTCCATTCATCACGCAGTTCATCTAATTCTGCATACAAAAAACCTTTTAAAGCTTCGATTGCATGATCCACTTAAATTCCTCCTTTTTATATCAACGTTTAATAAATCCTTTGGCTTTGAGCTTCGTACGGTGCTGTTGTCACATTTTAAACCACGAAAATCAGTAATCGATGCAAATGCCTGCTACGTATTGAGTAAGGGCAACAAGCACATCAATCGCCTGCAAAATCGCTTCTTCAAGCCATTTTCTGTCAAACACTTTGATGGACCGCGGGTGATTCGCGATACACACGTTTTCAATCGTTTCAGTGAGTTCTTCTTTCATTTTCATCGCAAAAACACTTATCCGGTGGAGATCGCCGACTTCTCCATCTAACTTCACAGGTCCTCATCCGGTATATTCGGCTGCTGCCTCGAGTGCACCCCACGGATTATTATGTTTTTCTGCAAAGTATTTTGAGATATCCAGTTGCACTCGATATCGTTCACTTTCTTGGTGTGAGATGGATTTACGGGATTCAAATATTTCAAAAGATAGTTGCTGTTGGGTCATATTTGCCTCTTTTCTTGCTTCCTTTACTTTATCTGCGGCTCTACCACACCTCACTTTTTTATCTCTCCCTTCTACCAAAAAAATAAATGCTATGTTATTATTAAAGGAATTTATTCTGAGTCTTTGGGGCGACAACAATCAAGAACTGCTTTGGCGATCTGCTTTAAGACAGGGTTCCCCTTCTCCCATTCTTTTTCGAACCATTCTTTCCGCTCCTCAGCACTCATCAGTACCAACGGGGAGTGAATAATAACAATAGTGTTGCCGTATTTGAATTCCTTCATGCCCGCATTCCCCCTTTGTTCATGTTTATGCGGAGCATGGGAATCAATTGCTGACATTCTGATTTCATCTCACGTGCCGATCATTGTGTTTTGTTACGTTCCTTAAAGGAACATTTATCTTTAAAAAAATTTGTCCAGCTAAGGCCATGAACTGAGGCAATTTTCTTAGCAACCTTAATATCCGTTTTCAATGTAAGTGTAGTAACTGCTTGAAATTTTATAACTTTCAACGACTTGACTTTAGGTCATCTCTTTTCTTTCACGTAATTCCTTAAGCCTTGTTCTCAGCTAAGATCATCACCTTTAGTGCCTTTTAGCTGCATTGTATGTCCCTTAAAGTAACAAGAGGACATGTTTTGTATCCTTTTAGGAACATTTTTATTTCTTCTTTAAAAGTTTCTGACAGCAACTTTATAATAATTAAAATATAATTAGGTAAATTGCGGTGATAGTATGCAAATCTTCGGGGAAAGATTAAAACATTTACGAGAAAAGAAAATTCAAAGTGGACTCAAGAATATGTGACCGACCTTGTTGGAGTGGCGAGATCAACATATACAGCGTATAAACGTGTCACTAAACAACGACAACTAGATACAGTAAGTAAGTTGGCTGATTTATTCGAGGTTAGCGCAGACTATCTTCTCGGTCGCACCGACTCTCCACATGGATACGCAACAGAAACCAAAACCGCAGAAGAAGACGCACTAGCAAAAATCAATCAGCTTATCAAGGAATACAGCATCGAACAAATGGGCTTTTTTGATATTGAGAAATAGAAAAGCCTATCGGAAGGAAGAAATTGAGGAGATAATTAAACACTTTGAGTGGGTTGTTCATAAGGCAAAAGAAAAGAATAAATCACCATATGAGAAGACACCGAAGACTAATATTTAGTTTTAGGTGTCTTTATTTTCCGTTAAGGAGTAATAATAACAAAGAAATCGAACAGATAGCTAATATGTTGAAAGTAACGCCGGAGTTGTGCGAAGAACGCTTAACACAGATTAGAAACCGCCTATTAGTCAAGCCATAGCCTATATTGGGCTATGGCTTTTTGTTATATATGGATATAGTGAGTTATATACTTGTGTAGAGGTGATTTTTATGTACAGGCCGACTAATTTAGATGTTTTCATATATCTTCGAAAAAGCCGCAAAGACATCGAGGAAGAGAAAAAGGCTGCTGAAATCGGTGCATCGTATGATACTCTTCAACGTCATCGCGATACGTTGCTAGCTGTTGTAAGAAAAGAAAATCACAACATCATCGACATCTTCGAGGAAGTGGTTTCTGGAGAATCAATTGCCGAGCGCCCCGAGATTCAAAAGTTGCTTCGTGAAGTGGAGACAGGAATTGCTGATGCTGTTCTTGTGATGGATATTGATCGTCTTGGACGCGGGGATATGTTAGACCAAGGTATCCTAGACAGGGCTTTTCGTTACTCCGGCACAAAAATCATCACCCCTACAGAAGTTTATGATCCAGAAAGCGAAACATGGGAGCTTGTCTTTGGAATCAAATCTCTGGTTGCTCGTGAAGAGTTGAAAACCATCACCAAACGCTTGCAGCGCGGTCGTCGTGCTTCCGCTGCTGAGGGAAAATCCATTTCAAAGAAGCCACCATACGGATATCTTCGCGATGAAAACCTCAAGCTGTATCCTGACCCAGAAACCGCATGGGTAGTGGTGAAAATCTTTGAGATGATGCGCGATGGATATGGCCGTCAGGCGATTGCTGCGGAATTGGACAGACTTGGTGTGAAACCGCCGAACAAAAAACGTGATCATTGGTCTCCTTCAAGCATTACGGCCATTATAAAAAATGAGGTCTACATGGGGCATATCATTTGGGGCAAAGTAAAATATGTAAAACAAAATGGAAAATATAAACGCAAAAAAATGCCTCCAGAGCGCTGGCACGTAAAAGAAAATGCTCATGAACCTCTCGTATCAAAAGAGCTATGGAAAGCCGCAAATAAAGCTCATACAGGTCGTTGGCGACCTTCTACAGTCAATAACAAATCACTTTCAAATCCGCTTGCTGGCTTGTTAAAATGTGCAGTTTGTGGCTATACAATGTGGTATCAACCTCGTCCGGACAGGCCTAACGATCTCATTCGTTGCGCTAACCCACGATGCAAGGGTGTTCAGAAAGGATCTCTACTTCCGCTAGTTGAAGAAAGGATACTGCAGTCACTGGCTGAATTTATCGATCAGTTTGAAATACAAGAACAAATGATAGATAAAAGAGAAAACCAATCTGTCATTCCTCTTAAACAAAAAGCACTTGAGAAAAAAGAAAAAGAATTGAAAGAACTGAATATTCAAAAAAGTAATCTCCATGACTTTTTAGAACGAGGAATTTACACAATCGAAGTGTTCCTAGAACGGCAGCAAAACATTGTGGAGCGTATCAAACAGACACAAGAAGAGATCGAACAGCTCAAACAAGAGATAGAAAAAGAACAGCTCAAAGAAAAGAACATCAACGAGTATGTTCCAACCGTCAAAAAAGTGTTAGAAGCATATCATAGTACGGATGATGTTGAAAAGAAAAACCGCCTCCTCAAATCAGCGCTTGAGAAAGCGACTTACTTGCGTAAACCGGAATGGACTAAGAAAGACCAATTTGTTATTCAACTTTACCCTAGGATATAAATGAAACCGTTGAGAGTTCAAGTTTCTCAACGGTTCTTTTTTCTTATCGAAGTTTATCAAGAAGGTTATAGTAGTAATATGTTTTAGAACGAACTCTTCCGTCTGAGAAAATAATTCTTTGATCTTCCAATTTGCTTAGATATCTCCTAATAGTTACCTCTGATAAACCAGTTAGATTAGACAAAGTTTTTGACGTAAATATTGGTCTTTGGAACATTACATCGATTACAGTACGAATATTACTGCTATTAATAATGGAGCTTGCCCTTGCCAAATCTTCCTCGTATAGTTTATTCACCTCTTCAATTAAGCGAACATTTTTCTTAGCCTGAATACTAATGCATTCTAAGAAGAATTTAATCCATTGTGTCCAATCGCCTTTATAGCGAGTGTCATTTAAATACCGATAGTATTTATGCTTATCTCTTTCTAAAACATCACTAATAAAGAAATTTGGATAGTCAATTACACCTTTATTGTATAAATAAAGAGGTATTAAGATCCTACCTATTCTGCCGTTTCCATCGAGAAATGGGTGAATAGTTTCAAATTGCGCATGAATAATCGCAACCCTTATCAATTCATCGTAATCATCTTGAGGATCGTTTATATACTTTTCTAAATTAGACATATAATCATTAACAAGTTGCGGTTCTGGAGGAATATAGGTAGCTGTCTCGATAGTGCATCCTTCAGGCCCAAGAAAGTTTTGGATTCTTCTAAACTCCCCTGGCGAACGATTGGAGCCCCTTACATTGTTCGATAACAATATTTTATGCATTAATTTAAAAAGACGCGTAGAAATAGGAATACTTTTTAAAGCATCCATGCCATCAATTAATGCTTTATAGTAATTCAGTGCCTCTTGAGTATCCTTATTTGCTTTCTTGGTTTGAGCCTCTACCTCCATTACTTCGTCTAACGTAACTTGCGTACCTTCAATTTTTGTAGATTGAACTGCTTCCTTAAGCATTACTGGTCTTAGCAAGAACTGTGGATGTAGTTTAGAGTTTTTTAACATTGTTTGGTATTCCACGATGCTCTTATTTGCTTCCACTAACTCACGAATAAATTGAATCTGATTTACAATTTCTACCTTTAATGGTAACATTAAAGGAACAAAAGGTTTTAATCTCATGCTTCATTACCCCTTACGTTCATTTTTATTATATATTGTTTGTTAATAATATAATATATACTATTTACAATCATTTATTTCATTTTTTGAATTCAATTATACACTTTCATCACTTATTTGTTAAGAAAAAAGGCTTCTGCTTTCAGCAGAAGCCTCTCTAATTAGTGTATAGGATATATAGTTGTACTGATTAACTTCACCATAACCAAACATGTTCGATACTTTCATGAGCTCGTTGACGAGTTTGACGCAGCGGGCATTGTCGGATGTTAAGTTATCGCCGTCAGAAAAATGGAACGGATAGATATTGTAGCGAGATGGAGAATATTGCGTTTCAATTAACTCAAGTGCTTTTCGATAAGCGGAAGAACAGATTGTACCACCGCTTTCTCCTTTTGTGAAAAATTCCTCTTCGGTGACTACTTTCGCTTCCGTATGGTGAGCGATAAACGCAATTTCGACCGTCTCGTATTTTGTGCGTAAAAAGCGAGTCATCCAAAAGAAAAAGCTTCTTGCCATATATTTTTCCCATAATCCCATCGAGCCACTCGTATCCATCATTGCAAGCACAACCGCTTTCGATTCCGGTTTCACGACCTCGTTCCACGTTTTGAATTTTAAATCTTCCGGATAAATTGGATAAAAGCTTGGATTGCCGCTCATCGCATTCCGTTTAAACGCAGCCATCATTGTTCGCTTTTTATCAATATTCCCCATTAATCCTGTACGGCGAATATCGTTAAATTCAATATGCTGAACAACGTTTTGATCGGCTTCTTTTCTCTTTAAGTTCGGCAATGCTAACTGGCTAAACAATGCTTCTTCCAGTTCCATTAGCGATACTTCCGCTTCGTAATAATCGTGTCCCGCTTGGTCACCAGCTCCCTGCCCTTTTCCTTGGCCTTGTTGCCCCTCTCCGGAACCATCCTGTGCAACGATATCGCCAACTTGACTATCTCCGTTTCCTTGACCGATATGTTTATTTTTATCATAGTTATAACGAATTTTATATTCATCCAAAGAGCGAATCGGAATTTTGATGACATCACGACCGTTTGACATAATGATGCTTTCTTCTGTAATTAAATCCGCTAAGTTATTTTTGATCGCTTCTTTTACTTTTTCTTGATGCCGTTGTTGGTCATCATGTCCTTTCCGGTGGAGGGACCAATCTTCTTTTGATACAACAAAATTTCCACTCATCGTCGTTTCCCCCTCCTAAAAATTTTTCACATTTTTTCATATTGAGGCATATACTTATCTTGGCGTCTGAAAAAATCCAATCAATACATAACGGTTGTTTACTTTATATCCTATGCATGGAAGCGAAATAATTGACAAATTATTACGAAAATTACATCCTAACTTTTGGTCGGACAAGCCAAAAATCATTTCATGTGAGTAAAAAAGCATGCCCGATATTGAGGCATGCTAGCGGTTTAATAGGCTTCCTACATAGCGAAGCAATTCGTTGGCCGACGTAGAATTATAGCCGTATTCATCAATCAGCCGCGCTACCACTTCGTTAATTTTCTTTAATTGTTGCTCATCTGGTGTTTTGCTGGACGTTGTAATTTTGACGATGTCTTTTAAATCAGCGAACAATTTCTTTTGAATCGCTTCCCGCAATCGTTCATGAGAATTATAATCGAATCGTTGTCCTTTTCGCGCATAGGCGGAGATACGAATTAAAATCTCTTCGCGGAACGCTTTTTTCGCGTTTTCGGAAATGCCGATTTGCTCTTCGATTGAACGCATTAGCTTTTCATCTGGATTCATTTCTTCGCCTGTAAGCGGATCGCGCAATTTTGTTTTATTGCAATACGCTTCAACATTGTCTAAGTAATTGTCCATAAGCGTTTTCGCCGATTCTTCATATGAATAGACAAACGCTTTTTGTACTTCTTTTTTCGCAATTTCATCATATTCTTTCCGCGCAAGGGAAATGAAGTTTAAATACCGTTCACGGTCTTCCTTCGAAATGGACGGGTGCTGATCAAGTCCTTCTTTCAACGAACGCAGTACATCTAACGCATTAATAGACGGAATGCCTTTCCGAATAATGCACGAAGAAATACGGTTAATGACGTAGCGAGGATCAATCCCGCTCATCCCTTCATCAGTATGTTCTTTTTTCAATTCCTCTACATCTACTTCGTTAAATCCTTCGACGGCTTCCCCGTCATACAAGCGCATTTTCTTAATTAAATCAATATCCGGACGTTTCGATTCTTTCAGCCGAGTTAAAATCGTAAACATCGCTGCGACCCGGAGCGTATGTGGGGCAATATGCACATCGGCGACATCGCTTTCCCTAATCATTTTTTCATAAATTCTCTCTTCTTCGGAAACTTTTAAGTTATATGGAATCGGCATGACGATAATTCTGGAATGGAGCGCTTCGTTCTTTTTATTAGAAATGAATGAACGGTACTCCGTTTCGTTCGTATGAGCGACAATTAATTCATCAGCGCTAATCAAAGCGAATCGGCCTGCTTTGAAATTCCCTTCTTGTGTTAATGAAAGCAAGTGCCATAAAAATTTCTCATCGCATTTTAACATTTCCTGAAATTCCATAATCCCTCGATTTGCTTTGTTGAGTTCACCATCGAAGCGATATGCCCGTGGATCCGACTCAGAGCCATATTGAGCAATCGTCGCAAAATCAATGCTTCCCGTCAAATCAGCAATATCTTGTGATTTCGGGTCTGACGGGCTAAACGTACCAATTCCGACCCGCTTATTTTCGGAAAAGAAAATTCGTTCGACCATCACATTTTCAATGCGTCCACCGTACTCTTTTTCAAGTCGCATCATATTGAGCGGTGAAAGATCTCCTTCAATACGAATGCCATATTCTTTATAAAAATCATCGCGCAAATGGTGCGGAATCAAGTGGAGCGGATCTTCGTGCATCGGGCAGCCTTTAATTGCATAAACTGCGCCGCGATCGGTTAACGAATAGGCCTCTAATCCCCTCTTTAACATCGTTACAAGCGTCGATTTTCCGCCACCAACTGGTCCCATCAATAACAAAATGCGCTTGCGGACATCAAGTCGTTTCGCAGCCGGGTGAAAATATTCCTCCACTAATCTTTCCAACGCTTCTTCTAATCCAAATAATTGCCCGCTAAAAAACGTATATCGTTTTCTTCCGTCCACTTCCTCGACACCGGCATCTTTAATCATATTATAAACACGTGAATGTGACGATTGGGCAACCCACGGCTTTTCCTTCAAAATCTCTAAATACTCCGCGAAGGTTCCTTCCCATTTCAATCGTTCTTCTTCTTCTCGATATTTCGCGATCTTCTTTAAAATATCCATAAAGGACCTCCTTATCCTTGATGTCTAACAGCAGGATTATTACAATGTATGCGAGGATGTCCGTTATGATTCGTCTCGAAATAAAAATTTGCCCCATCACCTTCGCTTTAGACTCGTCATTCACATTGCTTGTCACATAGGCTATAATAAAAAGACGAGATGACTATTTGATGAAGGAGGAACCGCCGTGAGAACGTTGCTGGTATTAGGTGTAATCGTTGCCTTTTTAACCGCCATTTTTACAGCTGGCTACAATGACAAACCTGGTGTGAAAAATTAATCAATAAAAAACGACCTCCGTATAGAAGGTCGTTTTTTATTAAAATAACCCATTGAATCGTTGTTGTCGTAACGCTTCATACACTAAAATCGCCGCTGTGTTCGATAAATTAAGGGAACGCACTTTATCGTTCATCGGAATGCGCAAGCAGCGCTCCATATTTGTTTCAATTAACTCTTTTGGAAGTCCGCTCGTTTCGCGACCGAACACAAAGAAGTAATCTTTTTGTGTATCGCTAAAATCAAAGGCATCATAATACTTTTTCCCAAACTTCGTAATAAAATAAAATTCCCCTTCTTTATATTGATCAAATAGCTCCTGCAATGAATCATAATAAAAGATATTGACATATTGCCAATAATCGAGTCCAGCGCGCTTTAGCATTTTATCATCGGTAGAAAAGCCAAGCGGTCGGATTAAATGTAACACCGTGTCAGTCGCTGCGCACGTGCGTGCAATATTTCCTGTATTCGCTGGAATTTCTGGTTGATATAATACTACGTGTAACGCCACAGTGATTCACCTCAAATTGATGTTCTTCGTCTTATTATACTATACTATTACTTGTCAATAATATGAAAAAACTTATACTGAATATTGGGTGTATAAGCGGTCGAATCTTCATATGACCAGTAGCGCATTCGGCTGTTTGTCGTATGCGCGTTTACTAAAGGCATTCCTTGTTGGTCTTTGGCGACCACGATCGTCGTATGATTGAAGCGCCCGTCTCCTTCAAAATCATAACAAATTACGTCTCCCCGTATTAATTGCTCCGGCGATGATACCTCTACCGCCTGCAATCCAACTCGCGCACTGCTTAAATACCAACGAAATGAATGGGCAACGGCCCAACTATAACTCCAATTATGATTTTTCATCCACCAACCTTTTGCCCGATTCGGGTATCCCGTCATCGGTATGCCGCCAGCGTATAAACATTGCGAAACAAAGTTCGTACAATCAACTTTAAATGTTTTAAATGCCGGATTATAGCTATTCCACCATGTTTCTGCATAGCGTACCGCTTTGATTCGATCATATTCGTAAGAAATTTTCTCTCTAACGGATCGTTCCAACTCAATTTGCTGTTTTGGCTCCATCGTTTCAAAAGCCGTTACCCTTTCATCCTTAACAAGCTCCCCAGATTGAAACCGAGCTCGTCTTTCTTCCACTTGTTCCTCTATATACATCCATCTATTTTGTTTAATTAAAAACTGATAATGGACAAGATATTCAATATCCGCATGCTCCTCGAGTTCGTATTTGCGAACGACTTGCCCTTTTATCGCACATCGAACGATTTCTGCCTCCCGCTTTTCCATTAGGCGATGTTTTCTCTCCATCGCCGGATCATACAGATGAAGCATATCTTCGTTTTTGCTTCCTGACACAAAACATTGCGCACGCTTCGCTAGTAAATCCTGTAATCGCTGTTTCACGTCGCCCACCACTTTCTTTTTGTTACTACGTTATGTGAGCGACAAGCAATTTTTTCCTTATTATTTCAACATCTGCAATGCTTTCTCAATTTCATTGCGAACGTCTTCGTCTTCCTCCGTTTCTTTTGCTTTTTCCAAAGCAGGGAGCGCACGTAGATCTCCGATTTTCCCTAACGCCCACGCAGCCGTTCCTCTAATCACTGGCCGGCTATCCTCTTTTAGCAGCTGTAATAAATCAGGAATCGCCGTTTTATCCTTATAATGTGCTAACGCTAAAATCGCATTGCGCTGAATCGGCTTTTTCCCGCGCCAGGCCCCAGCAATGGAACCGAATTTTTCTTTAAATTCGCGATTGCTAATGTGAAGAAGCGGGATTAATTTCGGTTTTGAAATTTCTGGATCGGGTTCCATTTCCGGATGAAGATGAAAATCTTTTCCTTTATTTTCAGGACAGACCACTTGACAAGTATCGCAACCGTAAAGGCGATTACCGATTTTATCGCGAAACTCATCCGCTAAAAATCCTTTCGTCTGCGTAAGGAACGCAATGCATCGTTGCGCATTGAGTTGGCCTCCTTGTACGAGTGCTCCTGTTGGACAGGCATCAATACATTTCGTACATGTCCCGCAACGGTTTTCAATCGGTTCATCCGGCGGAAAGGGAATGTTCGTAATCATTTCACCTAAATACACATATGAGCCAAATTCAGGCGTAATAATCGAGCAATTTTTTCCGCTCCAACCGATGCCAGCCCTCTCTGCAACAGCACGGTCAGCAAGCTCTCCTGTATCAACCATCGATTTGACTTTTGCATCTGGAGCTTTCTTTAAAATAAATTCCTCTAATTTTGTTAACCGTTCGCGCAAAACATGATGATAATCTCGTCCCCACGAAGCTCTGCAGAAAATTCCTCGCCTTTCCGTTCTTGTACTCCGTGGCGCGTTTTTCATTTTTGACGGATACGCTAAGGCAATCGCGATAATCGACTTCGCCTCAGGTAAAAGTAATGACGGATTCGTGCGCTTTTCAATATCCGGCTCTTCAAACCCAGATTGATATCCTAATTGCTGTTGCTGACGAAGACGCTCTTTTAACTCCACAAATGGATCGGCACTGGCAAATCCAATTTTATCAATGCCGATCGTTTTACTGTATTCAATAATTTCTTCTTTTAATTTTGCCACATCCATCACTATCCCTCCTTTCGCCCAAATTCGGAATATATGTTATACTAAAGAAAAAAGAGGTGAGAAAATGGAAATCGTTGTCTCAGCAGCGGTTAAACAAGCACTGCCCCCGTTTAAAGCGGGAGTCATTATTTACAACAATATCGTTGTTGATCACTCTCCGCAAATGTTAAAAGGAAGATTGCAGCTTTTCCAGGAATCCATTTATTTTGACTTACAAGACACTCCTATTGCTGACATTCCTGAATTAGCAGAATGGCGCGCAGCTTTTAAAGCCATTGGCACCGATCCAAGCCGATACCGTCCATCTTCGGAAAGTTTATATCGGCGCATTCAAAAGCAAAACTTTATCCCGTCGATTCATTCAGCGGCCGATGTGAACAATTTCTTCTCTCTTTATTATAAAATCCCGATCGGCATTTATGACTTAGACAAATTGCAAGGAAATATTTCCATCGACATTGGTACTGATCGCGACGAGTATATCGCTATCAATGGTCGTACGGTCAATTTTGCCCGCAAACTCGTGACAAAAGACGAACTTGGACCGTTCGGAAGCCCTATTGTCGATTCAGAGAGAACCTCCGTCACTCAAGAGACAAAAAACGCAATACAATTTGTCTATTTATTGCCATCTATGAAACAAGAACAATGCGAAAAACTCGTTAATTCTATTCAAAGCATGTTTATACAAATTCACGGAGGAGAAGCTTTTCATCAAATCATTTTGTAATAAAATAAAAAACGCAATGCCCCGTTCTCCCTTAGAAACGAAACACTGCGTTGCCCCCTATGTATTTTATGCATCATGGAGCGGGTGATGGGAATCGAACCCACGACATCAGCTTGGAAGGCTGAGGTTTTACCACTAAACTACACCCGCAAAAAAGCTCGAAATATGTCGACGGAAAATGAAAATAAAAAACAGGTCTCCCCTGTCAAAATGGTACTGTTGATAGTACCCCAAATTCCCCGATGGAACCCGGTTTTGTGCCGCTATGAAACCGTGTATCCCTTCACTTACCAAAAACCTTTTATACCAAAGGTTCTTTTCCTTCTTCTCACCTTTAGATCAATGATTACCGAAAACGATTCGAACTTTCGTGCTGACGATAGATATTATATAATTTATCTCATTTTCGGTCAAGACTTTTTTCTCTATTGAAATAATTAACTAGAAATAAGATTCTGTTTTAGAGTACAAACTCTTAAATAACACTATAAAAAATATATCATTTCATTGACCATTTAACATAGGTAAGGACCTTGGGTAATTTCCAAAAATCAAGCGTTTTCTATTTCTCTTCGATCGCTTCCATTAACCCCCCATGCTACATTTCATGGCCCCAAAGATGATACAAGAAATTCTGTTCCTACATAGAAGTGAAATAGGGAGAGTACATTTTAGAAATCGTTTATTCCAAATTTCTTATCCGTTTTCTAATTTCTGAGGCAATACTTATAGGATCTTTAATCTGAAATATGACATAATTATATTTTTCGTGCCCTTCCAACTCAATAATTACAAGAGGCTCTCTGAGTTCATAAGAAAGAAAGTACCATTCATTAGCATATTTAAAGCTCCCCTCATAGATCTTTAGAGGAGATATGGAAGTCCCAGGCATCCTAAGCATCCACCGAGGAGCATCAAAATAGTCTACATATACACTTTTAATTGTACAATAAGGTATTTTTACTTTTCGCTTTAAGGCAAAAAAACTCAAAATTCCTGTTAGCCTTAATGTAAGTTCTGCTTTGTCAAAATGTACTTCCCTGCCCATAATAAGGAGAAACCTCCTCTTCACAAAAAATAACAGCAATACATGCGATTTTTTTCTATATGCTTATACATCCTCCTCCCTGTTCTCCGCATCCGCTTTTTATGCTAACATCAAAAGAACCTGCTTTTCTTATTTGACTAACGGACAGTTTACTTTAGTCGTTAGGCTCTTTTTTATTGAAAACTATACATTTTTGTCAACCTTAAAGGCAATTTTATATTCTTTTTGTTGTGTGTCTTTACCTAAGTCTTTTAAGTCTAACTCCTTGTTTATGAATAAATAATAATTGCTTCCCGTTTTATACCCCTCTTTAGGAGGAAGAATTTTTATCGTTACATTATTCTCGCGTTGGATTTTTACAGGAATATAGTTATTTCTTTCGTCTAAAACGTAGGTGTTATCACTATTTAGCAACGATTCATTGATTCCTTCGTCAAAAACAATAACCCATTCTTTATTACGTTCAACAGTTTGATATAAATCAGTATCTGCTTTTTTAATAGTCTGATGAACATTCGGAGAATTAAAATATAGATAAGTTGATATACACACTGTAAAGATAGAGGAAAATAACAATATTTTCTTTTTCACTAATCATACCCCCAGTTTTTTACCATTTTATAATAAATCGAAAATTTTTTCAATTCTTAAACTAATACATGCATTAGATTAAGAAAATTTATAGATAGAACGATAAATAAATATTTATTAACAAAATACATTCAAACATCATTTCAATATAATATGAAGAAATAGCAATGTCTATTCTGACTGTTACAATTGGTTTTTAAACATTCAGGATATTAAAGAACCAGTGTCAATATGACAACCCCCCCGTATCCGATATGACGCGGGGGTATTGCTTTAAATTAGGTTTTTTGTACGCAATAAGAAAACTCCTCAGATCACGGGCATTACGCTACACATCACCTGCTGCGATCCTCCTTCTGCTGTCAGTCGTGGCACTTTAATCATCCTTTGGATCCTTCACCTTCTCGATGCAAACCGCACAGCGCGGCTGATCAAGGCCGGCAATACCGATACGTGGCCCTCACCCTCAAATTCCTTGAACTCCACGTACACTCCTCGGTCGGCGAAGGCGGACAAGCGTTCTGCAAGCTCCTTCGCGTTGTCATTTATGCGGCTTTTATGACTCTTCTCCAACTCTCCCACTGCCAGTAAGATTTCAACGTTTAGCGTTTCCCGTTCCAAGCGTGACACGAATTGTTGCTCCGCTTCGAGAAGAAGTCGTTTGTTCCAATGAATGGATGGGCTTCCTGCGATATACGTCCGGAAGGCAGTCGGCTTCGTGAAAAGAACATGCAGCGCAAAAAGTCCCCCAAGAGAATGACCAAAGAGCGTTTGCCTCTCGCTGTCAATTTTGAACTCGCATTCTATCTCCGGCTTCAATTCCTCTTCAATAAATTTTAAAAAAACTTCTGCTCCTCCTAGTTCCGGCCATGCGGTTCCGTCGGGTCTGGAAGGCAGTTCAGCAGCGGATACCGGCAACGTAAAATCATAGAAGCGTGCAGGAGCAAACGGCATTTCCGTCGGATAACCGATACCGACGATCACAGCTGGAAAGACCCCCGTCTTTTCGGGACGACATGCTTGCACGCGCATCGCCTCCACCATCGTTCCGAATACAGCATTGGCATCCAGCAAATAGATGACCGGAAATCCCGAGGGAGGCGGCTCTCCATCAGGTTTGGCCACAAAGATTCGATATTCGCGGTTCCCAGCGTGCGAATGTATCACGCGCTGTTCTGTCCGCGGTATTGTAACCTCACGGCCAGCGGTATCCTTGACCATCATTGCAGCCTGTTCAATTTTTTTGCGAGCCACCGCTAATTCCTCCTCTAAATCTTATTTATTTGTACGCGATGATTGTTGGCGGACAGACAACATCGCAGGCAGAATATTTAACTCACTGTTTCGTTCGAATATAACCATTTCACCGCTCGAGGGAATCGTCTTGAAAAAAATATGCGGGCATGCGGTGTTCCTTCTTCAAGCACAAACTGCAATCTTTCTCTGGTCAATCCGTTATTCATCAATATGGTATAGGCTTCTTTCGTTCTTGAAACCATTTCTTTCTGGATGTTCTGCTTCTCAATTCCCTCTATACTTCCCACATCCATATAAATTTTCAGTCTGGAATCGATAGTTTTCGATTGCATAAAATCGATGAAACCTTCGTACCAAAACGATCCTGATATTGAACCGATTTTACCAAACACATTGGGGTACAAATAAGCGGCATAAATGGAAATCAGTCCTCCGAGTGACGCCCCGATCATTCCCGTTTGCTGCCGGCGACTGTCCGTCTTGTATTCTCTATCAATATAAGGTTTTAATTTCTCCACAAGAAACGACAGATAGTTGAAGCCCTGTCCGCCAAAATCGGCATATTTATCGGATAAAGCTTTCGCATACCACGGCGTATATTCATCCAATCGATTTTTCGGCTCAATGCCAACCAGTAAAAGCTCTCCAAGTTCGCCGCGAGCGAACATGCGCTCCAATCGCACCAAGGAATTGTTCTGGTGAGGATCGAATAAGTCTCCGCCGTCCTGAACATAAACAACCGGGAATTTCGCTCGACTTGTTTCATAAGAGGGAGGGAGATAGATGAAGAGTTCCCTTCCTTCAAAGAACTCCTTAACCAATGTGCCGTTCATATCGTTCTCCTTATAGTAATCATGACGGATCCAATCATCAAGCTTGATCGAAGACAGTGATCAAATGAGCCGCAGGAATCCTTGGCTGTGCAGGCGGAATCTTGGCAGGATAGCCGATATGAAGATTGCCCACCACTTTTTCACCGGGCTGGATACCCATTGTTTCACGGAATATGGATTCATGCAACCACCCATACGTCTCCCACACCAATCCGATTCCCTTTTCCCAAGCCAACAAACTGAAGTTGTGGATCACGCAACTGGTCGACGCATAATCTTCTTCCCTGACAATCAGACTGGGATCTTCCTTCATCAGAACAGTCAAAATCATCGGAATGGACATGATTTTGTCATAAAACTTCTGTCCAACTTCTTTCTTTTTGCTCGGGTCGGGTTCCTTGCTCTCTTTGATTTTCCGTACAGCCTCGGCAATCTTCCTGCGTCCTTCGCCATAGGTGAGAATGAAACGCCACGGTTGCGTCATACGATGATTGGGCACCCAAATGGCGGTTTCAAGTAGTTCCATCACAAGTTCGGGAGATACGGGACGATCTTCGAAGGTATGAACCGAACGACGTTCTCTCAACAATTGGCTAAGTTCCATAACAATCCTCCATTTCACCTTATGAACAAGGCCTTTTTCTTCCTACACTTTGGTTTTAAACAACAAGTACACGAAATAAGGGATACCAATGATAGAAATGACAATCCCAACAGGCAGCTCGATCGGGGAAAAGACGGTTTTGGCAATAAAATCGGAAACGATGACTAAAAGCATACCGATGGTTCCGCATACAGGAATAACCCGATGATGATGGATGCCGACCAAACGCTTGGCAATGTGGGGAGCTATCAGGCCGACAAATCCGATGTTTCCAGACACGGACACACACGCGCTCACGATGCCAATGCTGCTTAAAAGCAATACATTTTTTTCTTTTTCCGTGGAGACTCCTAAGCTTTTCGCACTGTCTTCCCCCAATTGGAGCAGGTCCAAAATATACGATTTTCTGATGATAATAGGAACTAAAATGGCAAGCCATGGCAACATTGAAGCGATATATTGCCAATTGGCGTTCCAAATGCTTCCTGTGAGCCATACCGTCGCCATCTCGAAGTCCTGCGGATTCATTTTTAGGGATAAGTATAAAGATAAAGCCCCTAGTCCGGAACCTGCTGCGATCCCGACTAAGATCAGACGCTGGGGATCCAATCTCCCGTTCCGCCAGGCAAAAAAGTAAATCAGAACGGCGGCTCCCAATCCGCCAATCCATCCGAACAACGGCATTGCCAAGATAGACAGCCATCCACTTCCCGCTATTCGCCCCTCAAAGAAAAACATAAAAATGACAATCGCGGCTCCCGCTCCCGCGTTAATACCCAAAATCCCGGGATCAGCTAGCCCGTTTCTGCTTATCCCTTGTATTGCAGCTCCCGCGACACCGAGACCGAACCCGACGAGCGCGGCAACCACAATGCGAGGCAGCCGAAAGTCGAAAATGACCAAATCGTGATCCGGAACTGGATCGATTCGCAACAGGGTCTTCAGCACGTCTATGACCGTCATGTCAAATACGCCATTCGTCAGACTGACACAAATCGCAACTAGCACAATTCCGAAACTTATAAGCAGCACTGTCCAATAGCGTCCCGCCGAGTTTTTAGGCATGTTTCCCTCCTCCTCTCTTGTAAATTAAATAGAGGAAGAAAGGCACACCAATCAAGGAAGTGACGACCCCGATCGGTGTCTCAAACGGATAGTTCAAGAACCTGCTGAGGATATCAGACAGAGCCAGAAAGATGGCTCCGAGAACGCCGGTGCAAGGAATAATCCACCGATAATCAACACCAACCAAAAACCGGGTGATATGGGGAATGATCAGGCCCACGAATCCGATATTACCAGCCAGTGCGACGGAAATGCCGGTCAAAATGACGACGCTGGAGACAGCCATCGCCTTGACCAGCATCGTTCTCTGTCCCAAGCTCACGGACACGTCCTCGCCCAATGAGAGAATCGTGATCGATTTGGAAATAAAGAGCGCGATCGCGATACCGACCAGTGCAAAAGGCACCGCGAGTTTGATCAGACCGGGATCCATCTGGTGCAGCCGGGCATTGTACCAAAAACTGATGTTTTGTGAAACTTGAAAATAGGAGGCCATGGCGGCTGAAACACTGCTCAGAAACGTTCCGATGATGGTGCCGATGATCGCCATTCGAACTGGAGACATTCCATCCGGCAAGAGTGACGCTAACCCGAAGACGATGCCCACGGCAAACATCGAGCCGCCAAATGAATACATGATCATATCCAAAGAAGAGGCTCCCGGCGCCAAAATCATACAAAGTGTAATGGCAAAAACCGATCCGTCAGAAACTCCCATAATAGAAGGTGACGCAAGATAGTTTCTTGTCATTCCTTGCATGATGGCCCCAGATATGGCTAGGAACGCTCCGATTAGAAGCGCTCCGATCACCCTTGGCAGCCGGGAATGCATCACGATTTGATGGTTCACATTGTCCGGATCAAAGTGGAAAAACGCATCCCAAACCGTCGTCCAGTCTATATTTTTCGCTCCATATAGAATAGATGCAATGATGATGAACACCATCACAATCGGGGAGAGCCATAGTATGAAAGCCGGCAAAAAAATCTTTGATCGCATATTTATGCTACCGCCTTGTTTTATTCATTGCCCAGCTTCTCCACAGCCGCTTTCAAGAAATTGATTTTACTCCATGCCGTACCGCCTTGCGCGAGCGGATCAACAACGTTCACAAACACTTTGTTATTTTTGACTGCATTGATGCTTTGCCAAATCGGATTGTTTTGCAAGTTTTTGAGTGCATTAGGCTGATCCTTGTTCTCGTCCTCAGAGAACTGCACAAAGATATAATCTGGATTCATTTCACTAAATTTTTCTAGAGAGATCATTTCCTGCGCTTTGGCGTTTTTGATCTCTTGTGGTGCCGTCAGGCCCAAATCCATGTACAGCGAAGGATTGAAAAATACATCTTCTGGATAAATCATGATATTGCCGCCTCTGATGCGAACTATGACGACTTTTTTATCTTTTAGTCGATCACCTAACTGCGCTTTCGCCGCTGCGACATCATCCTTATACTTCTGCAATGCTTTCTCAGCGATGTCTTGCTTACCTGTCAATTCCGCAAGAAGATGCAGATTCGCTTCCCAATTTGTCGATATATGAGAAACCGGAATGGTCGGAGCGATTTTCTCCAATTTTCCGATGACATCCGGCGGGAATTTCGTAGTAGCAAAGATGACATCTGGTTTCAGTTTCAGTATAGTTTCTATATTAGGCTGTGCTTTTTCTCCAATGGATACGGTGGAACCTGTAATTTCCCTGAACATGTCCGGAAACTTGCCGCCGACCGTGATGCCGCCAAGCGGTTTAACTCCCAGAACAAGCGCGTCTTCCATCGTTTCCATACTGCCGGCGATCACAATTCTTTCCGCTTTTGCGGGAACCGTATAATCTTTTCCAAGGTAATGGATGGTTCTTGTTTCATTTGCATCAGCTTTCTTTTCTTGCTCTGTCGTGCTGCTTGTCGAGTTCCCTTCCGCAGCTTTGTCTGGTGCAGATGATTGTTTCGCACCGCAAGCTGTCAATATTAGAATGAGTAAAGCAATAAGACTAAAATAAAGACATTTCCTTTTCATAATAGGTCTAAAGTCCCCCTCTCAACTTCTTCTATTGATAATGATTATCATTAATGATTATAAACTAGGCTCTTTTTTCTGACCATGGACGGTATCCGGAATTCATTTTGGACAATCTCCAGAAAAAAGCTTCAATGACTCGTCGATGATCCTGTCATGTGCACATGCAGAATACTCCACCCATGGATCCGAAGGAATCAAATAAACTCGGTTGCTCCGAACCGCCTTCAATTCCTGCCATGGTATGGAATATTGCAATGTTTTCCAATAGACCAATGTTTCATCTTCTTGCCGAACCAACAAGAGAAGTCGATCGGGATCAATTTCAACCAACTGTTCGATCGGGATCTGCTGATCGTAGACGGAACGATCACAACAATACGCGGGAGCCAACTGCAAATCATGATAAAATACTTCAGACATGCTGCGATTACAGTGAACATATAAATTTTGTTTTGAGATCCGTACAATGAGGAAAGTGTCGTCCCTCACCTCGCGTTTTAACCGAGCTCTTGCAAGGTTCACCTTCCGGTCATAGGTTTTAAGCCAATGCTCCGCTTCTCCTGTTTCACCTAAAAATTCAGCTGTCAGCAGCAGTTGCTCCCGCCAATTCTTCTCCATCCACGGCACATAAAAGATGGGGGCAATCTGTTCAAGCCGCTCTTTCTCTCTGGCATCCAACTCATCCGTGCTGATCACAACATCTGGACGGGCATGGAAAAGCGTTTCGATGTTGGACTCCCAATGTTGATTTTGGCGGTAAGCGCTGAGATGTACGGAAATATCCGTGCGATACATCTTATAGTAATAGGCGGTCCATTTCGGATGAAGCGGCGCAGCATAGGGAATAATCTTGAGAGCAAGCAATTGGCCGGTAATAGGAGATCTATAGGCTGCGATTTTACGACGGCGGCTTTTCATATAAACCGTAGGCGCGACTCCCACTTTCTTCTTGAATTTGCGACTGAAATAAAATTCATCGTGGTAACCGACCTGATGGGCAATGTCCCGCAGCTTAGCATCAGATTGCGCCATGAGTTGCTTAGCCTTGTTGATCCGCAGCTCGGTCAAATAATCGATGGCGCTGATCCCGTACGTTTTTTTAAACAAATCCACAAAATACTTAGGGCTGATTTTAGCTATGCGTGCCAACTGCTCAATCGTCAAATTCTCGTTAAAATAACGTTCCATATAGTCCTTCGCTGACTCCAGCGCCGTTCGCGACTCCCCTGACAGAAGGCGGCGGTTTTTCATAATGTAATAGAGCAATTCCTGAAAAGTGAGTTGACTGCGAAAGCGTTCCAGCCCGTCTTCGCTATGCCAATGACGGTAAATCTCATCGCACAAGGAAGCAAGCTGTCCAGCAGGAGAAACCTGGATTTCTCCCTTCAACGGGAATAAATGCTCTTCTTTCATACCTTGCACGCGCTCATATCTTTGTTCCGTTACCCGAAACACGTCGAACTTAAAAAGAAACATCTTCAGCCCATCCGGATTTTCTGCTTCGGCTCCGTAAGTTTCTCCAGGAGCACACACATAAACAGTGTCCTGCCGCAACCGGCATTCACTACTGTCCAGCATCAATCGTCCTCGTCCGTTTGTCACGACGAAAAGGACATGAGAACCAGTGAGATGCTGCTCGATCTGCCAATTGCCGTCCCCTTTAACAAATTCCATATCCCGAAGTCGAAAAAACAAGCCATCCAACGAAAAATCAATGACTTCCTGCTTAACTGTTTCTTGGTGAATCATATGCTCTCACCGTCCTTATCTGTTTCTGCATCATCTCAATGCAAATAAGCCCTTCGACTTCCGTTGAAAAGCTTTTCGAGAACGTTGTGTATCCTGTCCATGGCATACAGCTATTTTTTTAACAAGATTTTCGTAGAAAAACCTTATAATTGATAATGATTATCATTACTATATAGAGTATATCAGATTGCAAAGCAATTTAAAAGTTTAGTGAAAAAGTCCAGCTAATTGATATCCCCCTCTAAAAAGACAGTGTAAAAATCCCACTTTTAATCGTTGGATGTTCCACTATACTTGCAGAGGAGTTTTTATGGCACGAAAAAGGACAAAAATTTCATAGTTATACTGAGAAATTCAAGCAAAGAGCTCATGGATGGGAATGAGGAATTAGGAATCCCAAGTTGTCCTCAAAAGAAGATATAGTTCAAAAAATATCATAAGTGCAGAGAGGAAGAAAAAACACAACAACAAAGAGATCATATACTTAAAGGAGTAACATGTTAGCTTTTCACCGTTCTCGTTCTTTTTAATTGTTATCCAAGAATGCAATTCGCTTTGAAATTCATCACAAGCGAGTCTAAGACTTATGAAAGAAATGAAGACGCAATCCTTGATTAAAAAAACAGCGCTATTTCGGAAAGCAGCTGTCTGTTATTTCCCTAGTCGGCTGAGCCGAGAATTTAGAGCAGATGGTATGTATGTAGCAGAATATGACCTACATCGCATTGGGCACCTGCTTCTTTTGTCTTTCTGCTATTCAAGATCTGTATAACAATAAGATCATACTTGTGATAGACACTGTAGAGGAATTAGCTAAAAAAAGACGTGCATGGAACCATCCTTCATTCTGATCAAGGGTCCCAACACACGCCAAAGCAGTACAACAAACGAATAGAAAAACTTGACCTGATGGGTAGCCACTCTTACAAAGAAAACTGCTTGATAACACTTGCATCGAGTCCTTCTTTTTGCCTCTCAAAACAAAAATGTTGCACTTTCTCAGAATAAAACAGAGCAAGAACTCTATCAAGCCATTGACAACTACATATGGTTTTACAATCATGAACGATTTCAACCACTGTACTCCAATTGAATACCGAAATACACTACACTGGTCGCTTAGGCCTTTTTATTATCTACTTGCCAAAGGGTAAGACCCTCGTCCCCTTTAGCTGAATAGTTTATTTAAACGCGATTTAAATGCGTGTCTTTAAAATGTGTTGGATATTTTAATCCATAGCCAATCATCCTATCCATTCCAATATGGGCCGACCATATTAAACCTATCGCTAAAACAACTTCGTTTGATAACAATACCCCTAAGATAACAGCTCCAATTGGTAAACTATATGTATGAAATAAGTTATAAAGCACTGCACCAACCTTATTATTGAGTAAGTACCCTAGCATTGATATATCTGGAGCTAATAACAAAACGAAAAACAAAAGCCAACTAAATTGATTATAAGAGTAAAAATAAAGACTTAACGATAAGATAGCTGCCCCTTCTAGGTGTAAAAGAATTTTATTCATACCGTCAACTCCTCAATAATAATTACTATTATTCTAATTGAAAAAAAGATTACATGATTACGTTATTGAACTAACCTGCCTATTAGTGAAATAAGTTTTTTCCAAGAAGCAATGATAAATATGTTTCTGGGTCCTTTTTTCTTTATTAGGAACAGCCTAAAATAATTTACTCATGTTTTTCTTGTTCAGCTATCGCTTCCCGTTAGCCTCCCATGCTGCATTTCGCAGCACCACAGTTACAAAAAAATTTGGTTCTTCTATGGGAGTGAAACAAGAAACCTTACTAACTAAATATGAACTTCAATCTCTTTTACAAAAACAGCTTTACCTGTAATTTCTACTTCATATGAATCCTTATTTTTCATCACACTTACTTTTACTCTTCCATCTCTTCCAATTTCCTGACCTTGTTCAATTAAAAGGTTTAATATGTTATTATCTGCGATATATTTTGCATAATATGCGCCCATTACCCCAGAAGCAGTTCCTGTTACTGGGTCTTCAATCGTGCCAGAGAAAGGCGAAGAAAAATGTCGAGCATGCATATGTGCATTTGAATCATAAGTTTCTAAACAGAAAGGGTGGACAGAAGCCCTTGGCATTTCTTTCAATATACTTGGGAAGAGCTTATTATTTGGTTTCATTCTTTTGAAAGCAATTAGGGTTTTTATTGGAATTAGTAGAGTCCAAGCACCTGTACTTCCGTATAAAATCGGTAAGTTCGGTTCGATATCGTCTTTTTTCAGCCCTATTGAAAAGGCTAATTCTTCAATGGATCCATGAAATTCTTTAAATTGTGGAGATGCTTGTTTCATCGTTATCTCTATTTCGTTTTGCGAATTTCGATTTATTCTTATTGGCAGGATTCCTGCTTTCGTTTCTATGGTTAACTCGCTTTTTTCTTTTAGTAATTCTTTTGTTTTTAATGCATAAATCGTAGCCATTGTTGCATGACCGCATAGATTCATTTCGTGTCTAGGTGTAAAATAACGAATTCTAACGTCGGCTTTATCCGATTTAAGAGGAAAGGCTGTTTCATTAAAGCCTACTTTTAACGCGATTTCTTGCATTTCCTTTTCGGTAAGTTGGTCTCCATCTAAGACTACACCTGCTGGATTTCCCATATTCGGTTCATTGCTGAATGCATCGTAATGATAAACTTTGACTTTACCCATTTTCATCATCTCCAGAATAAGATTAATCAGTAGTTATTAATTTAATTTTTTCAAGATTTTCTGTGTGATAGTTGCTGTCCTATTAACACATATGCAGTTATGCATTCTCATGCGTAATTTTGAGTTTTTACTCTAGTTTTGCAGCACCATGAATTTATTTAATAGAACGTGTTGCAAAACGCATAGTGAATGCATAAATGTACACAAAAAATCCATCCGTCTTGGAAATCATATACAGTGACCTAAAAAACACATTTCCAAGGGGTGGACACTATCATGATTTCCAATTTTGTTATCGAACATGCAATGAA